>JADJGC010000023.1:0-600000 GCA_016708315.1 bacterium
AGCCAGTTGATGAATTCTGTCTTGGCGGATTTCCAATAGTGATAAGTACCAAGACCGAGATAAGCATCATACAAAGTCGGGTCAAGTTCGAGCGCCTCGAGATACGCGCTTTTGGCTTTCAATCCGCGTCTCATCGCGGTCCACCAGCTTCCGGCTTTGGCTTCGATTGATGCCGCATAGGCGTGGCCATTGCCAATTGTCAGGTAAGCCCAGGCCGCTTTGTCGGAATTAGATTTCGCCTTCTCGGCGAGATCGATGGCTTTCTCCACCAGCATCTCGAATTGCCTTTTATTGGTGAAGTCTTCCCTATCCATCATTTCGGCATGATCGACACCGGCGAGATATAGCATTGCAGCGTGATCGAGACTATCGCGAGCGACCATGGCGGCAAACACACTTCGCGCTGAATCGAACTGCTCGACCATCGTGAAAGCTATGCCGCGCCGCAGTTGCGCGACGTAGTTGGAATCCAGGTCAATGGCATGAAGCGACGGCGCCGTTAACAGTAGCGCGAGTGATGTCAGGATGCGAATCAACATTGTCGTATGATCAGAATCATAGCCTGATTATACAAATGGTTTTGGAATCCGGGGCGTGATACGTATTGCATAACGGGACTATTCAGGGTAAAATGTGGTGGAAATTTCAGAAAGAAATTAATCTAATTGGAGATAAACGATGATCGACTTCGAACTCACCGACGACCACAAGTCCGCGCAGCAGATCGCGCGTGATGTCGCCCACAAGTACCTTAAGCCGAAAATCGCCGATCTCGACCGCGAGAATAAGAACGACCCGGAGTTTATCAAGCGGCTCAAAGACGCAGAACTTCTCGGCGTGTGTATTCCGCAGAAGTATGGTGGTATGGGCCTCGACTACATTTCACTCGGTCTCGTCTGTGAAGAGATGGAATATGTCGACACCTCGGCGCGAGTGGCTTTTTCAGTACATATCGGACTCAACTCGCTGACGCTGCTTACCTGGGGCAATGAATTTCAGAAGGAAAAGTATCTGATTCCACAAGCCAAGGGCGAGAAGATCGGGACGTTTGGACTGACCGAACCTTCGGCCGGATCGGACGCAGTTGGTATTCTCACCACGGCAAAGAAGGCGGGCGGAAAGTACATCCTCAACGGCGAGAAAATGTGGATTTCGCTTTCGGAAGTCGCCGATATGTTTTTAATCTTCGCGTGGACCGATACCGGCAAACAGAAGAAACGCGATCACACAGGATTGTCGGCATTCATTGTTGAGCGCACATTCAAAGGCGTATCTACGGGGTCGATCACGGGCAAACTTGGCGTACGCGCAGGCAAGACCGGATGGATTGCACTTTCCGATGTCGAAGTTCCGGCTGAGAATCTTCTTGGCAACGAGGGTGAAGGATTCAAGATTGCCATGTCATGTCTCGATGGCGGTCGCTACACCGTCGCTGCCGGGTCGACCGGGCTGATTCGCGCCTGCATGGATGCCTGCAAGGATTACGCGCTTACGCGGAATCAATTGGTCAAGGAGATGTTCGCGGAGATGATTTACGGGTACGAAGCGGGTCAATATCTCTGGATGAAAGTCGGCTGGCTGCGCAACAAAGGGCTGCGGTCAACGCGGGAGACTTCGTTGGCAAAATGGTTCTGCACCGACCAAGCCGAAAAAGCCGCCTACAATGCCGTACAGATTCACGGTGCTTATGGATTCAGCGATGAGTATCCGGTGGAGAGATTTTTCCGCAACTCGAAAGGCGCGGCGATTTACGAGGGTACGCGCGAAATCCACAAGCTAATGCAGGCGGACTATTACTTAGGATATCGGACGGACCATCCGGTGCGTTGCATGCCGCCGAAGTGGGAGGAGTAAGAGGTGTGTTTGCTTCTGCTGGGGGTGGGCACCGGGGGGACAATCATCAACCGTGGAGGGGCGGGCGTCGATCATAGGGGGGTGGCAGCACCTCAACGCCCATTTGACGCTGGGCACTTACTCGTCGGGGGAACAATCCACTTCCGTGCTCTCTAAACCGAATCCTCCGCGAGTAGCGCAGGCGAACCTCAAATCGACCGCTTTCTTGCGCCGTTGCGTCAGGCTCTTGAGCCCGGCCAAGCGTCAGCGTGGACGGGATTGTGACCTGACGCACTCCTGATCCCGATGGCGTTTCGAGTGTACCGCCGAGGTAACAACCCAAACCCTTCTGCATCTTGATATTGCGCCAAACACGCCTCAAGAAAATCTGTAGTGACTATGCGCACATTATTGTGCGCTGGTATTAGTAGAGGGACTAATGTTCCGCCGCGAACTCAGAGGGCGCCCGAACACGGCTTCCGCAAGCGGCTATTCCGGAGTGTACACTTGTCCGGAAGAGCCGGAATATCCTAGGATTGCGGTTCCGTTCGTCTCGGCTCCGACCCGAGAGTACCACCGCGAGCTTCACTCGCCAGGTTTGGAGGCTTCTCTCCCAGAAGCCGCTCCACCGCCGGTTGTCCAGGTGATCCCTTCAGTTTGACCCGGGTCGAACGACTTATTTGAGAAAGGAGAATTTAGAGAAGAAAGACTAAGAGGTCACGTCCTCTTGGGACGTTCAAAAAACGCGACACGGAACCACAAATTCGATCATAACCCGAGACTATCCAACGCCGCTTCCTCGTACACCGAGTCCTCCGCTGGGTAGCGCAGTCGATTCTCAAATCGGCCGGTTTCTTTTGCCAGCGCCCAGACAATGCCTTCACCGGCGGGAACGATGTCGGGGTTTGAAGCGAATATGGGGTCGACATAAGCTCCGGAGGCATCGATCAGTTCCCAGCCTTCAGAATTGAACATAGCGATGAGGTCGCCAAGGAAGAGCGCGTTCAACAAATTGTGATGAATCAGCAACGTGTGAGGAATCTCGCGATCAAGCACATCAAGTGACAGATTGCGATAGTAGTTGGCACGATCGAGTATGTGCGCACAGTAGGCATCGCGGTACGGCGCAAGGTCGGTCTTGGGATTTTTCTTGAGTGCTGATTCGAGCCGCTGGTTGTAGTACCAATCCGAAGCATCAATTGTGACATAGCCGTTGCGATAGCCATGAGCATTCAGATAGCCGCGGACGCCATCGCGTTTCTCGATTGTGTCGCCCTCTTTCAGATATGGAAAGCGAAACAGCTTGGTGAAGTTGCCATGATGTGAAATGAGCTTCTCGCACTTAGTGATGTCAGCGGTGTAATCTTCGAGATTGATCTTCTTTGAGGGCAGGTACCAGTGCGAGTAGGAGTGGTTGCAGATGAGATTGCTCTCCACGTCCCAATTCTTGAGCAGGGTCTTCCCTGCCGGATTGTCGACCCGCTCGCCGCAAACGAATAGAGCGGCTTTCAGACCGGAGTTCCTGAGGGCGCGCCTGATGTTTTCGTCACGCTCTGCTGGACTCATCAAAGGTGAAGGATAGCTGTTCGGATCGTCCATAGTAACGGCGAGCCGTGGTCCAGCTTCTGTGCCGAACAATGATTCGGCGTTGACGGCAGCCGCAGTTGCTATCAAGCCCAGTGATTGAATGAAGTAACGTCGATCCATCGGGACCAATCTATCGGGTTAAATATCATATCGCTCCCCTATTCTGCATACCCCATAAGCGGATTTCGCCGTTTCCCGGCGAGCGCAAAATCCCTTTACTTTTGATGCTATTCGTGTTACCTAAAATCCGATTCGGGGCGTATTGATATGTAATTATTAGTCGGTTCATACAAAGGATCTGATATGGCTGAAAAATATGATATAGCAGTATTGGGAGGCGGTCCGGGCGGATATGTCGCCGCGATTCGTGCCGCTCAGATGGGTGCCAAAGTCGCCTGTATCGAGGAAGACAAGCTGGGTGGAATCTGTTTGAATTGGGGCTGTATTCCCACCAAGACATTCATCGCGACAGCACACCTGTATCGAAAGATTCAGGACGCCGCCGAGTTCGGTATTGACATCGCCGGCACACCGCAAATCAATCTGGCGAAAATGGTTGAACGCAAAAACAAGGTCGTCAACGAGCTGGTTTCGGGCATCGGGTTCTTGTTCAAGTCGTATGGCGTGACAACCTACAACGGATTCGGCTATTTCGACGCCAAGAACAAACTTGCGGTGGATATGCAGGACGGCACAACCAAGGTTATTGAAGCCGACAAGATCATTGTCGCGACGGGAAGTCGGCCGATGAATATTCCGGCATTTCCGTTCAACGGCAATACGATTGTTTCTTCCGACGAGTTGATCTATCCCAAATCGATACCGGCGACGATGACGATCATCGGCGGCGGCGTTATTGGCTGCGAGTTTGCCTGCCTGTTGGCGCAGCTCGGTACAAAGGTCAATGTTGTGGAAATGCTTCCGAACCTTCTGCCGCTTGAGGATGTTGATTCGTCCAAGATGATTGAACGCGAACTCAAGAAACACGGGGCGGAAATCTTCACTGGAGAGAAAAGTACTTTCCGTGGAAGAGACTCCGGCAGGTGTTGTTTGCAAACTCCAGTCGGGCAAAGCGCTGACTTCGGAAAGAGTGCTGGTAGCGATCGGGCGGTCATTCAATACCGACGACATCAACGTCGATGCAGCGAAACTTGAGATGAACAAGAACGGCTCGATCAAGGTCAACGACAAGATGGAGACCTCGGCAAAGGGAGTTTACGCTATCGGCGACTGCGCCGGTGTCTATCTGCTGGCTTATACTGCCTCGTACGAGGGACAGATTGCCGTTGCAAATGCACTGGGCAAGAACAAGAAGGTGGACTATAACGCCGTACCAATAACGATTTTCACCGACCCGGAAGTCGGTTCGATTGGTTTGTCGCAACAGAAGGCTGAATCGGAAGGGCACGAGATTCGCATCGGACAATTCCAGTTCCGCGTTCTGGGCAAGTCGAAAGCCGAGCGGGAGATTGTCGGCGGCGTGAAGATCATTGCCGACAAGAAGACCGACAAGATATTGGGAGCGCATATCGTCGGCGCCCACGCAACGGATCTCATCCACGAAGTCGCGGTTGCGATGAGTCAGAAAATGACTGCCGAACAGCTTGGCGACGTGTTCCATGCCCATCCGGTACTTGCCGAAGCGGTCATGGAAGCCGCTCACGATGTGCACGGGCTTTCGGTGCATACAGCGAAAAAAACGAAGTAATTCCCGCAGTGTAGCGGCCGGTTGAAGTTCCACCGGCCGTTTTCGTAACCTCGCTACAAAGAATCGGAATAAGCGATTCGAACGAGCATTTCTCTGTCGATTTCAATCTTGCACAGTTTCAAACACTAAACTAATTTGCCGTCAAACTATGACAGCAATAGATCCTGCTTCGTAACCGATTGCCGGGCGAAGCAGATTACTCACGGTTAACACGGTGAAGAGGAAAAATAACGTGACAAAGAAAGGATTCACATGTCACTAACAAAGAAGCTTAGCGCCGAGTTCATAGGAACGTTGTGGTTGGTGCTCGGCGGTTGCGGCAGCGCAGTCCTGGCTGCTGCCTTCCCAAATGTTGGTATCGGGTTGTTGGGGGTCTCACTGGCATTCGGATTGACGGTGTTGACGATGGCGTTTGCCATTGGTCACATCTCGGGTTGTCATCTCAATCCGGCAGTGTCATTCGGCCTTTGGGCTGGCGGAAGATTCGACGGTAAAGAGCTGCTCCCCTACATCATTGCTCAAGTGCTCGGCGGTATCGCGGGAGCTGGAATTTTGTTCGTAATTGCCGGCGGTCAGGCTGGATTCTCGACAGCGGGCGGGTTTGCGTCCAACGGGTTTGCAGAGCACTCGCCCGGCGGATATTCCCTGATGGCCGTGATGGTTTGCGAGATAGTGATGACATTCATGTTCCTGATGGTGATTCTTGGCTCGACCGATAGGCGCGCACCGGCAGGGTTTGCCCCAATTGCAATTGGGCTGATGCTCACGCTTATTCATCTCATCAGTATCCCAGTCTCCAACACTTCAGTAAATCCGGCCCGCAGTACCGGACCGGCAATTTTCGTTGGCGATTGGGCGATTTCACAGCTTTGGGTCTTTTGGTTGGCGCCGATTATCGGCGGTATCTTGGCAGGTTTCGTACACAAAACGATGTTTGCCGAGAACAAGTAGTCTTTCAGACTCTATCCCCATTCAGTGGCCGCCAAAAGCGAAGGCTCAGGCGGCCACACTACGCATAGTTTGCGGTTACGCAACATCCTGTTACACATAATCTTACGAGACTAGCGAATCGATAGGCTTCTGCAGGTTAGCGCAGGTTCTGCGAATCACCAAGAGACAGCGCAGGACACGACACTATCCGCATCTACGTAACGTGTTGTCAATCAGAGAGTAACGGTCGCTGGACAAATTTGAGTTGAATCGGCACAGACCTTGCAATAACAAACTCCGAAGTCAGTTACTCTTGAGAAACACTTTGGCGGTGAAGGGTACTGAAGAGGAGGGGATAGAGGAGCTCCTTTGTGAGGGAGGAGCTCCTTTTGTTTTTCAGCCCGTTTTCGTTAGGTCTGACCGCGATTTCAAAAGACTATCTACTATTTCTGAATTCAGTATCAATGTACGAACATGTCCTGTCGATACTCTGTCTTAGGAGGGGACGAAAAGATTCGTCTCGTCATTCTACATCGGTGCATGGGACCTTTCGGTGTAAGCCGGGGGCCCCTGCTTTTTTTTGTGACCGATCTTCTCCAAATTGCCGATCAGCGCTGAATCAACTGCGCAGTATCCTTCGATTGAGTCAAGTGCCTGACAAAGAGAATCCAAATTAGCAGGGCCGATAACCAAGGGAAGTACCACCAAAGAAAGCGAATGAAATCGGGCATTGGCAGCGGCGTCCACTTGGTGAGTGCAAGGATCATGAACAGGTAGATGAACGCCTCGGGTTTGACGCACTTTCGAATAACATAGTAGCTTGCCGGGATCAACAGGATGAACGAGTAACTTTTCATTCGCGGCATTGCCAAAGCGTACACCAGACAGGCAAGGTAGATTGACTCAATAGTGAATGATTCACCAATTCGGGTACGGCGGTTCATTAAAGCACGCCAGCTAATGACCAGAATGACAATCACAACAGCGATATAGATTGCATTGGGAACGACTGAAGGAATGGAACTGAAATACTTCGCAACTTCGGACTTGTCGAAAAAGTCGCGCACCATTGCAAGCAATGAGTGGTTGTAGACTTCCCCACGTTCATCTATGACACCAAGTACCGACAAGAGCATCTTGAATTCGCGCTCGGCGACCAAGTAGTTCGCAAGCAAGTAAGCGCCGAATACGGCAATTCCCATGGCGACGTACTTGAGAGCATTCCTGTCCCGCCAAAGAAGAGGCAAAACCAAGAATACGATGAAAGTCAGTTTGAAGAACGAAATCGCAACTATTGCGCCGGTGAATATGATCATCTTCTTTCGCAAGAGTGCCACCATAGCTATCCAAAACAGCGTTTGTTCAAAGACACCGATGTTTCCGGCAACGAAGTCCCAATATGCGGTTGAAGCGTAGGCAAGAGTCACGAACCAAAGGAAGAGAAGGTCATCCTCGCCCTCAAATAGGTTCCGCCTCCACAGCAAGCACAGAGCCACCAGCGAAATCAATTTGAGAATCAAGAAGGCAAAGTACGCAGATTCGAAATCGAGGATTGTAAACAGTCGGAAGAACCACAATGTTAAGGGCGGGTAGACATAGGAAAGTTTGATCGGGGTTCCGGCAATCTGTTCGGTAACCCGAGTGTCATAGGCATCAAGGCCTCGCTCGTGCGCGACTGCGGCGAAGTAATAGGCTTTGAAGTCCCACTGCTTCTCCCCTTGGGCAAGGTCGTATATCCCATATATCCAAACTAACGCGAGCAATCCAATGGATAGATATCGAAGGAGAGAAGTCTGGTCCGATGCCACGGTCTACTTCCAACTGTCAGGAATCGGTATTACGACAGCAAATGGTGGATCGGCCGGCACGCCATCATAGACGAGCACCAGACTTTGGCCGCGTACAAACCAGTCGAGTCCTTCCCAATTCACGTTTTCCCAGTTCTTTTCTTCGAGTGCAACCTTGATCTTGCCAAAGTGGTCCTTCATCAGATTCGACCAATAGGCCATCTGGGTTGGTGTAATTGACTCGAAGATCGGTTTGACCAAGGCATTGATTTCGATAGAGCTACCGACGGGTTTACCCTGCAGGTTATAACGCTGCAAGTCCTTGAACTTGTACTCGCGCTTGGTCCCAGATCCCCGAAGGGGTGCATTCTCGGATGAGAGCAGTACGATTAGACCGGTGTCGACAACATCATCTTCTTGCCAAAAGTGCCAAACCAGATCTGGAGCACGATAGCGCTGGGCGAAAGGCGGTGCGTTTTGCGGTGAGATTTCGATCGACTTCGGCAACTCTGAGTCAAGCGGGATTGGCGCCGAGTCCTTATTTCCTGCGTCCTTCAACTTCGGTGTTTGCAGCACTCGATAGCTTGTGGAATCGTCTACGAACAGCCCAGTGACATTTCGGGGCACGTCAAAGACGATGAGAATAGGCTGCAGCGGACTGTGCCCAAGGGAATTTTGAATTTGTTCTGGCAACGAAGTCATTGCCGGGTAGCCGCCTTCCCAAACCACAGCTACTTTAGAAGCGCCACTGGGCAGCGGAAACGCCGCCGCACCTTCAAGTCCTCGATTGCCAAATTCAGTCACAGTCTGATTGAATTGAGCGAGTACACCCCAGTTTTTGCCGCCAACTTTGGTTGCCGAGAAGAGAGAGTGCAGGTCCTCGGAGAGGACTGCGATTCGTCCGTCACCGAGCACGGTAATGCTTTCAAAATCACTGGCAGCTTCGCAGCCTTTCATTGTGACACGCTTGAGCTTCGCGGGATCGATCGGAATCACGGACGCTGACGGGTCTTCGATTTTCAATTCGAAGTAGCAGCCGGGTTGGTCATCACTTACCAGAAGCAATCTTCCGCCAAGCCGCGCAACACCGGAAATTTCAGTGATGGTATTGGCTGAATTGTCCGCTCGCGCCGACGATTGGAAATGAGATTGCAGTGAGAAAGCTACTATGCTGAGAATTGTGATTAGAACGCGACTTGTCATTCTTTTGCCATTTCACTCTAAGTATTCAGGAATAGATCATTGACCAGTTATCGGACACTATTCTAATAAATCATGATGACCATTTGCAACACCTAAGTAGCTTGCGTTCCATGGATTGAATTGTGCATATTGACTCATGACAACGGGAACGACTTAGATGGATCGACTGAACAAGACATACCTTTTGTGGATTTTTGCCGCCGTAATCACGCTTGGCTCGGTTGTGTACCAACGCATGACGGGGCCTTCCTATCCAGTCCGAGTAAACAAGACACTGCCAACCGGCGAAACTGTTAAATCCAAATTCCGTACGACTTACGAGTCTGTATCCGATGCGCCGGTTCGAGTTGTTATCACAAATCACGACTATTCCGGAAGGCTGGAGTGGCGGCGACTTAACAGCCGTGACGAATGGTCTATCACTCCTTTGAGCAGAATCGGCGATACTCTGATGGCGTCCCTTCCAATGCAGCCTCCGGCAGGAAAGTTGGAGTATAATGTAATCTTGAGTCTCCAATCCGGCGGCGACATTCGCATGGCCAGTGAGCCGGTGGTGATTCGGTTTAAAGGACCCGTGCCCGTTGGAATCCTGGCGCCGCATGTCTTGTTCATGTTTTGTTCAATGCTTTTGGCAACGCGAACTGGCCTCCAGGCACTTGCCCGACCGAATGAAACTAAACGGCTCGCTATGCTGACAGCAATCTTGCTCTTTGTTGGCGGATTGATACTTGGGCCGATTGTACAAAAATACGCTTTTGGCGCATTCTGGACAGGATGGCCTTTCGGGCACGACTTAACTGACAACAAGACTGCTCTGGCAATGCTGATGTGGATAATCGCAATCTGGCGCGATTCAAGGACAGGAAAGGGGCGGTGGTGGTACGTCAGCGCGACGTTGGTGCATCTGCTGGTCTATCTGATCCCCCACAGCGTATTGGGCTCCGAACTAGACTATACCGACGCAAAGGGTTGATTAGTCGTTCTTCTTGTCGAGAATCCAGCTTAGAATCATCGATACCAGGCTAATAACGATACTTCCCAAGAATGCCGGCCAGAAACCGTCGACGCGCAGTATCGGTGTCATAGCTGCGGTTAACATCAACATCAAGGCGTTGATGACCAATGTCAACAATCCTAACGTGAGAATGATAAAGGGGAATGTAAAGAATTTTACTATCGGTTTGATTATCGCGTTTACTATGCCAAAAATAAGAGCAACGAGCACCATCTGCCACGGTGTACCCTCGAAGTGAATGCCTTCAATCCAGGTCGCTGCCGCCCAGAGTGCGATGGCATTGATAATAAGTCGAATGAGAATGAATCTGAGCATAGTATGAGTCCTCGAACAATTAGTCGTTGGAAAGATAGCGAGGTTGAGAGCGACTACCAATATTTATTTTCAGGGTAGCGTCTTGAAGTCCTCAGTCGCGCGAACCAGTTCCTGCGCCATTGGCTGTTCCATTGGCGAATGCGCGCCAGTGGCGACAATTCGCAATTCGGATTTTGGCAGAACTTTGTGCAAGTCCCAGGCAGACTTGACGGGACAGATGACGTCATAGCGACCTTGCACAATCCGACACGGAATATCCTGAATCAGATCACAGTTCTCGAGTAACTGGTCAGGAGATTTGAAGAAAAACCGGTTATGGGTATAGTGGCACTCGATCCTGCCGATTGAGAGCGCAGACGCGGAATCAGCCATTTCAGAAATCGCTGAATGGTCTTGAACAAGACACATAGTGGAAGACTCCCACAAAGCCCAGCTCTTCGCTGCGGTTCGTTGAAGTTCAGGGTCGCTGGATGTAAGTCTTTTGTTGTACGCTGCGACCAAGTCACCCCTTTCGGCTTCGGGAATGTACCCGCTGAATTTTGCCCAGACATCGGGCCAAATCTCGGAAGCCCCAAACTTGTGCAGCCAGTCGATCTCAGCAGGACGGCCGAGGAATACCCCGCGCAGGATCAGTCCCGCAACACTTCGCGGATAAGTTTGAGCATATGCCAGAGCAAGAGTACTTCCCCAGCTCCCGCCAAAAACAATCCAGCGGTCAATCTTGCAATGCGAACGCACTTTCTCCAAGTCGTCAACAAGATCCCAGGTCGTGTTTTGATGAAGTTCGGCGTGCGGCGTGCTCTTGCCGGCGCCCCGCTGGTTCAGCAAGATCACTCGGTAGAACTTCGGATCGAAGAACCTGCGATATCCGGGTAGGATTCCTACTCCGGGACCGCCGTGGAGAAACACAGCAGGTACACCATCCGGGCGGCCAACTTCTTCGAATACCACCGTATGCAAATTCGAGACTTTGAGACTCGAAATCTTAAACGGCTCAATTTCCGGAAAGAGAGAACGACTAGTCACGACATCCTCCATAGAATTGGTGAGTGAGTGACTACAAGTAGCAGAACTCAACATCTGACGACAAGTGATTTCTTGACTAAAGTGGAGCGATATTGGAAGGGTTTGATATTGGCTAGACAGCTACGACACTTGAGAGACAGTATCCAGCTTCTTTGCGAGGACGCGCTGGATAGATTGCGATAGCTCGAAGGCGCTAAATGGTTTGCTGAGGAAGGCGTTAATGCCGCTACGGCGAATTACTTCGTCAGACAGTCCAATGCCATCTCCGGTAAGGAGAATGATTGGCGCCTGATAGCCTTGAGAACGCAATTCTATGGCGAGTTGCAATCCGCTTTGCTCGGGAAGAACGTGGTCGGTTATCAAGACGTCAAATGCCGGTTGATTTTCGATCTTCGCCTTTGCAGCATTGCAATCGAGGGCTGTCTCAACATGATATCCCAATCGACGTAACATTTGATTCGCTAAGTCGGCAATCTCTGATTCATCGTCAACAAACAGAATACGGCCATGACCTCGGGCAGGACCAGAGCGGGTCTGCTCGCTGATTTGAGGTTCGAGCTTTGCCAAAGGTAACAATACTGTAAAGACTGTGCCTTCGCCCATCCTGCTTTCCACAGTAATGTTGCCTTTGTGACCGACGATGATTTGGCGAGAGACAGACAAGCCGAGACCCGTGCCTTCGCCGGCGGGTTTGGTAGTGAAGAATGGTTCGAAAACGCGTTGGCGGGTAGTCTCGTCCATTCCGGTGCCGGTGTCAATAACGCGAAGCCGAACATAGTGTCCCGCCTTTAGGTCAGAAACAGAGACCGCTGACTGCTCGCTGATTTCTTGGGAGTCGATTTTGAGAGTCAGCCGACCTCCAGTTTCTCGCATTGCATGGCAGGCATTGACGCAGAGGTTCATAATCACTTGATGCATCTGAACGGGGTCAGCAATGACGGCGTCAACTTCGGCATCACTTTCCTTCACTATTTCGATAGTCGGCGAGACGCTTGCGCGCAGGAGTTTGATGACCTCATTGACAATATGGTGCAACAACAGCGGCTTGCGCTCCTGTTCAATCTGGCGGCTGAAAGCAAGAATCTGTTGGACTAGTTCCTTGCCGCGAACAGCTGCCTTCATCACGTGGCTGAGATCCTCGTACGTTTGGCTCTTCTCATCCAAGTCTTGCATCACCAATTCGGTGTAACCATAGAGCGGTGTCAGAATATTGTTGAAGTCGTGAGCGATACCACCTGCCAGAGCGCCGAGCGACTCTAGCTTCTGCGCCTGCCGAAGCTGCGCCTCAAGTTGACGACGTTCTTCTTCTTCTCGACGTCGGTCGGTAACATCATGTGCGAGACCGATCATTCCAATCGCGTGGCCGGACTTGTCTCGAATCTTTTCACCGCGACTGAGAATGTAGCGCACTTCACCATCGGGTCGAATGATCCGATAAGGAGCATCCCTGAACGTCGCATACTCACCCTGAGCGTTCAGGCGATCACGAACCGCCTGGCGGTCATCCGGATGAACTGTGTCAAGGAACGTTTCGATGGTTGTCTCATTGGAAGTCAAATCTTTGCCGGAAATTTTTATCATCAGATGAACCTCGCCCCATGTCTCTTGGTTACCCGGAGGTATTGCAATCGAAAGTAGTACTGTCAATTCTCTTCCCGAAAGCGACCGGATTGGCATTTCCCAGACGCTGCGTTGACTGCCGGTGCCTAATTCTGTCAATATGGTGAAAACAACGGCGCATGATTCATCGGTAAGAGTTGCTGCAATCTCACGGTCTAATTGATCGCGATCATCAGATTCGAAGAGTCTCAAGGTGGCAAAATTGACATCTGTAACTCGAGCTTGATGAATCATGGCACGAAGCTTCTCAGACTCAGAAGCCCATTTAGCATCGCGAATTGAACGGCCTTCAGATTCGAAACTCGTCAGATACTTCTTGAGATTTGAAAAATCTACGACCCAAATCGGAACCGGTGCGTTTTGGAAGAGACTTAAGTAGCGGTCCTTCTGGAGCTGTAGTTCGTGCCGCGATCTATGGATTGCTTTGAAGTGTCGATGAATCAGGAAATACAAGATCGTCGCCGTAACGGTGATAAACAACCACCCTTTGATCGTCTGCAGAAACGTGATTGACGAGACTGCGTCCGAGTTGATCATCATTCCCGAGACAATTTGATCGGAGAACAGAATATAGAGAGTGCCGACAAGAAGGTATCCCAGGGCAATTCTTAGCGCGAGTGATTTGGACTGTTTCGAATCTTGCACTTTTTCACCAATCAATGTTCAAAACTGCCCCGCCGAGTCCGTCCAAAGTGAGAGTTGAGCAAGGTGGCGACACGGGGTCAAAGGATATTTGTCCAATATTGTATCGGCAGAGAAACAGAATGAATGAGAGTGAGATTAGCGGTTTATAGACTTTCGTTTCAGAATAGAACGAATTGATAGAATACTTATGCAGTGAGAAAAAAGGACCGGCACAAAGATGCGCCGGCCCAAGTCATGTCAACGAAGATTGACGTCGAAAACTAAGGCTTGATCACCGCTTCGATATTACGAGGAGCTTTGCCCAGATCGACGAACCTGTATTCCCAAGTTGCTTCAGAACCTTCCACCTTGGTGGCATTCGATTCCGTGATCGTCCCTGGGAACTTCACCGTAAGCTTGACCGAATGATTGCCAAAAGCCTGGAGCATCATAGCCTGCATCATCTTTGCCATATCGGCCATGGGGTCTTCGGCTGCTAGTGAGTCCGAAGTTTCGGTATCTGCCACTGGCTCGGCAGGAGCACCAAACATATTGTCCATTGAAGAGTCGGAAAAGTCACGGGTGAATTTCCAATTTCCGGATTTCTCTTTGACAAAAGAGGCTTCTTTCTTGGGAGCCATACCTTCCATCATTTCACCACCGCCGCCATTCATGTCGGAGGTCACCTTCATAATCTCGTCGAGGGTGGTGAAGGAATACTTAATATCGAAAATTGACTCGGAGTCATTCTGAGTCTCAACGAAGTCGATCAATTTTACACCTTTGAGATTTGCGATTCTGCTCTCGATATCTTCGCGACTATATATGGACTTCATTGTGCTATCAACTTCTTCGCTGACCGAACTGTCAGAAGCGGGCTCGCCAAACATCTGCATCATTCCGTCCAGAGCACTCTTGCTCAGCACCATATGCTGATGCAGAATTCCAGAGCCGTCGGCATTTAGTTCCATCCGCTCCGCATAGTCAAAGCATCCGGCGGTAAGCAATGCAGCCGCAAAGATCAAGACAAGTACCAGTGTTTTCTTCATAAGCCAAACCCTCCACAGAGTAAGCCAATTGTTATTGTTGTGAGCTACATTCACACATTAATCGGGTTGACGTGAGGCGGCAAGTGATTTCTCATAATCCCACGGAGCCTGAATCTATACAGAGAATGTCTGACTAATCAGGCGAAACCAATTCGATTTTGATGCGGTCGGGGTCTTCAAAGAAAACACCATAGCTTCCGCCGGCAAAAGGGTGCTTGTCTTGATAGAGGAAGTTAACGCCTCGTGATGTGAGCTTGCAAATCAGTTCATCAACATGCTCCCGTGAACGTGCATGGAACGCGAGGTGATTCAAGCCAGTCCGGCAACGGTGGTACGGAACGTCAAGGAAACGATCCTCCGTTTGGACAAGCACGATATAGGTCGACCCAAGAATCCAACTTTGGCCCTTGTTCCATGATTGAAAAATTCGATAGCCAAGTTCCTCGAGCAGCCAACCCCAGAATTCAGTCGATTTGGCAAGATCACTGACATAGATTTCGACATGGTGCAATTGTCCTGTAGTCATCACGTAAAGGTACGAAAAAGGCGCCGAATTGACAAAAACTTCACGAATCAAATAAAATGGAGAGAAATAGTGATTTCTTCGATTATCTTAGGAACTGCAGTCACTGCCGTGGGTATAGTTCTAAGTTACTTGATGAAATGTTGGGAAATCGGTTTGCTTCAGCCGATAAGAAGCATAGATAGACTTATTTAATTGTCGAGGTGATTTTCGTGATTCAAAGAACAGCACTTGCATTAATCGCCGTCTTCTGTATTTGCCTGGTATCGTCGACTGGTGAGCTCTTCGCTAAGAACAAGCCAGATTCAATCAACGTGATCACGGGCGTGGTCAAGGATGCATCATCACTCAAGGGTAAGGTCGTGTACGTTGATTTTTGGGCATCGTGGTGCGGACCCTGCCGCAGATCGTTTCCTTGGCTAAAGGATATCAGCGCGCGCTATGAGGCCAAAGGCTTCAAGGTCGTGACGATTAACCTCGATCGAGATCGTTCGGCGGCAAAAAAGTTCATTGAAGAGATGAAGTTGCCGTTCGAAGTGTTCTATGACTCCACCGGTGCTATTGCCGAGAAGTTCGGAATCGAAGCTATTCCTTCGTCTTATCTTTATGGACGAGACGGTATACTTAAGTCTGAGCATCGTGGATTTAATCCAGCCAAAGGTCCAGAAATGGACTCGCTGATAAGCAAGTTGTTAATGGAAGGTCCAAAGAAGTGAAGAGAGTCATGACAGCCTCAAGGATCAGCGCCATCTGTTTGTTGCTGGTGGCAGCAAACGCAGTTATTGGCTGTGCGTCGATGGGCGTGAAGGTGTGGGAGCGCGACATATTGGCTAAGCCGCAGATGCAAATGGATGCACAAGCAATTGACAGGTCGATGGATGACCATATTTACTTCAGCAAGGAAGCCTCAAGCGGCGGCCGTGGATTTGGCGGTGGAGGCTGCGGATGCAATTAAAGAAGCGCGAATCGGTAAAGTTCGCGATTACGGCTTTGACTGCGGCGCTAATAGGAAGCACAACAGTCTATGCTGCAGATCAGGATCAAATTGAGTCATCCCTGCTTATCTACTCAGAGAAGAGCCGGGTCAGCGCAGCGGAAGGAATTGTTGGCATCAGCAAGCACATTCGGGGCGATTACTTGTTGGGTTTGCGACTTACCTACGACGGCTTGACAGGTCCTTCGCCGAATGGGGCGACACCGTCGAGCAAAATTCAGACTTTCACTCGACCCTCTGGCAGTGGCTCCTATGACACGCAAGTTGGCAAGACCCCTCTTGATGATACCTTCAAGGACACGCGGTTTGCCGTTGATGCCAGTCTCGGCCGTCCGATTGGCAGAATGACGCAAGTTTCGACGGGTTTTCATTTCTCGGCGGAACATGACTACTCATCACTTGGGTTTAGTGCCGGCCTCACTCATGATCTCTTCCAACGCAATACGACTATCGGATTATCGGGATCATATTCGCGAGACGCGATCAATCCAGAAGGTGGAGCACCGCTCGGTTTTTCAGTAATGCCGCTTCCAAGCGGTGATGGTGGCGATGACGAGCACGAAGGTGAAGACGACGGAATCAGTCATGCCAAGGACGTCTTTGATGCAGTGGTCAGCGTTAACCAGATTGTTGATCCAAAGACGATTGTACGCATGAACTACTCGTTCAGCCATTCTTCCGGCTATCTGACCGATCCATACAAGATACTGAGCGTAGTGCAAGATGCAAATTCGACTGCTCCGGGAGTTCCCGACCATTACGTTTATGAGAAACGACCAACCGGGCGCAACAAACACGCTGTTTTTGGTGAAGTTCGACGATACCTTGGAGGCCATGCCATTGACCTTGCCTACCGGTATTTCTGGGATGATTGGGGCGTGAGCTCTCATACGGCAGATATGTTCTTCACGTGGCAGTTGAAAAACGGACACGCGATCCAGCCGCATGTACGCTGGTATACTCAATCGGAAGCGGATTTTCACAGGTACTTTATAGTTCAGGGTGCTCCCCTACCCGAAAATGCCTCTGCGGATAGCCGCCTCGCCAAATTTGACGCAGTAACACTTGGGTTAGAATATACGCTGCCCTTTAATGAGGTTACTCGACTGCGATTGACAGGAGAGTACTATACACAAATGAGCGACAATAGCCCGCCGGAGGCCTTTGGCGAATTGCGCCAGTATGATTTATTTCCAAAACTGGATGCATTTATGTTAAGAGCAGGATTCGTCCGTGACTTTTGATGTTGCACAGCCATTCAGTCTGGAAAGACGAGCCCAGCATTGGGCGGCGGAATTCACGGCGATGGCGAGCCCTTGTGAAGTCTTGATCGAATGCGAACTTGAAAGCGAAGCCCGGGAACTGGCTTCGCTTGCTTTTGCGGAAGCAATGCGCATTGAACGCAAATTCAGTCGCTATCGTGATGACAATGTAATCTTCAAAATCAACAACGCCCACGGCGAGCCGATCAGTGTTGATGAGGAGACTTCGAAGCTTCTGAACTATGCCGCCGAGTCGTTTCACTTGAGCGAGGGGTTGTTTGATATCACATCTGGGCTATTACGGAAGGCTTGGAAGTTCGATGGCCAACCTGCCAATCCTGACAAAGAATTGATCAAGAAGCTGCTCAATCGTGTTGGATGGGAGAAAGTGCGATTCGACGGTAAACAGATTCGAATGCGTCATGGAATGGAAATAGACCTTGGTGGTCTGGGCAAAGAGTATGCTGTAGACCGCGTCGCGGATACTCTTTTTCGGAATCGTCAAGTACCGGTGATGGTCAATTTTGGCGGAGACCTGAGAACCATTGGGCACCGCGTGGGATCTGCACCGTGGACCATAGGCATCGAGAAACCGGATGAAGAAAACTACTCTGTTGGAGAAATTCAGTTGACGGATGGCGCAATCGCAACGAGTGGCGATGCAAGGCGCTTCTGTACATATAAGGGGAAGCGGCTCGGACACATTCTTAATCCAAGAACTGGCTGGCCGGTGACGAATATGCCAAGAAGCGTGACGGTAATCGCAGAGTACTGCATGGCAGCAGGTTTTCTCGCAACGTTGGCGATGCTTTCGGGTAAGGATGCCGAGAAGTTTTTGAATGAGCAGGAAGTCAAGTACCACTGCGTAAGGTGACAGTCGTTAAGCTCTTGTGGACCATCACCATATTCAAGCAATTCTGCCTTTCATTCTCCGCCGATTTCCTCTACTAATCTTTGCTTTTGCAATGCCGACATTAGATAAAGGATTGCTACGAGTTAGTCGCAGCCTGGACAGTCTGCTTCCTTCGGTAATGGGAGCGCGAAATCCAATGGCGGGCAGTACCAAAGTCTAAAGGTGTTAGGGCAACTTCAAATCTCCGAGGAGTCTTTGTTATGCAAATCGAACAACAAAAGTGGCAGAAAACGACCGGATGGACCAAGTCTACAACCGGCAAAATGAGCGGTGAACCGCAGTTGGTCTTGCTCTTCGGTGAAGGTGCCCTTCTGGACGACGAGAGAATACTCACCGAACTTCGGAAGAGTTATCCTCTGTCGCATATCTTTGGTTGCTCCACCGCCGGCGAAATCAAAGGGACAGAAGTTTCCGATGAGACACTCGTCGCATCGGCGGTACACTTTGACCACACAACGTTGCAATTGACACAGGTCGCAGTCGATGAACAGGTGAGCAGTTACGAGGCCGGGCGCAAATTGGCAGCAGCTCTTAATAGCGACGAGTTGCGCCATGTGATCGTGCTTTCCGATGGATTGGGCGTCAATGGCAGCGAGCTGGTCAAGGGACTTACAAGCAACCTTCGCAAAGATACAACTGTTACGGGCGGATTGTCCGGTGATGGAGACAGATTCAAGCGCACAGTAGTGGTGATGGACACACCACAAGTTCCGAATTCGGTGGTCGCGCTCGGTCTGTACGGTGATCGGCTGCGAGTTGGCTTCGGATCGGAAGGTGGATGGGATTCGTTTGGTCCGGAACGACTGGTGACAAAATCAGACGGCAACGTGCTGTACGAACTCGATGGGACGTCGGTATTGGATTTATACCGCAAGTATCTTGGCGAGCATGCAGACGGTCTGCCGGGAACGGGTTTGTTGTTTCCGCTGAGTTTGCGCGGACAAAATGGCGAGCGCGGAATCGTGCGGACAGTTCTTGCAATTGATGAAGCTTCAAAGAGCATGACATTTGCGGGCGACATACCGGAAGGATCCTTTGCGCGGTTGATGAAAGCCAACTTCGATCGATTGATTGATGGCGCTGGAAGTGCAGCCCAAGTTTCGAATGACGCAATCGGTGAGACTTCTGCCGAGTTGGCAATCTTGATAAGCTGCGTTGGCAGGAAAATGGTGCTTGGCCAAAGAATTGAAGAGGAAGTTGAAGCTGTCCAAGATGTGTTGGGACGCGGCAGTGTATTGACTGGATTCTATTCTTACGGTGAGATTTCACCTTTTGCGCCAAACGCCTTTTGTGAATTGCACAACCAAACAATGACAATTACGACGCTTGCCGAGGTGTAATTCGTGGACTCGATGCACAGCCTGCTCCGCAGACAGTTGTTGAAGACATTCGGAAGTCTTGAGAATGTTCCGGACGAGCTCAAGTCGTTCCTTTCGGGCATTAGCGCTGCATATACGCAATTCGATCACGATCGGTCGATGCTGGAGCGATCGCTTGACCTGAGTTCAGACGAATTGCTGCAACTGAACGCCGACCTGCGAGCGATCTTCGATGTATTGCCGGATCTCTTCTTCCGATTAGACAATGATGGCAGGATTCTCGATTGCAAGTCCGGCGCAGGCACGGAGTTGTTTACTTCTCATCGGTCTTTGATCGGCAAGTACATTCAGGATATTCCGGTACCAGAAGTTGGTCGCAAGTTTGGCGAAGCACTGGCGACGGTGCGCGTGACGAAGTCGATGGTGAGTCTCGAGTACTCGCTGAACTCCGACAACCGTGAAGCGTACTACGAAGCGCGAATCCTACCAATGGCAAATACGCAGCTGGTTACCGTGGTGCGGGACATCACCGAGCGCAAGAATGCTGAGATTGCATTACGAGAGGGTGAAGCGCGATTGCGGTTGATTGTAGAGAATGCGTTTGACGCGATTGTGGGAATGGACGCTTCGGGCAAAATCATAGTCTGGAATCCGCAGGCTGAAAGGACTTTCGGCTGGACCGAATCTGAAGCGATCGGAAGGAACTTCGCGGAAACAATCTTGCAGGAGCGTGAACGGCAGAAATACTCTGCGCAGATGAAGGACTTTCAGCTTGACGGAAAATTCCCGATTTTGGGGAAGTCAGTAGAAATTCAGGCGCTGCACAAGGATGGCCGTGAGCTTTCAGTCGAGTTGGCGATTTCACCGATAAGACTCAACAATGTCGTCTTCTTCAGTGCGTTCTTACGCGACATCAGCGAGAGGAAACAACTTCAACACGAACGGGAATTGATGGAGGTGCAGCTATTGCACTCTCAAAAGCTTGAAGCGATCGGCAATCTTGCCGCAGGGATAGCGCACGAGATCAATACGCCGGCGCAGTATATCGGCGACAATACTCGTTTCGTAAGCGAAACGTTTCGCGATTTGGAGCGCGTTCTTGAGTCGCAGGATAAGTTATTGGCAGCGGCAAACGAGGAGCTATTTGCTCCGGACCTGGTGGCGGAAGTATTAAAGGCGACAAAGGCAGCTGATATGGAGTTTCTCAGAGCAGAGATTCCGAAGGCAATTGATCAAGCGCTTGAGGGAGTCGAACGGGTTACCACGATCGTGAGAGCAATGAAAGACTTCTCACATCCGGGGACGACGGAAAAGGTCGCCACTGACTTGAACCGAGCGATACAGAGTACAATCACGGTTTGCAGAAGTGAATGGAAGTATGTCGCGGAAATGGACATCGACCTTGAGCCGGATTTGCCAGCTACTCTCTGTCTTCCAAGCGAACTCAATCAGGTGTTTCTGAATATTATCGTAAATGCTGCTCATGCAATTGGTGAAGCAACAAATGACGGCGCCAACGGTCGAGGCAGAATTTCGATTCAGACTCGCAGTGAAGGCGATAGAAATGTCGTTCGAATTAGCGATACCGGCGCCGGTATCCCCGAAGAGGCCCGCGGTAGAATTTTCGATCCGTTCTTTACGACAAAGGGAGTTGGCAAAGGAACCGGGCAAGGTCTGGCGATTGCGCGATCTGTCGTCGTTGACAAACACGGCGGTACGATAGACTTTGAGACCGAGACCGGCAAAGGAACGACGTTCGTCATCCGACTACCAATTCACAAAGTAGAAGCGATGCCAAAGTTGGCCGCAGACACATCACGTGGTGCCGGCCTTCCAAGAACTATCAGGTTCATCCCGTCTTGTCAACAGAGGTTGAACGATGCTCGAATCCGGCTTAGAACCGTTTCTGATAGAAGTGGCAATACGGCTCTTTGCCATTCGACTCGTAGTAATCTTGATGATACTTTTCTGCAGGATAAAAGACGTCGGCTTTGGCGATCTCGGTAACGACTTTGTAACCTTTGTCCTTCAAAAGCCCGACCAATTTCTCGGTGACCTGCTTTTGTTCATCGCTAACATAGAAGACAGCTGACCGATATTGATTTCCGACATCCGGACCTTGACGATTGAGCTGTGTCGGATCGTGAATCTCAAAGAAAAGGCGCGCTAGGGTTTCAAAGTTGGTCTTGCTTGGATCATAGACAACCTCCACGGTCTCCGCGTGGCCGGTGTTTCCATCACAAACTTCGCGGTATGTCGGATTCTTGGTGTGCCCGTTCATGTAACCGGATTGCACAGAAATTACACCGGGGGATTGCTGAAGCAAGTGCTCTGTACCCCAGAAGCACCCGCCGGCAAAGTATGCCTTCTCAGTTGCGGATATCACCGAGGCCGATTCTGATGCCGGAATGAACTTCATCGAAATCGAATTGACACAGTGACGAACGTTTTTGTCGGTGAAGCCTTCGCCCTCAAAGACGTGACCGAGATGACCGCCGCAGTTCGCACAGGTGATTTCTGTGCGCCGACCATCGGCATCGACGGTGCGTTTAACTGCGCCTTTGATTTCGTCATCGAAGCTTGGCCATCCGCAGCCGGAATCGAATTTATCGGAGGAGCGATAGAGAGGAGAATCACACTGCTTGCAGATGTATGTGCCCGCAGCATTAGTCTTGTAAAGCTCGCCGGTAAAAGGTACTTCGGTACCTTTAAAAAGAATGACTTGTTCTTCTTCAGGAGTGAGTTTATTTCGTGTCAAGTTAGTCTCCTTGTTCTTGTCTTTAGACATCATGTTCGTCGGCATAACTACGAAGATAAGCGCCGCGAGAACTGCCCCGCCGATTAATGTACGGAGTATCTTCCCTGTGGTTGGTTTCATATTAGTCATCTCCTTGCTGAGAAAGCTCGTCGCCCGGCATACATGCCGGTCTGTACAAGGGAAACGTGAAGCAAACAATGGATGTTCCCGCAACTGGTGCCTCAAATACAAAACCGGCTTGCCAAAGCGACGATTCAGTGTTAATATTTGTTAATGATGGATACACTTACTCCAGTAAAGACATCAGCAATCAAGAATGAGCACAAGGACTCGGCGACATGAACAATCCGCTGCGTTTGATGTGCGTGCTGGCTCATCCCGATGATGAATCGCTCGGTTTCGGCGGAACGCTTGCGCGTTACGCCGCAGAAGGAGTCGAGACCTTCGTTGTGTGCGCTACCCGAGGTGAACGAGGACGATACGGCGATGCCGTTGAGCGTCCAGCGCCGGAGATTGTCGGTAAGGCACGCGAAGCTGAATTGCGAGCCGCAGCTAAAGAGCTTGGTGTCCGCGAGGTCCACCTGCTTGATTATCTCGATGCCGACCTTGACAAGGCGGATCCTATTGAAGCAATCAGAAAGATCGCCGGGCATATTCGCAATCTCCGGCCGCACGTGATTGCTTCGTTTGGTGCTGACGGCGGGTATGGCCATCCGGACCATATTGCAATCTCGCAATTCTGCGGCGCGGCTATTGTATGTGCTGCCGATCCCGAGTACCGTATCGAGGGAAACCCGGCAAAGCATCATTGTGTCAACAAGTTCTATCATTTGGCGTGGACATACGGCAAGTGGAAAGCGTATACAGAGGCATTCCGCGACTTGAAAATTACAGTCGACGGTGTTGATCGCCGTGCGATACCGTGGCCAGACTGGGAAGTCACATCCATTATTGATACCAGGCAATACTGGGAACGAGTCTGGCGGGCGGTACAGTGTCACAAGACGCAACTGACAATTTATAGTAAACTGGCTGGTTTATCGGACGATGGCCAACGCGAATTATGGGGAACGCAGGAATTCTATCGCGTTTTCTCTACCGTCAATGGCGGTAGAGCGAAGGAATCAGACCTGTTTGAAGGGCTGAGATAACGAAGTCTGATTCAGATTCAACGATGTCCAACTCAGCCGAAAACAACTAACCAAGAAGGCAAACACAAATGACGTCAGGACGTTCCGCTCCAGTTGATATGTCGCCTGAGGAATTCCGTAAACTCGGGCATCGATTGATCGACCAAATCGCAGAGTTTTTGAGGGAGCTTCCGAAAAAGCCGGTGACACCGTCAGAAGAGCCAACGGACGTCGGGGCACTGATTGGCCGCTCTACTCCCCTACCGAAAGTCGGCACCGATGCCGGAGCTCTCCTTGATCGAGCGGCGGAGTTGATGTTCAATCACTCGCTCTTTAATGGACACCCGCGATTTTGGGGCTATATCACTGCTTCACCGACACCAATCGGAATGCTCGGAGATTTGTTGGCTTCGGCAGCAAACTCCAATCTTGGTTCGTGGAAACTCGGTCCGATGGCGACGGAGATCGAATCGCAGACAATCCGGTGGATTGCGGAGCTGATTGGGTATCCGACGGATTGCGGTGGGATACTCGTGAGTGGCGGTAATATGGCAAATTTTGTCGGATTTCTTGCTGCTCGTCGCGCTAAGGCAGAATGGGACATCCGAGAGTTGGGAGCAACGCCAGCTGGAACAAAGAAGATGGTGGTCTACACATCTGCCGAAACCCATACCTGGATTCAAAAGGCGGCTGACCTTTTTGGACTGGGCACCGCCGGCGTCCGTTGGATTCCGACGGACAAGCAGAAGCGTATGAATACAAACATCTTAGAGAATCAGATTCGGAGCGATTTGGAGGCAGGTCTATTGCCGATTATGGTCGTTGGTACGGCTGGAACGGTCAGCACTGGTGCCGTGGATCCTCTGTTCGAAATAGACAAGATCTGTCGAAAGTACAAGTTGTGGTTTCACGTGGACGGTGCCTATGGCGGATTCGCTGCGAAAGTTCCGGGAACACCCCACGATTTGAAAGGGATGGAGCTTGCAGATTCGGTAGCTGTGGACCCACACAAATGGCTATATGCTCCCATAGAAGTCGGATGCGCCCTGGTACGCACTCCTGCACATATGACTGACGCCTTTTCTTATCATCCTCCCTACTATCATTTCGATGACTCAGTTACGAACTATGTAGACTACGGAATGCAGAATTCCCGTGGATTTCGTGCGCTCAAGGTATGGTTGGCATTGCAGCAGGTCGGCAGTGACGGATATGTGAATATGATCGGGGATGATATTCGGTTAGCAGAGATGTTGTATCGACTCGTCGACGAGCAGCCTGAGCTGGAGAGATTCACTCAGGGGCTAAGTATAACAACATTCCGGTTCGTCCCGATGGACTTAAGAACGAAGGTCGGTCACGCGGATACCGACAAATACCTCAACAAACTCAATGAAGAGATCATGTTGGCGCTTGAGAGGAGCGGCGAGGCCTTTGTTTCGCATGCAATCATCGACGGAGTCTTTGTACTTCGAGTCTGTGTTGTAAACTTCCGAACGAGTGAAGACGATATGAAGATGTTTCCCGCCTTAATTTGCCAATTGGGTACGATGGTCGATCGCCTACTTCGCCCCGAACATGCAAAGCCGCTCTAGACCTTCAAGCGAGTTCTCTTAGTCGCGATTGCGATCCAATTCCTTTAGCTCCTATCGCTTTCTGTCCCCTTCAATCTTACACAAATTGACATTTAGTCGCATTTCGTTCTTGGATAAAAGACTCGAATTAATATATTGCGTACGGTCTATTATTACTACATCTATCGAACAGATGATTGAGACAATTTTAGTTAACCTTTTCGGGAACCCTCGAAACAAAATTCCTGCAACTCTCTGGAGGTACCTTTGAGCAAACTCGTTATCAGAGTCAGTCTGCTGTTGCTCTTCATTATGAGCGCAACGGCGATGGCAGTCACGACCATCAAGGTCAGTGATGTCGAGAATGGAGTGACGATCCTCGGTCAGGATCCGAGTGGAATCACGTTGAGAATCAATGTCGGCGAGTTGGAAGCAGTTCCAGTCGCGACCAAGGCTGGTGCATTCACAATGCTGTCAGCCAAGGGATTTTCGTTGTCATCACGGGTTGGCGAGCCGGCATTACCGGTGGCCACTCAGTTGATCGCAATCCCGGAATCTGCAGAGTTGAGAATCGAGGTTCTTGGTTCGCAGTCGACGGAGTATGATCTTTCCCAGTTTGGAGTAACATCCCTGCTGATGCCGGCACAGCCATCGTTGTCCAAATCGGACGATCCGGCGAAGGTGCCATTCGAATACAACGAGGGACTCTACAAGAATGCAGGGTACTACTCTCTTCCAACAGCGACTTCAGAGATTTCAGGAACCATGCGCGGACTGCGCGTGGGTCATGTTTCTGTAGCTCCGGTGGAGTATGATCCAATTTCCAACAAGGTTCGGGTGCAGAGCGAGATAACGATACGCGTCAATTTCGACAACCCTGACTGGTTGGCGACGCAGAAGAATTTTGACAATACTTACTCTCCAGTTTTTGAGCCAGCCTATGCCCAACTCAGCAACTACGAGATGATGAACCTTCAGGACAAAGCGGACCTCGTCAAGTATCCGATCAAGTACGTCATCATTTCGGCGCGGATGTTTGAATCCCAATTGCAGCCGTTTATCGCCTGGAAGGTAAAGAAAGGTTTCAAAGTTATCGTCGCTTACACTGACGTTATTGGAACGACGACAACGGCAATTAAAGCTTACATACAGGGTTTGTACAATGCGGGAACCCTGGCTGATCCGGCACCATCTTTTGTGCTCTTGGTTGGTGACACACCGCAAATTCCTTCGTTCACCGGCTCTTCGGGTTCGCATGTGACAGACTTGCGCTACTGCGAATTCACCGGCGACAATCTTCCGGAAATCTACTACGGCCGTTTCTCGGCGCAGACAACCGCACAACTGCAGCCGCAGATTGACAAGACGCTGGAGTATGAGCAGTACCTGATGCCGAATCCGGCTTATTTGGGCGAGACTACGCTTATCGCCGGAGTCGATGGCAGTTATGCTCCGACCTACGGCAACGGCCAGATCAACTACGGCACGAATCTTTATTTTAATGCCGCCCACGGTATCACGCCGCATGTATGGCTCTATCCCGCCTCTGACGGGGCAGGCGCCTCGGCAGCGATCATTCAGACAGTTAATACCGGTATTGCCTATATCAACTACACCGCGCACGGCAGCCATGACAGTTGGGCTGATCCGTCGTTCTCGGTATCAGACATCAATGGTCTGACCAATATTCATGAGTACGGATTTGCGGTTGGCAATTGCTGCGTAACAAACACCTTCGCAGAAAGCACACCGTGCTTTGGCGAAGCCTGGATGCAGGCCGCCAACAAAGGTGGAATTGGATACATCGGCGCGAGCAACAACTCGTACTGGGACGAAGACTATTGGTGGGGAGTCGGCGGCGGCAAGGCGATTGTAGCAGCCGGACCGGCCTACGATGCGACCAAACTCGGCGCATACGACGGTGTATTTCACGATCACGGTGAAGCAGTCACGAATCACTATATCACCGCTTATGGAATCAACATGATTGGAAATCTTGCGGTTGAGCAATCCACAAGCAGTCGCAAGCAATATTATTGGGAAATCTATCACCTGATGGGCGACCCGTCAGTCGTACCGTATATGAAACTCCCGGCAATGAATGCTGTGAGTCATTCGGCTTCCGTGCTGATGACCGCTTCGACATTCAACGTGAGTGCCGATCCGGGCTCGTATGTCGGTATCACCGTAAATGGTGTGCTTCATGGCGCAGGCTATGTCGACGCAACCGGCAGTGTGCAGATTTCACTTGCTCCGTTCAGTCAGCCAGCGACTGCGAATATCGTGGTTACGGCGCAGAATAAGATCCCATACAATTCCACTGTACAGGTAATCGCCCCGAGCGGACCGTACGTGATTTACCAGAGCCACACAATCAATGATGCGGCTGGCAACAACAACGGTCAGATCGATTTTGGTGAAGCGATTGTATTGGGGATGCAAATTCAGAATGTCGGACCGGATGCGGCGAACAATGTTGTCGCGACGCTGAGCACCGACGATGAATTCGTCACCATCACCGACGCGACCGAGAATTACGGCACGATAGCCGGCAATTTCGGCAATGCGACGATTGCAGACGCGTTCGCGATTACCTTCAGCCCGCTGATTCCTGACGGCCACAGAGTGACTTTCACTGTCACCGTGAACGGCAATGCGAAGGATACTTGGGAAAGTACATTCAACGTCACCGCACATGCACCGGCAGTCGCCTTTGTGTCATTCTCAGTTAATGACGCGACCGGCAACAACAACGGCATGATCGATCCGGGAGAGACAGCGAATATCACCGTAACGCTGCAAAACATCGGCACGGGTACCTCATACAATGTTGCCGCGCTCCTGAGCGAGCTGGATACGTATCTTGATATTACTGATGCTGACGGCACTTACGGCGATATCGCCGGAGGCGGCGGCACAGCAACAAATGCTGGAAATGTCTACACCGTAACCGCGTCGGCATCAACACCGATGGGTCACGGAGTCAACTGCAAGCTTGCTATCACTGCAAACGGCGGTTATGCCGCAACGCAGTACTTCACGCTGACAGTCGGCGATCGCGTAGTGTTCTTCTTGGAAGATTTCTCGGCAGAACAAGGTTGGACTGGATTGGGTGGAACAGCTGAATGGCAGATTGGCCCAGCAGTAGGCGGCGGCGGCGATCCGGCGGATGACCACTCTCCGAGCACCGACAAGATGGTCATGGGAAATGATTTGACATCTGTGGGGACATACGCCAACAGTATTGGTTCCACCAATTGGATATTGTCACCGATCATTGATTGCAGCAATGCGACCAGCATCTTCATGACTTACTACCATCAGTTGGGTGTAGAGTCATCGTCATATGACCACGCCTATCTTGAAGTTTACGATGGTTCGGCTTGGATTCAGCTTTACGCCAACAGTGCAACGCTGAACGAAACGGGTTGGACCGAGTCAGTGTATGATCTTTCTGCCAGTGCGGACAACAATCCGGAATTCCAGATTCGTTTTGGATTTGGACCAACAGACGGTTCGCAGGTGTATGGCGGCTGGAATATTGATGACATTTCCTTGAGAGGATATGTATCTGGTTCCGGCGGTAGTTCATTCGCAGACTTTGCAACATCTTCGATTGCCGACAGTCTGGTCGAAGGCGAGCAAGCAATTCAAAATGTGATCGTTCGCAACACGGGCGAAGCAACGCTTCGAATTCGGTTTGTACCGACGGTGACCTGGCTTGAGTGTTCAACGATTATGAACTATGTTCAGATCGGCGACAGCTTGGTTCTTCCGGTAACTTTCAAAGGCGCCGGCATGAACCCAGGTACTTACCCGGGATTGCTGGGATATACCTCGAATGATCCGATACATGCGACTGGGAATCTGAATGCCAGTCTTCACATTTATGCACCGTTGATGGTGGTCACGCCTGCAACGATTAACAAGGCGATTCCGGTTAGTGGACGTGATTCAGTTTCCGTACTTGTCAGTAACAATGGCGACGGCAAACTGAACTATGCTATTGATTGCAGTACCTACGACAAATTCGCCTTTGCCAAGGCAGATGCCTTGATGACCAATGAGCCGATCGGTTATGTTATCGGTGATCCTGACAAGGGCGGAATTAGCGAACCGTATTTCGCCGACATGACTAAGGGCTTGGGCGGACCGGATGCTTTCGGCAATGTTTGGATCGATTCTGATGATCCAAACGGACCGGCATTTGAGTGGATAGACATCGCGGCAACCGGTAACGTCGTTGCCGGCCTCAGCGATGACAACTATGTTGGACCATTCCCGATTGGATTTACATTCCCGTACTACGGTTTGACCTACACTGAATTCTATCTTGGATCGAACGGGATTATTGGATTTGGCACAACGACCGAGCTGAGCAGTCTTAGCAACGTCGCGTTGCCGGCGGCAGGCGTTCCGAATAACATCATTGCGTGGTGCTGGGATGACCTCAACATCAATGATGTGGATAGCCCTGGCGGCAAGGCAGTGTACCAAGTAGTGAACGGCGCCCTAGTGATTTCCTTTATTGCTTATCCGGAGTATCAATCGGACACGAATCCGGGCGAAGTAATCACCGCTCAAGTGATTCTGTCACCGGACGGCAGCGTCAAGATTCAGTATCAGACCATTGCTACTGGATTTGACATTCTTGGTTGTACGGTTGGTATGGAGAACATCACCGGAACCGCCGGCCTGAATGTTGTATACAATGCCAACTACTTACACAATGGACTGGCGATCTATATGGGTCCGCCCGAGCCAACGTGGATGGAAGTCAGTTCAGCTGGTGGCAGTGTTGCACCGCACAGCAGCAGTTCGTTCTGGGTCTATTTCGACGCGTTAGATATGCTGGATACAACTTGCGGCGGCGCCGTTGGAATCAGCTCCAATGATCCGAGTTTCCCGCTCTGCGGTATCCCCGTCACTTTGCGTGTTGGTCAGGTATACATGATCGGTGATGCGAACAATGACCAAACTGTGAACATCAGTGATGCTGTCTACATCATCAACTACGTGTTCTCCGGCGGGCCGGCACCGGATCCGATTCAAGCAGCAGATGTAGATTGCAGTACAGCCTGCAACATTTCTGACGCTGTTTATCTGATTAGCTACGTTTTTGGAGGCGGGCCTGCTCCCTGCGTTCCAGTAGGATAGACGACCTCACATAGTCTCGACACGCCCGGAGCTCAAGCAGCTCCGGGCGTTTTTTGTCGGTGGAGGGCAAAGAGTGTTCGAGATTCAACGGGTACGACTATCGTGTCGAGGTGAACTCATCACCGCTTTGGGAAACCACAATCAAAATCTGGCGGCTCCCTAGATTCGAGGTAAGGATCAGAATCCTAGTCAGAAGAGCTACTGAATATGGTGTTTCGGTTCATCTCCTTAGTGCCTTGCCAGTCGTGACTTAGCTGGTTTGCTGCCAAAGCAAATTGACGTCACTTTGCCTTCAATGGCATATTGTTTGAGTTTTTGGGCGATTATCGCGTATATTCAATAAGATCATCGAATCTCCCCCTGGTCCTTTGCTGTAGACTGTTTCAATCAGGCACTCAATCCCGGCAAAATCGAAATTTCGGAGAACGGCGTGTTGTACGCCTCATGATAAACCCGATCAGCGAGTGTAACGGCAGTGACTGTGCCGTCGTTTCGCGTCAGGAGCCATTCCGTGTACATTTATGTTGGGAACTTGTCAACGCAAACAGCGGGAAACGACCTGCGCCGCGAATTCGAAGCATTTGGTGAGGTCACAAAGGCTGCTATCGTAACAGGTGTCGATAGAAAGAAACCTGCCGGTTTTGGATTCGTGCGCATGGCCAACGAAGCAGCATTCGATGCAGCGCTAACGGGCATGGCCGGCAAGACGATTCACGGCAGGCTGCTTGAGATTCGCAAGACGCGGCGAGTTGTTGATGAATCCAATAGTAAAGAAATGACTGCCTAGCAATCGCGGCGCTGATCTGAAGACAAGGACAAGGAGTTTATAATGAATATTCATGTGAGTAATTTATCGCGCGAGACCACGGAGAAGGAACTCGGGCTGGCTTTCGCAGATTATGGAACGGTCGCCAAGACGAACATCATTTCGGATAAGACGACCAAGGTATCGAAGGGGTTTGGATTCATCGAAATGACCAACGAAATCGAAGCAAGGGCTGCCATCAAGGGGATGTCGGGTCGCGATATGCACGGACATGAGATGGTCGTGAGCGAGGCACGTGGCAATACCGAGGACGGTGTCAAACGAGTTGCGGTTGCGGAAGTTGTCAGCTCCAAGCAAAGCAGACAGATTTTGTAAAGATACCACACAGAAATGCAAGCGCGCCATGGAAGATTTTGAAGCGCGCCAACTAAACGGCAATAGTGAACCACTCTTGCCGTATTTTTTTCTACTTTTTCAGACTGATTTCGTTGTATAGCGCCAGCATTGAGCGTACATGCGAACACACATTGTCGCACAGATTGAAGATACGCGGATTGGCGACGCTGTAAACAACGAATGATCCTTGTTTAGATTTCTTAACCAACCCAGCCTTGGTCAAAATTGAGAGATGCCGCGAAATGTTTGGCTGGGTACAAGTGAACAACTCGACCAAATCCTGGACAGTTTTGTTGTCTTTCTTCAACGCACGCAATATCTTAAGGCGAGTCGGGTCACTCAACGCCTGAAAACACTCTGCAACCAAATCGAGTGCCGGATCAGAAAGTTCTGAAAAATCATTTGTTTTTTCTCTTGCCATGTGAGTATATAACTATATATTTATATGATTGTCAATGGTTTTTTTGACGAAAGGAGAAATAAGATGACAGTAGAAAATGGAATCCGGGTGATGGCCGGAACGCTGGTGCTTGTTGGAGTATGTCTTTCGATCCTGGTACATCCGTGGTGGCTGGCGCTGACGGCATTTGTCGGTTTGAATCTGATCCAATCGGCGTTCACGCATTTCTGTCCCGCAGAAATGATTCTAAAGCGGGTAATGGGGAAAAGCAAAGCATGAAACAAATTTACCTGTGGGTGTTAAGCGCAGTGCTTGTATTGGGAGCGCTCTTGCCTCAACGTGTCTTGTCGCAGACACTAACACTTGAAGAAGCGCTGCGAATAGCACAGGAGAACGCTCCGACGGCACGAATTGCACAGGAGCGGTCGGCGCAAAGCGCTGCGCGAGTCCGAATGGCGGAGTCTGCATTCTACCCGCAGCTTGGGATCTCATCGTCCTATGTCTCAAGCGACAACCCGGTTCAAGCATTCATGTTTGCGTTGAATCAGGGGAAGTTTTCGATGCAAGCGGACGTCAACAACCCGCCACGAGCCGACAATTGGCTGCTATCGGGACAGGTCGGACTTCGAGTGTTTAGCGGCGGCAGCGACATGGCAAATCGGCAGGCAGCCAATTCGGCGCGAATCGGTTTGGAGAATATGGAACTGGCGACGCGCAACGAAGTGAGCCTTCAGGTGTTGCAAGCCTATCTGTCAGTTCTTACCGCGGAGCAGTTTGTTCGCGCGGCTGAAACTGCGGTTAAGGCATTTGAAACCGCCGAAGGTGTTATCTCTTCCCGAGTGGCGGCTGGTACGGCCCTAAAGACCGATTTACTCAACATACAAGTGCAGCGAATTCAGGCAGAGGAACAGAAACTTCGCGCAGGAAACGCGCTATTGCTTGCGAAAGAAGGGTTGAAGTTCGCACTCGGAGTAGAGACACTTCCCTATACCGAGTTCTCGAGTTTAGAGCGGGTTGGCATCAAGGAGGCACCATCTGAGTCTAAGGGATTGCGTCCAGAGCTTACAGCGAGTGATGCCTTCGCACAAGCCGCGCGTGCACAATTAAAGGCTGCAAAAGGATCGTATCTGCCAAGCATCAATGCGTTCGCTTCTATAGACCGCTATCAGGGCTGGGAGTTTGACGGCACAAACGACAACTGGACCATTGGTGTCAATGCACAGTGGTCGATATTTGACGGATTTCTCACCCGATCCAAAGTTCGTGAGAAGCGTGCCGCGTTGAATATTGCTGAAGAAGAAGCAAGAATGACAAAGCTGAGGACTTCCCTTGAGCTCGAATCGGCGCGATCTTCGATGCTGGAAGCTACCAAGAGAGTTGCGGTGATGACTCAGGCAACAGAGCTGGCTTCAGAAAGCGCAACGTTGACGCGCCAGAGATTCGATCAAGGTTTGATGTTGACCTCACAAGTGATAGACGCAGAAAATGCTCTGGTACAGGCCGAGGTCGGGCTTGCCCAAGCGAAAGCCGACAGGCTCTTTGCGATAGCGTCGCTTCGACGCGCACTTAACTTGCCTATAGTTGGAGAATAAAATGAGAATACTAAGACGTTCATTTACGCTGGTTGCCTTGCTATTGCTGATAGCCGGATGCGGCGGCTCAGCAAAAGAGCAAGGTGCGGCGAAGAGCGGAAGCATCAAGAAGGTTTCGGTTGCAGCCGCAGAGCAACGCGCGCTTAGAGATGTCCAAAAGATAATGGGCACGGTCGAAGCTCGCAGTCGTGCTCAGATAGAGACAAAGGTCCAATCCCGCGTGGAACGAATTGCAGTCGTTCTGGGAAGTCGAGTCGAAGCAGGCGATGTGTTGGCGGAACTTGATACGCGCGACATCACTGCCCGGTATCGACAGGCGCAGGCCGTCTACGAGCAAGCGGCACAGGATCTCCGGCGTTTCGAGACGTTGTTGAGCCAACAGGCAGCGACACAACAAGAGTTTGACGGAATCAAAATGCGCGTAGCGGTTGCAGAAGCAAGTAAACAGGAAGCAGAGGCGATGCTGAGCTATGCGCGCATAGTAGCACCATTTTCGGGAGTGGTAACAGAGAAGATGATCGATCGCGGTGACTTAGCTGTCCCCGGTCGCCCCTTATTCACTTTGGAGCAAGACGGCACCCCGCGCTTTGTATTGACGATTCCAGAATCAAATGCTGGAAGGATCTCCAGAGGAGATTCTGTGCAGATCGAGATACCAGCGTCTGATACGACATTGACTGGTATCGTGACCGAGCTGTCGCCAAGCGCCGATCCGATGACGCGGTCCTACCAACTCAAGGCGGATCTGCCTTCAACGTCGAAACTTCGACCCGGGCAGTTCGGACGTTTACTCCTGCCGACCGGTGAAGCAAGCGCCTTGTTTGTGCCGAGCAGCGCCGTTGTTAAGCGAGGTCAGATGGAGTTGGTCTATGTGGCAATGAGCGATGGGCGAGTCTCATTGCGCATGGTGAGAACCGGTCGGGTGATGTCGGGATGGACGGAAGTTCTCTCTGGATTGAATCCGGGTGAAAATGTTGTTACTTCAGGATTGTCGGAGCTTAGCGATGGCGATCAAATCGAGCGGCTGCCATGACAGAGCATCAAAGTAATCCTCCAAAACACCAAGGAATTGCTGGAGCACTGGCTAAGGGCTTCATCAAGTCTAAATTAACTCCGCTGCTAATCATTGCCTCGGTACTGCTCGGAGTTCTGGCAGTGGCACTTCTGCCACGAGAGGAAGAGCCTCAAATCAAGGTGCCGATGATCGATGTGATGGTAGCAGTGCCCGGGTTCACTGCCGCAGAGATTGAAAACCGGGTGACAGCACCGATGGAGCGGCTGATCTGGGAAATTCCCGGTGTTGAATATGTTTACTCAATCACTCAGCCGGGACAGGCACTGGTAATCGTGCGATATCTTGTGGGCGAAGATGTCGAGCGGAGCTTGGTCAAACTGAATCAGAAGTTGCAGTCAAACTTTGATCGCATTCCACCAGGCGTTTCGTTCCCGCTACTGAAACCACGATCGATTGATGACGTGCCGATTCTGGCGGTAACATTCCACAGTTCCAAGCTTGATCATTTTGCACTGAGAAGAATTGTGGGAGAGCTTGAGAACGAAGTCAAGCAAGTTAAAGATGTTTCGGAAACGACGATTATTGGCGGACTGCGCCGACAATTGCGCATTCAGCTTGATCCGGATGCTTTGGCGGCAAGACAGCTTGACCCGCTGAGTGTCATACCAAGTATTCAAATGGCGAACCGACAGTCAAAAGCCGGAACGCTGATTCGCGACAATCAGGAGATAATCGTTGAAACAGGCGGTTTTCTAAAGGATGCGGACGACGTAGGCAGCGTTGTGCTGGGAATCCACAATGGAAGTCCAATTTATCTTCGTGACGTCGCAAATGTAATTGATGGTCCCGAAGAGCTGTCACAAGTCGTACTGTTTGGTACCGGACAACCTGATGGCGGTTCGCAAGAAGAAGATGCAGCGATAACGTTGGCAGTGGCTAAGCGTGCCGGCACAAACGCAATTCAAATTGCCGATCACGTACTTGAGAAAATTGAAGCGTTGCGCGGGAAGCTGATACCCAGCGATGTTGAGATGACAATCACGCGTCATTATGGAGAGACAGCCGCCGAAAAGTCTAACGAACTGCTGTTTCACATGTTGATAGCGGTGGTGAGCGTTGCGCTCTTGATTTTGATCAGCCTTGGTTGGCGCGAGTCGATCATTGTTGCGTTGGCAATTCCCTCGACTCTGGCGCTCACACTACTTGTGTTTTACTTGACCGGATTCACACTCAATCGAATCACTTTGTTCGCGCTGATATTCTCGATTGGAATCCTGGTTGATGACGCGATTGTGGTGGTAGAGAATATTACACGTCACCTGCACCTGCCGGAAAATCGCAATCGCACCTGGGCCAAGGTGGCGATTGAAGCAGTCTCCGAAGTTGGCAACCCGACAATCTTGGCGACGTGGGCTGTGATCGCGGCGGTGTTTCCGATGGCATTCGTCGGCGGATTGATGGGACCGTACATGCGACCGATACCAATCGGAGCAACGGCGGCAATGTTGTTCTCGCTGGTGGTGGCTTTCATTGTCACACCGTGGGCAGCCGTTCGAGTTTTGGCCTGGGGAAAGGGCAAGAGTCATGCGTCAGCACATGCTTCCGATAAGGAGGGATGGAGCACACGAATATATCGGCGACTGATGGGACGCCTCATTCACGAGAAGAAGGCGCGTCATCTATTCATGATAGTCAACGGCTTGTTACTTGCAGGAGCCATGGGATTGGTAGCTATTGGTTGGGTGCAGGTCAAGATGCTGCCCTTTGATAACAAGAACGAATTCCAGATCATTATCAACATGCCTGAAGGAAGTTCACTTGAACAGACTGTGCAAGCTTCGCGAGAGATCGCTCATGCTGTGAGCGGTGAGCCGGAGGTTGTTGACTACCAGATCTATGCAGGCACTTCGGCACCATTCAATTTCAATGGTCTGGTGCGGCATTACTTCCTGCGGCGCGGCGCTCATGTTGCGGACATACAGGTCAACCTGTTGCCGAAGGGCGAACGATCGGATCAGAGTCATGATATCGCCACTCGGGTTCGCCCAAAGGTCGCGGAAATTGCGGCACGATTTAATGCGCGCGTCGCAGTGGCCGAGGTTCCGCCGGGACCGCCGGTATTGCAGACTCTGGTGGCAGAAATCTACGGTCCGACCGATTTGAGCAGAACGTCCTTGGTTCAAGAAGTGGTTCGAGTATTCAAAAGCACCACTGGTGTTGTGGATGTCGATGTGTACGGTGAAGACACGAGACGCAAGTTGACCTTCGATATCGATCACCAGAAAGCGGCAATTCATGGTGTCACTGCTGATATGATATCACAGACTCTACGTCTGGCTGTCACAGGAATGCAGGTTGATATCGCTCATCAACCCAATGAGCGCGAAGATGTGCAACTCCTTGTAGAACTTCCCCGCTCTCAGAAGACAAGCGTCCACGATATCCTGGGAATCATGATTCGACCGCCAGCGTCGGGGATGCAGTCGGCTGGACGATCTAGCTTGATTCCTCTGTCAGAACTAGTTCGTGTCGAGGATAAAACTGAGGAAAAGACGCGATACCGGAAGAACCTGATGCCGGTGAGCTATGTCATTGGTGATGTCGCCGGCGAGGTCGAAAGCCCTGTCTACGCCATATTGGACATGAACAAGGCGCTGGATGAAATCGACATGACCAGATTTGGCGGAAGCGAACAAAAACTGCAAGTGCTCAATGCTTCGATGCCAACTACGACTCTGGAGCCATCCCTTAAGTGGGACGGCGAGTGGCATATTACCATTGAAGTGTTCCGCGATCTTGGAATGGCATTTGCGGCAGTGTTATTACTGATTTATATCCTGATGGTCGGCTGGTTCCAGTCGTTGTTGACGCCGTTAGTCGTGATGGCGGCGATTCCCTTCTCGTTGATCGGTATTATGCCGGCTCACGGCGCGATGGGAGCGTTCTTCACGGCGACTTCTATGATCGGATTCATGGCGGGTGCGGGAATCGTGATACGAAATTCCATCATCTTAGTGGATTTCATTGAATTGCGACTTCGCGAAGGAATGCCGCTTGATGAAGCAGTGATTGATGCAGGCGCAGTACGATTCAGACCGATGTTGCTGACAGCCGGAGCGGTGATCGTCGGCGCAGGGATCATTCTCTTCGACCCGATTTTCCAAGGCTTGGCAATAGCGCTAATGGCGGGCGAAGTGGCTTCCCTATTGATCAGCCGCGTAGCTGTGCCGGTGTTGTACTATCTTGGTAATCGTAAGAAGTACGAGAATCCCAACACCGCGTTCGAGAATCAGCACGAATAGTCGACTCTAACTAGCCTAATTGCCTCTTAAGAAATCGATGACGGGATCAAAACAGTTTTGATCCCGTGGTCGTCCGTACGAACCAAATTGTCTAATTGCAGTTGTTTCACTTTGACACGGCGTGGATAATTCTCTCCGCATTTGTCTCATTTCCTAAAGCGTCGATTGCGACTGTCGATTATAAGAAGACAGGCATTTGAGTTAAGGGAGTTGCTGGACATGATTTCTACGGAACAGCCGATTCAAACCGAACAGATCGTGACATCCAAAATACAACGATCATCAGACTTGATGGTTGTCGACGACAATCCTAAGAATCTCAAACTCCTCGAACGAATGCTTTATGATTGCGGCTTTCGTGTCCGCCTGTTTCCTCGGGGAAAGATGGCGCTCGTATCGGCTGCTGCCAATCCCCCGGAATTGTTCTTACTCGACATTAACATGCCTGAGATGGATGGTTACGAAGTCTGCCGGCAATTGAAATCAGATCCGCATTTAGCTGCCATTCCGGTGATATTCCTGAGCGCACTCAACGATACCGGAGACAAAATCAAGGCATTTGAGGTCGGCGGCGTCGATTACATAACGAAGCCGTTTCAGCTCGAAGAAGTCCGCGCAAGAATTGAAACACACTTGGCGTTACGGCGAAGCACCCTCCTCTTGCAACAAAGCTATGATAAGCTTAAGGAACTGGAGCGGCTCCGTGATAGCTTGGTACATATGATTGTCCACGACATGCGAACACCGCTTACGATCATTAGCGGATCGCTTGAGCTGCTGCTTCAGACTGAAGGCAAGCAGATGTCGGAAAAGGCGCTGTCGCGCATGGACAAGGCAAAACTTGGAACCAACAAGTTGATTGAAATGGTTAACTCGCTCCTTGACATCTCCAAGCTCGAGTCAGGAACAGAAACAATACATCCGAAGCCCGTAGACATTGCAGACTTGGTTCAAGAGGTGGTTGGCGCATTTTCGGATTCACCGACCGGACACAAGGTACACGCAGAAGTTCTGGAAGGACCAGTTGTTGCGTCTTGCGATCGGGGAATGATCTCACGAGTATTGCAGAATCTGATCGGCAACGCGACGAAGTACTCACCGAATTGCACCGATGTAACATTGCGCCTTGAGCAACGCTCAGAGTCTATCCGAGTTATTGTGCGAGATCAAGGTCCGGGGATTCCTGTTGAGCATCGCAACAGAATTTTCGACAAGTTCTACCAAGTCGGCGACAAGAAGAATTCTTCCGGGCTCGGCCTCACGTTTTGCCGGTTGGTTGTTGAAGCTCATGGCGGGACAATCGGAGTCGACAGTGAACCAGACAACGGCAGTGAATTCTGGTTTACACTTCCCCTGTCAATTTCAAAGTAGCGAATTCTAACAATGGCAATGAGGACTCGCACAAGGCTTCTGATTCTCGTCGGAGCTCTGCTGTTAATCTTTCCTATTGCGCAACTTTACGTTTCCCACCTCAATGACAAACTCAACAAGGCCTTCCTTCGAATCAACCGGGACGAAAAGACCGATCAATTGATGTTCGCAATAGACATGTATGGTCAACAATTGCGGACGTTAGCTGAAGACTATTCGTGGTGGGACGAGATGGTTCACTACGTGAAATCGCCGACCACCGATTGGGCCGCCGCAAATATGTACACAGGTCTGGAAGCATTTGAGGCAGAAGGCGCCTGGATATTCGACGCTGACACCAACCTGGTTTTCTCGACCTCCAAGGCAGATTTTTCTGAGTTGGCGACGGATCCGGAAGTACAAGGCGCGATTCGGATGTTGATAGCAAAGGGGATGTTCATTCAGACCTATCACTCGTCGCAAAGAGGAGTTGTCTCGCTCTATTCGGCACCAATTCAATATCAGGCGGATACAGAGAGAAAATCCGAGCCAGTTGGTTATCTGGTAGTTGCCGACCACTGGAATGAGTTAGCGCTCGCAAAACTAGCGACGCTTATGCGCGCTGAAGTTTCGCTAAGACCGTTTATGAACGAATCCGGTGCCAATGCCATTGCCAATTCAACAATTCCGGCTGCCCAGTTGGAGTTTGCGTGTTTTGTCACATTGCGAGGCGTCGACAATAAGCCCATCGCTGAAGTAGTGTGCATTACGTCGCCGCCTGCGTATACCGAAATTCTATCATACGACAAGCGTCTGATTCTCGGGGTCTGGGTACTTACAGCTGGCGTTGTGATTCTGCTGATATTGGCACTTTCCCGCTGGGTCAACCGACCACTTGATCAGATCATGCGGGGCCTTGAGAAACAGGACATCAGACAATTGAAGTCGCTAAGATCGGCGGGGTCGGACTTTCAACGAATTGGGCTCATGGTAAAGGAATTCTTCGACCAAAAGATCGAATTAGAGCATCAATTGGCGGTCTCTCGAGATGTTGAGGCAGCCTTGAAGGCAGTAGAGCGGTTACAACATCTTGAAGTACGCAAAACCGAACTGGTATTGCAGTCGGCGGGTGAGGGTATCTGCGGTGTGGATCGAGTCGGGCGAATCACGTTTATCAACTCGGCGGCAGAGCAAATGCTTGGCTGGGCACCCGGGGAGCTATTAGGAAAGAACATGCACGACACTACGCACCATACGCGTGCCCACGGTGCGCCCTACCCGCGTGAAGAGTGTCCAGTATTTGCGTCCGCCTCGGCCGGCAAGTTCAAACGCGCATCTGATGAAACCTACTGGCGAAAAGACGGCTCTCATTTTCCGGTAGAATTTGTGAGCGCACCGATACTTGAAGAAGGATCGTCGATCGGCGCAGTGGTCGTGTTTCGCGACCTGACGGCTCAGAAGAAGGCGGAAGAGCAGCTTGGCAAACTTTGGTTGGCATTGGAGCAATCACCATCTTCAATCTTGATTACGGATACTGAAGGAAAAATCGAAAACGCCAATCCAAAGTTCTTCGAAGTTACCGGTTACACCGCCGAAGAAGTAATTGGCAACAATCCGCGGATTCTCAAGTCAGGCGTGCACTCCGACGAATTCTATCGCGAATTGTGGGAGACATTGCACGCTGGTAAAGTTTGGCACGGTGATTTTTGCAATCGCAAGAAGAACGGCGAGCTGTATTGGGAGTCATCGGCGATTGCGCCGGTACGTAACATGATGGGTGACGTGACGCACTTTGTTGCGGTCAAAGAGGATATTACCGATCGGAAGAAAGCTGATAAAGAAATCAAAGAGGCAAAGGAACTGGCTGAATCGGCAAATCGCGCAAAAAGCGCCTTCCTTGCAAGCATGTCCCATGAGATACGGACACCAATGAACTCCATCTTGGGCTACACACAGCTACTTGCTCGTGACACCTCACTTAACCAACAATCACGGCAGTATGTGGAGATTGTCAACCGCAGCGGCGAGCATCTGCTCGAGCTCATTAATGATGTGTTGGAGATGTCGAAGATCGAGTCGGGGCGCATCACCATCGAGCGTTCGAGTTTTAGCTTGAACAGTATGGTGAATGATATTGCCGCGATGTTCCAGATCCGCGCCGAATCGAAGCAACTGGAATTTGAGGTTTTGAAGACTGGCACAACGCAGCCATGGATAAGTACAGATGAAGGAAAGCTGCGCCAGATACTAATCAACCTGTTGGGAAACGCCATAAAGTTCACGAAGAATGGCCGAATTGCCCTGAAAGTGGACGTAGAGGTTCCGATTGTCGGAAAGGGGCGACTGGCTGTATCGGTCGAAGACACCGGAGTCGGAATTTCACCCGAAGAGCTCAACAAACTCTTCAAACACTTTGAGCAAACCGAAAGCGGACGGCGATCACAAGCTGGAACCGGACTCGGTTTGGCGATCAGCCGAGAGTATGCTCGCTTGCTTGGCGGCGACATAACCGTAAAGAGCGAGGCTGGAATTGGCTCTACCTTTAGACTCGAAATTCCTATCGAAGCCGGCGAAAAAGTTGCGGTGACGCGAATTCGAGAGTCTCGTAGAATCACTGGACTTTCTCCAAACCACAACCACAATGGTTCCATAAGAGTCCTTGTCGTGGACGATCATAGACTAAATCGCGGTTGGATCCGTGACGCACTCGTAGAGGTCGGCTTCAAGGTCCGTGAAGCAAGTGACGGAGAAGAGGCAATTCAAGTTTGGAACGACTGGAAACCCCAGTTGATTCTGATGGATGTTCACATGAGTCCAGTCGACGGTAAAGAAGCAACTGCGAAGATTCGATCGACTGCCGGCGGGAATGAATCAGTTATAATCGGCGTTTCTGCAAGCGCGTTTGCGGAGGATGTCAAATCGGCTCTTGCTGCTGGGATGAACGCGTTCTTGAGTAAACCGGTGAGGCTGGAAGAGCTATTTGAACTAATCCGGACAAACCTTGGAATCGAATATACCTATGAAAACGAAGAGATTGCCGACGATAGCACGGAAGCTAGTCAATCACTTACACGGTTGTCAGTCGAAACCATGAGTCGCCTTTCGGTGTCAATCCTTGGAGAGTTACGAGAAGCGACGCTAAATGGAGATGTGGCACGACTCACTCAGGTTATTGACGAGATTGCCAAGAACGACCCGTCAATTGCGCGCGTTGACAGAATTGGTTGATCAGTATGAATATGACCAAATCTTGAATCTCTCCCAAGTAGTCACAGTCAAGGTTTGAGTCGACTCGGACTTGTTGGATGTGTCTGCAATACTCGCGAGATCGCCTGCAATTAGCCGCTTCTAATTTGATCGCAAACCAAAAGACGCGGGTTGATAGCAGTCGCCTCTCAGCCTTCTCTTGACATTGGCTTCTTTTTTGAATAGCTTCGCCCCGTTACTGACTCAGGCGGTCGAAACGCCTGATGTCCCAGGTATCAAATAATTCCCAGAAACAGAGAGATGTTCAGACTTAGCAATAACGCCAAGCTTGCCCTCGAAGACGGTACTATCTTTCGAGGCAGACGATTTGGCGCTGTAAGCGATACCGGAGGCGAAGTCGTTTTCAACACGGCGATGAGCGGTTATCAAGAGATAATCACCGATCCTTCGTATGCCGGACAGATTATCGTGATGACTTATCCGCAGATCGGCAACTATGGAATTGCCCTTGACGATTTCGAGTCGCGCCAGCCATTCTTAAGCGCCCTGGTCGTCAAGGAGATCAGCCGAATCGCAAGCAATTGGAGGTCGGCAAAACCTCTGAGTGATTATTTGGCACAAAAAGGAGTGCCGGGGTTAGAAGGTATCGATACGCGGCTCCTGGTTCGCAAATTGAGAACACAAGGTGCAATGCGCGGGGTAATCGGTGACAGCGGTATCAGCGACGATGTTCTTGATAAATCGCGCCAAGGCGATCCCGTCGATGGCGGGAAGGAATCTTGCAATCGGAGTGACTAAAGGACAGAGTTACGGTTGGGATACCAACTTCGCTCCTTTAAACCGCCAATGGCAGCAACAGGATCTTTTTGGGAAAGACCATTCCCTATTTCATGTTGCAGTAATGGATTTTGGCGTGAAGTGGAACATCCTCAGGAGTCTCGTAAATGTCGGTTGTAGGGTGACAGTCGTACCGGCGACAATTAGAGCAGATGAACTATTGGCGCTTTCACCGGATGGTTTGTTGTTATCGAATGGTCCGGGCGACCCTGAACCGCTTGAAGACGCTGTGAAGACAATTCAAGGAATACTTGGACGAGTACCTACTTTTGGGATCTGCCTTGGACATCAACTGCTCGCATTGGCAGCAGGCGGCAAGACTTACAAGATGAAATTTGGTCATCGCGGCAGTAATCATCCAGTGCTTGATATTGCTTCGCAGGAAGTGGAAATCACATCGCACAATCACGGATTTTCGGTCGATGCGGACAGTCTGGCGGGCGGCAAGGTCGAAGTCACACACATCAACCTGAATGACAATACGGTCGAAGGGCTCCGAATGCGCGATCTTCCGGCATTTTCAGTGCAGTATCATCCGGAGTCTGCGCCGGGACCACATGACGCCCATTACCTATTCGCTCAATTTGTTGAGATGATCAAAGAACACAAAGGCGTGGGAGCAGGCGATGCCAAAGCGTAGTGATTTGAAGAAGATCCTCGTGATTGGTTCGGGACCGATTGTCATCGGACAAGCGTGCGAGTTTGATTACTCCGGTACACAAGCGGTGAAAGCGCTGAGATCTGAAGGATTTGAAGTCATACTGGTTAACTCAAATCCTGCAACAATCATGACCGATCCGGAGATCGCTGATAGCACTTACATTGAGCCGTTGACCGTAGATTTTCTTGAACGAATCATTGCCCGTGACCGCCCGGACGCGGTATTGCCGACGGTCGGTGGACAGACAGCGCTGAATCTGGCCTTGGCTTTGACTGAGGCTGGTGTGCTTGAGAAATACGGCGTGGAGATGATTGGCGCCAGTGCCGAGGCAATCGCGATTGCCGAGGACCGCGAACAATTCAAGCAGGCGATGCTGGAAATCGGTTTGGATGTTCCGCGAAGTGTACTTGTTTCGAATCTCGGCGAAGCACAGGCCTTCTCGAAGCGCAACGGATATCCAGTAATCGTTCGACCGTCGTTCACACTTGGCGGATCCGGCGGTGGGATTGCCTACAACGCTGATGAATTCAATACAATAGTACAGCGCGGACTGGGGCTGTCACCGGTTGGACAGGTACTGATTGAAGAGTCACTGATCGGTTGGAAAGAGTACGAATTAGAAGTAATGCGCGACCGCAAAGACAATTTCGTGGTCGTGTGCTCGATAGAGAATTTTGATTCCATCGGCGTGCATACCGGCGATTCGCTGACGGTGGCACCGGCTCAGACTTTGACAGACAGAGAATATCAGCGCATGCGCGACGCGGCGGCTGCGATAATGCGGCGAGTGAAAGTTGAAACCGGCGGATCGAACGTTCAATTCGCAGTGAACCCCAGCGATGGCAGGCTGGTTATCATCGAAATGAATCCGCGTGTGTCGCGGTCTTCGGCGTTGGCCTCAAAAGCGACCGGATTCCCTATTGCAAAAATCGCGGCGAAGCTTGCGATTGGCTATACACTGGATGAGATTCGAAATGACATTACGAAGAAGACGCCTGCGGCATTCTGTTTAAGGCGCTTCGTTCACTTGAGGCAGTGAAGCCGTTCCGCCCCGCCGATCTGAGCAAAGAGCAGCTGTCATCTGCACTGGCGACTCCGAGTGAGAATCGTATCCACTTTATCGTTCATGCGCTGGAACTCGGTTGGACAATAGCGGAAGTTGGCCGATTGACGCACATCGATCCGTGGTTTCTCGATCAGATCGAACAGTTTGCTTCGCTGCAACGTGATATGCGTGACAAGACGCTGACCCAAGTTGATGAAGAAGACTTGCGGCTGGCAAAGGAGTTTGGCTTCTCAGACAGACGAATTGCCTACCTTACCAATAGTGACGAATCCGAAGTCCGCACTCTGCGATTGGAACGTAACATTCGGCCGGTTTTCAAGCGGGTTGACACCTGCGCTGGGGAATTCGAATCATTCACGCCCTATATGTACTCGACCTATGAGCAGGAAGACGAATCGCAAGTTGATGATGTTAAGAAGGTGATGATATTGGGGAGCGGTCCAAATCGAATAGGGCAAGGGATTGAATTCGACTACTGCTGCTGTCACGCCGCGTTTACGCTTCGGGAAGAGTCCGTGCAGAGCATAATGGTGAACTGCAATCCCGAGACGGTTTCAACTGACTACGATACAAGCGACCGGTTGTACTTCGAGCCACTGACGATGGAAGATATTTTGGAGATCTACGATCGGGAGAAACCCGCGGGCGTAATAGTCCAATTCGGCGGACAGACTCCGCTGAAATTGACGGTGCCCTTGGCGCAAGCCGGGGTGCCGATACTGGGGACGCCGCCTGAATCTGTCGATCTCGCCGAAGACCGAGAGCGATTTGGGAAGTTCTTGATGCGACTGGGAATTCGTCAACCTGCGCACGCATCGGTGCGTTCGTTGGATGAAGCCGATGACATAGCAAAAGATCTTGGCTACCCGTTGCTGCTGCGGCCGTCCTACGTATTGGGTGGACGCGGAATGGCGATCGTCTATGGCAAAGAACGACTGCACAAGTATTTGACTGAAGCTTTTGATTCGGCTCCCGGTCAAGCTGTGTTGGTAGATGAATTTCTCGAGGACGCTTTTGAAGTTGATGTCGATGCGATCTGTGATGGACATGAGTGCATCATCGCCGGAATAATGCAACATATCGAAGAGGCTGGAGTACACAGCGGCGATTCGAGTTCGGTACTTCCCACGTACATGATTAGCGAAGGACACCTCGCAGAAATTCGGGCTTTGACGCGAAGAATGGCGATTGAACTCGGCGTCGTTGGAATGATGAATGTCCAATTCGCGATAGCCAGAGGCGAAATCTACGTTCTTGAAGTCAATCCGCGTGCCTCACGGACTGTGCCATATGTTGCGAAGGCTACCGGAGTACCGTTGGTTAAGATCGCAACGAGGGTAATGCTTGGCAAGAAACTCAGAGAGCTCGGAATCATTGATGACTTGCAGGTGTCGCAGTACTACGTGAAGACGCCGGTGTTTCCATTCGTGAAGTTTCCCGGAGTTGACCCAAAGTTATCGCCGGAGATGCGCTCTACCGGCGAAGTCATGGGAATCGGTGAGGATTTCGGGACGGCGTTCTACAAAGCGCAGCTTGCGGCAGGTTTGCGGCTTCCGAGCTCCGGAAGCATTCTGTTTAGTGTGAACGATCTTGATAAGCGCAATGCTCTGAATGTCGCCCGGAAATTTGCATCAATGGGATTCTCGATTCTGGCAACTTCAGGGACTGCGACTTTTTTGCGCGACATGGGCGTGGAGGTCGAAACCGTCGCCAAGGTAAGCGAAGGGCGACCGAATTTTGTGGATGTCATCAAGAGCGGACAGGTTGGCCTGATAATTAATACGCCATTGGGTGAATCGTCATTTCGTGATGGATGGGCGATCAGAACCGCGGCAATTCAACACAGCGTTCCCTGTATAACGACACTGTCTGGTGCGGCCGCAGCAGTTGAAGCGGTAAGAGCGATTCAATCGAGCACTACGCAAGTTAAGTCGTTGCAAGAAATACACTTAGAGCGCAATGAGGCCATGGTTGGATTGCTCTTGAAACAGTAATTGAAAATGCCTTCGGCTGGTGAGCAGAGAACAAAAGGCAGATTAGCAACAGCTTGAAGCAAGAGTTGGCTCATTATTTACTTGCAAAATCGTAATTTCCGCAGTATAATAATGGACTATGTTCTGACCCGGTCGGCACATCGCCGATGCGGGTTTTTTCTTGCATGACCCCTATTTGCCAGACAGACCAGCGGGCCTTCGTGCAATCCAGATACCGAGCCGGGTGAACTCCCGAACTTTGAGAGGTTTATTCATCGTATGATCCCAGTTGAACGCATTCGCAATTTGGCTATTGTTGCACACATTGATCACGGCAAGACAACACTGATTGATTCGGTTTTTCGCGCAGCTCACACGTTTCGCGACAATCAGCAGATGGCCGAACGCCTGATGGACAACAATGCGCTCGAACGTGAACGCGGGATTACGATTCGTGCCAAGCACTGCACGGTCGAATGGAACGACTATTTGATCAATATTATTGATACGCCGGGCCATGCCGATTTCTCCGGCGAGGTTGAGCGGGTACTTTCGATGGTTGATTCAGTCCTGCTGTTGGTCGATGCCAACGAAGGTCCGATGCCGCAAACCCGGTACGTATTGATGCGCGCGCTTCGTCTGGGACTTAAACCGATTGTCATTATTAACAAAGTTGATCGTCCAAACGCACGCCCTGACTACGCTCTCAACAAGACATTTGACTTATTCCTCGATTTGGGTGCAACGGATGAGCAAGCACACTTCCCTGTACTTTATGGTTCGGGACTGGACGGCTGGTTCGTCAACGACCTCGACAAAGAAGAACACACTGGCATGGATTCGCTCTTTGAGACGATTGTCAAGCATGTGCCGAAGCCGCACGTGGATCAGGACGGACCTTTCCTGATGCAAGTCTCGACATTGGCATGGAACGATTACATCGGCCAGATTGGTTGTGGTCGCGTGCTTCGCGGTTCAATCAGCCGAGGCGATGAATTCACGCAATTTGTGCAACGATGGAAGGATCCAGGCAATCAAGATGAGGGCTGGGATCTGGTGAAGACGACTAAAGAGAAGTGTGTCCACTTGTGGGTAACACGCGGACTTTCTCGAATTGAAGCGGACAAAATCGGCGCCGGCGATATTGTTTGGTTAGCTGGACCGGGCGAAATCGGAATCGGAGACACATTCTCCGAAGTGGAAGAAGCATCAGCTGCTTTGAAGCCGCTGGAGATTGAAGAGCCGACAGTATCGATGTTCTTCCTTGTGAACACCGGACCGTTTTCCGGATTAGAAGGCACGGCGATCATGCTTCGCCAATTGAAGGAGCGCCTGACACGTGAACTGCGCGTAAACGTGGCATTGCGCATGGAAGACCTCGGCCGCTCAGACGGCGTAAAGGTATCCGGTCGCGGCGAATTGCATTTGGCGATACTGATCGAAGAGATGCGCCGTGAAGGGTTGGAGTTCTGTATTTCCCGACCGGAAGTTATTACGCACGAAGACAAGAATGGCAATACGCTGGAGCCAATCGAGCAATTGATTATCGATGTCCCTGAAGAATATCAAGGGATTGTAATCGAGAAGCTCGCTCGTCGCAAAGGTGAACTTCGTGCAGTCGAGAACGCCGGCACCAACGTCGTGCGCATCGAATTTGAGATTTCTACCCGCGGTTTGATTGGATATCGGAACGAATTCATGACCGACACCCGCGGCATGGGGATTATGGCCTCTCGCTTTGTCGGGTACGGTCCATGGCGCGGAGAAATCACTGCACGCAGTCGCGGTTCGGTTATCAGCATGGAGACTGGCATTGCGACAGCATACTCAATCGAGGGTTTACAAGAACGCGCGGTAATATTCGTAGAGCCGACGGATCGCGTGTACAATGGGCAGATTATAGGCGAAAATTCGCGTCCAGATGATCTTCCGTGCAATCCAACGAAAAAGAAGGCCCTGACGAATCACCGGTCTTCGACAAAGGATATCGGCGTGGCACTTGACGTGGCGCGCAAGTTGACTCTCGAACAAGCGATGGAATGGATTGGACCGGACGAATTGGTAGAAGTTACTCCAAAATCGGTGCGAATGCGCAAAGCGATACTTGATTCGGAAATCCGCAAGAAGGCACAGAAGGCGCAGACCGGAATCTACCGAAGCGCCAACATTGCGACTGCACCGCCACCGGCATAATAACTCAGTTTAGGTGATTTTTTCGAGCCGGTTCAAATTGACCCGGCTCTTTTTTTTCTACAACCGGCTCCGAATCAATATCAATCTCTGCTCAGACAAGTAACAATCTCGCCGATGTACATGCGATGGTAGTCCTTCTTTGGATAACAATCGTGAATCGGTTGTAGGAGGAATTTGGTCGGATCGAGATCGTGCGTGTAGATCTTGCGACAATCAAAGACGAGTCGCGCTTCTTCGAAGTAAACGGAGCCAGCGTGAGATTGATGGGGAGTCAAACCGGCAATATGCATCTTGTCGACATCGCGACCGGAGACATTGCCGCAGTGGTTCAGGACGGGACGACTCTCTTCGGAAAAAACAGAGAGTGTGAAGGCAGCGGTTCGTTCCATAAATTCGAAGGTGTATCGGGTGGGACGGACAAAGCAGATACAAATCTTCTTATTCCAGAGTTCCCCCATGGCTCCCCAGGAGGCTGTCATCGTGTTGTAGGATGCCATGTCCCCGGCCGTAACGAGCATCCAATCTTCGGCAATGAGGCTGAAGACATTCTCGGTTAAGGTCGCGGGATTGACAGGCGCCAAGTTGTTCATCGCTCATTCCTCCTCAGAAAAGAATCTGATTAGCAAAGTAGCGAACTCGCGACGAATTCTCCAATTGAATGTGCGTCTCACTTGGAAAAGTTATGGACTCCGCAAGTTAGAGGCACAAGCAACAGTGTTGGAGGTATCTGACGACTATCTTAGCGTCCCAGGCGACCGGCAATCATGGCACGAATTCGGGCCACCGAATGAGCCAGTGATGCAGCGGAACGGCCGGCAAACCAGTAGTCGTCGCGGCGACGAGTGTCTTCTAGTAGTTGCAATCCTTCGGGACCCGAATCGGCAATTTCGTTGATGGTTCTTAGTGTCAACGCTTCCCCGTCCGATTCTTTGTTCAAAGTGTCCATTAGAAAAGTCGCAAGTTGTGCTGGGGTCTCTGGATTGTTCGTGTAACCTCTCTTGAGAACAATGTCTCCCCACTTTACTCTTCCGGGTTTGTGAGCCATGGAATTCTCCTTTCAGTTCGAATAAGGTCTGTTTTATAAGTCGACATATCTATGGTCGATTTGCAATAGCCGCGGTTCAGAAGACAATATTGCCTTGAACCCGACACAATTAATGAAAGGTGTTTGCTGGTTATTATATCAATGCAATAAGTTTGGGCAAGCGAGGATTTTATGGCTTTCAGCAAACGGGAAACTTGGCGTCAACCTAGCTTAGAGAATGTGGAAGGCTAAACGTACATCACTCTGGCTCCGTCCCCGCTCCGAAGCGCCAGAATGAGTGTAAGATACTCGCGCAAATGACGTGTCAGAAGGAAGCTTCTACGGGTATAGTCACGGGCGATCTCTCCCATCTCCGCCAGGCGTTTGCGATGGTGCAACAAGTAACGAATACGATGGGCTGCGCCTTCAGGAGAATTCACGAGAAATCCAGTATGGAAGTTAATGACTTGAAGGCGGATACCGCCAGTGTCACCGCCAATCACCGGCTTACCTTTCCACATACCCTCTGTAACTGTCAAACCAAAGCCTTCGCGAGTCGACTTCTGAATGATAATATCAGATAAGCGCTGGAGCGCATTGATAGTCCGATTGGCATCTGGCGGAAGCAACAAGACGTGAATATCCGGGTCGTTGTTTGCTGCGGCGAGAACCTCGTCGAGTACAGCCTGACCTTCAGGGTCGTCGCTAGCGCCTCCACCAGCCAATACGAGTTGTGCTGGAACTGCGTGCTTCACCAGTTGGAATGCCTGGATGACACCGAGCGGGTCTTTGAAGCGATCAAATCGGGAGATCTGAGTGAGAATTGGTCGAGAATTATCCAAACCGAACTCAATTCTCACGAGTTCGATTTCTTCCTGCGTGAGTTCCCGGTTCTTCTCGCTGAGAGGATCAATACTAGGCGCCACGAGTACCTGAGGGTGTCGCAGAGGTTGCGCAAATTCAGCAATTGAGAAAATGCTGGCGTCATAATTCTCGACATGACTGCGGAGCGTGCGCCATACAGGGCGATACGGTCGACTGATATCGATGTGGGCGCGCCAAATCCATTTGCCGCGCCGATTCGGGCACAATCCCAACAATGCGGCAGGTTGCGGGTCGTGGATAATGACTATGTCGGCATCTTCCAAGATCGGTCGAAGTCGGGCAGCACTGGAACTGTTGGTCTCCCAATAGTGCTCCCAGTCTCGTTTGCTCAAGTTTACTGGCTGGCCTTGGAGTCCATTGTGAATTGACTTGGTGATCTCGAAAAACCGAGTGTTGCCATCAATGACTTCCCAAGACGCATCAAGGCCGACGTCGCGCATTAAGGGCACGAGCCAATCCAAAATCTCCGCCACTCCTCCTCCCTGTCGAGTTGAGTTTACATGTACGACCCTGACGTTTTCCAGGCGCTCTCCGAGCCTGAGAAGCTGTCGAATCGTGCTTGCACCAACGATACTCTCATATGCGGACAATGTTCTCGTCACTTGCGGCCCCCAATTCTCTTCAGCACTCCCACGATCTCTCTCCGAATTTCGTCAAGGTCGCTGAAGTAGAAGTCAATACCTTGCAAATCATTGATCGCGTCTTGAAGTCCCGAATTCGACTCGCTCAACCAAGCGCTGAAGTCATCGAGGTGTTCATTCGAACGGCGACGGGCCTCCAAAAAATGAAAGTAGATGCTTCCGATTGTCATTCGTTCTACGGCAGCGGCAAGATCCTTCGCACGGTTAACTTGCTCGCCGGTATCAAAGACGACAGTCATGGCTTGCATGAAGTAGAACTCGTTTCCTGAGCGAACCATCGGTACCCAGGGCTGAAGCTCGCCCAAGCGGTCTTCGAATATTTCGATCAGATGCGTTCGAAGCATTTCAATCGAATCGTACTCGTAAGGATCAATAATGGCAAGCCGCTCGGCGAGTACCCGGTCGAGCAGTCCGTTCTTGGCCCAGACTGCCAGATCGTTACGATAGTCGGGATTGTCGAATGTCGGTCGAAGCCAGGTTTCGCAGAAGTGGTGGTAAATGACGTCTTCAGCGCAAACGCTGATGCGGTCGCGGAGTTCGCGCAGATTAACCACAGGCGGCAAACCGCTCATTCGTGTCAATAAGGCGCAGTCCATAATCTTGAAAGCGGCCATTTTCGCCATTTCGTTTGCCTCCTCAGCGCGCAGTTTGCGCGAACTCAAGACGTATCAGGTGGACAAGTTCCATTGGACTCGCGACCTTGTAAGATCCAAACACGGAAATGCGACTATCGACAACGATAGCCTGACCGCCATTTTCGATGAGCCACGACATCGCTTGTGCGTCATTGGCATCGTCGCCGGCAAAAGTGGTCGTTTGCGCGTCAAACTTTTCGGGAAACAACCTAAAGAGCGAGCGGAGCCCTTCGGTTTTGTTGATAGCGGAATCGAGCGGGATCTCATGTGCAAATGGACCTTGGAACAGATTCAGATTGTGCGCGGCCGTGAACAATTGCAAGCTCCATACCAATTTGGAGTGGAGGTCAGCATCGAGGTTTCGGTAGTGAACAGTCACAGACACGAACTTGTCTTCCAAGTCGACTTCAAACGGTGCAATCACTTCTCGGAGAGGTGGGAGTACTAACTCGCGAAGTTTCACAGCACGATCCTTCGCGATTGGGTTGGCGACAACGACCGTCTGTTGAGGATCCTGCCAAAACAATCCGCTTGTACCGCCGAGATAGAGATCTTGACAATCGACTCTGAGTCGAACATCCTCAACCGTGCGACTCGTGAGAATTGCAACTGACGTTTCGGGGCGAAGTGACAACTCTTGCAACATGAGTTGAGATTCCGGAAGAATGGCTGCAAGTGCCCGATTTGGCACCAATTCAGCCAGCGTGCCATCGAAATCGAATACCCAAAGTTGTCTCATTTCATATTCTCCCGTTCAGCCGCCAGAATTGGTTGAATCCGTCGAATCTCTTCGAAAATGCTGCTCCCCCATCCATAGATGTTGTTGGCGGTCACAAGTCGGCGCATACGAGTCATTCGTTCACGTCGTTCGGTCTCATTCATTACCAGCGCCGCATAAAATGAAGAAGCAACCTCATCCACGTCGTAAGGATTTACTTGGATTGCATCGATTAGCTCGCGTGCCGCTCCGGTGTATCGCGAAAGCAATAACACTCCATCACCGTCTATGCGCGAGGCGATGAACTCTTTTGCGACAAGATTCATTCCGTCGTGGACCGAAGTCACGAGGAGCGTGTGCGCCAACTGATATGCTGCAAGGACTGTAATGTAGTCGTGATGACCACGAAGAAATCTAATCGGTATCCAGCGAGCAGTTTGGTACTTCTGATTGATTTCGTCGACAAGCGTTTCAACCTTGGAATCCAAACGACGATATTTGTCCACACCAGATCGGCTGGGAGCGGCGAGCTGCAAAAGTGTCACTTTACCGTGCAAATCGGAGTTCTCGCCAAGTAGCTGGTCGAAGGCTCGAAGTCGCTCCGGGATACCCTTGGTATAATCGAGGCGATCGACTCCGACAAAGAGCGTCTGGCCAGCTTCTGCAGATTCAATTTCGTGAAGAATTTCTTGAGCTCGGCGCGAGATCGCTTCACTTCCGGAATCGATGGCGATTTGACTGATATCAACGCTGATAGGAAACGGTCGCACGAATGTCATCTTTCCGCCTCGGAATATTCTGAAGTGTTCGCGATCGACTCGCGATTCAATGACAGAATCAACAGTATCGAGAAAATTGTTGCAGTGGTATTGGATGTGGAACCCGAGAAGATCATTACCCAAGAGTCCATCCAACAGTTCTTCACCCCACGGCATTATTCTGAAAGCTTCAGAGTTTGGCCATGGTATGTGCCAAAAATGCACCAGCGTAAGATCGGGACGGTGATTCTTCAACATGCGCGGGAGCAAGGCAAGGTGATAATCCTGTATGAAGACGATGGCCGGATCGGGTCCAACTTCCTCAAGGACAGCAGCGCAGAATTTCTCATTTACTCTACGGTAAGTTTCCCAATCGGCACGAGAAAAGGTCGGTCGTGCATAGGCGATGTGACAGAGGGGCCAAATTGCATTGTTGGCTACGCCGTCATAGTACCCGAGTTCATCCTGACTCGTTAACCAAACCCGGCGAAGGGTGTACTTAGGATCATGTTTAGGTACAACCACCCGATCGTATCTATCGACGACTCGTCGATCGGCAGAACCAGAACCGTGGGCAATCCAGGTCCCGTTGACAGCGCCCAGGATTGGCTCGAGCCCAGTAACCATGCCGCTTGCCGGACGAATCTCCCGGTAGCCGGTGCCGAATGATTCGTGGATTATCGGTTCCCGGTTGGAAACGACTACCAACTTCGATCCGTCGGCCACGTCGCGGATTATTCTCGCCAGTGACGATGAGTCGACCAGAGTGTTGTGGTGCTCCGAGCCAATGCGGCTAGACTCGATTCGCTCCGGAATCTCGATCAAGTCGAGTGGTGAGTTTCTGTCGTCGTCTGTGTTTCTCATGCCGAGCCTCCTCAGCAAATGACAATCGCCAACGCTTGAGCGTTTCGCGTTGCCGGAGTTTCTTCGGATGTCGTCCGTAAACAGACTTTACTATCAAAGTGCTTGTAGGTCGAGCAATGCACACACTTCAGAGTGGTGCGATTACAGTTTCAAGAAGAGAATTCACTTTGTAACTTCGATTTCGCCAGCGCGCTTGAAATAAGTCGCAGTCAAAGTTGGCGATTAGTATTGCTCTATTAGGTATATGCTTCGGGTTCCCAATTCGTTTGAGTGATTTGTAAGCTACACGCACAGAGTCTATTGACACCTGCCACTGTGTGACTGCAATCAGCAAGATACGATGTGGCACAATCGCGCGCATTTCATGGTGAAACGTGCGCAAGCAGCGAGGTGAATGGCCATTGAACAACTTAAAAGCCAACTGGCGGAGATGAGAGGCAACAGTATGCCAGTTGTTACTTGTGAAGATGACCTCATTTGCGAGAGTCCTGCGCTCAAGAGAAAACCGCATGGGACCTGACACTCGAGCCTACGCAATCGTCTGTCAACTTGCTGATTGAATGGCGAAGTTACCTGCGAAGTAATTTCTTGGAATCCCGCGTACCAACAGGTAGATTTGCGAACAGATTTTGGGCACTTTGCTCTAAGGATCGCTGATGCAGGAGGTGATTTGATGAAATATCTACCGCAGTTGTTTGCCAATAACCGAGAATGGGCTAAGAGAATGACGGCGCAGGATCCCGAGTTCTTTCGTCGATTGGCAGCGATTCAATCTCCGGAGTATCTTTGGATTGGCTGCTCGGACAGCCGCGTTCCGGCAAATCAGATTACGGGGCTCAATCCGGGAGAAGTATTCGTCCATCGCAACATTGCCAATATTGTAGTAGCGGATGACACAAATTGCCTGGCGGTTATCCAATTCGCAGTTGACGTACTGAAGGTCAAGCACATTATCGTGTGCGGGCACTATGGCTGCGGCGGCGTAAAGTCGGCGCTACTTGGTGAGAGTCACGGCATCGTAGACGATTGGCTGGTGCATATCCGAGATATTCAGGTTAAGCACACCGCGACACTGAGCCAATACCCGAGTACAGAGAAACGATGGAACCGTCTTTGCGAACTCAACGTCATAGAGCAGGTCGTGAACATCTGTCAGACGTCAATAGCTCGAGATGCTTGGAGCCGCGGACAACAACTCGACATTCACGGTTGGATCTATGATCTGCAGGACGGACTACTGCGCGATCTGGAGGTGTCATTGGATGATCCAAACAGAATGAAGCAGGTCTACTCGGAAGCGATCGACAAGATTCGTCATTCCGCCTAATTTCTCAATCGAGAGGTTTCTTAGTCTTCCCTACCCAATCCGGTGCGGAATCAATTCGCTGCCTGAGCAACAAGTTCAGTTGCGCCGTATGGTGCTGAACGTGCCGCATGCTGTAGAGCATCAACTCGACATTGGATAAGCCTGGACGTTTTGATCCGCAGGGTTGATGAAGATTCTCATCGGTCAATCCTTGAACGGCAATGCGACACTTGTTGCGACCGTATTCCAGGTAAGTCAGCAACTCTGCTGGAGTATATGCTCGAGCGGGTATGACACCGGCAGGGTCAAGCTCTTCCAAACCGAAGGGAGCAGGCGGTGCGAACTCCTTGCCGTCTTCTGTAAAGTAGAAATCGAGCCAAAAGAGCGTATGCGAAGCAATGTACCAGAATTCGGATGGTTCGGAGCGCTCGCCCCAAACTTCGGGAGGACACGCGCGAATGGCGTTCTCGAGCATGTCGATACTGGCGCCGGACTGCTGCCAGAGAGTTGTTTTCCAAGCTGTAAGCATTAGTAACTCCTTTGTAATCAGTTATCCTCCCGTACTATGGCGGCAATTTGCGTATTTGTCAATCGCATTTGAACCGCCTGCAGCTGCCAAATCGTTTGCGCGAATGTCCACGATTCGGTAAGTTGATTTAAGGTGATTGCACATAAAATCGCGCCGGCACACCCGGAGCACGTCAATAGAGGTCAACATGGGAATTAGAAGAGATTTAATGGCTGGGCTGGTCGCCGTGGCGGCATTGGTGTTCTTATTCAGTTGCGGCAAGAAAGAGAACGAAGGAACGCAGCAGCAAGGGCCGGGGGCGAAGTTCACTATTGGCGTTTCGTTGCTGACGCGGACTCATCCGTTCTATCAAGATCTTGAGGCGGGACTTCAGGAAGCTGCGAAGGCAGCGGGCTTTGAACTGCTGATTAATGCCGGAGAATTTGATGTCGCCAAGCAGAAGGATCAAATACAAGATTTCATTGTACGCAAGGTGAATGCAATTATTGTTTCGCCGTGTGACTCGAAATCGATTGGCACATCAATCAAAGCAGCTAACGATGCAGGTATTCCGGTGTTTACGGCAGATATTGCCTGCCTCGCCGAGGATGCCAAGATTATCACACATGTAGCTTCCGACAATATTGAAGGCGGGCGATTGGCGGCACAAGCTGTGGCACAGGCAATCAATGGCCGCGGTAAGGTTGCGATTATCGACCATCCCGAAGTTGAGTCCGTGATCCAGCGGGTCAAGGGATTCGAAGAAGAAATTGCTAATTATCCAGATATCGTTGTTGCTGCGAAGCTTTCTGGCCGAGGCATGAAGGATCAGGCCTTTAAAACAACAGAAGACATATTGCAGTCGCATCCCGACTTGGCTGCGGTGTTCGGAATCAACGATGACTCGGCTCTTGGTGCCCTGGCGGCGATTGAGAAAGCTGGCAAGCAAAGCAGTGTCAAGATCATCGGATTCGATGCAGTTCCGGAAGCACGGGCGGCTATCAAGGACGGCAAAATCTTTGCTGATGTCATACAACGACCGCATGAAATCGGATTGAGGACAATAGAAGCAGTCAAGACGTATTCTGCCGGCGGAACCGTTGAAGCGATGATACTGATCCCTTGCGCACTGTTTACGCAAGCCGATGCTCAATAGCGATTCTTGTCTCTTGCGCATGTCGGGGATACGTAAGACATTCCCCGGCGTCATCGCGCTCGAAAGTGCAACATTTGACCTCGAGAGCGGCGAAGTGCATGCTCTGGTTGGAGAAAATGGTGCCGGCAAAAGCACGCTTATAAAGATTCTCACTGGAGTGCAGCATCAAGACAGCGGCACAATCGAGCTGTATGGCTCTCATGTAACCTTCAATTCACCACTGGATGCACAACAAGCTCTGCTTGCCACCATCTATCAAGAATTCACTTTAGTTCCTTCCTTGAGTGTTCGTGCAAATTTGTTCCTCGGACGAGAGAAATCTCGGGCAGGCTTTCTCAACGAGCGAGAAGAAGCCTCGAAGGCAAAAAGGATCCTGGCGAAACTGGGACTCGCGATTGATGTTGAGACTTCCGTTTCAGAACTGACAATTGCACAGCAGCAGCTGGTTGAAATCGGTCGCGCGTTAGCGAGCGATGCCAAGATACTGGTCATGGATGAACCAACAGCAGCACTTACACCAACCGAAGTGAGAGCGTTGTTCGTCGTCTTGCGAGAATTGGCGGAACAAGGCATCGGAATGATCTTTATTAGCCACCGCTTGGACGAAATATTCGAGATTGCAGACCGGATTACGGTTCTGCGCGATGGAGCAACCATCGAAACACGGGCGGCTTCAAATTTCACCCGGCGTCAGCTAATTGAACTTATGGTCGGGCGCAACATCGAGGAAGAATATCCCAAAGTGAAGACCGAACCAAAGACAGAAGGCCTTGAAGTTCGCAATTTGAAAGGCAGCATTGTCCAAGATGTATCGTTCACGGCAAATCGAGGCGAGATTGTAGGAATTGCGGGATTGATGGGTGCAGGACGAACGGAAGTCGTACGAATGATTTTTGGCGCAGACAAACTTGAGAATGGAACGATTTCGCTCGATGGCAAGAAAATTAAAGCAAGTTCGCCCCGCGAAGCGATCGCCCAAGGAATATGTCTTCTGACCGAAGACCGCAAAGCACAGGGATTGATACTGCGAGCGGCTGCAAAAGACAATTTTGCACTTCCCAATCTCAAGTTATGGTCGGTCCTTGGCTTCATCGACAAAGCCAAAGAGTTGAGCCGCTTTCAAAAACACGTGGCGAATCTCAAAATTCGCATTTCTGATGCGGAACAACTTGCCGAGAATCTTTCCGGAGGCAATCAGCAGAAATTGCTGGTTGCGAGGTGGCTGGAGACGAATTCGCAAGTCGTGATATTTGATGAGCCAACACGCGGCATCGATGTTGGCGCGAAATATGAGATGTATTTGCTCATTGGCGAGTTGGCGCTACAGGGGAAGGTTGTGATTGTGGTGTCTTCGGAGCTGCCGGAGTTGCTCGGCATTTGCGACCGAATACTTGTGATGAGAAGGGGTCGTGTTGCCGGCGAGATTACAGACGTAAGGACAGCGAAACAGGATGATGTTATGGCATTGGCTGTTTGAGATGAAGAGAGCGATTCGAGCACAAATCAATGAGCAATGATAGAACAACCCGTCGGTCGCGAATCAAGAGATTGATTTCAGACTATGGCATGCTCGGTGTCCTTTTGCTGCTGTGTGTTTTATTCTCTTTGCTCACGCTCGACGAACAATTTCCGGTCGGAGCTGCGGCCGCAGAATCAGTCTATGAGTCACATCTTTCACCCGCAGGGTCATCGACATTCATCATTGCTGTCGGCGCGGGTACTGTGCAGGACAGCAGTTTCACACTGGAGTTGTCAAAACGGCTGCCCAGCGCAAAGCTTGGCATCTTTAACGGCAGCCCCCAAGAGATACGGGCATTCTTAGAAAACTCAGTAGATACTTCGGGTACCAAGTTGGTGATTGCGACAACTAATGCGGTAGCCCCTGTCGTGTTGGCAATCAAATCGCAAGTGCCGTCGCTTCAATCTGCTGAAATCGTATCTCCCCTATCGCGACGCTGGCCGACATTCCTTTTGGCCGAGAATATTCGCAATGTTGCCAATCAGATCACGGTCATCGCGATAATTGCCATCGGCATGACGATTGTGATTATCACCGCAGGAATCGATCTCTCGGTCGGGAGCCTAATTGCGTTGTGCGCTGTGATCGTAACCTGGCTGATCGGGCAATGGGGGGCTGAGTCGGCGGGAGCAAGTGCAATGCTTGTTGCGGCATTGATAGGAATTGTTCTTTGCGGAGTGGTTGGAGCGTTCAGCGGAGTGATGATTACACGTTTCAAGATTCCTCCGTTTATTGCGACGCTCGCGATGATGCAAGTCGCGGCAGGAATCGGCTACATCATATCACAAGGGCGGCCTATTTATCAAATCCCAGACAGTTTCATCTGGCTCGGACGAGGCGTGGATCCACTATTCGGGATACCAACCGCGGTAATTCTGATGGTTGTGTTATATGCTATCGCCCATGTAATGATGTCGCGAACGACGCTGGGGCGCTATATCTATGCGGTTGGCGGTAATCCCGAGGCTGCCAGGCTGGCGGGAATCAGGGTGAATGCAATTCTGCTTTTCGCATACACGGTTTGTGCAATGCTTGCCGGACTTGGCGGGGTTTTAATGGCTTCCCAACTCAAGAGTGGTGCGCCGACATATGGATTGTCGTACGAATTGTATGTCATCGCCGCTGTCGTTGTCGGCGGGACAAGCCTTTCCGGCGGCGAGGGACGAATTCTTGGGAACGTTGATCGGGGCATTGATAATCGGCGTGATCCAGAATGGTATGAATCTCGTGAATGTCGAGAGCTACACCCAGAAGGTTGTGCTTGGACTCGTCATTCTCGGGGCGGTATTATTGGACAGGCTGAAACAGCGGCGGATGGCATCGGTGCGGACTTGAGTCGTGATTAACTTGATGTTTTAGATTTTTGCTTTACTGATAGGGATGGAATTATGACCAATCACAAACTTTTGCAAGCTGTCACATTGACGCTTTTGCTGTTCACCACGACTTTCGCGCAGGCAACAGATTCCAAACAGCCCGAGTTGAAGGTTGTTGCAACGGCGCATCTCGACACGCAGTGGCGCTGGACGATTCAGAATACGATCAATGAATTTGTGCCGCTGACATTTCGCGAGAATTTCAAGCTGATGGATATCTATCCGGATTACGTCTTTAGCTTTGAGGGTTCGTTCCGTTACAAGCTCTTTCGCGAATACTACCCGGATGAATATGCGAAGCTGAAGAAGTATGTCGATTCGGGACAGTGGCGCGTTACCGGAAGCTGGGTTGATGCGGTGGATGTCAACATTCCTTCGTTCGAGTCGCTGGTGCGACATAACCTGTACGGCAACGGATTCTACAAGAAGGAGTTCGGCAAGACGAGCCGCGATATCTTTCTTCCCGATTGCTTCGGGTTCGGTTACGCATTGCCCTCGATAGCTGCGCATTGCGGGTTGAAGAGCTTCACCACACAGAAGCTCACCTGGGGCTCGGCAGTTGGTGTGCCGTTTGATATCGGGCTCTGGCAGGGAGTAGACGGTTCGAAGATCATCGCAGGATTGAATGCCGGGGACTATACGGGCAAGATCAAAGGCGATCTTAGCCGCGACACGACATGGCAACGCAAGATTGCGACCTCGGGCGAGACGACCGGAATACACGCGGGCTACACCTATTTTGGCACAGGCGACACAGGCGGATCACCTGAATCGTTGTCGGTCGATTGGCTGCAGAGATCTATCAAGAGTGATGGGCCGATCAAGGTCTCTTCTGTCGGCGCTGACGATCTGGTGGATTTGGTGAATACTGTCGATCAAAGTAAGCTGCCGACCTACGACGGCGAGCTGTTGATGACGCGACATGGCGTGGGATGTTACACCTCGCAGGCAGCGATGAAACGCTGGAACCGCAAGAATGAGCTATTGGCGGATGCGGCCGAGCGCGCTTCGGTGATAGCGCATCTGACGGCCGGTGTTCCCTATCCAACGGAGTATCTGCGTGAAACCTGGGAGAGATTCTTATGGCATCAATTCCACGACGATCTCACAGGTACGAGTATTCCGGAGGCGTACGAGTTTTCGTGGAATGATGAGATATTGTGTCAGAATCGGTTTGCGGCGGCACTGGAGAGTGCCATCGGAGCAGTCTTCTCTGGATCATCCGAAAATAAGGAGCACTACCTAACCGTATTTAATCCGTTGGCAATCCATCGTTCTGACGTGGTTGAGCTCGCATTCCCCGAGATGAGGTCTTGGTTCTACCACTTCTATGGTCCCGACGGACTCGAAATTCCTACCCAGACTACAGCCAATGGCAAAAGTCAGATTCTTCAGGTAGGAGTTTCGCCGATTGGATTTATCCAGCTGACAAATTTAATGAATCACGATCCGAAGTCCGTCGATTCCGACTTGAAGGTATCTGAAAATTCGATTGAAAATTCCCGATACAAAATCGCAATCGATCCGGACGGAAATGTCGCTTCAATATTTGATAAGAAACTCAAACGAGAACTGTTATCGGCACCTGTACAATATCAACTACTCTTCGACAAACCGCGTCAGTGGCCAGCTTGGGAGATTCAATATGAGGATATTATCATACCTCCGCGCGCCGTCCTCAAAGATCCAGTGGAAATCAAAGTCATCGAAAGCGGTCCGGTACGTGCGTCAATCGAGATTCTTCGCAAGACCGATGCTTCGACTTTTAAAACCACTATCAGCCTCGTCGCCAACAGCGATCGCATTGAATTCAAGAACGAGATCGACTGGTACGAAAAGGAGACGCTGCTTAAGGTCGCTTTCCCGTTGACCTGTGCCAACGATAGCGTGACTTACGACCTCGGACTGGGAGCAATCAAGCGCGGACTTAATACAAAGCAGAAGTACGAAGTGCCCGGTCACCAGTGGGCGGATATGACCGACCCGTCGGGCGAGTACGGCGTGGCAATATTGAACGACTGCAAGTACGGCTGGGATCATCCAGAAGCGGGAGTACTGCGCTTGACCTTGATTCACACACCGGGCGTATTCGAAAGCTGGAATTGGGTTGGTGACGAGAAGTCGCAGGACATGGGACATCACGAGTTTACGTTTGCGATCTGCTCTCACAGTGGCGACTGGAGTGATTCCGACATTCCTGAACAGGCGGCACGGCTTAATCAGCCTTTGGTAGCGTTCGCAACCGACAAGCATCGCGGGACGCTTGGTCGAGAGTTTTCACTGCTGAATGTCGATGCCAAATCTTCAGGCGATAATGTGTTCGTCAATGCAGTCAAAATGTCAGAAACGGGTGATGAACTGATTGTTCGAGTCAAAGAAACCAAAGGCAAAGCGGCAAATTCCACTAAGATCAATTTCGCATTTCCGATTGAGTCGGCACGCGAAGTCAACGGTTTTGAAGACCCGGTCGGCACCACATTGTTTCATGATAGCTCGCTGGAATTCTCGTTGACACCGTACCAGCCGAAAGCGTTCGCGGTGAAGCTAAAGACCGACCCGGCGGACGACCTGCCTCCAGTCAAGTGGCAGCCGGTGGTGCTTCCTTACAATCTCGACGCCATCAGCCTCGACAGTGATCGCAAGGACGGCAATATCGACGGCAAGGGGAATAGTCTGGCAGGAGAACTAGTTCCCGATACACTTTTATACAATGGCGTGTCTTTTGTGATGGGACCGAAGAAGGCGGGTGAACTGAATGCAGTTTCCTGCAACGGGCAAACGCTCAAACTGCCCAATGGAGACTATAACGAGCTGCATATCATAGGTTGCTCGGTTGGCGGCGCGATCGGAAGCACTTTTGCAATTGACCGATATGAGGAGTTCAAGATCTGGCTGCAGGACTATGTTGAACCACTTGGACAATGGAATAATCGCCTTGTGGCAGGTCAGTTGAATGAGGAACCGGATGGGATTGCACCCGGCTACATCAATCGCCAGCCAGTCGCGTGGTACGGATCGCATCGACATCTCGCCAGCGGAGAAAACGAAGCGTATCGCTTCACATATCTTTTCGCAGTGAATTACATAATCGAGAAGGGATCAAGAGAACTTACACTGCCGCAAAACCCGAACATGAAGATTTTCGCAATCAGCGTTGCACAGACGCCATTTGCCGAGAATCTGACAAGAGTCCAGCCATTGTACGATGAACTTAGCAGCACTCTTGCTCGTGTTTCTGCAGATAGCAGCAGTTTTGTCGGTCAGTGCACGGTAAGTATGAGTTCCCCTAACCCCGGCGCTATGGTATATTACAGCTTGGACGGCACAAGTCCGACGCTTAGTTCATCGCGATATCAAGAACCAATCACTCTGGCAGCCACCACGACGGTCAAAGCGCGTGCGATTCTCGATGGAAAAAGCGATCATTTTGTCACCGCCGTTACCTATCGCCAACTCGTCCCGCATGAAGCCACACCGGTTACTGATCTCAAACCTGGGTTGGCTGCAGCGTATTACGAAGGCGAATGGCAGAAACTGCCGGCGTTTGACTCACTGAAAGCTAAAGAGAGCTTCATCGCCGATTCGATTGCTCTTCCCGTGATCGCACGAGCGGAAGACTTTGGGTTGACGTTTGCCGGCTACTTCCTCGCACCGGCAGAGGGTCTGTACGAATTTGCTATCAGTTCCGATGATGGCAGCAAGGTGTTCGTAGGCGATTCACTGGTCGTCGACAACGATGGATTACATGGCGGTGGCGACGTGGTTGGTCAGATCGCGTTGAAGCCGGGATATCATCGGCTGTATATCCCGATGTTCCAATGCAAGGGAGGTCGCGAGCTAGACGTTCATGTCACCGGCCCGGGAATGCCACGCGAACGGCTGCGGGCGAATCGGCTGTTCCATTAGGTCGAAGCAACGGTAAAGAAAGCAGGTCGGTGGTCACGCCTACCTGCTTTCTTTCTTCCGGCTATTCTTGCCTTAGCGCTTTGACGGGATCCGCTATTGCTGCCCGCAAGGTATGCGCGCTGACAGCAGCAAGTGCGACTAATCCGGTGATTGCCGCGGCAAGAAGAAAGCTCCAAAGAGACAATTCGATATGATAGGCAAAGTTCTCCAGCCACTTGCGCGCTGCATACCATGCCAGCGGCCAGATGATGACATTGGCAATCAGAACCATCACTACGAATTCGCGATTAATGCTGGCGAGAACCTGCGGTACTGATGCTCCGAGAACCTTGCGAATTCCAACTTCCTTACTGCGACGCACAGCGGTAATTCCTGCCAGACCGAAAATACCAAGAGCGGCAATGGTGATCGCAAAGAACGCGGCTGCGGTAACTATTTTCGTCCAGCGTGACTCGCTGACGTATTGTTGCGCCAGATCGTCATCCAGAAATGTCCAGTTGCACTTGAGTCCATTAGATACTTTCTCATAGGCCTTCTCGACTGCCGCCGTTGCGGCGGGAATCTCCTGATCGTCAACTCGCACAAGCAACTGGAAATATGGGTAAAGCTCGCGGGTAAACAGAAGTGCAGGGCCGATTTCCTCGTGAAGCGACAGGAAATGATAGTCCTTTACAACTCCGACGATTGTCGGCGTTCCAAGTCCTTCGAAGACCGTATCAAGAGCCGGCACTATTGAACCGACGGTATAGCGCTGTCCCAATTGCTCCATGAGAGACTCATTCACAATTATCGGGTTGGCGGCATCAGCCGATGCATTAGCCGCAAAATCGCGGCCGTCGACAATGTTCATCCCCAGCGTGGATATGTACGCGGGGTCAACACGATAGAGATAGGCAGTGAAGTGCTTACCTTCTGCATTCCAGCCGGTGGCGTCGTAACCGCGGTTGAAGGACGCTGACGTAGCGGTGACACTGAGAATCTTGGATTCGCCCGACAATTCGTTTCTTAAGCGCTTCAAGAAGTCCTGATCGTTGATGCTGTTGTCTGCCGGACGCTCGATAACCATCACGGCACTGGGGGAGTAGCCCAAAGGCAATGACTCAAGATGACGACTCTGCTTTTGCATTACGACGGTCCCGATGAACAAGAATACTGACAGCCCGAGTTGGATAACGGTCATTCCGCGCATCAAGAGACCGGATCGCGCCATTGTTGCGGCACGCCGGAATATTTCCGCAGGCTGTGGTCGCGAAAGCACTATTGCAGGAACCAGTCCGGCGCACAGTCCGCTGAGGACTGCAACTGCAAGCCCAAACGAAAGCAGCGCATAGTTGGTGATCCATGATGACTCCAACTCCCGGCCAAGGAAAGCGGAAAAAGCTGGTAATGCCATTTCAGCCATTGCGAATCCGATTATAGCTGCAAGGATTGCGAGTAGCACTGATTCCGCCAGAAACTGCCAGATGATTTGTTGGCGTACTGCGCCAAAAAGTTTGCGTACAGCGACTTCCCTGCACCGAATGGTTCCACGCGCGATACCGAGCGAAACATAGTTGATGCCGGCAATGAGTAGGATTACCAGTGCTATTCCTGAAAGAATGTAGGAATACAACGGATTCGAACCACCCGTTTGAGGATCGGGATGGACGTCCGGAAGGGCTCGCAATGTGAGTGGGACGGTCTCGTCACTTTTGCGGTCTGACCAGCGCCGCGCAATGATCCCCGTCAATATCGTGGTGTCAACTTCCGAGACCGGCCTGTCAAACTCGACGAAAGTTCTGACTCGCCACCAATTCCATCGGTTGGACGCTACTTCATAGCGAAAGACGGCCGTCATTGGCACTACGATGGTGAATTGAATAGTTGAGTTTGACGGTACATTCTGTGCAACACCAACAATAGTAAAGGAACGCCGCTCGCCCTGTAAGAACAATTCAATGGTCTGATTGATAATGTCCGTTGTACCGAAGTACTTGATAGCCAGGCGTTCGGTGAGAATGGTCTCGTTCGGAGTCTGGAATAGCTTCGTTGTATCGCCGTTTATCAATGGAAAGGTGAATACTGTAAACAGAGCTGGATCAGCAAATGTAATACGCTCGGTGTCTTGATGCCCACCGGCGATCATATGCACCTGGTCCGCGCCACTTATTCGAACGAATCTCTTTGCGGACGGTGTCTCTTCAAGAATTGCCGGGCCAAGCGGCAGCGGCATGTGGCTTATTGGAGTCAGATCACCTTCTCCAGATTCGCGAAAAGCCACCATCTGGGCGATGTAGTCTGATTTTTCGTGAAATCCGTCAAACGACAATTCGTCTCGGATAAATATCAAGATCAGCATCGTAACTGCAAATCCACAGGCGAGTCCGGCAAGATGAATGAATGTATAACCAACGTGCTTGCGCAGATTGCGTACGGCGATCCCGATGTAATGCTTAATCATGATTTCTCAACCCGCCCATCAAGCAGATTGATAACACGCGATCCAAAACTTGCATTCTTCTCCGAGTGGGTGACTGGGACAATTGTTGTTCCTTCCTTGTTCAAAGTCCTGAACAGGGACATGATTTCTTCGCCTTGTCCGGAATTCAGATTTCCAGTCGGCTCGTCAGCGAGGATCAGATCCGGGTTATAGATTACGGCACGCGCAATTCCAACGAGTTGCTGCTGCCCACCGGACAATTGTGACGGGAACAGGTCCTTCTTGCCGACAATGTTGAATCGATCGAGAACGTCTGCGATGAGCGCTTTGCGTTCAGGGGTCGGTACGTTCTTGTACAATAGCGGAGTCTCGAGATTCTCGTAGACAGTGAGTTCGTCAAGTAGATGGTAGCTCTGAAACACGAATCCTATGTGCTGCTTGTAAAGCTGGGCTCGCTGTTTTTCTTTAAGTACGGTGACGTCCTGACCCATGAAGATGTAGCTTCCATCGGAAGGAGAATCGAGAAGTCCGAGGATATGAAGTAATGTCGACTTTCCTGCGCCGGAGGGACCCATGATCGAGACAAACTCTCCCCTTTCGACCGCAAGAGAAACATCCCTGAGGACATACGACCTGCCGGAACCAGATGGATACCACTTTGAGCAGTTGCGTATTTCGAACAAAGTGGTCGTGAATGAATCTGAGTTTCTTACTCCGTCTGGTTGTGAAATTGTCATGTGGAAAATCCTCGACTTCTCAAGTTGCGACTATTCATAACGAAGGCTCTTGACTGGGTTGCTGGTTGCAGATTTCAATGTCTGAATTGCCACCGTCAGTAGAGCAATCAGTAGCGCACCGAAACCTGCGAATGCTAACGACCACCAGGAGACATCAACTCGGTATGCGAAGTTTTGCAGCCATTGCTCGATTGCCAGATAGCCAATCGGCCATGCGATGACATTGGCAACGAGTATCCAGAGCACAAATTCCTTAGTGTGAAGCACTACAATCGACGCGATTGATGCGCCGAGCACTTTGCGGATTCCTGTCTCCTTGGTTCGTCGGGCTATCCGATATGACGCCAGACTGATGAGTCCGAGGCAGGCGATGGCGATTGCAATCACCGTATACAGTAGCAGTATTCTGCCTGCTTGTTGCTCAGCCTGATAGGCACTGGCAAAGGACACGTCGAGAAACGAGTAATTGAAGGGTCGTTCGGGAACGACTTCTGACCAAAGTTTCTCCAACTCGACGAGAGTAGCCGACAGGTCGGCTGTCGAGATCTTTATCGCCATATTAGTCGGACGCGACGGATCCATGTAGAGCATCAAAGGGCGAATCGGCAAATGCAGTGACGCATAATTGTAATCCTTCACGACACCGATAACATTGATCTTCAGCTCAGGCGGTTGGATGATGTTGCGTCCAACGGCTTCGTCCCACCCCATACTTTTGGCAGCTGTCTCATTTATTATGCATGGCATTGAGGTTTCAGATTCTGATACAGCACCGCTAAAATTGCGGCCGGAAGCCAGTTCGAGTCCGAATGTCTCGAGATAGTCCTCATCGACGACGTTTAGATTGAACAAGAGCTGCTTGTCGGGCGGACCTCCTTCCCAGTTGAACGAAGCGGAAGACTGCTGTTGCGAGCTCGGAAGAGCACCTATTGCAGTAACCGATTTGACTGCTGAATGAGAGCCAAGTGCAGCCTTGAGAGCCGGGACCTTTTCCTTCAGTTCTTGACCTGGCAACGCAACGGTAACTATCTGGTCTTTATCGAAGCCGATGTCGCGAGAACTGAAGTAGTCCAGTTGCCGATAAATCGTCACAGTACCGATTATCAATGAGATCGAAGCCACGAATTGTAGGATTACCAAGGAAGCGCGCAAAGCTGATGAATGAGTGCTCACATTACCGGAAGATCTGATAGCCAAAGCCGAGCGAAGCGAAGAGAGATGTAGTGCAGGGTAAAGTCCGGCGCCGATTGAAGTCACCAGCCATGTCCCGACTATGGTGACCAACGCCGGCCAATCGAAACGGAAATATTGACGCAGATTCGAGTCAAACCAACGGTTTGCACCAATCACTATGAACTCTGATATGACAATTGCCACGATCATTGCAAGACCTGAAGCAACTAGTGATTCGCCGAAGAATTGCATCATAAGTCGCATGCGGTCTGCGCCAAGAGCCTTTCTAACGCCAATTTCGCGTTCGCGGCTGATTGCACGCGCTGTCGCCAAGTTCGTATAGTTGACGCACGCGATGATTAACACCGCCAAAGCAGTGGCCCCGAAGACCCAAAGGAGCAGTTTCGAACTTCGCACTGCAAAGTCACCCTGCAAGTTTGGTGTGAGATGAACTTCGCGAATCGGTTGAATTGAGAGCTGCGGTGGAGTTCCGTCAGGTCGATAGCGGCTAAGCACGTCCCTAATCTTCGAGTTGATGGTTGTCGCATTTGCACCATCGGCAATGAGTACGAACGTGCCGTAGGCGTTTGTGCGCCAGTCGTGCAGATAAGTACCAGCTGCAACAGCCGCGTGTGTATTCATTGTCACGAGGATATTTGGACGGAAGCTGATGTTAAACGGCAGCGGCTCCATAACACCGGTGACGGCAAGATCATCGCGATTGTCAATTCGAATTGACTTCCCTATCGGATCACTGCTTCCAAAATACTTCTCTGCGGCCTCCGCACTGAGAATTGCCTGGTTCGGTCCGTTGAGTGCGGATGCGCGCTGACCAAAGCGAAGCGGCAGGTCAAATATCTCGAGAATATTTGAATCAGCGTAAAAGACTGACGATTCATAGAATCGCCTGTCGTCAACAGCAAACAACAATGAAGCAGGCGATTGAACTCGCGCGACTTGTTCGAATTCCGGAAATTCCTGTGCCAAGACTGGAGCTAGATTGAACGGCAAAGCCGCAAGCCGCTGACCGTCTGCAGCAAATTGTTGGCTTCCAATGACGCGGGCTATACGGTCGTGGTTACGCCAATTGGAATCGAAGCCGGTTTCAAAGCGGATCCAGCTTGCCGTGACAAGAAAACTCGCCAGACCGATTGCCAACCCAATTGTTGTGATGGTGGTATAGGTCTTCTGTCTCGCCGCTTGTCGGAGTATTCCAATTAGAAAGTGTTTGATCATACTTTTCTGCTGGTTGTGGTTTTACTCATATCGCAGTGATTTCACCGGGTTTGCCGACGCGGCGCGTACAGTTTGGATTACCACCGTGGAGAGCGCCAACGTCAGCGTCGTTGCAGCTGCCAAAGCGAAGATCCACCATGGCAGATCGGTGCTGTAAGCAAATCCATCAAGCCATTTCTTGGCAATTAGATAAGCGATGGGCCAAGCGATGAGATTTGCAGCCAGAAGCCACAGCAAGTATTGTCGCAGGTGAAGCGAGATGATGCTGGTAACTGTTGCACCGAGGACCTTTCGTACACCGACCTCCTTGGTGCGCCGTTCAATGCTAAACGTCGCCAATCCAAACAATCCGAGACAAGCAAGAATCACTGCCAGCGCTGCAAAGAATGAGATGGTTTGCTGCATGCGAATCTCCGAACTGTATAGTCGGTCAAATGCCTGATTCATGAAGAACGAACGATACGGCGTATTTGGTAGAACCTTGGTCGCAACTTGTTCTATGCTACTCATCAGCGTCTGTAAATCATCCGTGGCAATTCGCAATACGAGATTGGAGTAGCTGCTCGAATCGGGATACAACACCAGAGGCGCGATCGATTCACGCATAGAATTGAAGTGAAAATCCCCTATGACTCCGACAATCTCGGCCGGAACGCTATCATTGAGAAACATCATCTTTCCGACAGCGTCGGTCCAGCCAATCTGCTTGAGTGCGGATTCATTGATCATGCAAACGCCCGACTCGCCCTGACGAAAGTTGCGCCCGCTTACCAGTGGCAGGTTAAATGTTTCGAGAAAATTCTCATCGACAGGATCCGTATTGAACAAGACCTCTTCTCCGGGCGTTTGACCTTCCCAATTGTAAGTTGAGGACCACACAATCTGGTGCGGCAACTGTGTTACCGCAGAAATCGTTGTAACTCCGTTGATCTGCAGTAGTTGTTCGCGAAGGAGTTTCCGATGAGCTCTTGCTTCCTCACCTCGCATTGGTATTACCAGTAGCTCTTCGGCATTTGCGGCTAGAGAGCTTGAGAGCATAAAATTCTGCTGACGCAGGATCACAACTGTAAGCACTATTAGAACAACCGAAGCGGCAAATTGCAGCACAACCAATGCACGTCGAAGGCGATTGCCTTGTAGGCTCCGATCTTTCAGCATTCGAGATGGAGAATCTTGAATCAATGAAATGGCGGGATAGACTCCCGCTGCCAATCCGGTAGTTAGCCACACGATTGGAAGAAAGGCGAGCAACAGAATATCACGCAGAGAATCTCTCGTAAGTTCGGGGCTAAGGATGTTGCGCAAATATGGAAATGAAATCTCTACTAAGACTAACGCCAACATCACTGCAATACCGGATGCGGCGAGCGCTTCGGCAATGATTTGGCGCCGAATTTGGGTCACAGCGGCGCCGAGGCAAGCGCGAACTCCGAATTCACGGAAACGTAACCCTGCCCTTGCCGTCGCAAGGTTTACATAGTTGATACAGGCGATGAGCAAGACAAGAAGCGCGACTGCAGCGAAGACACCGAGTCTTCTTGGATCGGAAGTACTCGAATTGTCTGCGACAAGGGTGGGACCAAGATGAATGTCGGTTACCAACTGTGCATAAAGTCGCGTTGTGCTTTCACGTCCACGAAACTTCGTAAGACTCGTCTCAAGTCGCTCCGCAAACCCGGCAAAGTCGGCGCCTTTTTGGAGCAGTACATAAGTTGAATATCCGTTAGATCCCCAGCTTTCACGTCGCTGAGCTGACCAGCCCTCACTCACAGTTGGCATAGAAACGACCATTGACATCCTCAGGTGGCTGTTGCCCGGGACTGGACGCAACACTCCAGTAATTAACACCTGATCCACGCTATTGACCTTAAGTGTTTTCCCTACGGGATCCTCTTCGTGGAAAAAACGCTTCGCGAGGTCGCTTGAGATAACTGCCGAGTTCTTCCTGTCCAAAGCGTTTGCGGAATCGCCAGAGACGAGTGTGAAACTAAAAAGATCGAAGAATGTGCTGTCGGCATAAACCAGGCTCGATTCAAAGGCAAGGTCAGCACCGCGGCTAAGTACTACTCCGGGACCATACCAAATGCGTGCAGTCGCTTCAACTTCGGCAAATTCTCTCTCCAAAGCCGGTCCAAGCGGAAATGGCGTGACAGCGACATCCAAATTTCCGGTTGGATACTCCTGGACATTGTAAATGCGGTAGAGTCGATCTGAGTTTGCATGAAAAGAGTCGTAGCTCGTTTCAAATCTAATCCAGGCAGTAATGATAATGACTGCTCCGACCCCGATTGCCAAACCAACAACACCAATGGACTGAAACACTTTCTGCCGGGAAATCTGCCTGAAGTATAGTCTAAGATAGTGGCCGAGCATTCTTCAACTCCAAAATTCCTATTCGGTTCGAATCACGTCTGTCGGATTTGCCAGAGATGCGCGAACAGCCTGAACGGATGCCGTTGCCACAACGATGCCAGTGAGCATGACGATGCCTGCAATAAACGGCCAGATCGGAAAATCGATTCGATACGCAAAATCTGCCATCCACTGATTCGCAGCATAGTATGCGAGCGGCCAGGCGATGAGATTGCCCACAACAGCGAGCAAAACGAATTCGCGATTCAGTAGTGACACAAGCTGGGATGACTTGGCACCCAAGACTTTACGAATGCCAAGTTCTTTGCGCCGGCGTGCTATCGCCAACGCCGTAAGACCAAACACACCAAAACACGCGACGGTCACCGCCAGAAGTGCAGCATGATTCATGATTGTCTCCCAACGCTTGTAAGCACGATACTGCGCTTCGATATGCTCATTCATGAACTCATAGCTGAAAGGAAGATTCGGAGCAATCTCCTGCCATACTTGCTGAATCTTTGACATTGTCGCAGGAATATTGCCTGGAGCAAAGCGAATGAAAGCGAATCGAACTGCGCCTGCCCATTCACCACCGATTCCCGCCCGCAGGAGAGCTATAGGCTCGATTTTCTCAGCCAGTGATTGAATATGATAGTCCCTGACAACTCCAATGATCTCTGAGCTATCAAGGCCGGGGATTGCTCTTCCAATGGGATCATCCCAATCCAGTGCATTGGCAAACGTCTCATTAACGATTATTTCGTCGCGCGATTTGACCTCTCCGGGCCGGAAGGCTTGGCCACGGACCAATTCGAGTCCCATAGTCTTTAGATACTCGTGATCGACCGCATTTAGGAACACTGTAAACGGAATCGAGTCGGGACCAACAGGTGTGCCGTTGCGAATGCCGCCTCCAGTAAAGGACGTGCCGGAAGCACAAACAGAGACAACGCCATCACCTTGATTTAGAGAGTTCCGCAGCCGGTCAATGATTGTCAACTTCTCGGTACCCGACGCGCCGCGAAGTTGCAGCATGACAAGTTCCTCGCGATCGAAGCCCAACGGGGCAGATGTCATGTAGTCAAGTTGACTCGACATCGTGAGAGTAATCACAATTAGGGCTGCTGATAGAGTGAACTGCAATGCCACAAGAACTCGTGTAAGCACTCCGCCCGAAAGCATCTCAGCCTGCCCTCGAACCGCCCTGACGGTCGTGGTGCGAGTCAGAATGTATGCAGGATATCCACCTGCAATCAAGGCCGTCAGTAAAACCAGTGCGACAATTCCGATTGTTGACAGGCCATTGGTCATTAGTATGGACGAAATCGATTTACCTGAGAGGTTATTGAATGTTGGAAGAGCGATTTCGGCGAGTGCAAATGCGAAGATCAGAGCAGTCAAGGAGACAATGATAGCTTCAGACAAGAGCTGACCGTAGAGTTGTGTTTCAGATGCTCCCATCACTTTGCGCACTCCGATTTCGCGAATTCGGCGCTGGGAGCGTCCGATTGCCAACGTTGTGAAGTTGATGCAGGCGAGAATCAGGACGACAAGCCCGATTCCTCCGAGCAGGTAGGAGTAGGTTGGAGACGATGTTATTGTATCACCGGTAACCGCTGTATTTAGATGAATGTCAGACAATGGTTGCAGCGAAAATTTCCATTCCGCTTCCGAGCCCGCTTTCTTAGGGACAATATTGGCGGCAGCTTGAATGTCGTTTGTAACGTTGTTTATATCAGCGTCGGAACGCAGCCTTACAAAGGTCTCGGCACACGTGAGATTCCACCCAAGCTTGAAAGGAAGGAACTTCGAGATTTCTGAAACCGGAAGAACCAATCTGTATTGGAGACTCGAATTCTTTGGGGCATCTGCAACGACGGCGGAGACAACGTACGGGTACTTTTCTCCTGATGTGGTGACAACCAGTTCCTTTCCGACAACATCGATACTCCCGAAAAGGCGCTCGGCGCCTGACACGTCCAATACAATTCCATTCGGTGTTGAAAGTGCGGTCCGTGGACTTCCTTTGAGTAACTCAAAAGAAAACAGTTGGAAGAACTCTGGATCTGCAAAGTTGACTGACTCGCGAAAATTCTGCCCATCAACAGTAACAATGACGTCTTCACTTGACGTGAACTGCGCCAATGCTTCGATAGCGGGGACATTTTCGAGCAGCATCGGTCGCACTGGAAACGGCGTTCCGGCATAGAAGCGATCATTCTCCTGCGACGGCAATTGAATGAGTCGATAGATTCGGTCGCCATCTGCATGGAATTCGTCAAATGAGTATTCGTCGAAGATGTATGCCATCACTAGAAGACAAATCGTCAGGCCAATCGCAAGTCCAAGTACATTGATGAGCGCGTAGGATTTTTCACGAAGAAGTTTGCGCACAGCAACTTTGAAATAGTTCTTCAGCATATCGTCTCCATTTTTGATCCGATTGTGCCCTCTATTATCGCTGCGAAATCGCCTATGCCAAGTTTAGCGCTCATACGCGTTGGTGTGCTCTCAAGATGTTTTCGGTAACGACTTTGCCGTCCAACAAGTGAATCGTACGAGTGCCATATTCGGAGTAAGCCGGTGAGTGCGTGACCATCACGATTGTTGTGCCTGCATTGTGCAAGTCGGTCAACATTTTCATCACTTCATCACCGTGAGTGGTATCGAGGTTTCCGGTTGGTTCATCAGCAAAAATCAACTTTGGATTTGCAACTATAGCCCTTGAGACTGCAACTCGCTGCTGTTGACCTCCCGATAGTTGTTGAGGAAAGTGATTTCGACGCGCCATAATATTCATCCGCTCAAGCACTTGCTCGACCCGTCGCTTTCTTTCGGCTCCCGGTACATCGAGATAAAGCAGCGGCAATTCGACATTCTCGAAAACTGTCAGTTCATCTATCAGATTGAAACTCTGAAACACGAAACCGATGTTTCTTTTGCGAAGTTGGGCGCGCTGACGCTCGGTATATTTTGATACTTCCTGATCCAAAAAGTGGTACTCGCCCGAGCTCGGATTGTCCAAGAGACCGAGTACATTGAGCAGTGTGGATTTGCCGCAACCCGAAGGTCCCATGATAGACACAAATTCTCCGGCCTCAATCACGATTGAGACTTCGTTGAGGGCCGATGTTTCGACCTCCTCTGTCGCATAAACCTTGCTGAGACTTTGTGTTCTAATCATGCACTGACTCCTATTTTGAAAGACGACTAGTTCAAATTGAGCTTCTCGAAATCTGCGTAGTTGTCATAACTCGAGGTGACTACTTTTTCGCCCGGCGACAGCCCTTCCAGGACTTCGTACATGCGCGGATTCTGCCGACCCAATCGAATCTTCCGTTTGCGAGCGAAGTCGCCCGACTCGTCGACGACATAAATCCAGTTCCCGCCTGTTGTCTGATAGAAACTACCGCGAGCGATCATCAATGCTTCGGTGAGGTCGCCGAGTGCCAATCGGACCTGAATGGACTGCCCCCGTCGAATACCTTCTGGACGCTCGCCGGTAAAAAGCAGATCAATCTCGAATCTTCCATCGCGAACTTCAGGATACACTCGCGATACTTCCATCCGTGCAGTCTTACCGGAGATTTCGGCTTCTCCTGTCTGCCCCTGTGCTACGCGATTGATGTAGTATTCATCCACATCTGCGCGAACCTTGTATCCATCCAAGACGTCGACTTGACCGAGTCGCTCGCCGGGTGACTTCAATTCGCCGATTTCGGCGTTTAACTGCGAAAGCTGTCCGCTGATCGGCGCTCTCTGTACAAGGTTCTCGTAGTTTTCTTTCACAATCCGGAAATTCTGCTGCATCCGCTGTATCGATTGTTCAAGCTGTTCGACTTGCAGCTCACGCATCACCGAATCCTGGCGTTGGCTCTCCGTCACCAACAACTTTCGCGTCTTCCAATACTCGTAGTCATCGCGTGTCCGCTCATACTCTTCTTGAGATATGACTTCTCTTTCGTGAAGTATCTTTGCGCGTTCAAAGTTGCGGGTCTGCAGGCTGTTTTGATAGTCGATTTCCGCCATTTGTTGCATCAGATTGAGTCGATTTTGCTCCATCGCCAAGCGGACGGCGCGAAGATTATTCATCTGTTCGAAAAGGTCAGCCTCACGAAACATCATTTCCATCTGGAGATTGGTATTTGTCATACGAAGAATCGAATCTCCCTGTTTCACCATTGCTCCTTCTTCGACGAATATCTGGTCGACTCTGCCGCCATCCATCGCATCCATATAAACTGATTTGATCGGGAGTACAGTACCAGTGACCGGAATCAGCTCTTGAAATGGGCCTTGTTCAACCGTGGATATAGTCACCTTCTGCGCCTCGACATTGAGCGATGAACTGGTATCACCAAAAATGAGCGTATACGACAAGATCAACCCGATCATTCCGGTGCTTGCGTAAATGGCAACTCGCTTACGCGGCCACTTCTTCCTCTCAATTTTCTTGTCCATGCTCATATTCTGGTCAGCTTTCGAATCTCGATTGCGATGCCAGTGTAAACTATAGCAAAAACCATGCCAACGTTGTCGTGCAACGAGTTATGCGAGTATTGTCAAAAAACCACTAACTTATAGTGTCCGAAATCGTACACTAGATGTTCATAGTCGGACATCAGTTCGGGTATCAATGGCATTACTCTCGGGGTAGGATCGCTGGAGGAACAGCAAACGTGACGACAAATCTGGATTCAAACATCAAGAGAAACAAGGGCCGAATACTAATCGTTGATGACGATGAAGATGTTCTTGCGGCGGCAAAGTTTCTCCTGCGCGACAGCTTTGATTTGATTGACACCAGTTCCAATCCGGAGTCGATACCGTCTCGCATTGAAGGCAACAGCTATGACGTAGTTCTCCTCGATATGAATTTCTCGCGAGACGTCGCAAGCGGCAACGAGGGCCTTCACTGGCTGCAACGGATTCTTGAAATTGACCCTGACTCGGTCGTCATCACGATCACCGCTTTCGCAGATGTCGACTTGGCTGTGCGTGCAATCAAACTTGGTGCGACGGACTTTGTGGTCAAACCTTGGCAAAACGAGAAACTGCTTGCCACGGTCAATGCCGGATCACAACTTCGGCAATCAAGGCGGGATGCAACAACTCTGATGCAGCGCCACAAGCAACTGGCCAGCGATATCGATCATCCATTTCAGGGTTTTATCGCCACCAGCAAGGCAATGCAGGGAGTAAGCGAAACGATTAGGCGAGTTGCTCCGACTGAAGCCAATGTACTGATCCTCGGTGAAAACGGAACCGGCAAAGAGGTTGTTGCGCGCGCGGTTCATCGCCAATCGGCTCGCGCCGACCAACCTTTTGTTTCAGTTGACATGGGTGCACTCAGCGATACTCTGTTTGAAAGTGAGTTGTTTGGGCATGTAAAGGGGGCGTTTACGGACGCCAAGACAGATCGCGCCGGTCGATTTGAGACCGCATCCGGAGGTACACTATTTCTTGATGAAATTGGCAATCTGCCTTTGAGGCTGCAGGCGCGAATTCTCACTGTCATCGAACAGCGCGAAGTTATCCGACTTGGATCGAACAAGCCAATTCCAATAGACATCCGCCTGATCTGCGCGACAAATATACCACTTTCTCAATTGATGACCGAACAGCGCTTCCGTCAGGATCTGCTTTATCGCATCAATACCGTGCAAATCTCGCTACCGCCATTGAGAGAACGCCCCGAAGACATTCTTCCACTTGCTGAGTATTATCTCGAGATCTATCGACGTCGCTACAAGAAGACGCAGATGCAGATACAGGAAACGACTGCCAGAAAGCTGCAAGATTATTCGTGGCCGGGTAATGTGCGCGAACTCCAACATGCGGTTGAGAGAGCGGTAATCCTAGCAGACGGCAAAGTCCTCAGGCCAACAGATTTTCCAATCTTGAGAGAGGTTAGCAGCTCGGGTGAATCACTGACTGTGAACGAATACGACCTTGATGAGATAGAGCGCACAGTAATACAAAAAGTCCTCAAGAAGCATGACGGCAATATCAGTCACGCAGCAAGAGAATTAGGGTTAACGCGCGCAGCCCTCTACCGAAGGATGCAGAAACATGGTATTTAAGAGTTTCCACACACAAATTGTTCTTCGGGTACTCTTCTTGGCCGCCACCATTGCCACATTGGTTTACTTGGCAATGGAAACTACATTGTATGCAACAAGTATTCTCGTCGCCTTTATCACAGCCTACCAAGTCTGGTCGCTCATGAATTTCGTTGATCGCACAAACCTGAGCCTCTCACGATTCTTTGATTCGATCCGATATGCCGACTTTCTGCAGACAAATCAAACGGGAAAAGTAAGCGGTAGTTTTGAGGAACTGACGCGCGCCATGGACCAGGTCTCTGATGCATTTCAGTCTGCACGTGCCGAAAAGGAAGAGAATTTTCGCTACCTGCAGACGATAATACATCACGTCGGTATCGGCCTGCTTGCCTACAGCGACAATGGCGACGTTGAATTGATGAATCCTGCTGCGCGGCGACTGCTACAGATATCACAACTACGCAACCTGTCGAATTTGGCAGGTGTTTCCGATGAGTTTGAGGGACACTCTCGCCAAGATCGGTCCCGGGGAGAAGGCACTGATCAAGTTCTCATCGGGCTACGAAACGCTGCAAATATCTATTCATGCTACGAAAATCAGGCTTGGCAATCGCCCATTGACTCTGGTCTCCCTGCAAAACATTGGCAGCGAGCTTGCCGAACAAGAGATGATCGCCTGGCAGAATCTGATCCGCGTTCTGACTCACGAGATAATGAATTCGATGACGCCGATAGCTTCGCTTGCAGGCTCGATTAGTGGCGTGGTTAGGTCAAGACTGGACCCAAATGGCGCCGGCAATAAAGTAAACGCCGGCGCCGATCAGGATATATATGACGCACTTGGTACAATTGAAAGAAGAAGTCAGGGATTAATGCATTTTGTCGAGTCATACCGGGATCTGACCCGTATCCCGATCCCTGATATCAGAATTGTCGCCGTCGCTGAGTTGCTTTCCCGAGTAGACCGATTAATGGAGAAACCGCTTGCAGAGATTGGTGCTTCACGGAGAACATCAATAGTCCCAGACAGTCTAACCCTGGCTTGCGACCCGGATCTCATTGAGCAAGTCCTTATCAATCTCTATAGCAATGCAGTGTGGGCGCTTCGAGGTACCGAGCAACCATGCCTTGAGGTCAGCGCACGAATCAACTGGGAGGGTCGTGTAGTTATGGAAGTGAAAGACAATGGCCCCGGCATTCTGCCCGCTGTCATCGATAAGATTTTCATTCCATTCTTCACAACAAGAAAAGGCGGCAGCGGCATTGGACTTGCAGTGTCACGTCAGATAATGCGCTTGCATAACGGTAACATCGCGGTTACTTCCATCCCCGGTGAAAGTACAGTATTCAGTTTGAGTTTCTAGTCTAACCTTCGACTCTTTGGACGCCATTCAATTAGACAAGTGCACCAACTTAGCCGCGATCAAAATGTGGAAGTTGATCCGGGATCGGAATGGAAATCTCGACATAGCCCATAAAGACTGTACCTTCAAATAGAGGTATCTGGTGAATGATCTTCTTCTGTCCATTCTTCTGAATTGTATAGTGATTTGGTTGGTGTGACTCATACATTGCCGCCAACTTCGACCTCGACGGTTCCGGATGACATGCCAAGACATCACTTCCGATGAGCTTGGCACCACCGTCAGCAGAAAACGTCGAGATCGAGGTGGGATTCATTTCTGTGATAGTACCGCTTTCGTCAGTGACAGTAATCGCGATCGCAACGTGGCTTGTCCATTGATCAGCAGTCATCGATGATTCCTTTCATGTTTGCCATATAGTGGGAAAGATACACTAAACTCGTTGAAGTGAGAAGCTTCGTGATACAGATTGCCGAAACGCCAGCTATCGTAATGTAGTACAATGACTTACATCGTGCCGAAAAAGCACCCACCAACGAGCCAAACATGACCTGGACAGAGTTGTGCTCAGCTTTCCGAGACTGACATTGTCTTCGTTCGTCGCCCGCGAAGGATCATACTGAACCAAAAAGGGCGGCAGTGTTGCTACCCAAGAACCAACAAATCATGTTGTTGAACAAATTTCTTATTGTGTATATATTCCTATTTAGGAACTATTGCCATAAAGGCTGGTTGCAGGTACTATGGAGAAGAACATCGACATATCGCCAGTGATGGTTGAATTCGAAAAGGTGTTGCGCGCTAAGGGCTTGAGGATTACTCACCAGAGGACAGAAATCTTCAAAGCGCTTTTGAAACATGCAGATCACCCAACAGCGGAGAATGTATTCAATCAGGTCAGGAAGCATCTGAAGTCGATTTCCCTTGATACAGTCTATAGGACGATTGCGACATTTGAAGAATATGGTCTGATTAAAAGAGTCCACCACATCGACAATGCGACCCGATTCGACACTAACACCGAAGACCATCACCATCTTGTCTGCTCGAAATGCAACAAAATTGAGGATTTCTATTGGTCTGACTTTGACCAGATGAAGACACCGAAGTCTATTTCCCACTGGAGCAATATCGCGGTCAAGCACGTTGTGATCGAGGGTCTATGTGCGAGCTGTCAGAGCAAAAAGTAGATCGGCATGCATCATTCATGGAACAGGATATGGGCATCAAAGCGAAAACTTACTATTTAATAATCACGTGTCTTACACAAAATGAATTGAGGAGTGGTAATGGCAGAAAAGCATGACGATAGTGCAGCCAAATGTCCGATAACGGGCGCAATGAAAAAGAACGGACCAGGAACTTCAAATCGAGACTGGTGGCCAAATCAACTGAACCTTAACATCCTACATCAGCATTCCCCTTTATCGAATCCAATGGGCGAGAAGTTCAACTACTCAGAAGAGTTCAAAAGCCTTGATTTGAAGGCTGTGAAGAAGGACCTCTACGAACTGATGACTTCATCACAAGATTGGTGGCCCGCTGATTTCGGTCACTATGGGCCATTGTTCATTCGAATGGCGTGGCACAGCGCCGGGACTTATCGCGTGGGTGATGGGCGCGGCGGAGCTGGTACAGGGACACAACGCTTTGCACCCCTCAATAGCTGGCCAGACAATGCAAACCTTGACAAAGCACGAAGACTGCTTTGGCCGATTAAACAGAAATATGGTCGGAAACTTTCCTGGGCTGACCTGATGATACTCGCCGGCAACTGCGCGCTGGAATCGATGGGATTCAAGACTTTTGGGTTCGGTGGCGGCCGCGCCGATGTGTGGGAACCAGAAGAGGACATATATTGGGGCGCAGAATCCGAATGGTTGGGCGACAAGCGTTATACGGGCGAGCGCGACCTGGAGAATCCCCTTGCTGCCGTGCAGATGGGGTTAATCTATGTGAATCCGGAGGGACCAAACGGAGTACCGGATGCAATCGCTTCGGGGCGCGATATTCGTGAGACTTTTGCACGCATGGCAATGAACGATGAAGAAACCGTCGCGTTAGTTGCCGGAGGACATACTTTCGGTAAGTGTCATGGCGCAGGTGATGCGGCTCTTGTTGGCGCCGAACCCGAGGGCGCGAGTATTGAAGAGCAAGGATTGGGCTGGAAGAGTCGATTCGGCAGCGGCAAGGGTGGAGACACGATTACAAGCGGAATCGAAGGAGCGTGGACTCCAACTCCAACAAAGTGGGATAACAGCTACTTTGATACTCTCTTCGGCTATGATTGGAACCTGGTTAAGAGCCCGGCAGGCGCAAATCAATGGGTTCCGGCTGATCCGGCCGCTGCGAGCACAGTACCCCATGCTCATGATCCTTCGAAAAAGACGGCACCAATCATGACGACCGCTGACATGGCTTTGCGTATGGACCCAATCTATAAGCCGATCTCCAAGCGCTTCCATGAGAATCCCAAAGAATTTGCCGACGCATTCGCACGAGCATGGTTTAAGCTTACGCACCGTGACATGGGTCCGCGTCCCCGCTATCTGGGACCGGAAGTTCCCGCAGAGGAGCTGATTTGGCAAGATCCGATACCGGCTGTCAACCACGAGTTGGTTTCTCCGCAAGATGTTGCGACTCTCAAAGGCAAGGTTCTCGCTTCCGGGCTCTCGGCTTCAGAGTTAATCTCCACTGCTTGGGCATCAGCTTCGACGTTTCGCGGCTCCGATATGCGTGGTGGAGCAAACGGTGCACGAATTCGCATTGCACCTCAAAAGGACTGGAATGTTAACCAACCGGATCAATTGGCAAAGGTTCTGAAGGCGTTGGAAGTCATTCAGGAAGAATTCAATCGTGCGCAGACTGGGACCAAGAAAGTCTCACTTGCAGACTTGATTGTACTCGCTGGTTGTGCCGCTGTTGAAAAGGCTGCGAAGGATGCGGGCATAAATGTGTCAGTACCCTTCACACCCGGACGCATGGATGCTTCTCAGGAACAAACCGATGTGGAAGCACTTGCCGTCCTTGAACCAAAGGCAGACGGTTTCCGAAACTATGTACGCGAGGATCGCGGATTGCGTGCGGAAGAGTTGTTACTGGACAGAGCGAATTTGCTGACTCTGACCGCTCCTGAGATGACAGTTCTCGTCGGAGGATTGCGAGTTCTCAACACAAATACTGGACAGTCAAAGCACGGTGTCTTCACCAAGAAGCCCGGCGCTCTGACTAACGACTTTTTCGTACATCTGCTCGACATGAGCGTAGAATGGCGTACCTCAACCGAGTCGAAGGAAATCTTCGAGGGGCGAGACCGGAAGACCGGTGAAGTTAAGTGGACCGGCACACGTGTGGATCTTGTATTTGGTTCGCATTCCCAGCTGCGAGCCCTCGCAGAAGTCTACGCCTGTGATGACTCGAAAGAGAAGTTTGTAAATGACTTCGTTGCGGCTTGGAACAAGGTCATGAATCTTGATCGTTTTGATCTCGCCTGATCTGATTAGACATGATTGACAAGAGTAAGGTCGGGTAGTTCCCGACCTTTCTTTACAGTATCGACTCCCACCCATGTCCTCGGTCAGTTGCAACCAGAATAGAGAAGATCGCCTTACGCCTTCTTCAATTTTTGTACCGAAGCCTTGACCATTTTGGCAAGTACTGCCAGTTCCACGTCTTTGAGTTTGCTAATGTACAAACAACCTTTGCCCCTCTTGTGCTTGCCCAACTTGGCTAGTAGATCAGTTTGGTGTTCCAGCCCGCCCATCAGATAGATGGAAATTGCACCTTTGCGGGGTGAAAATCCAACCATAAACCAATCACCTTCACGCCCGCTTGCACCGACATAGTGATATTCGCCGAACCCGACGATGCTCGATCCCCACATCCTGGGTTGTTGTTTCGTGACTTTAGCCATCAGATCGGCAATCGCCTGGCAATCTGCGCGGCGATCGGCGTCTGGTATCGCTGCTAAGAACTTGGCGACACTATTAGCAGTTAGTTTTGTTTTCAATTCAACCACTCCAAGTCCTCCTTCTCGAATTCTAGCTCCGGTTCAAACACAGGTTGTCCTTAACTCAAAGGACTGAGATCAAGTATATAGCACATGCGAATAATCGAATTGCGCTTCAAATGCCAACCATTTCGGCAAGTTCGCCCACGGCCAGTGTTGCCCAAAGGACAACAAGACCCAAGACAATTTTGAGAGCAAGCGGTATCGAAAACCCGAGTTTCTTCTTAAGCAGATGATTCGTACGCGGCAGATAGATTAGAGATAGAATGAGATAGAACATCCCCGGAACTGGATGCACAAAAAGCAGATTCGCGATGCCAATGACAATGAAGATACTGCAGAAGGTCCAACTGAAGATGTTGGATGTCGCAATCTTGTCGCTTGTTAGAACCCTGTCGCTCACTTCTCCATGCCTTCTGTTGTGGCGCCGGCCTGACGAAACAGTGCTGCCGATACTACGAACATGACCACGAAGAATCCGTTGAGAACAAACAATCCAACTATTCCGGGCGGTTCGTTCAGTGTGGCACGGTCAACCATCAACGCAATCAATGGGACTATCACCTGGGCAATTGCAGTGGCATACAGTGCTTTCGCCATACCGTGCGGTTTGAGTCGCGCTATAGCTGCACCAATGATGCCAATCTGGAGCACAGCGAAATACAACATGTTGAGGCCGCCCGGTTCACCGATGATACCGACAGCGAGGTTCACCCATACGAGCAATAATCCTGCTACCACCGCAATGCCGACTGCGGCACGATATGCGACGTTGTCTGACATTCGTGAGATCAGTACGTACGAAAGACCAGTGCTGAAAATGAGAGCCCCCATGATTATGAAATCGCCTGGATCCCAGTCAACTTCGTTGCTAAACTGCATTGCCACCAGTGGCACCATCAAAATGAGCGCGGTCACAATCGCTATGAGTATGACCTGTTTGCGGAGTCGTAATTCCATAGTTACCTCTTATTGTCTTGTTCCGCGAGGACAACACCTCGCCTTATATCGTTTTCTGATCATCGGGAGCAACCCCCTGATTAGTTCTTCAAGAGCGGCCAGATGGTTTTGAAATGCCTTTCGACCTACATTTGTAATTGAGTAGGAGGTGTTCGATGACTTGCCGATAAATCGCTTCTTCACCTTGACATATCCGAGTTGCTCGAGGGTTGAGATATTGCTGGAGAGATTCCCATCGGAAGAGCCCAGTAGCAATTTGAGCGCTTTGAAGTCAATGCTGTCGTTCACCATAAGAGAGGCCATGATTCCCAACCTCGTCCGATTCTCGAAGCACTTGTTTATGTGATCAATGATTTGTTTCATCGCTCGTACTGCAAGTACATGATCACACCATACGCAGCTGTGACTACACCAAAACCTACGCCCCAAAGTATCAATCCCGCCCCGACCCAAAACGCAGCTAACAGCCCCAGCACTAACTCGACTACTCCGAACACAATGGTTTCAGAAAAGCTATACTTGCCTGCGCTGATGAGCGCCAGTCCGAAAAACACCAACATCGCCGAACAGACAAGCTCATACATTCCAAGACGGGCAAGAGCAGCTACAAAAACACCTCCGGCAAGTAGAGGCAATGCAAGATGGATTGCGAATCGACGCGACGCCATATTCCATAACTCTTTGCCGTGGCGCTTCGCCCTACGGAGTGTGAAGATGAAGGCGACAGCCAATGCTGAGACAAGCGTAAGAAAGAACACGCCGGTCACGGGACGAACGAGATCTGGCGACTGCCGCAATGCGATAAAAACCTCTTCGGAAAGCCAAACCGTATCGAGGATTCGACAAATGAAACGAAATGCAACTAGTCCGATAATACCAGCCGAAACCCCAGAGAGTCCGGACAGTGACACAAAAGTCGCGGACCGTGTCATTATAGAGTGAATCTGTTCAATTTGATCTACTGGCTGATCCGGATCTTGCATGCTACTCCTCATTCCAAAGCACTTTGATTTTCAAAGCAATATATACTATTCTACGGCTTCGTCAATCTCAGGTTTCAATTTTTTGTTTCGGTTTATTCATCTAGTGGCGAGACTTAAGAATATGAAAGCCGAAAGGGTGGACCTTTCACGTTGCAGCAGAGTGACTTAACTGGCGCTGGAGCCACAATAGAATCAGTCTCACTAAGTGGCGTGATTCTGGGGTGATTATGTGTTCGTCATCAGAATATTCACTTCAATGCGAGAAAGTGGGCAATGTTCGAACGGCAATAGAAAGTACGCCCGAAGACTTGACCCTTCCTGCTTCGGTTAGCGGAATACATCACACTTCAACGCTTTGTGAGAATCTACACCCTCAATGAGCCGCGAAATCCTCTTGCGGCATAATAAGATTCGGCGCCGTTATGATACAGGAAGACCTTGCCGTAGCGGTAATCGGCGAAAATGGCGCCGCCGAGATCCCTGATGTCAGAAGGCGTCTTGATCCAGCTCGACGTCTTGGTATCGAATTGTCCAAGACTCTGTAGGTTTCGATACTCGTCTTCGGTTAGAATCTCAATTCCCATCGCGGACGCCATATCAGTGGCGCTGTTTTTCGGTTTATGCTCCTTCCTCGATTCAAGTGCATCGCGATCGTAACACACACTTCTGCGGCCCTTCGGACTTTCGGCGGAACAATCGACAAAGATGTATTCGCCGGTTTTCTTGTCATGGCCGACGACATCAGGTTCACCGCCTGAATTCTCCATCTCATAGAGTGACCACATTTTTTCGGCGTCGGCTTTCAGTCTTGCCTCGACTTCTTGCCACTCGGAGCCCTTGTGCCGTTTCATGTTTTTCTCAAAGCGGGACTTTAATACCCCCAGGAGTTCATCGCGTTGTTTTGATGACAGCTGTTTCCCATTGTTCTTTTTCTTGCCCATGGTCCTACTCTAACTCAATTTCTCTTCACTGATTTCTATGAGTCCGTCGCATTTAGTACCAATTACGGATGTCACCGTGCGTCAGTCATGATGATCGACATCACGAAACGGTCTAATCTGCAATTTGACGAACAGCTTCGAACAATCGTTACATCTTTGGCCACAACCAGCCGAATGTGCCAGCTGTAACCACCGCAAATAGAAGACCATCAAAAACTGTCTTCAGGACAGTCCCCCAATTTCGACCATACCAAATTCCGCCTTGAAGCAATGCAAGCGAATATCCCATAAACGCCGAGCATCCGATAAAGCGAAAAACAGCGAGGTATGAGCTACCCGGCTGCACCGCATGCCACGCGATATAGGCGGAGAATATGCTGACCAAGACGCTGTACAAGAACCAGAGGACCAGACTTTTGCCCATGTTCATCTGACTGTTTTTGAGAACCGTCATTATCACAATCGGCCCCTTGTTGAGTTTCTCAACAAACTCAGGCGTACTGCAGTCCTTCATCGAATCAGCCCTTGGCAGCATAAAGTCGCCGGCTGGAATGTTGAATGGCCTCAATGCAGCTTGAACTGAATCTTGATCTGGCACCTTCTTGAAATCGTTTGCGTGGTATTTTAGGACCATGTGAATGATCGAGCTTACCACGAAAACAAAGACCGCTGAGAGCAAAATCGGCGCCCACAGTACTGTGATAAATTCCATAGTCGATATCTCCTATGACTTCTTCTTTTAGATTTATGCAATTGAGTTCATGATGCCGGTACGCGTCCGGCTACGACATTGATAGGATGTGTGCGTCACATGCGCAAGCATAAACTTGAGACGAAATGGCAGGGTGTGCGCGACGACAACTATTGAAGTATGCTCCTGGCAGGCAGAGTGGTGAGCGAAATGCCTCGTCGGTGGCAGTCCACTCGACAAATCGAACGACTAAATGGGAAACCTTAGTTTCAATTAATGGAGGCGGGGTGAATCGAACCCCCGACTCGGGTTGTGGCACAAGAAGTTAAGTGGCTTTGTGACCAAACTGTGACCGCTTTTTCTCGGCGACGCAGATCCCGCTCTTCAATGGTGATGCCGAAAGTCCCTTAGTCTTTGCCTCAGTCTTCGTAAAGATAAAGCTAAGATTCGGCCCTCTTTCCAATTGCTGCCGCGAGGCGTCGAAATACCAAAACGTGAACTGGATAGATTCCGTACCAATAGACAATCCCAAGCAAACCTCTCGGATAGAAGCGGGCAGTCTGCGTGAGACTACTGTTGCTTTGACTTGTACCATCCACTTCGAATTCCAACCACGCCTTGCCGGGAAGCTTCATCTCAGCTCGGAGCAATATCCTCTTGCCCTGATCCAGTTCTTCGACTCGCCAGAAGTCCAGAGCATCCCCCACGGCTAAGTTGTTAGAGTCACTTCTGCCTCGGCGCAGTCCCACTCCTCCAACCATTTCATCAATGAGGCCACGTATTTTCCACAGCAGGTTCGCCGCATACCACCCATTTTCTCCACCAATCGAGCTGACCACATGGAACAACTTGTCGGAAGATGCCTTAACTGCAAGTTGTCTCCGGTCTATCAAAAGGTGTGATGGCTCGAGATGTGAAATGACCGATTCGCGTCCACGCGCTCGAGCATCGGATTGTCCGGAAAGTACCGCTGAAAGCGCCCTTTCCACAGCCTGATCAAAACCAATCGGAACGATTTCGAAGATAGTTTTGGCGTCATCGTTTTCACAAATCGTCTCGTGCCGAAGTCCCTCAATGAGCGCACGGGCGGGCTTGACCGGTACAGGTGTGACTAGGCCAACCCAGTAGGACGAAAGCCTGGGTGTTAGGACCGGCACCTGAATTAGCCATCGCCTCAATCCGAGTGCGCGAGCCACTCGTAACATCATGTCTCGATACGTTAAGATCTCGGGACCTCCAATATCTACTATCCTTCCAGTTGATTGTGGCAATTTGAGGGCAGCAACGAGGTAGGCCAGCACATCATCGATTGATATAGGCTGTGTTTGGGTAACTACCCAACGCGGGCATATCATTACGGGCAACCTGTTGGCTAAGTGGTGTATCATTTCGAACGAAAGGCTGCCTGCTCCTACTACGACTGCTGCCCGGAATTCAGTTACTGGAATCCCGGACGCTCGCAAGATATCACCAACCTCGTGCCTACTTCTTAGATGCAGAGACTGCTCTTGTCGTCTTTTTCCCAAGCCACCCAAGTAGATTATACGATCGACTCCGAAACGCTTGGCAACATCACCAACATTCCGAGCTGCCTGTCGATCAAGTTCGTCAAAGTCGCCCGCCGGGTTGGTCATCGAGTGGACGAGGTAGTACGTAGTACTCACATGCTGAAACGCAAAGTTCAGAGACGAAGCGTCGAGGACATCACCTTCCATCACTTCGACCGAGCCAGACCAAGCATGCGCTGCAACTCGATTTCGGTCTCGAACGAGACATCTGACGCGATAGCCCTGCTCAAGGAGCCTGGGCACCAACTTTGAGCCTATATACCCATTCGAGCCGACAACCAGTACGCACCTGCTCTTCACATTTGATTGGCTTGGCAATCTCTTCTCCTTTGTAGCTCACCGTGACTTGGTTGGTTCGAGCGAAGACTTCTCTGTACGTCAGAGGGTCTTGGCATTTAGGAGTTCCACCGCTTGTTCACAATCGAAGGTGACTTACATAGGAATATAGTCAAGCACGGTAGTGAAAGCACCTTTGTTGTTACGTAGCGCTTTGCTGACTGGTGCTAAGGTGTAGTTGAACCGAAGCTTCAGGTAGCCGAGACTCGGCCGACATCGGCCGAGTCTCAGATCAAGATGGACTATTTGTTTACGATGATCTGGGCACCAAGAGCCTGAGCGCCTGTTCCTCCCAGGAATCCTTTGGCGAAGACGGTATAGATCTTGCCATTTGTCAGTGCTATCCCGGGCAAATCCAGCACCACCGTATTGTTTGTGGCGGCATCACGGACCTGAAGATCATAGGTCCCAGCATCAAGCGGGGTGAAATCGGTTGCCTGCTTGAACGCATTGTTACCGAAGACAATAGTGCCATTCGTCAAAGTTATGTTAACGGCTGGCGCATTTGGTGACAGATGTACGAATCGAACATGCGCCTTCCCTGCTGCTGGCGCCGCCAGATTGTCATTTAACACGACTGTTGATATCTTGCTGACAGAATCAACCGCAAACACAGTGTAACTTTCGTTGGCCGTCAAACTTAGGTCAGCGTTGATCACGGTAGTTGAAGTCCCCGCGACATTTACTTTCACGTTGCGCGTACCGGCGTCGACAGACAGGTAAGCTGTGTTGTTGGGAAAGGCCAAACCGCTGCCCGCAACGTTATTGTCCACCAACAGATCAACGGCCGGCGCATTCGGCGACGCGTGAACAACCATTACTGTCGCCTTGTCGGTAGGAACTACTGGATTGTCATCATCACTACACGAGATCATTACCATTGATACTGCAGCCAGTAGCATACAAGTTAATACTGTTTTCCTAAACATCTCTGTCTCCTAATTCAGGTTATCTTTTCGTTAAGTCGTCTCATGAACTGCTCCGAAAGAGCAGGCAAAACTATCTCCTTAAGGCCATACTCTTCTGTTCGAAGATGAGCGAGAGATATTTCTCCCGCTCATCCGGGCGGGTAACAGGAGTGATGGACACAACGGTACTCTCTGTTTTCCTAATACACTTTCCCATTTTGGAAGGACACCGCGCGGAACGTGTCATTCCAGGAGTCTGAATGTGCGCAGCGCCCTATCCAAAATGAGGTTACTTCTTCGCGTCGTCCTTCGGCAGGATTACCGAATCGATGACATGGATTACGCCATTGGAGGTCACGATATCAGTCGTGATCACTTTGGCGCCGTCGATCATAACGCCATCTTTGCTGGCGGTAACCTTGGCCATTTGTCCATTGACGGTCTTGGCTTCGGTCAGTTTCACAACATCAGCTGCCATGACCTTACCGGAAACGACGTGATAGGTAAGAATCGAAGTGAGTTTCGCCTTGTCAGCGAGCAAGGCTTCAACAGTACCTTTCGGTAACTTGGCGAACGCTTCATCTGTCGGAGCGAACACCGTAAAAGGTCCGGCACTCTTGAGAGTCTCCACGAGACCCGCAGCCTTTACGGCTGCGACGAGCGTGTTGAACGAACCGGCGGCGACAGCGGTTTCGACTATGTCCATCGGCTTCTGAGTAGTCTTGGCTTCCATTTTTGAATCTCCTGTTTTTTGTGCGGTAGAAGCGGCATCTTTACCGTAGCTACCAGCGTTGAGGTTTCCGATTCCGGTGAAAAGCAGCGCGATAGCGGCTACAATGGTTGTGAGTTTCTTGTTCATTTACTCTCTCCTGTTTAGAATGCTTCAATTCTGATTCAGTTTGCGACACTAGTAACTGCGAGTCGCGACTCCCCAGCGGCTCTGGATCGACTTAAAGCCGGCTGCTTGATAGATAGCTGCGATTCCAACCAGGACATATACTGCCTTGGCAAGGACAGTTCCGTCACCGAGTAGAGTGGCTACCAGATTGAAGTTCAGGACTCCAACCAACCCCCAATTCAGTCCACCGACGACCAGCAGGATTGCGGCAAGAATGTCGAGTGATTTCATTTTCGTTTCCTTTGCATTAGATGTTAACTACTTCATCGAGTCACATGTTTACTATTTGTCTAACTCTTGACTAATTTAACCTCAATCACACAAAATTGTTCTCGAAAAATTAAGGAAATTTGAAGAAACATTGTAACTATATTGTTCTGTCAACATCTTACGTGCAGCCAACGAACAACGAAACGCCAAGCAGGGAACCGGCACATTAAATTCTTGTTGTCTAAGTTGAGAATTTGATTATCATTTGTCTAGATAATGATCGAAACCCAGAATTGAGCCATTAACGATGACAAAGAGTTTGACCAACGCCGAATTGGGAATCGAAGCAGTCGCACGGCGTTCCGGATTGAGTCAGCATATAATTCGCATCTGGGAACGGCGCTATTCTGTGGTGAGACCTATTCGAACCGCATCCAACCGAAGGCTCTACACCGAAGCCGATGTGGTGAGGCTCGCACTCCTCAATCGAGCTGTCCACGCAGGGCACCGAATCAGTGATATCGCGACACTTCCTACTCCCAAGCTCGAGCAGCTAGTCGGAAAGGACTTCCCAAATCCTGCAGTAACCAGATTCAAAGACAAGGGCGTGAGCCCGAATTTCATCGAGCTTGCGCTAAATGCGATTACAAAATTTGACTTCGCAAGAACTGGGTGCAATTCTGTCACACGCTGATGTAGATCTGGGGCAAACGCAGGCGCTTGACCAAGTAGTCATGCCATTGATGGAATAAATCGGCGAGTTGTGGAAAGAAGGAAAGATTCGAATTGCCCACGAACATATGGCTACCGCAATAATCCGGAATCATGTCGGCGCATTGCTGGCTTCCATGCGGTACCCAATCAACCGACCTTCAATCGTAGTTGCGACGCCAGCTGGACAACTGCACGAACTGGGTGCATTGGTAGTCGCGGTTGCTGCCGCCTTAGAAGGATGGCGCCCCGTCTTTCTCGGATCGAATTTGCCAGCTGATGAGATTGCTGGTGCCGTCCAAAAATCCGGCGCCCGTGCTATCGCCTTGAGCGTGGTGTTCCCGTTCGATGATTCCAAACTCCCGGCAGAGCTAAGTCGACTCAGGCGTATTCTTCCCGAGAGCGTCTCAATAATGATTGGCGGACGGACAGCTGAGGCATATAAGGATACAATCGCCTCAATCCACGCCTTCCGAGTGACAGATATTGATACGTTTCGACTTCAGCTGGAGCTGTTGCGATCAGGCAGAACAACGTCCTCAGTCAAGAAGCCGAAGAGGGGCCGTTAATGTCCATAGAAGGCCGTTGGTTTGAAAATCGCAGTTGGTAAGACAAGAAGGTAATGGAACGTCTAATAAGCAGCGTAATAAAGAGAACGCCAGTAATCCTCGTGGTGGCGCTACTAATTGGACTAGTCTCTCCCGTAGCGGCTAAGACAAGATGGAGTATTGACCTTGAGTCTGGGCTGGCTATCAGTGGTTACAACAATGTGCGAATCCCCGGGAATACCGGTACGAAGTTTTCGCTCTCCCGTGATCTTGAGATCGATCAAACGGTATTCTGGCGGGCGCGATTTTCCCGCATGTTTGGCGATAAACACAGTCTGTCCTTATTGATCGCTCCCCTGACCTTCAATGCGGAAGGCCGACTGGAGAAAGTTCTCAAATTCGCAGGCGGTGAATTTGCCGCCAACACTTTTGTTCGAGCGAAGTACAGATTCGATTCGTATCGAGTGACGTACCGCTACGATTTCTATCGTCGCGAGAAACTACGCTTTGGCATTGGTTTCACCGGCAAGATTCGAGATGCTGCGATCAGCGTCGAAGACGGGGACCAGAGATTTGAGAAGACGAATACCGGGTTCGTGCCCTTGATCAACTTTCGAGCCCAATGGACGATTAGTCCACATTTTGGACTAATACTCGATGGCGACGCCTTGGCCGCTCCACAAGGGCGAGCAGAAGATGTTCTCGTGGTGCTCACTGCAAGGGCCTCCGAGAGCTTGCAATTCAAGATCGGCTATCGCCTGCTTGAAGGGGGAGCTGACAACGATGAAGTTTACACGTTTGCACTAGTGAATTACCTTGTGCTAGGCGCGGCTTGGAGAATCTGACAGGCAATGATGAAGTCACGGACTTCGGTGTGTCCATAAAATATCCGCAATTCCTGACGATCGAAGGAAGAAGACCATGATCAAGTTCTCTGAAGCGACTCGAGTAAGCCCTGCAGGTCAGGTCATCGTCCTGATAGCATGGGTAGGGCTCTGTTTTCTTACGGCTTGGGTTGGTTCGAGATTTACGCCCGGTGAGTCGTATCTTCAACTCCAGAAGCCATCCTGGACACCACCGGGGTATCTCTTCGGGCCGGTATGGTCAGTGCTCTACTTGAGCATGGGGGTAGCCGCATGGCTAGTCTGGAGACGCGCAGGAATATCGGGAGCGAAGCTTGCTCTGAGCTTGTTCATAGTTCAATTGATCCTTAACGGGGCGTGGTCATGGATCTTCTTCGGCTTGCATAGGACTGGTCTGGCGTTCGCTGAGATTGTGGTACTGTGGGGAATGATCCTTCTAACCTTGCTGGCCTTTTGGCGAGTGAGCGTCACCGCTGGCGTTCTCTTCGTGCCTTATCTTGCCTGGGTGTCTTTCGCCGCAGTTTTGAACTACACGATCTGGCAGTTGAATAAGAGCAACTGACAGAAGGCACTGAAGATTATAGACCATCACCCACACATAGAGAACATAGATCTAATAAATTGGAGGTGGGGGGAATCGAACCCCGTCCGAGATGAACGCCAATTAACCGTCTACGCGCGTGTCCTTTGCATTTAATCTCGCTGATCAGATCGCCGCAAGGCTAAAGCTACCAATCAGCCAGTCGTGCTGTTAATTTCGCCTCGCGTCCGCCCGACCGAGTCGTAAGGCTATCCATCAATTAACGGCGCTTTGCACAACGTCTGATGGCGGGCCTCGTGCAAAACGGCATGCTTAGTTTAGTTAAGCAGCAATGGCGTAGTTGTTGCCATTCAATTGGTTTACGCCTGTTTAACGAGACCGGCGCAATCTCGGCGCGCAAGTTAACCCTCGCTTACCCCGTCGAAACCAGGTCACCCCCAAAGGACTAACAAGTCATCCAGTATATATATCGGAAATTGCCGCGTCAAGTTCCTTAAATCGCAAGCCCTGATGAAGTAGATTCGCAATAGCATTCTTTATGCAGCTTCAAAAATAGACCAATACCATTCTCGACACCATCATAGCGCACAATACACCCCAACGGGATCGCTAAAAAGCTGACATAAATGGGAAAGCCGGGCAGGAAGAAATCGCAATTGAGACTTCTCGTGTCGCCTTTTCAGTGTGAACCAATCTGATATCAATGCTGGACTAGACTAGTCTCAGAATCAACACAATTCCAAGGTCTAGTACATATCACTTTTCGCTCTAGTGCCGATATAAGTAAAGGAAATCGACTACTGCGCTAGACAGTGATCTTTTGGGCCGAAAAACTGGGGAATCACAATGAAGAAATTGTCGATCAAAGCCAAAGTAACAATCGTAATTTGTGCATGCCTGTTTCTTGTACTTGGAGCAATGTCCACAATCAACAGCCACCTTCAAAGCAGTACAATCGGGGAAATGTGTACCGAGACAGGTCGTAATCTCAGTTGGACTATTACGCAACAACTTGAACAAATCATGATCCACGGAGAGAATGAGAACCTTCAACCGCTCACCGAGGAAATTGTGTCAAAAGGGTTGCTCGAAGAAATCACCGTAGTAGATGCGGATTTGAAAGTGAAACGCTCTTCGGACAAGAGTCTCGTCGATAAGCCGGCGGCTGATCCGATGTGGAAGGCACTATTTGAGTCGCTATCAGACACGGTCTTCAATACCGAAGTCGACGGGGTACCGGTCAAGGTCACTTATCATGTCTTGGAGAATAAACCCGCATGCGTACAGTGCCATGATGCAGATGCAGAAAAAGTCCTTGGTGGACTAAAGATGGCTCAGTCGATGAAGGCGCTCTCGGCGGCAACCACATCCAGTTACTTCACTAACGCCGTTCTATCTATCATGGGTATTCTGATACTTGTAGCGAGCATTCTTGTTGTCCAGAAGAAGTTGATCTTCGACCCTCTGAAGTCTGTGAAGTCAAAATTGGAAATGGCCGCTGAAGGCGACATAGACCAAACCCTGCAAATAAAGTCAAACGATGAGATTGGAAGTCTGCTGCAATCAATTCAACGCTTAATCGACTACATTCGTGGATTCGCTGATGTGACTCAGAAGATGGCGCAAGGCGATTTCACGGTACAAGTCGAAGTTCGGTCAGCCCGAGATGTTCTGAGTGCTTCATTCAAATCAATGATCAGCAATTTGAGCGCTTTGATCCATCAGTTAGGAGATAACGCAAATCAACTCGTGCAGGCGGCAAGTGGCATAGCCGAATCGTCCGATCAGATTTCCCGAGGTCAAAGGCGCAATCTGATGAAGTGAATCAGGTATCGGCAGCGATTGAACAGATGTCAGCAACTATCTTCGAATCATCACAAAACGCGATTGATGCCAAAACTGTGTCGGATAGTGCTGCGACGACTGCAACCGACGGCAGTCGAATAGTCGAGAATACTCATCAGGGGATGCAGAAGGTAGCTGAAGTCGTTACGCATGCTGCCGTGTCAATTAAGAAGTTGGCAGCTTCAGCTGACGAAATTGGACAAATAGTCGCTGTCATAGATGACATTGCAGACCAGACGAATCTTCTCGCACTCAATGCCGCAATTGAAGCAGCTCGCGCTGGTGAACAAGGTCGCGGCTTTGCGGTTGTAGCAGATGAAGTAAGAAAGCTCGCGGAACGCACCGCCAAAGCAACAAGTGAAGTCACAAACATGATCAAAGGTATCCAGCAAGATACGTTGACGGCAGTCAGCGGCATGGAGCAAGGGACGCTTCATGTGAATAGCGGGCGCGAGTTAGCTGAGCAAGCTGGCGACAGTCTGCGTGAAATCGTGACAATGGCACAACAAGTCACCAATCGGATCACCCAGATTGCCGCGGCATCAAAGGAACAATCTTCAGCGGCCGAACAGATTGCTAGAAACATCGAACACATCTCGAAAGTCACAAGGGAAACCGCCGTCAACTCTGAGCAATCAGCGCATGTAGCAGTTTCCTTGAGTCAACAAGCTGAAAACTTGCAGCAGATTGTTGGGCGATTCAAAGTAAACTCCTAGCCTCGCTCACATAAGTTTGACGGCCTGTAGTCGAGATTCGGCTGTGGGCCGTTCTCACCGAACCAACTCTATTGATTAGTGTTTCGTTCTCGCGCTTGGGATTTCCAAGTGAATTTCAACTTGAAGAACCAGTAGTCTTTTCGTATCATGAGATGATGCTAAGTCGACGGAATCTTCAATACTGGATTGCTGCTAGCCTATTGCTGGCTTTCAGCTTCTTTGTCTTTCACACTATTGAGCATCACCATAGTCACGAACTGCAGCAAAAGAATGTCCGATTTGCCACTTTGGAATCGACATTGCTCTTCCTGCGATTCTGATTCTGGCACTGATCGTAATCCCACCAATCCGCTATGTTGAAGTCTTGGCGGATTTCAAGCCTTCGAATCTTCTCATTTGCGCTTCAACTCCAAATCGGGCACCTCCTGCATCGTCTTAGTCCGCCAGTCTCAAACAAATCTAACTAAGAACAATTTGCCAATCTCGGCCTCCACTTTTTCCTCAGCTGGGTAATCGTGCGCCGACTTGAGTTGGTCACAGGAGAAATCTAATGTTTGCAAGAGTATTTCTGCTCGCTTGCGCGAGCATTGTCGCTCTGTCTACTGCTTTTGGTCAGACGACATTGAATCCCGACCTATCCGTGGTTGGAGACATCCGGACTTTTACTCATAACGACAAATCACGACCGTCAGAGGAAAGCGAATTCAACCTCACGTCACCTGATATGGAAATCGTAGTGGCAGGGTATCTCAATCCCTACTCACGCGCAGACCTTGTCCTTGCATGGGAGGGTGGCGAAAAGGCGGAAATCGAGGAATTGTACGCGACAATATTGCGTGGCCTGCCGCTGGGAATGAACCTGCGCGCCGGCAAATACCGTTTGGAATTTGGCCGGTTAAATCCAGTTCATCCGCATGCGTACTGTTTGTTCACCAACCTCTGCCCCATGAAATGTATTTCGGGGAAGAAGGTCTTAACGATATGGCGATTCGTGCCTCGTTCGCACTCCCGACTGGTAAGCTAAATACGGAAGTCATGGCAGCTGTGCTGAGAGGAGAGGTTCTTGCCGGCGAGGAAGAAGAAATTACGGAAGAGCCGCTTGAGATTACAAAATCAGTTGCTGCACTAGAGGGTGAAGAACCGCGGATTAAGCCTGGGTTTTTCGGTAGAATTACGACATCCGGCTCGCTGTCTGAGTCTGCGGAACTGACGGCCGGGGTCTCAGTCGTGACTTCGGAGTACGATCGCGATGAGCGGCTGCGTGCACGAGTCTTCGGAATTGACGCAAAATACAAGTGGAAACCAAATCGAAACAGTGCCCTCACTGTCGAAGGCGAATACTTGAACAACCGCCGCGAGGTTTTGGAAGGAGAAGCAGTCAGCTCGTCTGGAGCTTATGCCTATTTGGATTATCGATTCCGCCAGAAATACAACGTGGGAACAATGTTCGAGTATGCACAGGATGCGAACGATAACGACGCGAATGTCACGCGAGTGACCGGGTTTATCGGGTTTGCTCCGATCGAAGAAACGACATTGATCCGAATAGTCGGAGACTGGACTACACCAAACGAAGGCGATGGATTTTGGACAGCAACACCGCAATTCGTGTTTTCGCTGGGACCACACCAACCGCACAACTTTTAGGAGATTAAGTTGAAACTATTCATAAACACTCTGATCGCGCTTGCATTCTTCGTTTCTGTAAGCGCGAATGCTGCCGTCAAAATCGTGACATCCACAAGTGACTTGGCATACTTCGCTACTGTCATCGGGGGGGATTTGGTCGAGGTTGCAAGTATTGCAGCTCCAACCGCAGACTTGCATTATGTCGAGGTACGTCCGAGCTATATGGTCAAGATGCGCGACGCGGACATTGTCTTCAAGATTGGCCTTGAACTCGACACTTGGATCGACAAAATCATTGACGGTTCACGAAATAGCAAACTCAAAAAGATTGACTGCTCGATGTATATTACGCCAGTGGAAGTGCCTACTTTCCACGCTGATGCTTCACATGGCGACTTACACCGATTCGGCAATCCTCACTATTGGCTTTCGCCCGCCAATGTAGAACCGATAACGCACGCAATTCTCGATGGTCTATCAAGTGTTGACCCTGCGAATTCTGGAGTTTTCGCACAAAATCGCGATAAGTTCCTCAAGAATCTGAATTCCGAGCTCCCGGCCATCAAGGCGCTCGCCGCGCCATTGGCAGGAATCGAAATCGTCACTTACCACAATTCATGGCCGTACTTCGCAGACTATTTCGAAATCAAACTGGCAGGATTCATTGAGAAGTTCTCTGGGGTTGCGCCGTCACCGTCTCATATGGGAGACATGATAGAACTGGTTAAGAAACAGCAGATCAAAATAATCGCGATTGAGCCATACTTTGAGAAACGCGTTCCGCAGCGAATTGCCGAGTCATCGGGAGCAAAGGTAGTGGTACTGTATCCCTCTATTGGCGGGCGTGACAAGGACGAGTCGTACATTGACTGGCTTCGCGGCAACATCAATGCCCTACTCGAAGAGATTAGGTAGCGGAGATGTTTGATTTACTGGTTTGGCCGCTTCTGATCTGCGTCGTCTTAGTTGGCATCCATGTCTACTTTGGCCTGCATGTGATCAAACGCGGAATCATTTTCGTAGACCTCTCCCTGGCGCAGGTAGCTGCGCTGGGGAGCACACTCGCCTTTCTTTTGGGTTTCGAGCTTGACAGTAGTGTCGCGTACTTCTTTTCTCTCGCCTTTGCGCTCTTGGGCGCCGTGATTTTCGCATTCACCCGTGAGATAGAAGGCAAGATCCCCCAAGAGGCGATCATTGGTATCGCATATGCCGTGAGTGCTGCGGCGGCAATCATGGCAGTGAGCCATTCTCCAGAAGGCGCTGAGCATATCAAGTATCTTCTGATCGGGAGCATTCTGACTGTGACGCCGCTCGTTGTTCTCAAAACTGCAGTCGTCTACACGCTCGTTGGCGCTTTTCACTGGATCTACTTCCGGAAGTTCGCTGCGCTGACATTCGGAGGTGGAGACTTGCCGAAGAACCGACGCCTGTGGGATTTCTTGTTTTATGCATCTTTCGGCGTTGTTGTAACCAGTTCGGTCAAGATCTGCGGTGTGTTGCTAGTATTCATCTTCTTGGTGGTACCATCAGTTTTCGCCGCATTGACAACCAACGGCATAGCCAAGCATTTGATTTTGGGTTGGATGTTCGGTTTGGTTGGTTCAGTGCTGGGACTGCTGCTTTCATTCTGGATCGACACACCGCCGGGCGCGACAATCGTATGCACATTCGGTGCAATGCTGCTGCTGTTTGGCGGACTTAGGTTAGTAATGGGAGGGAGAACTGTCTGTTAGTTCCCAACGGTTCGTGTGAACTCAATGTCGGCGTTCTCGTACTCAGCGATCAACGCCGACACGAGTTCCTTCACTGAGATGATCTCATCGACGCGATATGCGTTGGCACCAGCGAAGGCAAATCCGTTATGGAGATAGCCTTTTGAGCGCTTATCAAAGCGTGGGCAATACAATAGGCGAATTCTGATAGTCGCAAGTGATGATGCAATGGTACGGACACTTGTAAGGTTTTTTCATTCCGGAAACGACATCGTCCAGATATTTATTGCGGATCGCCCTGCCCGGCATACCAACTGGGCTCTTGATAATCACGATATCGTCCGCGACTGAATCAACATAGGCCTGCTTGAATGCTTCATTTGCATCGCACTCGAATGTTGCGACGAAGCGGGTACCCATTTGAACACCAGCCGCACCCATGTCAATAAATCGGTGAATATCGCTGCCAGTGTAGATTCCGCCGGCGGCAATGACCGGAATCTTCTTGCCAGTTTGTTTTTCGAAAATGGCGACCTCGTCAAGAATTGGCGGGATCAATTTCTCGAGTGCAAACTCCGGATCCGCTATCTGCTCGATTCGAAATCCAAGATGTCCGCCAGCTCGAGGTCCTTCGACAACAAAAGCATCCGGAAGATAGTCGAACTTGCTCAACCATCGCTTACAGATCAACCCGACGGCCCTCGACGATGATACTATGGGTACGAGTTTGGTCTTGGTATCGTGCTTGCGGTATTGGGGCAGATTTAGCGGGAGTCCGGCTCCGGAGAAGATAATGTCTATCTCTTCCTCAATAGCAGTCTGTACCAAGTCGCCAAAGTTAGAGAAAGCAACCATGATATTGAGCCCAATTAGGCCTTTTGACAGTGATTTGGCGTTGCGAATTTCGCGACGTAGCGCACGTGTGTTGGCTTCGAGGAAGTTGGAGTAGAAGTCCGGTTCGTTCATACCGATACCCGCAGAAGCGATCACACCGATACAGCCCTCATTGGCGACAGCGCTTGCGAGACCGGAAAGCGAGACTCCGACACCCATTCCGCCTTGAACTATTGGAATTCGAGCGCTGATATCACCGATTGAAAGGGGCGGATACTTCTGGACGTCATCTAAGCGAATGTTCCTTGAGGCCGGATAGAAGTGAATACTACAGCGGTTGGTTACCACCGTGGACCATTAAATCTACGTAAATGTTTAAGATAAAGCTAATACAAATTGTCTTCAAAGAGTCACTTCAATTGCCAATGAAACTGTGAATGTCAGGGGAATTGGCAGTGAGTATCGTGTCGCGTGGTTTCAAAACGGTACCTGGCTATCACTTGAGCGCTCTCGCACAAACCACTCATAATGCGCTATTGTAAACAGAACGCTTCCAAAAGCTCCGAAATAGCCTGCCAATGGAATTGAGAGGGCAATCGAGAAAAAGTAGTACAACCCCATCAATATGCCGGATTCTTGGCCGGTAAAAAGCATCGCGGCCTGAGACACTGCAAAGATCATCGACACGGGAAACAGGGCAATGCCCGGGATGACAAGGGCGGAAAGGCATAGTCCGAGCGATGGCAACTTTGCCGAAGAAAGCTGCGCAAGCGACTTCGAGACCCCATCGCCGATACTCAAGTTGTACAAGACGATGTTTCGGTATGTGTAGTTCATAGCAGTCGTCAGGAATAGTGTCGCCGCAATAGCGACCGGCACAAAGAGCAACGCAATCACAATACCGAGAACAACCGAACTGATAAATGCGATGATCAATGGAAGCCCGAGCATTATGACAAGCAGCATACCGCAACCGATCGAAAGCAATGCGACCAACAAACTGCGGCCAAAGAAATCGAAACCTGCGCGCAAGGCCTCTCCTGCTCGCAACGGTGTTCCGGCACGGGCATGCGAGGTTGCAAGAATCAACGCCGGCTGTAGAATCGCGCCGGCCAACAAAACCAATACACCGAACGCCATTGCAACGCCCATCAGTATGGCGAATTCCTTTATCGGAAACTCATCACCGGGCTGATAGTGGAAGTTGGTTGGATACCCGCCAATGAGTTGCGGGTAAATGATAAATCCTGCAAGCCAAAACCACTTGAAACGCCAAGCGATTACGAATGCCTCTTTGAGAATGTCAGCAAATTTCATAGTAAGATATAATAGAGTATTGCTTCAATTCTCCCAAGACGATTTTTTGTCACATTTTGGGAAGTTCCAGAACTGATTTTTTTCATCGATTAATTCATTGCGCTACAACGAGATTGCCGGCAATGCCCGGTACTGTCTGGAAGATTTTTCTTGACAGTTGTTTAATCAATCCTATTTTGACAAAACTGACTCATGTTTTCGTAAACTTTTGCGATAATAACAGTCAAACTTAACGAGGAGAAAACCTTGATGATGAACTGGCAACAAACACCCGCACAATGTCGGGGAGTAGTCTGCCTGCTCCGTGACAAGGTTCCGCCTCGGCCTATCCGCCCTAATCTCTAAATACGACATTACACGGATAATTCGAGCTGGACCCGATCGAGTCCGGTTTTTTGTGATTGCCACCGGACTCTGACAAGAGTTGTTTAGACGATTAGAGGATTGGTTAGCAAATTATGGATTCAGCATATTATCAAGAGGAACAGGAGACTTCAGTCAGCGCCAAAGAAGCGTTGCGCGGCTTGTTGCCGCTCCTGTCACCGCACCGACACAGGTTGTACATCAACCTTGTGCTGCTCATTGTCGCCAACGGGCTCTCGTTGCTTAGCCCAGTGGTGATCCAGAAGACTGTCGATCTGGTTACATCCCCTGCCTCGACGACTGCCGGCATCGGTCTGCCGACTGCTACGGTTGAGGCACTGATCCCGCAGATCATGTGGATGTCCCTTATTTATGTGGTCGTGCTGTTGGCGTTCCTGGTTGCGAACTACGCTCAACGAGTTCATTTGGAAGTAATAGGTCAGGATGTTATTACCGATTTGAAGCAACGCTGCTTCAACCACGTCGTCGGACTTTCAGTATCGTTTTTTGATCGCAATCCTGTCGGACGGCTGTTGTCGCGAGTTGAATCGGATGGCGAGGCGTTGCGTCAGTTCTTTTCAAGTGTCGTTGTGCTTATTATCGGCGATGCGCTGAAGTTGATTGGCATTTTTGCGATTCTGTTCTACTACAGCTGGCGGCTGACGCTTGCGGTGCTGGCATTGGCGCCGATCGTTATCGTGCTGATCTACTTCTATCAGCGCTATACGACCCCGCGGTTTCTGGGCATCCGCAAGAAGATGGCCGACGTTATCGCGACAATGACGGAATTCCTGCAAGGCATGAGCGTCGTGCAGGTATTCAATCGCCAGCAGCTGGTGCGGGACCGCATGAACGAAGCTAATCGGAGCAAGTTCAAGCTCGATGCCGAAGCGCACCTCTCGCACACCACGTTCTTCAACCTGGTCTTCTTCGTGGAGAACGTCGGTATCGCGGCAGTGACGTTTTTCGGTGCGACCGTTCTGGTTGGACAGGTTTCAGGAACCGGCGCTGAATCAATGACAGTCGGTACAATACTGTTGTTCATCATGTTCATGAGGATGTTCTTCGAACCAATACACCGTGCGGCTGAAGAACTGCACGTATTGCAGCGCGCCATAGCAGGAGCCAGACGCGTGTTTGCCTTAATGAACAATGAAGAGCGGATTCCTGAAGCGCCTAAGCCGCTTGTGTGGCCGAGCTTCAACGAAGTCATTCGCTTCGAGAATGTCGGGCTTTCCTATAATGGCGATGATCGCTTTGCACTGCGCAACGCTTCCTTTGAGATCGCCAAGGGCGAGAAGGTCGCGCTGGTTGGAGTTACCGGTGGCGGCAAGAGCACAATCGTAAACTTGCTGCTTCGTTTCTACGATGCGACTGAAGGCCGAATCACAGTCGACGGAATCGACATCCGCGACTTGCATACAACCGATTTGCGGTCAAAGTTTGGTTTGGTATTGCAGGATATCTTCCTCTTCCCGGGAAATGTCCGCGACAATATCACGCTTGAACAGAGTCGCATCAGTGCGGAAGCACTGGAATCGGCATCGCAGTTGGTAACAGCTGACCGGTTTATCGAGCGGATGCCGAAGAAATACGAAACTGAGATTTCCGAACGCGGCGCCAATCTCAGCCGCGGTGAAAGACAATTGCTGTCTTTTGCACGGGCGATGGTTTTCGATCCGCAGATCTTGCTTCTCGACGAGGCCACCAGCTCGGTGGATCCCGATACCGAGAAGCAGATACAACTGGCACTTGACCGGCTCTTGGCCGGCAGGACGTCGTTGATAATCGCGCATCGACTTTCGACGATTCTGGATGCCGACAAAATACTGGTCATCCGCGAGGGTCAGATTATCGAGCGCGGAACACATCGGGAGCTACTGGCTCAAGGCGGTTACTATGAGAAGCTCTATCGCCTGCAGTTCCAGGGACCAGAAACAGTGAAGGTAGCAAATGTGGAAAAAGTTTAAGTGGTTGATGAGCGGATATTCCAATCACAAGCTGGCATTGACCTGGCTTGTGGTGGGAACACCGGCCATCGCCGCCATAGCGATGCTGCAGCCAATGGTGCTGAAGTATCTTTTTGATGTCGTCAAGTACGGCAAGGGTGAACTCCCGACTTTGCTCCAGCCGATTGGTGCAATGTTGCAGAGATACGAGCTGTCACCCCTCGCGGAAGCTCTGACAATCCAGCTGATTCTTGCTGTAGTCGTATTGGTCGTTTACAACGCGCTTCAAGGCACACGCGCCTACATGAATCAGCGACTGGAGTGGGAGTTCCGTCAGCGGGCGTTCGCTTCGACGACTGAAAAAGGTCCTGACTTTTATAACGCCTTTCGCACAGGCGATTTGGTGACTCGTATGACCGACGACGTCGCGGAGAAGTTGGCGTGGTTTGCCTGCTCGGGAATCTTCCGGTTCTACGAAGCTGTGCTGATAGTCGTGATCGGTGTAGCAATGATGTTGACTTTGGATGTACGATTGACCGTTTACACGGTTACACCGTTACCGATACTGATCATCATTTTCATGTTTACATCGAGTTCGCTGGACAAGCGCTTCGACAATCTCCAAGCGCGTATCTCCGACCTCAACAATGCGATGGAGTCGTGCTTTTCAGGCACGCGTGTGGTCAAAGCGTACAATCGCGAAGAAGCATGGAAGGAGAAATTCGCCGCCACAATCGGAGCGCGTCGCAAGGCGGAAATTTCAACCGTTCGCGCCTGGGCAGCTATTGATTCGCTGTACATGTACATCTGGCAGTTCGGAATCGCCTTGGTAGTATTGATTGGCGGTATCATGGCGGCGAAAGGTTCGATAACGATCGGTGACTTCGTGGCTTTCACGAGCTATATCTTCCTGCTGGTCTTCCCGATGTTTGACATCGGCCAATTCATCGTGAAAGGTCGTCAGTCGGCGGTCAGCATTGGGCGCCTGATGGAGATTCAGAATTTCCCGGCTATGGTGTCCAATCACAACGGTGACCACAGCGCGATTGATTTCGAGAAGATTCGTTTCGCGAATGTGTCATTCCGATTTGCCAACAGCGAGCACTACTCGCTGAGAGACGTCGAATTCGAAGTCAACAAGGGCGAAACGGTTGCCTTGGTGGGTCGCGTCGGATCCGGCAAGAGCACGGTGATCAACCTGCTGACGCGCCTGGTCGATCCGAACGAAGGGATGATCATGTTAGATAGTCGTCCTTTGAAATCGCTCTCTTTAGATGACTATCGCGATATCATCGGCTATGTTCCGCAGGAACCGGTGCTGTTTTCGGACACGATCGAAGGCAATGTCCGATTCGGCGACAATTCGATCACTGCCGAGAAGGTCACCGAGGTAATCAAACTCGCGCAACTCGATTCACAGCTGGAGCGTTTCCCGAGCGGTCTGCAAACGCGAATCGGCACACGCGGGTTGACGATCTCGGGCGGCGAGAAACAGCGCGTCGCGATCGCGCGAGCATTGGCGCGCAATCCGAAGATACTGATTCTCGATGATTGCACTTCTGCGCTCGATGCCCGAACAGAGGAGCGCCTGTGGTCGGCGTTGCACGAAGTTATGCCGGACATGACTTGCTTCGTTGTGACGCATCGCGCCAAGACTCTGCGCAAGGCTAACAAGATCCTGCTCTTTGAAGAAGGCAAGATCATTGACCGCGGCACGCACGATGAACTGCTTGTGCGTTCGGATTCTTATCGCGAATTGTACTCTCGTAGTGAATTGCAGGAAGCTGTTGAAGGGTAAGATTGTTCTCACTCTCTCTTGGTAAGCATGAGAGAGTGAGAATCACTAATCGCTACAGATGGTAAAGCATCGCATAGACTGCGATGCCGCTAATCGAGACAAACATCCACACCGGCCAGAGCCAGCGTACTATGCGTTGATGCTTTTCGAATCGCCCCTTCAGTGCGTGAGTTACAGCGACAATTATGAAAGGGGTCATCAGAGCTGCAAGTATGACATGCGGTATCAGAATCGCAAAGTATACCGGTCGCGTCCAATCATGATGTGGATACGGTACGGAGCCGACACCGTAGTGGTAAATCAGGTACGTCGTCAAAAACAGAGCCGACGAAATCAGTGCGGCTATCATGATCTTGCGGTGTGTTTCGCGGCGTCCGCGCTTGATGTTGATGTACCCGAGCGCCAGAAGGATCGCACTAATTGCGTTAAAGGTGGCATTAACTGACGGGAGAATAGAGTAGTCAATCACATTGACCTCGCCAGATTGCGGACATTGTCTCGTAGCGCAGTCAATTCGTCATCGTCGTTGTATGAATAAAATCCGCGTATCTGTCCCTTATCGTCGACGAGTATTAGATACGAAGGATGATTCGACGGTAAATCGCTTGCATCAAGCATGAAGCCATGTTCCAAAAGTACTGCTACATCGACCAGCGGGCCGCGAGCAAAAATCCAACGACCATCATTGACTCCAAAGCCATCGGCATAAGTGCGAAGCACTTCAAGCGTGTCGTAGTCCGGATCAACGGTAATAGATAAGAATCGAACCTTTGTCAGACCCGCGATACAGGTCGTACATCTTCTTGATATTCGCAGACATCGTCGGACAAACGCCCTGACAGCGAGTAAACATGAAATTCACGACGTGCAATCGTCCATTCAAGTCCGTCCGCGTAAACTCTTCGCCGTTACTGGCCGTTAGTCTGAAGCTCGGCACCTCGCCGAGGATTGGCAGTTGACTACGCGATTGTTCGGCCGAATTGACCACAAATGCGGCCACCACAGCAAGAATTACGACCAGAGGCACACCCCATATCAGCAGTGACGGTTTGCTTTGCTTAGTCATCTATTCCCTAGCCTCTTGGTCGCTGTGTAGAGCACCAACAAAACGCCAATGAAGAGCGACGCTACCCAAACATGAAACAGCTGAAGCAGTGGCGGCAATGCCACCGCAATCAAGCCTGTCCCAAGCGACATCTGCACAGCTACGAACAGTATCATTGTCCACACGCCAAGCTTAACTATAGGGTCAGGTCGGGGTGTTGTTCGATACACCATGATGCCGATCGTGAATGCCATTGCCGCGACAATAACTCCCAGAAACACGTGAACGTACTTGATTCCACCGACAAGCGCCATTAGCTCGTGATCAGTCGCAAGCGGGCTTGTCACAATCAAGGCTTCGATATCCGCACGGACATTAGCACCGATGACAATTTGTATGACAGTGATTAGCCACAGAAGACCAATGGATATGGGTACTGACTTTGGATACGCCACCTCTGTTATTGAACTTGTCTCTTCCAGGTAGTACGCCTGTTGGGCAACGTAAATCAACAGACTGACTATCATGAGCGCAATCACCAGATGAATCGAAACAGTCAGTGAGTGTAATTCCGATAAGACGACCTGCCCACCTTGCCATCCTTGGAATGCGACCAACAAAGCTGCACCAATAGAAGGAAACAAGATCCGAAGCGTACGCCGATAATGCACAATCGCAAGTACTGCAGTCGCTGCGATGAATAGCCCCAGAATCATCCCTGAAAGCCGATTCAAGTACTCGATCCAGGCAAGCGTGAAATTGAATGTGGCTGGGTTTATCGAAGCGGGCAAGTCGGCTGCGCTTAGCGGGGGAATCCACCCGCCGAAGCATTTTGGCCAGTCGGGGCATCCGAGTCCAGCCCCTGATACTCGGACAAGGCCGCCAGCGAAGATAACGATGTAAGTGCCGATTGTGGAAAGGAGCGCAAAACGTCGGAACAGAGTCATCTTATCTTACCGCAATATCGCATGATTTGTCCACTCTAAGGACAATTATAGAAGTTGCTTATAAACAAAGCAACCATTAATGGCCAGAGTTGGTCGCGGCCGGTACCGTAGCAGGTGTGGCAGACATGGAATCGGAAATGACCTTGGTGGTATCGACGATCGTGGAATCAATCTTTGCTCCCGAGCTGTCATGGCCGGCTGCGCCCTTATTGAAAGCGGCTGAGTTGTACATCTCGGCGCGCGTATTGATCGGCTTCACGCGAAGCTCATCAATATCACCACGTCGAGTAGTGTCAAACATCGTCAGGACGATGAAAACAGTCAAGCACAGGAGACAAACTGTGAATGCAATAAAGAACAACTTATTGTCATACCAGAGGTGCATGAAGAAGAATGCCACAAGCAGCGCTTTGATGGAAGCAATTGCAAGCGCTATGACAATATTGAGACCGCCAAAGTCGTAAAAAGAAACCTCTACAGTGACAAATGTCAAAAACAGGAGTGCCGCACCGATTCCAAGATAAATCTTGAGCGGCAAAACGTGATTTTGTGTATGACTGGCTGCGCTTGAACTCATGCTTCTACCCTATCAAATACAATAATGGGAACAGGAAAATCCAGATTAAGTCGACCAAGTGCCAGTAGAGGCCCGTCATCTCAATTGGTGTATAATACTCGGCCGAGATAGTTCCCCGTACCGTTCGAATCATCATCCAAACAATCAGCCCCATTCCGCCGAGAACGTGGAATCCGTGAAGTCCCGTCATCGCAAAGTAAATGCTGAAAAACACGTGCGGGTTGTTGCCCTCGAGGCCGGTATAGGTGTAGTATTTGCCGGGAAGCTGGCCGAGGTGAATTTTGTGTTCATATTCGAAGTACTTAATCACCAAGAAGGTTGCCGCAAACATCAAGGTCGCAGCCAAGAACCACAGAGTATGCGTGCGATTGTTCAACTGCATTGAGCGAATTGCCAGCGCCATCGTGACAGAACTGGTAATCAGAACAACTGTGTTGATCGATCCAAGCACTACATCGAGCTGCTTGTGTGCTTCCCAGAACATATCGGGATACCACGCTCTGAATATTGCATAAGCGCAGAACAAGCCGCCGAAGAGCAAGATTTCTGTCAATAGAAACAGCCATGTCCCGAGCTTTGCGGCGTCCGCCTGCTGCGCGGAATCGTGAAAATGGTGCTGAAGATGTGCCGGGTGGCCGTGGGTTGACTGATGAGTCGACATCGCGCTACCTACCTTGTTTCCTTGACGACAATCTTGTCGTAATCATACGGGCCGTGAGATGCAACCGGATCGTGGTGGAAGTTCTCAGTCGGAGGCGGTGAACTGGTAGCCCATTCCATTGTCAACGAACCCCAGGGGTTATCACCGGCAGGTTTGCCCTTGAAAATCGCCTGTATCAAATAGAACGCCATCACGACAAAACCGGCTCCGATGACAAAAGCTCCAATTGAGGAGAAACCATGCAGTCCCTGATACTGCTCGACATAAGTGAAGTAGCGACGCGGCATACCTTGCGAGCCCATTATGAACTGGGTGAAGAATGTCATATTGAATCCGATGAAAATCAGCGCGCAGGCAATACGAGCCCAAAACTCGCTGTACATGCGCCCCCAGATTTTCGGCCACCAGTAATGCAGTCCCGCCAAGAACGCCATAACTGTGCCGCCCATCATCACATAGTGAAAGTGCGCGACGACGAAATACGTGTCGTGAAGATGGATATCCACCGATAGCGCTCCAAGCATGATACCTGTTACGCCACCTATGGTGAACAGAAACAGGAAGCTTAACGTGTAAAGCATCGGCGAGTCGAGCGAGATCTGACCTTTGTACATCGTAGCGAGCCAATTGAAAACCTTGATACCGGAAGGTATTCCAACAAGGAAGGTTAAGAACGAGAAGATCACGGCTGCGAGTTCCGACTGGCCGGATGTGAACATGTGGTGTCCCCATACCAGGAAGCTGACAAGCGCGATGCCAAGGCTCGAAAACGCGATAGCCTTGTACCCGAAGATCTTCTTATGTGAAAAAGTCGCAATCGTTTCGGAGATAATCGCCATTCCCGGAAGAATCATGATGTATACCGCGGGATGCGAATAGAACCAGAAGAAGTGCTGGAAGAGAACGGGGTCGCCACCTAGCGCCGGATCGAATATACCGATACCGAGGAGACGCTCGAGAATCAGAAGCACCAGCGTAATTGCAAGGACTGGCGTTGCCAGAATCTGCAAGATGGCAGTAGCGTAGATACCCCAACAGAACAATGGCATACTGAACCAGGTCATGCCGGGTGCACGCATCTTGTGAATTGTAACAATGAAGTTCATTCCGGTAAAAATAGACGAGAAGCCAAGAATGAACACTCCAAGTACCATCGATATTACTGCCGTGTTTGTGGTCGTCGAATACGGTGTATAGAAAGTCCACCCGGTATCTACAGCGTTGGTAATTGTCGAATACAAAACGAATAGCGCACCGAAGACATAGACATACCAGCTTGCCAGGTTAAGACGAGGGAAAGCCACGTCCTTTGTGCCGAGCATTAGCGGTAACACAAAATTGCCCAATGCTGCCGGGATCGAAGGAATGATAAACAAGAAGATCATTATCGCGCCGTGCAGCGTGAACATCTTGTTATACGTATCATGAGCCATCAAGTCCTGTGCAGGCGTCAGCAGTTCCCAGCGAATCAAGAGAGCGAAGATTCCTCCAACAAGGAAGAAGAACATTATCGCAAACAGGTACATCAGCCCGATGCGCTTGTGATCGCGCGTCAGCAGCCAAGACTTCAGTCCCTTGGGCGTATTGAGATAGTTTACGGCAGGAATGGCGTTACTTGTCATGGTTTGCTTTCTTACTCCAACGACTTGATATACTCGACGAGCGCGTCGATTTGTTTGTCTTTCAGAAGCCCCTGATAGGTTGGCATCACAGGTTGATATCCCTTGACGACCTTAGCTTTCGGCTCCAAGATTGATTCACGAATGTAGTTCTCATCCACAAGAACTGAACCGCCAGCCTCAAGCTCGGCGTTGTGTCCGAATATTCCCTTAAAGCTGGGACCCGTACCTGCCTTGCCATCGACTGAATGACAAGTGATACACGCTTTTTGTTGGTACAGCTTGGCGCCGTAGTCGGCAATCGACTCGCCCGGAGCTGGACCGGACGCCTTCTCAATCCACTCTGTATATTGAGCCGTCGTAACGACTCGTACCTTTCCGATCATCTCGGAGTGCTTGGTGCCGCAATACTCAGTACAGAAGAGATTGTAACTGCCGGTATCAGTCGCCTCAAACCACACTGACGAGTAGCGGTTCGGAAGCACATCGTTCTTGATGCGGAAGTTCGGTACATAGAAGCTATGAATCACATCACGCGATGACATCAAAAGCTTTACCGGCTTGTCAACTGGGACAACAAGTTCATTGACACTGCTCACACCTTCAAGATAATCAAAGGACCAGAACCACTTCTGGCCTGTGACCTTGACTTGCATCGACTGCCCCGGTGCGACATGAAGTCTGATGAAGTCTTTGAATCCCCACGCAAAGATGATAAACACCACAATGGTCGGGATGACAGTCCAGACGATTTCAACGGTGAGGTTATGATCAACTCCCGAGGTCGTAGTTGCAGCCCCACGGCGACGGTAGCGCACAATGAAGAAAATGATGGCGGCAGTGACAAGCGCCAACAAAATGGCCGAGGAGATGTAAATGAAATTGAACAGCGCATCAACGTCGCCGGCCATCGTCGAATGTGGAGAAGGTAGAAATAAGCTGCCCGTATTGTCCATAATCCTCTAGTACGAATCCGTCATCAGAATTTGTTGAAATTAGGCCGTCGAGCCGACGGTCCGCTGAGCACGTTCGCGAGCCCAGAATATGCTTAAGAAAATTGTTACGATTATCAGTGTCAGAAGTCCGCCAAGCTTCATGATGTTACCGGCCATCATGACATAGCCTTTGGCTGACGGATCGTAGTGAAAACAATAAAGGATCAAGCGGTCAAGTGTGGAGCCAATCTTACCCTCTGAAGCTTCCAAGAGCGCCAGCTTGAGATCGCGCTCTTTGAATTCAAGTCCATAAAGATATCGCGAAATAACGCCTTCTTCAGTAATCACGAAAGCTCCGGCAGCGTGCGCGTATTCTTTGCGTTCTTCGTCATAATAGTATTGGAAGCCAATGGCGTTGGCGAGCGCTCGCGATTGACTCTCTTCGCCAACAAAAAATCGCCAACCGTCGTTCTTTCCCTTGTCACCAAGATTTTCCATATAACGCGAGCGTTTGGCTCCGGCAAGATTCGCGGTTTCAGTAGGATTGATGCTAATCGTCAAAACCGTGAAGTCTTTCTCCGGGGTGAGGCTCATGCCACGAATTCCATCGCTCAGCCCGTTGAGGACCATCGTACACAACATCGGGCAATTATAATATGCTAATGTAACGATCACCGGTTTGCCCTGATGAAAATACTTGGAGAGTTGAACAGTGTCGCCGACATCGTTTATGAAAGTTAGATCGAGTGGAATTGTCTGACCAAGATGCTCGACGATATCAATCTTCTGAAGCTCAGGCACACTATCGCGAACCACTTGCGCGAAAAGATGCGACTGAAGAATCGACATGAATATAAGGATGAAAGCGATGCCAAAGAAACGGCTTATTGTCTGCTTCATTTCCTAATTCGTTCCCGTCGGTCTGTTCACAAATGCTTCCTCGGCGTAGACTTTCATCGCGCGCTCCAGCGGAATCTGATAGATTCCCTTCTGCGAATCGAGCAGTTTGTAAGTGCTAAGTACTACGTCTTCCTTGGCACGTAGTTCACGCAGAGTAATTGATACAGGTTTCAGAACAACATCTGTGATGAGCTGTTCCTTCTCGTGGACAAAAATCTCGTCGACAAACAGGACACTAACGACCAAAAATATCACGATTATGACGGTCGCGATCAGGATCTTTTTGACATTGATGTCTTTCTTTTCGTACCCAGCTGAGGTATCCGGCTGATGATTCTTATCGTGCGAATGACTCATGATCGGTTCCTATTGATTCACGAATTTGATCGAAGCCGGAAGTTTCGGATCACCAACCGGAACTATCGGACCTGAAGTGAATTTTGACCAAAAATACCATATGAACGGTCCGCCAATCGCCAGAATCGAAGTCAGATCCACCCACGAGAAGTGCGGACCATGATGATGCAGATTCGGGAAGATCAGCCAGTACATATCGATGTAGTGAATTGTTAACATAAAGAATGTGACAAAAAGCAGGAAATTAGCTGAGCGTTTGGCCGCACGAGTAATCAACATCAGGAACGGCAGACAGAAATGTCCGATTACGATTATCAAAGTGATTGTCTTCCATGAGCCTTCCCAGCGGTGCTTGAACCATATCGTCTCTTCTGGAATATTGGCGTACCATATCAAGAAGTACTGTGAGAAAGCCATATATGCCCAGAAAACGATGAACGCAAACATGAGCTTGGAGAGGTCATGATAGTGCTCCTCTGTTACAGTTCCGCGCAAGATGTTGTTCTTGTGCAGGTAGATCACAAGTATCAGAGTGACTGCCATCAGCGACATCGCCGCGCCAGCGAAATAGTATGCCCCGAAAATTGTCGAGTACCAGTGCGCATCAAGTGACATGATCCAGTCGATCGCAGCGAAAGTCGTGGTCAATGCAAACAGAATCATTCCCGGGGCGCTAATCTTGCGCCAAGTGGTTGTGATGCTCAAGTCGTGGCCGCCATCCTGCTTGCGTGACAAACGATAAAGGCGAACCGCAAGGAAAGTCCAAATCGCAAAGTAAACGAGTGTTCTGATCAAGAAGAAACCGGTATTGAGATAGCCGCTCTTGCTCTTTAACAAATGATCCGATGCTACTTGTGTCGAATCGCTCCACTGGAAGAGATTGCTCATTCCCAATGCGACAGGAATGAAGAAGATCAGCAAGATGGGCAAGGAATATGCGATTGTTTCAATAATGCGGCGCACGACGACGCTCCATGTCGCATCAACCAAGTGATGTATCATCGAGAAAAAGAGTCCGCCCAATCCGATGCTCGTCCAAAACACGAAGGCAGTCAAGTAAGAATAGAAAAACTGCTTCGGATCGACAAAGTAAGCGCCGACACAGCCCGCGATACCTACAATTCCGATACCGAGTGCAATTGTCCCGAGCTTACCGGCTTCGCTGAGTCTATATGTTTGTGCGTCAAATCTCATTTTCGAATTCACTATCCCTATTTAATGGAGCCACGCATCTCGACTGGTACGTCTTCAAGCGTCGCATTCTGGCTTCGCTGCAGTGCACGGAAGAAAGACACGATTGCCCAGCGATCTTCAACCGGAATCTGGGCTTTGTAGGAAGGCATATTGCGAATACCATTTGAAATGACATCAAAAATGTGACCGTCTCCTACTTTTCGAAGGCGATCATCGTGGAAAGAGGGCGGTGGCAGCATTCCACGCTGCACAACGATTCCGCGCCCATCACCGGTTCGTCCGTGACATGGCGCACAATAAATGTTGAATCTTTCGTGTCCGCGCTCAATGAGCTGTGTGGTTATAGGCACCGGGATCTTGGCAATAACACTATCAATCTCATCTCGACCGCGCCAATAAGCGTCGTCTTCTCGCAACTCGCCACGCGCTACTGTCCCGGCCACCGGCGTTCGCATCGTCATGCCATCCTCGAAGAAGTGCCCTTCGGACTGAGGCAGATACTTCTGCTGTCTGTCCATATTAGGATTGAGATGAATCGGAGTATTCTCAGAAGGACGTCCGCGAGTACAGCCAAGAGAAATAGCAATCGCAAGGACGGCTGTTCCTGCAAGATTTAGGATATATCTTGCTGACAGCTTCATTCTTTCACCTCAATAACCTCGATGTTCTTACCGCCGATGCTCTTGAGAAAATCACCGGTGCGACCAGCATCAAACTTCGGGTCGGCTGAATCGATACTGACGAAGAAGCCGTCATCGGAGAAGCGCCGGAAGTTCTTTGACTCAAACAGCGGGTGAAACAATTGTGGAAGACGGTTGATGACCATCATTCCGAATGTAGCCGTGATTGCCGAGGTCAAGACCGTCACGGCAAATGCTACCGGCACGAAAGCCTGGAAGCTGAAAAACGGCTTACCTGATATCACCATCGGATAGTCGACAGCCGAAACCCAGTAGATGAAACCGGAAATGCCGAGGAAACCGCATAGTGCTGCCCCGCCTACGATAAAACCGATTGGCGAACGTTTGAGTCCCATCGCTTTGTCCATTCCATGAATCGGGAATGGCGAGTGACAGTCGAACTTCTGGAAGCCACCGTCACGGACTCGCTCCGCAGCGTGCATCAGATCGGCAGGCGAATCGAATTCGGCAATTACTGCTTTGACATGGTCAGCTGCTACTGTCATAACCCGGCTCCTCCCATTGTCGGTCCCGGCTCGATTCCAGGATTGGGATGGTGTTTCCCTGATTTTGCGGCTCCGTGGTCACCCGTAGGATGGTAGTGTGGGTCTGCCTGCGGCAGTACACCCTTAACTTCTGCCATCGAGATCATTGGCAGGAATCGCAAGAACAGAAGGAACAGAGTGAAGAACAGACCGAATGAACCAACCATCGTCATGCCATCCCAAATCGTCGGCCAATACCAACCCCACGACGACGGCAGAAAGTCTCGTGTCAACGTCAACAAAATCACAAATCGTTCAAACCACATACCAACGTTGATGAGGATCGAAACTACAAACATGACTGCAAGATTAGTGCGCAACTTCTTAGACCAGAACAATTGCGGCACAACTACGTTGCACGTGATCATCGTCCAGTATGCCCACCAGTACGGTCCGAAGGCGCGATTGATAAATGCGAATTGTTCATATGGATTGCCGGAATACCATGCAACGAAGAACTCGCAACCGTATGAGTACCCGACCATCATGCCGGTTACCAACATGATCTTATTCATCTTCTCGAGATGATTCATGGTAATGTAGTTTTCCAGCTTATAAATCTTGCGGGCAATCAGCGCGAGCGTCATTACCATTGCAAAACCGGAGAAAATTGCGCCTGCAACAAAGTATGGCGGGAAGATCGTCGTGTGCCAGCCTGGAAGGACTGAAGTCGCAAAGTCTGTCGATACGATCGAGTGTACTGACAATACCAACGGAGTCGAAATGCCAGCAAGAATCAAATAGGCAAGCTCATAGTGCTTCCATTGAGTATTACCGCCGTGCCAGCCTAATGCAAATATACCGTAAGCGATCTTGCGAATCTTTGTTGTCGCTCGATCACGGAGCGTTGCCAAGTCGGGAATCAATCCCACGTACCAAAATAAGAGCGAACATGTGAAATAAGTACCTACTGCAAACATGTCCCACAACAATGGGCTGCGGAAGTTGGGCCACATTGACATCTGATTCGGAAGCGGCATTACCCAGTAAAGCAGCCAGGCGCGACCAACGTGAATCGATGGAAATAAGAGCGCACATATTACCGCAAAAATAGTCATCGCTTCCGCAAAGCGGTTGATCGACGTCCGCCATTTCTGCCGGAAAAGGAAAAGAATTGCCGAGATAAGAGTACCTGCGTGGCCGATACCAACCCAAAACACGAAATTGACAATATCAAATGCCCACGAAACAGGCTGATTGTTACCCCAAATACCAATACCTTCGAATAGCAAATACCCGACAGCTCCGAGCAACATCATCAAAATGGAAGCAGATAAGCCAAAAAGCAGTATCCAGCCCATTTTGGTCTTGTCCTCGACGATCTGACTGATATGCTGGGTCACCGAAGAAAAATTCGGATTGCCCTGAATCAGGATTTCGGGATGATGTTCGACCTTGGTACTCAAATCAGAATTTCCTTATCGATCCTATTATCCGTGATGCTCAACCGGGGCGCTTGTCACAAGATCCGGATGCGGATTGCGAATTCGAGCCAAATAGGTTAAGCGAGGCTTCACGTTTAACTCCGCCAGCATCGCGTAGTTGCGATTCTGGGATTTCATCTTATTTACCCTACTATTTGCGTCATTGATATTTCCAAAAGTCAAAGCTGAGGTGGGGCATGCCTGCTGACACGCCGTGGTAATATCGCCATCGCGAATGTCGCGATTCTCGAGCTTCGACTTGATTCGTGCTTCGCTGATGCGCTGGACGCAGAACGTACATTTTTCCATCACGCCTCGGAAGCGAACCGTTACATCCGGATTCATCGCCATCTTGACGATTTCCGGAGTATCTTTCGTAAAGTTGAAGTAGTTGAAACGGCGAACCTTATAGGGACAGTTGTTTGAACAGTATCTCGTCCCGATGCAACGGTTGTAAACCATAACATTGAGACCTTCTTTATCATGAACTGTCGCAGCAACTGGGCAAACCTGCTCGCACGGGGCATTTTCGCAATGCTGACACATGACGGGCTGATGCACCATTTCGGCGTCTTCAACTGAGCCCGAGAAATACCGATCAACGCGAATCCAATGCATTTCGCGACCTTTGGAAACCTGCTGTTTACCAACGATCGGAATGTTATTCTCACTTTGGCATGCCAAGGTACAAGCGCCACAACCGGTGCAACTATTGAGGTCTACTGCCATTCCCCACTGGTAGCCTTCCTTGTAACTATGCTCTTCCCAAAGCGATTCCAACGGCGGATGCTCGACCATTTCCTGAGCAAACTTCGGTTCTTTGCGATATTCTTCAAGAGTCGCTTCACGCACCAACGGACGGCCTTCCATCGACCAGTGATCCTGTGCACAGGAAATAAAATACTCGCGATTTAACTTGGTGATTGAAGCGCCCCGGAGCGATGTCCGGCGTATCGGATGGACGAATCGGATAAAGGTCAAAGCCGACCTTGTCGCCGACGCGACCGGAGCTTGTCCGACCATATCCCAATTCAACAGTCACTGAGTTGTCGGCGTGACCTGGAACATGCCATACGGGCAGCTCAATCGAACGGCCACCGACTGTTAACTGCACTAAGTCGCCGCTCTTGAGGCCAAGCTGCTTTGCAGTGGCGATGCTTATCATCGCAACATTATCCCAAGTGATCTTAGTAATCGGGTGCGGCATCTCCATCAACCAGCCATTGTTGGCAAATCGGCCATCATGAACTTGAGGAGAGACAGCAAATACAACTTCAAGCCCGGAATCTGCGGCAGACAATTCGCTCATTGCCGCAGAGATACGACCCACATCGACTGATGCCGTTACTGGGGTCAACGCCGAATTCTCGAGTAATCCGTCGTGCAGGACTTTGCGCCACGACTTCTCAAAAGCACCAGGCAAAATCGATTCCCACGTCTTGCGAACGATATCGTAACCACGGAGGTCCTCTCCTGACACGACCAAACTTAACATCTCGATACCACTATGTCCGCCAAAGAGCGGCTCAATCATCGGCTGAATGATTGATGCGGTACCATCAGAGGAGCGTGCATCACCCCATGCCTCGAGATAGTGGGTCATCGGCACATGCCACTTCACTGCATGGGAGGTCTCATCGCGATATGCAGAAAGATGAATCGTATTTTCTATCTTCGAAATAGCTGCGTCAAAACTGAGATCGGCTGGGGCATTCATAAGCGGATTGCCGCCGAGTACTACTAATGTCTTCAACTGCCCTGCTGATGCTTTTGAAAGCAACGCAATTAGCTCACTGCGACTAGGTTGCGCAACATCGGCAGGTTCTACATAAGATACGCTAGTGCCAACATTGCCAAGCGATTCGTTGATGGCCGCCACCAAGGCGTGAACTGCCGGCGCCTGCCGGTAGCCGGCACAGACAAGTGACTTGCCACGTGCCTTGAGAAGGTCCGATGCAACCACTTTCAGCCACTTGGCGTCAAATCCGCCGCCACTCGAAGTACTAATGGCCAGAGAGAGACCTTGATTCCGGAGTTCGTTGGCCAAGGCCATTGCAAACGCTGGAATCTGCGAGGAAGGAATGCGCAGTCGGTGATCGGCAGAGGAGCCGGTCAGACTAAATGTGCTCTCTACTACATAGAGGCGATTCATTGAGTCATTTTCGGTCGTAAGTCGTCGACCGCTGCCGAATCCGCGCGAAGCAGAGACGTTATCAAGTTCAGTTTTGAGGAAGTCGCAATCCAATGAAAGGACGACTTCGGCATTTTCAAATGAGTAAACAGGTTGAAGCGAGGCACCGTATGCGATTCTCATTCCAGAAGTGACATTTTCATTACTGACAGCGTCATAAGTCGCCCAAACCGCAAGCGGGAACTTCGCCTTGAATTCTCTCATCAATCGCGCCATAGTTGGCGAATTGAATGATTCACTCAGTATCGCAAGACCCGCACCTTGACTAGCAGAATACTGATCAAATTGTGTGCGCCAGAATGATACAAAGTCAGCCCAAGTGCGCTCGGCGTTCTTCTCCATTATCCGCTGTGAACGATCAGGATCGTACAGACCGAGAAGCGAAGCTTGCATAAATGTATTTGAGGCGCCGCGAGTTGACGGGTGAAGTTCATTGCCTTCTATTTTGGTGGGGCGTCCCTCGTGATTTTCGACGAGAATTCCATATGCAGTCGTGCCAAGCGGCATTGTCGTAGCATAGTGCTGTGGAATACCGGGAATGACATTTTCCGGCGCGGTAACATAGGGCAGGATCTTTTCAACCGGCTTGCGGCATCCAGCTACTCCTGCCAGAGCAATCGAAGCGCCCATCAGACTCAAAAACGTCCGTCGATTAACAGAATCGCGCATTTCGGAGGCGCCTTCAGGGAATTCTCGGTGCAGGAATTCCTTGAATTCAGGCGTATCAGCCAGTTGATCCAGGCTGCGCCAGTAGTCTTTGCCGGTAAGCTTGCCGTTCAATTTATTGTCGCTCATCTATGACAACCCGAGCAATCCTGTGTAGGATTCAGTTTCTTCTCTTCCTTGACCCGCTCAGCAAACGCTTCTTGGTCCGCCGGCGGCGCGTAGTTCATATTGGTAATTTGGTCCACGGGCCGTAAATGCGGATCGGGATTTCGGTGGCAGTCGAGACACCAAGACATACTCAAAGGTTGCATCTGCTGAACCTTCTCCATTTCGGCAATATTGCCGTGACAACTAATACAACCAATTCCCGCATTTAAGTGGAGCGAGTGATTGAAATAAGCATACTGCGGTAACAAGTGGACATTCACCCATTCAATCGGCTTGCCCGTCGCCCAGCTTTCACGAACTGCGAGCAACTTTTCGCTTTGCGGCAGAACAAGTGTATGACAATTCATACAAGTCTGAGTAGCAGGCACATTAGCAACTGCCGACCTCTCGATGTTGCTGTGGCAGTAGCGACAGTCCATGCCCAAATCGCCGGCATGAAGTTTGTGGCTAAATGGCACTGGTTGTGTCGGACGATAACCAACATCGGTGTACTTGGGTGAACCATAGTACCAGAGAAATCCGACTCCACCTACTACTAACAAGATCGTAGCCGCCAAGAGTGCTGCCGGTAACTTGTTTGTCCACTGTGGAAATATCTGCGACAAAAAGAATCCTTAATTAGTTACTTTTTTCACAAAGCTCACTGTAGCCCTAGCCACGCCTAACATCGGTATTGTTACGTGACTTTCTCTACGTTCCATGGCGTGTTGGCGGGGATGATAAAAAAATCACCCAATGGTGTCAAGAAGTTTTAGGCACAAACCCTAAACATTGAAAACCAAGAGACTCTTCTCTTTCGCGTCCCCGAATCGTCACTCCACAATTTCAAAGTTCGAACTGACAAAAAGCAGTTCGCTCACAAGGAACTTACTCGAGTTCATTACTCAAGCAACAAAATTATCTATCATCAAAGCCGCACAAATTGCAAATAAGTAGATGATCGAGAAACCGAACAGCCTCTTGACGTCACTAATCTCACAAGACTTCCGCGCACGCCATGCGCGAAGTATAAAGACGCCACCAAGCAAGCCTGCCGCGACAGCGTAGAGCCAGCCCGCACCTGCCGCAATTGGCAGGAAACTCACAGCGACTAAGGCTACTGAATAGGCGAGAATCTGATTGTGTGTTGCGCGATCACCCTTCAGGACAGGAAGCATCGGATATCCGACCTCTCGATAATCATCTTTGCAGAAAAGCGCCAAAGCCCAGAAATGTGGCGGTGTCCAGAGAAAGACGATTAAGAAAATTGACCATGGCATCAAAGCCATGTCCCCTGTCGCTGCGGTCCATGCGCCCACGGGCGCCATTGCACCCGCTGCCCCACCAATGACAATGTTTTGATAGGTATTCGGCTTAAGATAAAGGGTATAAAACAAGCTGTAAAAGAGAATCGTTCCAAGGGAAAGCAATGCCGTCAAAGCATTGAAGAAGTACCAAAATGTAGCTACTCCGACTAAGCCAATACTCACAGAGAAAATCAAAGCACTGACAGGGCTGATTATTCCTTGAGGTAACGGGCGACGCTTGGCCGTCCGCTTCATCCGAGCATCAACTTCCCGCTCAAAATACTGGTTGAGTGCATTTGCGCAGCCACCGGTTAGGTAAAGTCCCAGCATCACCAGTAGAAAGTCGAATGGCTGCGAAAGAAAACTACCCTCTATCACCAGAGCCGTTGCACCGGTAATTAGCACCAACAACATAATAGTCGGCTTGGTTAACTGAATGTATGCGCGGACAACCAAAGTCAAGCTACCGCGATTATCGGCGACCGTCAATATGGGTTGATTTACTCTGCTCTTTGCGATTGACGATTCAGACAAATCTTAGTTGCTCCACTCCGAAGGTTAAATATAGTTTACGTCTGACGAAACTTCATACTATACGAAGCCCTCTGCGAATTCAAGCAATAATATTTGCAATGTGGTCATTATGGACAAAATTTGTCACGTAAGAAATCATTGGCGCAGCTTTGAGATTCAGATTGTAAAATCTCGAAGCGACTATTTTATTGGGTCGCAAATTCCACTCTGACAGAAGGAGAATTGGGATGTATTCAAAGAGATTTCCATTCGTTGCCTTGTGCCTACTTTGTTTGTGCCTGACGCAGGCGGCACTCGCTGATATCGGCATCCGTGGCGGTGTCATGTATCCGCGTGGGGATTATAAGGATTTTGCCAAGTCAGGTTGGCGCGCCGAGATCACGGCAGATGTAAATATGTTCAGTATGCCTTTCCTTTCTACAGTCATCGCTTTTAACGTTGCTGATTTTGGCAAGAAGGAATCCTCGTGGCAACCCGAGGATGTTACCGTAACTCAAGAATCGAAGACAGCCATAACCGGCGGAGGCGTTGGTCTGCGGTTTGAACCGCCTTCAATGGCTATCCGGCCGTTTGGCGAAGCTTTGGTCAGGCTGGCTTCGATCGAGCAAGACTATGAGAGTGGACTCGGCGGATCTGAACTGAAGTCACGCACGAAAATTGGCTATCAGGTAAATGCTGGGCTAAAATTCACCCTTGCACCAAAGGTGGGGCTTGAAGCCGGCGCCACTTGGCTGACTTTCCCCAATTGTAAAATGACGGACAAACAACAAGAAGTCGAGATCGACATTCAAGCTTTCGGCATTTTCGCCGGATTGACCTTAGGAATTGGACTATGATGCTCTTGCCAACGAGACAGTTTCAGAAATCGCTCTTTGCCGCACTGATGATAGCTTGCACTCTGATGATTTCCTGCGGGAAGAAGGAGGAGACTCCTCAACCAGTACAACAAGTTCCACCGAGTTCAGGAAAGACAACAACAAGCGTTATCTCGGGCGACACAAATTCGACGCGGGTAGATGTAATGCCGCCAAGGTCGGACAGCTACTATGTTCTGGACTCCCGTACCAATACTATTTTCGGAATCGACCTCAACAGCAACAAAGTCTTCAGACGACTATTGCGAACGAACGAAGTAGTCGCAATTCAATACGACGCAGAGCGAGATTGGGTCTTCGAGGCCATCGGTGAGCCCAATTCGGGAATAGACGTTTACGACGCTGCCAATGAAAGCTACGTACAAAAGTATCGGTTCCCCGGAGCCCCATCAGGGCTTCTTTATCACCCGATTCAACGCAAGCTCTATGTCGTCTCGCAAGACTCCACGAATTTCCGGCGATTTGATCCCGACTCGATGAAATTCACTCTGACGATCCCGCTTCACTTGCAGGAGCGTGCGCCAATCGGCCCGACATCAATTAGTCCCGGACCGCTAGGAAAACTGATTACGACCAATTCTGCGCATCCTTCAGTCACACAAGTGTTCACTGAACATAACTTCATGCACCAGACTGTGGTAATTCATAACGCCCGCAAGATTGACAATGCGGTGTTTTCGTTTGATGGCAATTCATCCTTTAGCTGTGACACTCAACAGGGTGCAATGTTCCGGGTTGAATTTGGAACCGGAAAGGTAATGGCGGAGAAGTACAAACTGAATGCGCCGAGACTTGTTCAGATTGAGGTATTGACCAACACGGTAGTATATGTTGAAGGCAAGACCGACGTCGTGATGATTAACCCTGATACATTTAGAGAAACTGGGCGAGTCAATCCCTCCGAGCATGGCGACAACATCATTAGTCTCTTGATTCCACCACGAGCCAACTACGCCGAACTCCTGCTCGACTACAAGGGAGTTACACGCTGGATGCGATTTGATCTCCAAAACTGGCAGCCAACTCGCCTTGTTGAGCTGCTTTAGGATTGTTGTGATTAGTTGGATTTTGTGTTGACCGTTAACATGAACTTAGATTTATTCGCCCCATGATCAAATTAGTCGCCGGACTCGGCAACCCGGGCAAAGGTTATGTTTTGACCCGACATAACCTCGGATTTCTGTTGTTAGATCGGTTCGCTGAGAAACGAAAGGGCAAATTCACTGAACAGAAGGCGGACTACCATTTGGCAACACTTCGTATTGCCAGCGCTCACGTTCGAGTCATTAAGCCGATGACATTCATGAATTTATCCGGCAAGGCGGTGAAAGCCGTAATGACCGCTTATGACGTACTGCCATCAGAAATTCTCATCATCAGCGACGACTTTGCGTTGCCGTTTGGAAAGATGCGCTTACGGCTCGCCGGATCTGACGGTGGCCACAATGGGCTCTCTTCCGTCGTCGAACATCTTGGTACAGAGGACTTTCCTCGTTTGAGACTGGGAATCGGCCCGATTCCTGAGTTTAAACCCGCAGAAGACTTCGTATTGGAACAGTTTTCCAAAGAAGAGCTTGACCAGCTCGACAATTTCCTTAAATTGGGCACCGATTGTTTGGAGTCAGTCTTCTATGATGGTCTGACTCTGGCAATGAGTAAATATAATAAATAATCTACTCTACCCTGTCCTCAGGCTCGGTCTGAGGACCTATGGTTTTGGTTTCACAAACGTAGTCCGGAGGGAGGTCCAATCTTGAGACTCTACGAAACCACCTTTATTACTGATTCACAACTGCCCGAGATTGAAATTGAGGCAGAGATCAAACGCGTCGAGGACTTGATTAAGTCAAACGGCGGTGAGATCGTCGAAACCCAGCGTTGGGGTCTACGTCGTCTGGCGTATGAGATCGAAAAACGCCGCCAGGGTTATTACGCCCATTTCCTGTATCAGGCATTGCCGGCAGTTCCTGCTTTGCTGGATGCTTCATTCAAGGTTAACGAGAAGATCATGCGTCACTTGACCGTGGTTTCCGAGATAAACCTCGAAGAACGCGCCCGTCAAATTGCCGAAGGAATCGCCCCGTACCGTGCGGTACTTCCTGATGAGCCACGCTTCGGTGGACATGGAAGACGCGATCGCAGATCTGAACAGGAGGACAACTAACAATGGCTGAAGGATTTGACAGAAAGAGACGCAAACCTTGCCGTCTGTGCGAGAATAAGATCATGATCATCGACTACAAGGACGAGAAGTTGCTGCGTCGATTCATTCTCGAGCGTGGCAAAATCGTCCCGCGTCGCGTGACCGGCAACTGCGCCAAACATCAGCGACTGCTGACAACCGCAATCAAGCGCGCCCGTCACATCGCACTGTTGCCGTTTACGGCGGAAACGTATCGGTAAGACGGAATCGAGCCGATGACAGAGTCGAACAGGCAGCGACTTACGTTTGCTTGTGCAGGTGCGGTTGCATTCGCATTCCCACTCTCGATTCTGATACCGCTATTTGTACCACTTGTAGCGGTCGGTCTGGCGGCGCTTTACTACCTCTGGTTCGCTCGTTCGCCAATTTGGTTGATTGTGTCAATCATTGCGGCAGGAGCGATCTTCTGGTTCATAGGCGATACCGGACATCTGGCTTACTTCTGCGTAGGATGGCTGGTTCCAGGCATGGTTTTAGCAATGACAAGACGTCACGGATGGGGCCTCGCGGCTGCATTAGTCGCGGCCTGCCTTGTTCCTGCGGCAGTAGTTGCGCTGTATCATGAGGTGCTCGCGCAGTTTATTACCGCATTTGGAGTTCAACTGCAGAATACCATTGCATCGCCGCAGTTTGCCGCTCTCTACCCGCCTGAAAGATATCAGGAAGCTGTAGAGATCGTAAATACTTGGGCGAAGAATGCACCATATTATTTGCCCGGTGTGCTTGTTTCAACACTTGTGTTCTTCTATGCGTTTGGAGCATTGTTAGGCGAAGTAACTTTGTCGCGCACGGGCATATTCAGCTACCGAGTACCGTCGTTCATCTTGTGGAAGCTTGATGAGTGGATGGTACTGGTTGTTGGAGTTGCAGTAGTCATGGTTCTGACGACAGAGCAGATGTTCGAGGTAATTGGTTGGAATGCGTTGGTTGTGCTGTTTATGATATTTTCCGTGTTCGGTTTGTCGTTTATCGAGTATCATATGCGCATACGAAAGTTTCCCATACCGGTTAAGATTGTCATTTACCTGGTTCTATTCTTGACGCAGATAATTGCGGCGGTGATTCTGCCGCTGATCGCCCTTTTCGATGCGAAGTTTGATTTTCGCAAAATTCGGGCGAAACAGCTTGGTTAGTACGTACATATTATTAGTAGTATAGGAGTAAATGAGATGAAAATCATTCTCAGAGATGATATCGACACCCTCGGCAAGTGTGGTGACGTTATCGATGTCAAGGCCGGATATGGCCGCAATTTCCTGTTTCCGCGCAATCTTGCCATCCCGGCCACAAAGGGAAATCTGCGCGCTATCAACGAACTGAAGCAGCAGCAAGAAATGCGTATGGCAAAGGTCCGTCGCGTTGCCGAGACCATTAAGTCGCGAATCGAAAAAGCTTCCTGCACAGCGGAAGTCTTGGTCGGTGAAGAAGACAAAGTCTTTGGTTCGGTTACGTCCTTGAACATTGCTGAGCTGCTGGCAGCTCAAGGTATCGAAGTGGATCGCAAGAAGATCCAGCTTGATGAACCTTTGAAGGCTCTTGGCGTCTACACAGTGCCGATCAAAATCGCAGCCGATGTTGTCGCAAATTTGAAAGTTTGGGTCGTCAAAAAGGCTGAATGACCACTGAAATGATCCGGGCAAAGATCCACGGACTGGCACTCGATATCGCCTCCAAGTCACCTGTTGTGATTCTGGAGGCCGAGGATTCGGATCGCGTATTGCCGATCTGGATCGGCCATTTCGAGGCGTGGGCAATTGCCATGGAGCTTTCGCAGCTCAAATCAAAACGCCCTCTTAGTCACGACTTGATGGCTATTATTATCGGAGAGCTTTCCGGTACAATCACCAAAGTCGAGATTACCGAATTGCGTGAGCAGACTTTCTATGCCCGTATCTCGATTGAAACCGCCGATGGCATCAAAGAGATCGACGCGCGGCCTTCAGATTCGATCGCATTGGCGTTGAAAACTGAGGCGCCGATCTTTGTTAATGCCGAGCTTTTCAATATTAAGAAAGAAGAAGGGCTCCCGGAAAAGATCAATGATCCGCAGTCTCTCAAAGAGCGGCTGCGGAATATCAGCCCTGAGGATTTTGGCAAGTATTCTCTTTGATCAAAAACGCTGCGGCGAGAACAATTTGCTCGGGTTCCTTGTCTGATCCGTTTGAGACGGCAGCAACGCGGAGCCCGTTCTTGTTTGAGAGGATTCGTAACGCTTGACCTCCGCATTGATACTCGATAAGTACCATCAGCTTCTTGCTCTTGTGGCGAGTTTTAAGCGCGTCATCGTTGCGCTTTCAGGCGGACTTGATTCTTCCTTTCTTCTTTGCTCCGTAGTGAAAGGCATCGGCGCCGAAAACACTCTGGCAGCTATCGGCGTCTCTCCCTCCTTAGCAAGTACTGAGTTGGAAGATGCAAAATCAGTTGCGTTGGATTGCGGACTCCGCAGTGAGCAGATCATGCTCATTTCCACTGAGGAAATCGGAGACGTCAACTACAGTTCGAATCCTCCAAATCGATGTTTCTTCTGCAAGTCTGAGCTATATCATAAACTTAACGCCTTGGCCACCGAACGGAATCACGAAGTCATTTGTGACGGCGCCAATGCTTCAGATATCGGCGACCATCGTCCCGGCATGAAAGCAGCGGCTGAAAACAAAGTGCGTTCGCCGTTGCTTGAGGTCGGACTCAACAAAGATGAAATTCGTGAACTTGCGAAAGAGTTTGGGCTGAGATTTTGGGATAAACCACAGTCGGCGTGCCTGTCCTCACGAATTCCCTACGGTTCGCCGGTGACCGTTGAGAAACTCCGACAGATTGAGGATGCTGAAGCCTACTTGAAGTCGCTCGGTTTTCGTCAATTGCGTGTTCGACACCATGACCAATTGGCACGAATTGAATTGCCTGTTGAGGAGATGATTCGCATAATTGGCAATGGTACGCGCGACACTATCGCGGCGAAGTTCCGGGAATTGGGATTTCTGTTCACGACGATAGATCTGGGCGGTTTCAAATCGGGAAGCATGAACATAATGTTGAAAGGCGATACAAATGAGTGACAGCGAATCGGTGAAACCGAACATCGCGATGCGCATGGTAGTCGATGGCAAAGAACACTTCATCACGTTCGATGAATTGACCTTAAGCAACAACCTGGCACAGGAAGCACTGGTAAGCTTGCTAATCCGGAAAAAGATCATCGAAGGCCAAGAGCTGCTCGACGAGATTTCGCGCATCCGACAGGATCGATACAAGACTGAACCGGAACAGAAGCCGTAGTCTCGAATAATGAACGAATCAATGGACAAGAATCCTCCGACTGATAACACGCTCCCGGCCGCTGAACCGGACAAATTGCTTTTGCGTTGGGAAAGCCAGCCCGCCAAAACACGTCAGCGGACAGCTGTAATCGTCGCCGCGTTCTTGGTGATGCTCGTGGTAATTGTTTACCTCTTGACTTATTCCCCGCTCTTTACCGTTGCTGCAGCGTTGATCTTGTGGGGCTCGCTATCGCAGTTCTATCTGAAGACCACGTTTGAATTCACAGAGAAGATGATCCGGGTGAAGTACCTTATCAACAAAGTCGAAAAGGACTGGTCGCAGTATCGGACTTTCTATGAGGATAAGAATGGTGTCCTGCTTTCGCCCTTTGTGCGTTCCTCGCGGCTGGAGAATTTTCGTGGCATCTACATTCGTTTCGCAGGCAACCGGGAAGACGTTATGAAAATCGTGAAATCAAAGATAGTCATGCCGGAGGATCCAATCTGATGTTTCCCCTAAACTCCGGCAGTGATAACGCAGCAAAGATCGAATACACCGAAGATGAACGAGCACTGCTCGACAAAGTCGCCAAAAAGGTTGTTGAGTGGAAAATGGCTATTCCGGCGATCATGACACTTGAGTCGGTGAAGCCGTTGAATTTCATTGGCGCTCAGGCGATGATCTTCTTCGAGCCGATTGTCCAGACTCTGCTCAATCTGAAGGACTACGATACTTTCCGCGGTATGCTTGAGCGGCGCGAAAGTGTGGAAGCATTGCTTCTACGAATCGAACACTTCGACGCAATTGCTTCGCGCAAGGAGAAGCTCTTCAAAAAGCTCCAGAAGGAGTACCTGAAGAAGCAATCATGGGGTTACCGACTCAAGTCATCAATGTTGGGCTTTCGAGTGCCAAAGCACCTTGAGGCTGAATGGAAAGCCAAGCTTGACGCAATCGACACACCATCGACTTCCACCGAGACTCCCAAAGGGCAAGAGTGAATACCACCCACGCCACAGTAGCAGCAACCGAATCATATTCTCGCCGATTTCCGGAAGTTGCTTTCAACTTGCTATCTGATACCGGTCTGAGAGTCAGCCCCATTGCGTTTGGCTCATACCGCATTGATACGAGTTTCCCCGAACACCGCGAAGCTCTACACTTTGCTTTGCGATCAGGCGTCAATCTCATCGACACAAGCACCAACTACACTGATGGCGGTTCTGAGCTGCTGATCGGCAGCGTGATTGAGGATATCGAGAATTCAGGTACGATTGGTCGGGACGAATTCGTGATCGTCTCAAAAGTAGGGTATCTTCAGGGAAGGGTCTATCGACTCAGCCAAAATCTCAAGAATGATGATCGCGGCTACCCCGACCTTGTGAATTACTCCGTCGGTCTCGAACACTGCATTCACCCAACATTCATAGAAGACCAATTGACTGCTTCGTTGAGTCGGCTCAATTGCGGTTCGATCGATGTCTATTTGTTACACAATCCGGAGTACTACCTCAGTTGGGCGAAACGCAATGACATCGATGTAGAGAAAGCTCGCGAAGAATACTATCGCCGCATCAGACTCGCTTTTGAACATTTGGAGAAGGAGCGCAGTCGCGGACGAATTCGTTGCTATGGCATTAGCTCGAATACGTTTCCAGTTTCGGCAGACGAATACGAGTTCACATCGTTCGAGCGTGTTATTGGTATTGCCGGTGAAATCTCGCCCCTGCACCACTTCAAAGTCATCCAAATGCCGTTCAACTTGATTGAGAATGGCTGTGCCGTTATTGGCTCGCAGACCGGGGAATTGACAGTACTCGAACTTGCGCGGCGGCACAACATCGCCCTGTTAGCGAATCGCCCATTGAATGCTATATACAAGAATGGGCTGGTCCGCTTGTCTGAAGAGAATCCTCAGAGTGGTCCGTTGAAAGAGATAGTTCTATCGGTTGATGCTGAATGGGGAATCGCCGACACTCTCAGTCAGATGGCGGTTCGATGTTTGCGCAGTTCTCAAGGAGTTACGTCCGTTCTAGTCGGTATGCGGCAGAAATCGTACGTAGAAGATATGCTCGCCGAGTTGCGACGCAGTTGTAAGGTTGATGAACGCAGCAGGTCTTGGAAGAAACTGAACAGCATTTTGCAGAGTTCGACTGTCTCGTAAACCACGAGGTTATAAATGTCCAAACTCAGATTAGACAAAGTCGTTGCTGCTATCATTCAGGCAAGCGCGGTGACCCTCGACACTCCAAAGAGCCTTGAAAAAATCATCTCGCTAATCCGCGAAGCGGCAGCTTCCGGCGCCCAAGTCGTAGTTTGCGGTGAGACCTGGTTGCCCGGATATCCAGCGTGGTTGGACTATTTGCCCAACGTTGCGCTGTGGGGGCATGGACCATCCAAAGATGTCTTCGCAGAATTGTACCGTAACAGCATCACAGTTCCCGGCGAAGAGTGTACTCTGCTGAGTAAACTGGCACGCGAACTCAAATTTGTAATAGTCATTGGCGTAAATGAGCGAGTCGAAGTCGGTCCCGGAAACGGTACGATCTACAATTCATTACTGACATTCGATAGTGATGGCACTCTCGTGAATCATCGACGCAAACTTGTGCCGACTTACACGGAGCGCATGATCTGGGGTCACGGCGACGGTAAAGATATTGGCGCAGTCGAAACCGGTATTGGTCGTGTCGGCGGATTGATCTGTTGGGAACACTGGATGCCACTTGCGCGACAGGTCATGCACGAAAGCGCGGAACAGATACATGCTGCGGTTTGGCCAACAGTCCACGATCTTCACCAACTTGCAAGTCGACAGTATGCATTTGAGGGGCGGTGTTTCGTTTTGGCTGCCGGCATTGTAATGAAGGTCTCAGATTTGCCAAAGCAGTTTGAGTTGCCGATCGAGCTTGCTGCTGAGCCGAACAGGTTGATTCTGCGAGGAGGAAGCGCGATCATTGCCCCTGACGCAAGCTACCTGGCAGGGCCAATCTTCGACCAAGAAACGATCCTCCTTGCCGAGCTCGACCTAAGTCAAATCAGGCGCGAACAAATGACGCTTGATACGACGGGTCATTACTCCCGACCAGATGTCTTTAGTCTCACCGTTAATCGTAAACGCCCTGGCGAAACAAGTTAGTTCGCAAGCAAAACAAAAAAGTAGCCGGAGTCTGCCTTGCGGCCCACTCCGGCTCCACTGATTGACCACCCACTACGGAAATTGTCGCAGGCCGAAGCCTGTTGGTCACGACAAGTTCATCAAGTCTTGAGCTTCTTCAACTCCAGTTCGTACTGATCGACCAATGCGTCAAGCTGATCCACAACCGCTTTGATTGTCTCCGGTTGTGTCAGATCAACTCCCGCTTTCTTCAGTTGTTCCATCGGATAGTCATTTCCGCCCGACTTAAGCAGGGTCAGATACTTCTCTGTGGCTTCTTTGCGTACCTTGGCGTCCTTGCTCTGGATTCCCTGCACCAACTTGGCAGAGGATGCAAAACAGGTCGCATACTGGTAAACATAGTATGGGCTGTTGTAGAAGTGCGAGATACGCGACCAAAGAACGTCATAGAGCTCATCACGAACTACAGCGTCGCCGAAGTAGTCAGTCATGATCTTGCTGTAAATACCTTTGAGAACTTCGGCAGTGATCGGCTGCCCTTGTTCGACCATCATGTGCGCCTGGTGTTCGAAGTCTGCGAACATAACCTGCGTATAGAAAGTACCGAGAATGTTGTCGATCTGTTGTTCAAGAAGCTTGATGCGTTCTTTCGGATCGGTGATCTTCTTGAGCATGTAGTCAAGGAACAGCGCTTCATTCAGCGTGGACGCTACTTCAGCAACGAAGATCGTGTATCCCGAAGTTGCAAACGGCTGGTTCTCGTGCGAGAGCTGTGTGTGAATTGTGTGGCCCAATTCATGGGCTAACGTGAACACGCCATCCAAAGTCCCGTTATAGTTCATCAACATATAAGGATGAACACCATAGACGCCCGCTGAATATGCTCCTGAACGCTTCCCCTCATTCTCGAACACGTCAATCCAGCCGGATGAGGTCGCTTTCTTAAGTTTCGCTTGATAGTCGGTGCCAAGCGGCGCAACGGATTCGACCACCATCGGAAGAACCTCGTCGTAATCGTAAACTTTCTCGCCCTCGACGACCGAAACGGAACCGTCATAGAGATGGTATTCACTAAGTCCCAATGCTTCCTTACGAAGCTTGTAGTAACGCTGCATTGGGGCACATCCTGCCTTAACACCATTTACCAAATTATCGTAAACCTGCATCGGAACATTATCGGCATCTAGTGCTGCACTTAGGGTCGATTTGTAGTTACGCGCCTGCGCTAATGCCCAGTCGCGCTGACAGATACCAGAATATATCGCAGCGTAAGTGTTCTGATTGTCAGCGTAGACTCCATACATCGTCTCGAATGCCAACTTGCGATCCTGCTGGTTGCGGCTGCTCGTGAGGAGCTGACTGTACTCGCCAGGCGTCAACAGCTTCTCCTGACCATCAGAGAATGTCGCCTTGCGGAACTTTATGTCGGAGGTCGACAATTCCGTGTAGGCAGACTGCGGTGCATCGTTGAAAGTAGAAAAATACGATAGCAGCTTTTCGCCGCGTTCGTCAAGAACATGCTCTTGCTGTCGATAGAGATTTGTAATCGTGAACCGATATGGTGCCAATGCCGGAGTCTCATCCAGCCATTTCTTCATCGTCTCCCACTTGATTGTCAGCAACTCAGGGCTGAACCAGGCAGTTGCGGTACCGAACTTAGCAAACATCATCTGGACTTGCTGAAGTTTTGCCGCAATTTCGTTGTCGCGAGTATTAACATCGCGTTGAAGTTGCGGGTAGCGGTATACTTTATAAGCGATGATATTCATCTCGTCATTAAGCTGATAGGCCTTGAGAATGTTCTGTGCACCGCCGGCAAGAGTACCTTTTAGCGCTGCATACTCATTCATCTTCTGCTCCATAGCAGCTTTTCCCTGATCCCAAGCTTCCCAATTGGGATAGATATCGGAGAAATTCCAGCGATACTTGGCGTCAATCTCATCGCGCTTCTTGCTGGTAGGCATAGCGCCCATCGCCACAGCGGCCAACAGGAAAGAAGCGACTATCGCCAGAATTGTTACGGTCTGCATTCGTTTGTTCAGTTTCATACTGTCGCGTACTCCTAAAAAGTGAATATTAAGTTATTGCTTACATTACGAAATGTGCCCCTCAAGGTTTCCTCTCAACATACGAATCTCCCGACAAAATGTCAATTTATGGGCTCCACTTTGTCGACATTGGAATTACTCTGGGGAAGCAAACTTGTCTCGTATAACGATTGTTGCTATCAAGGAGGAACTGAAAACGATGGCTCTCAATCTTGCTCAGAAACTAATAAAATCTCATCTGATCGCCGGTGACATGCAAGTCGGCGAAGAAATAGCTCTGCGAATAGACCAGACCCTTACTCAGGATGCAACCGGAACAATGGTCATGCTCGAACTCGAGGCGATGGCATTGCCTCGTGTGAAAACCGAGTTGTCGGCGCAATACGTCGACCATAACCTCATTCAAGAAGATTTCAAGAATGCCGACGACCACCTCTTCCTTCGATCCGCCTGCCGGCGTTTTGGAATCTGGTATTCACGTCCCGGCAATGGCGTTAGTCATCCGGTCCACATGGAGCGATTTGGAGTTCCGGGAAAAACGCTCCTCGGGTCGGACAGCCACACTTGCGCAGCGGGATCACTTGGGATGTTAGCAATCGGGGCTGGCGGACTTGAAGTCGCAATGGCAATGGCGGGCGAACCGATCCATATCAAATTGCCGAAGGTATTCGGAGTGAAGTTGTCGGGCAGATTACCTGATTGGGTAAGTGCAAAAGACATCATACTCGAGATGCTTAGACGTCATAAGGTTACTGGCGGAGTCGGCAAGATCATCGAATACTATGGTCCTGCTTTGGCGAATCTGACGGCCATGGACAGACACGTAATCGCAAATATGGGAGCGGAACTGGGAGCAACGACTTCGGTATTTCCTTCGGATGAGGTAACCAGAGAGTTCATGCGCTCGCAAGGTCGTGAATCTCAGTTCGTTCCGCTGTCTCCCGACCGCGATGCAACCTACGACGAGCACGACGAGATTGATTTGTCCAAACTGGAACCACTGATCGCGCTGCCCAGCAGCCCCGACAATGTTGTACCGGTGCGCGAAGTCGCCGGTCGTGAAATCTATCAGGCTTACATTGGTTCTTCAGCGAATCCGGGCTTGCGCGATTTCGCAGTGGCAGCGCTGATGGTGAAGGATCGCGTCGTACACGATCGCGTTTCATTCGACATCAACCCTTCTTCACGACAGATTCAAGAAAATCTCATGTCGCTTGGCCTAATGCAGCACTTGTTGAGAGCCGGAGGACGGATTCACCAGGCGGGCTGCAACGGCTGTATTGGTATGGGACAAGCACCCGCGACGGGACGAATCAGTTTACGAACGGTTCCCCGCAACTTCCCGGGTCGCTCGGGCACACTTGAAGACGCTGTGTATCTCTGCAGTCCTGAGACCGCGACAGCATCAGCGCTGACAGGAGTAATCACAGACCCGCGGACGTTGGGAATGCCATTTCCCAAGTTTGAGGAGCCGAAAGAAATCATCGTGAATACACAAATGCTCGTGCCCCCTAGTACTGAAGGAAAAACTGTCGAGCTCGAAAAAGGTCCGAATATCAAGAGCCTGCCAATCTTCCCGGAGATGAAGAATATTATTGAAGGTCCGGTACTCATAAAACTCGACGACAACATCTCGACCGACACGATTTCGCCGGCAGGCGCTAAGGTTCTTCCCTATCGAAGCAACATACCGGCTATCGCGAATTTTTCATTTATACAAGTTGATGAAAACTACGCGAGTCGCGCACTGAATCATCAATCAAGTGGCTCAATAATTGTCGGTGGTCTCAACTATGGGCAGGGTTCAAGCCGCGAGCATGCAGCCTTGGCGCCTCGTTATCTCGGTGTACTCCTTGTCCTAGCGAAGTCATTCGCCCGAATACATTGGCAGAATCTGGTCAATTTCGGGATTCTACCATTGACCTTTGTAAATCATGCTGATTGGGACCAAATATCAGAAGATGACGTCTTATCACTGCCCGATGCACGCAATATTGTAGCAATGCAAACGCGATTCAAGATTCACAACACTACCAAAATGCAGAACTACGAAGTCGAGCACAGTTTGTCGGAGCGACAGCTTGAAGTACTTCTTGCCGGGGGACTAATCAACATTTTCCGAAAGAAACACGTCGCCGAGTAATGACTATGACTTCTGGAGAAGCTTCTTTGAAATCATGGCATCGAGTGAGAACTTGCCGGCACCGGCGAATATCAACGCCAAGAAAGCCCATCCGTACAGCAGAGCAAACTCCTGCTTACCCCACGGATCGTTGGCATGAACGATTCCGGCCGCTACAAGCATGGTAATCAGAAGTGGAATGGCTGCGGCGCGAGTTCCGAGCCCTAGTATAATCGCAAGTGAGCAGAAGAATTCGGCGAATATGGCGAGCGATAGGCTCACGGATGGGCCGAGTCCAATAGGATCTGCCCAAGTATCAGCCTTGTCCGCAAAACTGGAGAGCTTACCCCAACCGTGTCCAAACAGCATGAAACTACCGACCCCAATACGTAAAACAAGAAGGCCAATATCCGTTCTAATGCCGGAAGTATCAGTTTCAAAAATCGACTTGAAGAACTTCTGCATTGGCGGACTCCTTTGTTTTTCTACTCGGCTCTTTGATGTCTCAATAGTGTATGTTAGGTTAACCGAACCAATGGCATTTGGTTCCATGATGTTGATCAGTTGATCTGTGAGTGAAATGACAAAATCGACCCTCCTCCTCGCTGGACTATTTGCACTGATTCTGTGCTTGATCGCAAGCGCTCAAAATGAATCGCGGATTAACACAAACGGCCAGTGCCCAGTGTGCAGATTCCAGAGAATGGATAAGCGAGAAAAACCGCTGATTTCCCATTCGAAGTATAAAGACCGTGAATACAGATTCTGCTCCGACACCTGCAAAACGCAGTTTGATATCAATCCTGAATATTACATCGAACCACCTCTTCCCCGACCAGCACTCGACTTCGCGTTGACGACCTTAAATGGACACAGAGACTCGTTAGCAAATTACCGTGGCAAGATTGTGTTGGTTGACTTTTGGGCTTCGTGGTGTGCACCGTGCGTTAAAACGATGAAGGACCTCCAGTCCATCTACACTGAGTTTCGAGCCGACAGTCTGGCTATCATCGGAATTACGCTCGACAGTATCGGGACTCCGCAGACAACTACTCATCTACAAAAGCACCAAATCACCTATCCGATTCTGTTTGAGAACCGCACCAGTCAGACCTGGCTTGCCTATCAGATGAAATCCCTCCCATCGCTGTACCTTGTTGATCGCAAGGGTATGATAGTCCAGCAATGGCGTGGCGCCGCTGAGAAGAGCGAGATCGTGGCTGCAGTGCGCTTACTGCTTGAAGAGAATCTCTTTGACAAACAATAAAGGGCAGTTCCATTCGGAACTACCCTTCCAGTTTCAAGAGCCGCCAAGCCGACTCGATTCTTAGCTAGCCGGACCTTCTTTGGCAACAGTAACCTTGACCGGTGAACGCAGAACGAAATTAACCTGAGTTCCCGAGTGAAGGGTTATATCCTGCTTACCGGTTGCGGCGGCCGCGGCAGCGCCTGCAGCAGCTCCGGCGGCAGCGCCTATTTCGGTGCCACCCTTCTTACCGGTTACCTTACCAATGATACCACCAACCAAGGCTCCGCCGCCGATGAGGCCAACTTGTTTCTTGGTGTGCGAGTCCTTCTTCTCCTCGATCGGATATGTGTCAACCTGTACTTGAGTTCCACTACGATCTTCAATACTAACCAGGCTAAACACTAACTCGGCTGGCGTCTTCATCCGACCTGACTCAACTACCTTGTTGAGTACACCAACCGCAGTAGCACCTTTGGCAAAAACCGTCTCGCCATCATACACGACCGGTTCGAGAATCTGCGCGCGATACTCGGTGCCCGTGACATGCACATCGGTATCGATGGAATCAATCAGCTCAATCGCGATGATCGTGCTTTCAGGAAGACTGACAACCTTCGGTTCGGGAATCTTCGGATCTTCCTTTACGACCGGCTTGGTAGTTGTTTCGTCTTTCTTCTTAGGTTCTTCGGCTTTGGGCTTAGTAGTTTCGGAACCAACGTCAGACCTGTCGTCAGCTGATTGCTGATTATCAGCAACCGCGCCGCCGGTGTTCCGTGTGGTGTCCACCTGCTCGGTCATTTGACCATCGGTCGTGGTTTCTTTGTTCTCTGCACTCTGTTTGCTGCACGATACGACCATTAAGGTCATTGCGAGCATCGCGAGTAATACAAGTAGTTTCGATTTCATAGTAATCCTCCTGTCACAGCGTGACCAACTCCTGTCAAATATCCTGTTCGTGATTGTTACCTTGGCTCAATCTAATTACTTGTTATACCACAAACCAATTTGAATATTCCGATAAAATAGTGAACCCTTTTTCTTCTAACAACTTAGACACGCCGAATCAACGGGAACTTAGCGCGAAATCGTCCACTTTGCGGCAAACTGATCCGCGATCTCCTTGCCCGCCAATCTTTCTGCCAACATCAATGCAAACAGCATCGCTGCGCCCGGCCCATTTCCAGTGACTATGTTACCATCGACTGTAACTTGTTCCTTTGTGACTATTGCGCCCGCAGTCGCTAATCGATCATCAAATCCCGGATCACCTGTTGCTCGTTTCCCCTTGAGAATTCCAGCCGCCTCGCCAAGCACGTGACTTGGAGCGGCACATATTGCTGCGACTAACTTCCCTGAATCGTGATGCCGACGGATTTTCTCAATGACTGTCGGTGAAGCAGCAAGACTTTCAGCGTTTTTGCGCCCGCCAGGAAGTATGACGCAATCAAAAAGACCTTCGACTCCATCGATGCCCATTTGTGGAACGATAGTAATTCCGTATGCCGCCTTGATCGGCCGATTTTGCAGTCCAGCAATCGTTACTTCGACACCAACGCGATTCAGAACGTCGATCGGCGCAACCGCTTCGATATCTTCAAAACCGTCCGTCATGATGATTAACGCTTTCTTAGACATTGTCACTCCTTAAGCAAGTTTCGCTGGGAGAACAAGAACGCGCCAGGGAAATCGTCGCGTTCTTTCTTGCGTTTGCCTACCCAGGCAGCTATTGCTATGCGATAAACGGTTATGTTCGAGATTTCTTCCATTGAAATCACCTCGTAGTCGCTGCCGGCCTTCAGATGCGGAAAGTACTTCCCGACGAATCGCGACATTTTTACCTGCGACAAATTAGCGTCATCGACAATACTGATTTCGCCCTGCACCATTACACTTCGGTACTCGACACTCATTTGCGTCGCCGTCTTTGCGGGAAGCAGCCGGCCCATAGAGCTGACGGTGAAAGTTACCTTTGTGCCATGCCCAACACGCATCCGCGTCGCGCCTTCTTTTGCGGTATGAAAATAGATGGCTCTTTCCACGCGGTCATAGTAAAAGACATTCATGTTGAGATGTGGAAAATCTTCACCGTTCATCCCGATAGTGGCATACGGCGCAGTTTCGAGCATTTGCTCAATCCACGCTTCATCGACAACCGCTCGGTCCTGTCGCCTCAAAGCAACTGTTCTGATCGTTGTATTTTCGGTATCGCTCATAACGATCAACTACTCTGGTTGGCAGGCCGAGACGGCAGGCACTGGTTCCTTGGGAGAGTCCGGGACTTGCTTCATCGGCTGCTTGTCTTTGTAAATCGTGATAACTGCAACAGCAGAGATGATTACTGCCGCGGCAATAATTGTACGAGAAGTGATTTCCTCGCCCCCAAGCAGCCAACCCAGAAACACTGCGACAACCGGATTCACGAATGCATAAGTAGACGCCTTAGCGGGCGTCGTGACCTTAAGGAGCCAAACATACGCGACGAACGCCAATGAACCAATAATCGCCAAGTAGAAGAGGCCGCCGATTGACTTGAGTGTCATCGCAGCAAAGTCGACTCGCGGAAATTCCCCAGTCGCTCCGGCGAGCAAACTCAAGACAACTCCACCGGCAAGCATTTGAATGCCAACTGAGAGTAATTTTGATTCCGGCAGATCAATGTGACGAGAATAAATCGAACCGCTCGCCCACGACAACGTCGCCAGCAAGAGTGCTGCTGTTCCAAGTAAACCTGTGATCCCTTCAGCGGCAACTTGAATCGGGCCGATGAGTATTATGATGCCTGCAAAACCAAGTATCAGCCCCAGAACCACGCTTGTCACGGGTCGTCGACCTGCGGGACGCATCCACTCAATCAACACCATCCAAAATGGCATTGCGGCAACCATTAGAGCAGCTAAGCCGGAAGGAACGTACTGCTCCGCCCATGTGACAGTTCCAGTGCCGCCGACCACCAGCAGTAATCCGATGATTGCCGAGTTACGCCACTGCAGCTTTGTCGCAGCAACTGCACCGGAGAATCGTGCATAAGTATAGAGCAGTGTCCCGCCGATAAGGAATCGTACGCCCGCGCTGAAGAGCGGCGGAATCGTCTCGATTGTGAACCGTATCGCGAGATACGTCGAGCCCCATATCAAATAGACTGCAAGGAATCCAATGATCAGTCGGTAACGAGGGACGGCATCGTGTTTGGAAAGAGCATCAATCATACAACTTCCCTTTCATCGCCTCATCGAGCGGCAATGGTCCATTCTCCTTGAAAGTTTCCAACGCAATTACTGTTCGAGTATTCTTGACGGTAGGAATTGTGCCTACCTTCTCGCGAAGAAATCTGCCGAGACTTTCGGCATCGCGTACTCGCGCCTTGAGCAAGTAGCAATCTTCGCCGGCAATGTTGTGAATCTCCAGAACTTCAGGAATCTTTGCCAACTCCAGCGCAGTCGAGCAGTCATTGACTGGCTCGTCGGCCTTGACAAATATGAAGGCAACGAGTCCAAGTTCAACTGACTTGGCGTTTAGACGCAAATCGTAACCTGCGATAATGCCCCGTTGAACGAGCTTCTTGATGCGTTCAGCCGTTGCAGAAGGGACAATGCCTATCTGCTTGGCGATCTCGGAATTCGGGATTCTTGCATCCGATTGAAGGATTTCAAGTATCTTGCGGTCCAATTCGTCTATCATGTCATGTTTCTCCAGTTTAGTAGCCTATCATTCTCTATATACGCTTGTGCGACGAATATTGTTCTTTATTTTTTAGACAATTGCGACTTTTCCACTAATTAGCTGAAGTCGTTACTGCAATAATAGTTAGGCGATTGCTCTTGTCTTGCGTTATAATAGAACAAGAGTTTTGAGTGCTCTATCACCAAACAAAGTGAGAAACCCAGGAGGAAATTATGGCAGAACATGCAGAAGATACCAGAGTCAAGGACGCTCTCGAATTGCTCAATAGCTACGCCAAAGACAAGCGCGGCGAACTTCAGGACCTGCTTGGCAACAAGTACAGCAATCTCAAATCGGTTGTTGGAAGCATGGGAGCACGAATCCAAAACGATGCTGCCGACATTTACGGTGTTAGCAAGGAAAAGGTCAAGCAAGTCGCCCACGACGTTGACGAAAACGTGCATAAAAACCCTTGGCCATATATTGGCGGGGCGGCGTTAGGCGCACTAATCCTTGGTTACCTTTTGGGCCGCTCGCAGAAGTAAATCCGGCATCGGCCAGAAAGGGTTCGGTAAATTTTGATGGGTTTCATTAAGGGCATTTTGTTTGCCCTTGCAGGAAAATACGTCAAGACGGCAATCGATGTCGTCAAGGTCGAGATCGCAATTGCCATCGTCAAAGCAATCGGCGGCACCCGCAAGGTGTTTATGCTATTGTCGGTCTGGATCTTCTTGTTGACCCTGATTGCTGTCGGACTTGCAATGATCCCGGTTGCCCTCTGCGTGTTTACTTCATGGGCTCCAGAAACGAAGTTGATGGTGGCTCTGATATTCGCCTTCATCTACATCGCGGTACCCCTTGTGTTACTGATGTCGTTGATGTCGGAACGCCGCTGGATGAAGATATTCCGCGCTGATGAGTTGGTAGCAAAGATCATCCGTAACCAGCAAGGTCAACCATAGTTCTATTGACAGAACGCAATTCACAAGGGCACGACTTCTCGTGCCCTTTCTTTTGATTCCGCGAATCAGCACAAATGCGCCGTTCGATAAAGAGCCACTTTTGACACTCGATAGTGGTTTTTACTTGCCGCTTTACTCTATATTCGCTTACTTCGAATACAAACTATTCCAACCGCAAAAACGCTGTGATAACGCATGGAGATAAAGATGCCCGCTAAGAAGAAAGCGAAAGCACCGATCAAGAAGACAGCAGCTTCTAAACCTGTCAAAAAGAACGCACCTGCAAAATCGAAAAACACGAAGTCAGCGACTGTTGTTTCAAGTTCGGCTGATAGTATCTCCTCGTTAATGCAGGAACATCGGCTCTTTCCGCCTTCCAAGGAATTTAGCTTGAATGCACATGTCTCTTCACAAGCACAACTCAAGAGCCTTCGTGAGAAGGCTGCCAAGAATCCGGTGAAGTTCTGGGAAGAACAAGCGAAAGCGCTCACATGGTTCAAACCCTGGAAAACGGCACTCAAGTGGAAGCACCCTTTTGCAGAATGGTTTGTCGGCGGCAAAATTAACATCTCATACAATTGTCTGGACCGCCATGTCGCAACCTGGCGCCGAAACAAGGCGGCGATTGTATGGGAAGCTGAAGGCGGCGAACAGCGCACTCTAACCTATCAGGCATTGCTTTCAGAGGTCTGCAAGTTCTCTACCGTTCTCAAATCGCTCGGTGTGACGAAGGGCGATGTAGTTGCGATCTATATGGGGATGGTGCCCGAAGCCATAATTGCGATGCTTGCCTGCGCTCGAATCGGCGCAACTCACAACGTCGTATTTGGCGGTTTTTCTGCGGAAGCATTGCGCGAACGAATCAATGACTCCAAAGCTGTTGCCGTGATTACTCAAGACGGTTCTTACCGTCGCGGTTCAATAGTCCCCCTCAAGGACAATGTTGATGCTGCACTGACGGATACACCAACCATACAAAACGTCATCGTGTACAAGCGTGTCGGCAACGACGTAAACATGACAATCGGCCGCGACCATTGGTGGCATGAGCGCATGATGGTACCGATGGCTCCGTGCACACCGGAACCGCTCGATTCTGAACATCCGTTGTTTATTCTCTACACCTCCGGCTCGACTGCTAAGCCAAAGGGAATTCTCCATACAACCGGCGGATATATTACTCAGGTTGCTTATACGACCAAGCTGGTCTTTGACCTGCGCGAGGAAGACCTTTATTTCTGCATGGCGGATATTGGCTGGGTTACCGGTCATAGCTACATCGTCTATGGACCGCTCGCGAACGGCGCATCGGTATTTTTGTACGAGGGCGCGCCGAACTACCCAGCACCTGACCGCATTTGGGACATGATTTCAAGACATAAAATTACAGTCTTTTACACGGCGCCAACCGCAATCCGCAGTTTCATGCGAGCTGGCGAGCAGTACCCAATCAGCCACAACATGTCATCGTTGCGGCTACTTGGGTCTGTCGGAGAGCCGATCAATCCGGAAGCATGGATCTGGTATCACACTCTTATCGGTAATAAGCGCTGCCCGATCGTCGACACCTGGTGGCAGACTGAGACTGGCGGCATCATGATTTCGCCGGTCCCCGGCGCTACAACACTCAAGCCCGGTTCTTGTACAATGCCGTTACCCGGGATAGTTGCAGATGTTGTCCGCAAGGATGGAGTTTCATGCGGTCCCAACGAGGGTGGACTACTGGTGGTCAAGCATCCCTGGCCCGGCATGCTTCGAACAATCTATGGCGATCCCCAGCGATATAAAGATGTCTATTGGAGCGATTTTGCGCCGACCAAGACACGACCGGGATACTACTTAGCCGGTGATGGTGCTCGAAAAGACAAAGATGGCTACTTCTGGGTTATGGGACGAATTGATGATGTCGTCAACGTTTCCGGACATCGGCTTGGAACTGCTGAGGTTGAAAGCGCTCTGGTTTCACACAAGACCGTTGCCGAGGCCGCCGTCGTTGCTCGCCCTGACGATCTAAAAGGCAGCGCCTTGGTCGCGTTTGTTACTCTCAAGAGCGGTGTTGACAGTGAGCCTACTTTCCTTGAACAGCATCGCGAAGTACTGCGGGCTCACGTCATAAAGGAAATTGGGCACATCGCCAAGCTCGATGAGATTCGATTTACCGATGCGCTTCCCAAAACCCGTTCAGGCAAAATAATGCGGCGTCTGCTCCGTGAAATTGCTCATGGAAACGTAGTGACTGGTGATACGACGACACTGGAAGACTTTTCAATCCTCGAAAAACTTCGCCAAGATGAGGAGTAGTCGAAAACAACGCAGAAGCTCGGGGTAGTCGCCTTGGAGCTTCTCGCGATGTTGGCAACGGCGGTAGTATGACGAATAACTTCCTCTTTTCCTTCAAAGTTACAAAACGTGGTGAAGTTCTCATATTTCACCACGGGATGCTTGCAACAACTCTGCGCGGCACCAAAGCGCAGAGCTTTATTTCTGGAATTGAGACGTCCGACGAGGACGCTCTACAGCAGCTAATGGCACGGCTAACCGGCAACTACAAGCGGGGCAATGAGCGAAAAGCAAAGAACCATCCGCGTAATAAGGAGTAACGCTAGCCGGGAAGATTGAAATTCGACTTCGTTGTCTAATTTTCGTTTGACAATTCCCTTTCATTATTGTAACTCCACGCCATGAATAAGCGCCTTTTCCTCACACCTGCAGGTGGACTCCTCATAGCAATCTGCTTCTTCCTGCCTTGGATCAAGATGTCGTGCATGGGAACTGCGACTTACTCCGGTGCTCAAATTGGTGGGATATATTGGACGCTCTTTACTGCCGGTTTGTTGCTCGTAGGAGCCTTCTATTACCTTCGCCGGATCAAGCGATTCAACTTCATGCCGACTGTCGTCTCCGTCATTAGCTTTGTCAGTACCGCAGTCATTGTCTATGGTATCCTGACCGTTGCCGGAGGCAAACGAATCTTCTTAATCCGCGTCGGTCCCGATGACGTCAATCTTCGCTTGCAGATCGGGGCTTATGGCACCTTGATCGGCTACGTACTGGCATGGGCTGGAATCGCTCCAATGATTCGAATACGTCGCCGAAAACCTGCGCCGACTACGCCCGCGGAGAGCAGTCCTTCCGAGATTCGAGATTCCGAATCTGAATTGCATCATACTTCTACTTGACCGCAACGGCTTTTAATCATTAATTGGGATCCGACAATCGTAGAGTATCTCTGTCCCGTAATAATGGAAACGCCGACTCTGGAATGTTCAAATTAACTAGCCCTCAGCATGGTAATCGATTCACTTGGCGCCTTCCGCCCGGCACATACGTTGCCGGACGAGACCCCCAAGCCGATCTGGTAATTAACGATTCGACGGTCTCGCGCAAGCACGCGCGCCTCGTTGTTATGGAAGATCAAACGATCCGTCTCACCGATCTCGGCAGTACAAACGGGACGCAGGTTAATGACAAAAAACTCACCGATACGATTGACTTGAAAGTCGGCGACACGATCTCCTTTGGCAATGTCGGCTTCTTATTGTTGCACGAAGGCATTCCGGAAACCCGACCACAGTCGGTGATTTCGCAAGTATCAATTATCGACGACAAAGGCAGCCACACCTCAATCTCGTCAATACCGCTCGAACAAGCGCTTGCGCCCTTGCCTGCCAAGGACACAGCGAACCCAGCCGTTTTCAAAGCTATTGCCGACATGGCGAAAATGCTCATCTTGCCGCAGAGCGTCGGCGAGATGTTCGATCAGGCGCTTGATCTGCTTGGGAATATCATTGATGCCGACCGTTCGGCAATCTTCGCAGCCGATGAAACAACCGGCGACGTCACCCTGTTGAATTACCGGATTTCGAATAAGACCAGTTCTGAGCAGTTCATAATTTCGCGCACCATCGTGAAAGAAGTACTGAACAACAAAAATGCGGTGTTCTTCTCTGATCTCATTTCGGATGAACGCTTCGCACGACAGGAATCGATAGTGGTCTCCGGGATACGCTCAGTTATGGCGATTCCAATGGTCGACGAAGACAAGGTTATGGGTATTCTCTATCTCGACACCACGGACCCGGCACATCGTTACAATGAGGACACCCTCAAACTCGTTGCGACTTTCGGCAACATTCTTGCCGCAAAAATCACCAACCACAATCTGCTCAAAGAGCGCCAGGAAAAACAGGCGTTGGAGTCAGAACTGAATATCGCGTCTCAGATTCAAGAAGGTTTGATGCCGAAAATCTTACCCGAAGTTTCCGGCTATCAGTTTCACGCATTTCAGATGCAATGTAAGATGGTAGGCGGCGACCTCTATGACGTCGCGAAACTCGCCGATGGGCGCATCCTGTTCTTGCTGGCGGACGTATCCGGCAAGGGTATGGGCGCAGCATTGCTGGCATCAAACATCCTCTCGGCATTTCGCATGTTGCGCGGAATGGCAAACTTCGATTGTGCCGATGCCACAGCGCGTGTTTCTGAGCAACTCGCTGGGACCAGCAGAGGCGGGGACTTTGCAACAGTGTTCTTGGCAATTCTCGATCCCACGACTCACACGCTTCAATTCGTCAATGCAGGCCATAATCCTCCATTGTTGGTAAAACCCGATGGCAGTTCGCAATACCTTGATTCGACAGGAATACCGATTGGAATTTTTGCCGGATTTCAGTGGACTCAGACGACCCTCGAACTGGTTCCGGGAGATCGGATCTGGGTATTCACGGATGGAATCCCCGAGGCACACGACATTTCCGCCAATCAGTATAGCGACGAGCGCCTGGAGCAATTCTTGATTGAGTCTAGAAATGCATCCTTGCCTGATGCGACTTTAACACTGATTCAAGATGTCAGCAAGTTTGTCGGCGAAGCTCCTCGGTCAGACGATATTACATTGCTCGCCATGCAACGAGACTAGTACCCAAACCGCTCAATCGGAAACAATCCACTCAGCCAATCGTATCTTAACCTACGACTTCCACGTCTCTTGATATTGCGAATTTGATTGAGAGTCGTTATTGTCTCGTAACCTAATGGAATAACCGAAGCGAAGCGATTGAAATTCCCTAACTGAAATTGGAGGAGTGCTCGACCATGGAAAGCGCCGACGGAAGAGACAATACCCGATCTTTCTTTGTTCCAGCGGTCGGTTTGTCAATCGGTCACTACAAGCTCATCACTCGTCTCGGTTCAGGCGGAATGGGTGATGTATTCCTCGCCGAAGATTCCACTCTCAATAGAAAAGTCGCCATCAAGTTTCTATCTCAGCAATTGTGCGACGACTCCGAAGCCAAGAATCGCTTCGTCCGCGAAGCGCAGGCGGCAGCCGCCCTCAATCACCCCAATATTGTAACCATCTACGAAGTCACCGAATATAGCGGACGTCCATATATAGCGATGGAGCATGTTGAAGGGCGCACACTAAAAGAGATTCTCAAAGAAGACCTTCCGCTGAATCGCGTAATAGAAATTGCCATCCAGCTTTGCGACGGATTGCAGAAAGCACACCAGGCAGGAGTGGTGCATAGGGATGTTAAACCGGCAAACATAGTCGTCGATAATGATGGTCGCCCCAAACTGCTCGATTTTGGACTAGCGACAGTCAAGGGAAGCGACTCAATAACCCGCGCCGGGTCAACACTTGGCACGATTGCCTACATGTCGCCGGAGCAGGCGCAAGGTAAGGCTGTAGATCACCGCTCTGATATTTTCTCTCTCGGAATCATGCTTTACGAGATGATAACAAAACGACAGCCGTTCGGACGGGAAACTGATGCGGCAACTTTGGGAGCGATTATCTACGACACGCCCGATCCAATCAGCAATTTCCGGTCAGACATTTCGACTGGACTCCAAAATCTGATCGAACATGCGCTCGACAAGGATTTAGAGACCCGCTACCAGTCCGCTTCCGGCCTAATGGCGGATTTGAAGCGCGAAAAGAAGGCGCTCGATGGAATCTCCGGGGCGCACTCTACACAAAGCACTCGCGCCATTAAGCCAATGAAGAAATCGAAACTACCGTTGATTCTGTCGACGACTGGCGCAGTCGCAGTAGTACTGCTGCTGCTGATTCTAAAACCTTGGAATCTAAGCATCGTCGCTGATCAGCAAGCGCATGCCGCTGACGAATGGTTGGCAGTCATGTACTTTGAGAATCTCACTGACCCGAGCGATCAGCAACGGCTCGGCGAGATTGTAACCAATCTGCTAATTTCCGATCTCTCCGAAGTTAAATCGATCAAAGTTGTCTCGAGCCAACGCCTCTACGACTTGCTGAAACAGCTGGGAAAGGAAGGCGAACGCCGCATCGATCGCGACATGTCTTCTCAAGTGGCAAAGAAAGCTAGTGCGCGCTGGATGATCACGGGTTCGATTCTTCAAGTTGAGCCCGAAATCATTATGACATCGCAGTTAATTGATGTCGCCAGTGGTGGCGTGCTTGCGAGCCAACGAATCAATGGCGAACCGGGTGAAAAGATATTTCCATTGACCGAGAAACTCGCTGAGCAGATTCGCGCCGACAGGTCTTTCCCGCGTGAAGGTGCCGATGCGAGTCATGCCGACTTCGCTTCATCGTCCACAACATCGCCTGAGGCTTACCGATATTACCTTGAAGGAATCGAATATCAGAATCGTTTTTTCAATACAGAGGCGCGCGGAGCCTTCAAACATGCGGTCCAAATCGATTCGACTTTTGCTGTTGCCTGGATGCGGCTGGCGCAACAACTTAGCGGGCAAGAGTGGCAGGCTGCCAGAGACAAAGCCGAGCGCTTCATGAATTTCGCCTCGCCGCGAGATCGGGTAATGATCCAGGCGTATCTGGCACAGGCCAACGGCGATAACAAAACCTCTGGCGACTTGATGCGCGAAGCGGCAGCACGCTATCCGGACGACAAAGAAATCCTCTATAGTCTCGCCGTTTCTTACTCGAACATCGATGAACGTCAATTGGCTATTACAACACTTCATCGCGCGCTGGAATTGGATCCGGGTTTCAAGACGGGCTGGAATCAATTGGCCTACGTATTTATGCGACACGAATTGCCGGACAGCGCACTGCGGGCGGTCAATAAGTACATTGAACTCGCCCCGGACGAGCCGAATCCATACGATTCCAAGGGAGATATTCTCGCATATCTTGGCCAACTCGATTCTGCGATAGTCTATTACAATCGCGCTTTGGAAATCCGGCCGGAGTTTACGATGCAAACCGTCACGAAGTTGGGCATCGCGAATATGCTGCAGCAAAACTACGACGAGGCCGGCAGGTTGTTTCGAAAAGCGATGGGCTCTTCGAATAGCATTGAACGACAACTGGCCCGCACCCAATGGGTAAACCTGTTGATTTATCAAGGTCGTTTGAAAGAGGCATTAGCAGCGAACAGAAACGCACTTGACGCCGATCGTCTGGAAGGGCTGGGGGCCGAGTCCTTGGCGCGAGTTATCACCGAGTCTCGGATCCACTTCCATTTGGGAGATGTCAAGAAGGCTTGGGAAGTACTTGAGCCTATTCGCACCTACGACGACAAGAATGATACCTACAAAATGAGTCTGTATGACCGGGCACCGATTACGCACGTCTGGTACCTTGCAACCTTGGGGCGTGATGAGGAAGCTTTGAAGCTAATTGACTCGGTGCGCACGGAGACGAAAACTAAATCAGACGCTGACGTTGTTGCAGATCGAATGCAAGCGGTCTATTCTTGGGTAAAGGGTGACTATAAGAAGGCGGTCGACCTGTACAAATCGGTCGATGCCAAGCAAGCAACATTCGTCTCCAAGTTTGAGTTGGCACGTGCTTACGTTGACGGCGGGTATTTCGCTGAAGCGGCCGAACTGCTACGAAAAACCAGCCTATACTACGACGACATTCGTTTCAAAGAGGCCGCGATATATAACAATCTCCTTTCTTATTATCTTGGCCGCACCAACGAAGGGATTGGCAACAATAAAGAGGCAATCAAGAACTACGAATCTTTCCTGGACATCTGGAAGAAGGCCGACCCGGAGATCAAAGAACTGATCGACGGGCGCAAGCGTTTGGCTGCGCTTAAGTCGCAAGCATAAAAAAAGCCCTGCCAATCGACAGGGCTTTAATCTTGCGATAAATAATACCTAATCTTCAATCATCTCAACATTGGCGCGCGGAATGACGACCTGCTTGCTTTCGCCATCGAATTCAACTTCGAGAACGCGAGCCATCGATTCGGATTCCAGCTTCTGCAATGGTGACGGCAGCGCTGTCACTTTGCCCAGCTTGCCGAAATATGGCGAGCGGATGACGCGAATCGGCGAACCAATCTCAAGTCCCTTGCCTTGAAATCCTTCCACGGCCTTTCCAGTCTTGATATCGTCGGCTATCGGAATGATCACTTCCGGCCGAATTACGCCGGCACGAATCTGAGTAGCTCCGTTGATGCAGGCGCGCTTCCCTTCAAGAGACTTCAGTAAATCGAACGTGCGATTCGCCATTTGGATTTCTCCGAATCCCTCAGTGACAACGAGAGTGACACCGAGGTCCTCCGAACCGGTAATTGCTACGCCGATATCGTACCCGAGGAAGTCGCGCAAGTCGCGATCAGAAAATCCGCCGGCAACAATTCCGCGAGCCCCAACCTTGATGGCCTTTTTGACGGCCTCGGCAGTGACAATCGAGCCACCAACGATGATCTTGTCTTTGCATGATTCATTGATCAGATCCTCAGTGAGTTTGGTGTCGGATTTAGTCACAACCATCTTCAGTTCGCCGTGAGTTTCGCCGCCTATACCAAAAATTCCCTGAACGAACGATCCCCAGCAACGAACAGCGACACCTTCTTTCGGGAATACTTCGACTACTTCGCCTTCGATATACGCTTTGACTTCGACCGGAATCGGATGTCCACGCAGCAACACCTGACCGGTAACATGCGAAATGGTCTCGATTGTGCCTTCGATCTTGGCTTTGGCTTCTGACTTGAACATTCCAAAGAACGACTTATTCAGACCGATCAGTTCTCCGCTCTTTACCGGATCACCGACCTTTTTGAGCATGCACTGCGAAATGTCTTCCGGAGGAACGCCAAGTATGTTCGCGACGTTCATAGTTTCGACTGGGCCAGGAAGGTGCGTCCTCGCGACAACGGTGTCGGGCGTCAGCTTGTCGCCGACCTTGACCGTCACATCGCCTTTCAAAGGCAATATGCGTTTCTTGGTAATCAGTTCTTTTTGCGAGACCTTAAGTCCCGGTGTGTAAGTATGTGCCATAGTTTTCTTACCGCCTCTATAACAAGGCAAGGTCAAGCGACCTTGCGCTTTAATTCCTTTGTAAAGCTGCCTGCGGATAAATGTCCAACACCGCCATCCACTCTCTAAGTTTCTTGACGCGAGTGGCATCATCAGTTGGAACCACAAATGGACGGCCGCGGCCATCGAGGATAATTCCAACGACACCACCGGAGACTTCCCTTTCGATCTTCTTTCCGGGTCCATCGCCAAGATCAAGCTTGCCATCCGGTTCGAGCACTGCTTTGGCTTTGAGCGGCAGATTCGTCCTGGTGTCAAAACCAAGCGGGAATGCCTTCATTTCGCCGAACATTAACTTGCCTTCTTCTTTGCGACCATCCGGGAAGGTGAACGAGTATTTCATCATTTCCTTGCCTTCTTTGGACTCGCCCGATGGAGCGATACAAGAGCCAAGGTGAATGAGACAATCCTTGTTGAACACTTCCGTGGCTGCTTGCGGATGAACAGTAGAGAGCACACCCAACTGCGGCATCATGAAAATCGAGTCGACCGATAGGCGGGTAATGCCTTCGGGCAGGAATGCGTCGATCATCATCAGCGCTGACTGTTGGCGACGCGGTGCGTGCGAAAGAACACCGCCGGATCCGATCAGCATGTTTAAGGTCATCATGTTTACCAGCGTCTGTCCGGAACCCTTCTGTTCGAAAGCGTCTGCGATTGTACGCTGCTGTTGAACGCCCTTCAATACTGTCGCGAAGTTCTTGTGTTGAATGAAGGCAAGACGCAATGCCTCTTTGGCAATGGCCTGCTCGAATACCAACTCTTCGATTGACTGCGGAATGGTAGTTGGCCGGATCATCTTATTCTTGACGCGGTTGCGCAAATCGCGCTCGTCCATGTGGAACGGCACCCAGCGCATGACATTTTCGAGACCGGCTTCTGCAAATACATTCGACACCGAGTAGCTCATACCCAGGTTAGCCGATACGGTACGGTTGAAGACGCCTTGGAAAACGGAAAAAACGTCGGTCGTCGCACCGCCGATATCAACACCAACGACTTCAATATTCTCAATCTCAGAAATCGTCTTGATAATCAATCCAACCGCGCCCGGGGTGGGCATGATTGGAGCATCAGTCATATCCATCAGCTTTTTATAACCGGGAGCCTGCGCCATAACGTGTTCAAGGAACAAGTCATGAATTGCTTCGCGCGCAGGAAGCAGATTCTCTCTTTCGAGAACCGGTCTAAGATTGTCAACAATCTTGAGGTCAACTTTCTTGCCCAACGTCTCGTTGACCGCACCGGCTGCATCTTTGTTGCCGGCGTAGATTACGGGAAGCTGATAGCTTGAACCAAGTCTTGGCCGTGGGTCAGCGGCACCGATCAATTCCGCGATTTCGACGACGTGTGTTGTTGTTCCGCCGTCGATTCCGCCGGAAAGCAGAATCATGTCGGGGCGCAAGTGGCGAATTCGCTCAATCTGTTGATATGGCTGACGTTTGTCATTTGAAGCAATCACGTCCATCACAATAGCACCGGCACCGAGTGCCGCGCGTTCTGCCGATTCTGCCGTCATCGAACGAACAACACCGGCAACCATCATTTGCAAGCCGCCGCCTGCTGACGATGTAGAGATGTAAATATCTGTGCCGACCTTTTCACCATTCTTGGTGCGGGGGCGCATGATGTTTCCCTTGTCGTCCAACAGTTTACGTCCGGAGAGTTCTTCCACTTCCTGGACAGCGTTGAGCACACCCATCGTTACATCTTCAAAAGGAGCTTCCACCGTTGTTGGCGCCTCACCACGCACCATCAGACGATATTGACCGTCGTTTTTTTCGATCAAGATTGCCTTTGTGGTGGTTGATCCGCAGTCGGTTGCCAGAATGATTTCTATGTCTTCAGGCTTCTGATTGTTCATGAAGGTATATCCTCTAAGATTCCCAGACAAATTTCCCAATCATACACGCCGGCGCAACCCGGCTTCTAGAGAATTTCAAGTATAACATTCCCCTTGTTCGATGTCAATGTTATCCTCTCCTGTCAGCGAGGGCGTGTTTTGTGGAAAATGTGCCCGTTTTTTGAGTGACTTGAAGTCTACCCTGAATTCTCTCTCTTCAAACTCTATCTTTACAGTGGAACATTCAATTTCGTCGCAACTGAGGTCATTCAAGACTAGATGAACTGACATTCTGAGTTTACTAAGTTAACGGTCCAACTTTGAATTTGATTTCGCATCTGGAAGAGAGGACTCAATTGGTGCCGTATTGTAGATTTTGGAGTCAAAAATCAGCAAAAATATTAACCGTTTTATCCTTGTTTAGCTTGCCAAAACGAATTTTCGGACTATATTAAAAGCGCATCGTTTGAGACGATGAAATACTCCATTTTTCTGCCGTAGGGAAGACATCATGCGAATCGTTCTCGGCATGTCAACGGTACACGGTCTGCGACATGCGCATACTGCATCACGAATTTCATCAACACACAGAATTGGCTTTGTGTGCTCCCGCACGTATTCGAATTCCTTCTACAGTAGAATTAAGAAATATTCACCACTAACGCACAATCGACGGAGGGCCGACCTATGAACTTATCCGTCTGAAGTCCTCTCGGGCGGATCACTGTTGGATTAATTCAGAAGTTCTTTAACTTTTTTGGAAGAAAGGTTACTCCATGAATCGATGTAGATTGACTTTCCGGATTCTCGTCACACTATTCGCGGTCGTTGCGTTAATTTCGACTACCGTGGAAGCGAAACAAGCATCCGTAAACGCTACCAAGACCCTTAGCGGTAACACCCCCGGCCAGCCAAACCTCGTGTTGAAGCAAGCCGAAAACGGTGGACCGGTTATCCAAATTGGCGATGAAGAAGTTGTCGTCAGATATCAAGACGAATCTGCCAAAACAGCTCCGGCACGTATTGGCGCTCAGCCGCTGAGAAACGCTCCGGCCACTTCATTCTTAGCCGAAGATTTCGAAACTGCTGTTCCGCCGGCTGGTTGGTCAGAGACCATCAGCAATGCTTCCTTCAATTGGAAACAGCAGACTGTTTCATTTTTCTCCGGCGCTGCCTCTGCTGACGTCGAATACGACCCGGCTCTGGTTCCGCAGGACGAATGGCTTGTCTCTTCCGCTATGAACTTCACCGGCGCTACCGCCGACCTCAAGGTCGAGTTCTATTGGATGATGAGCTACTACTGGGGCGTCAGCCCGTTTGATAACTATGACCTTGGTCTTTATATCTCGACGGACGGCGGAGCTACTTTCCCGACCCTTCTTTGGGATGAATCCGGTGAAGCCGTGTTCACGAACTTCGCATGGAACAAGAAGACCGTCGATCTTAGCGGTTATGTCGGCCAGACTAACGTCAAGCTTGCTTGGCGCTACACTGGTGTCGACGGCGCGCAAGGCGGTATCGATCTCGTGTCAGTCAATGACAACGCTGCCCCAGTCGGCCGTTGCTGCTATAGCGGCACCTGCGCCGATGTCACCGAAGCCGCTTGCGGTACTCTTGGTGGCGATTGGGATGGCGGTCTCGATTGTACGACTCCGTGTCCGGTTGCAACCCCGGGTGACAATTGCAGCGATCCGTATGTAGTCAATCTCCCGGCCGACATGCCGTATACCGATGCCAATCAGTATACTTGCGGCCGTGTCAACGACTACAGCGCAACCTGCCTCGATTTCTATGATGGTGGAGAAGACATGGTCTACTTCATCAAGGTAACCGCAGCGGTCACCGTTGATATCGAATTGAATCCTAAGGGCACGACCTACACTGGTTTTGCCATCGATCTTCCGTCAGCCTGCCCGCTTGATGCCGGCGTGTCTGATTGCATTGCCAAGTCGACCAACTCTGGAAGCACCGCGCACAAGATCCTTGGTTTGGCTCTTGCTCCCGGCGACTACTACCTGATGGTTGACACTTGGCCGGCTCCGGATTGCATCCCAGATTTCGATCTGAAGATCACCGAAGCCGCTCCGACACCGGTCGGCGCCAACTGCGCTGACCCGTTTGTGGTTACCATCGGTGCCGGTAGCCTTCCATACACCGCATCCGGCTTGACCAACTGCGGCCTGATCAACGACTACAGCAATACTTGTATGGGCAGCTATGATGGTGGCGAAGACCACATCACCAAGCTCGTCCTTACCGAGCCGCTTGTCCTTGACATTACCCTGAATCCGAACGGCACCACCTATAGCGCCATGGCAATCGACAACGTTTGCCCGCTTGATGTCGCTACCGGATCGTGCATTGGATACATTGGTACGTCATCAGGAGCTGCCAAGTCCCTCCTTGGACTAAACCTTGCAGCTGGTACCTATTACATCATGGTCGATACCTGGCCGACCCCGAACTGCATCCCGAACTTTAGCCTGACCTTCGCCGGCGCGGCTCCGCCTCCGCCGAACGACAATTGCGCCAGCGCTATTCCGGTTGGTGACGTTCTGAATCTGCCGTTTAACAACCAGGCGGCTACGCACGACGGAACGGGCACCTGCTCGACCGCCGGCAAGAACCTCTGGTATTGCTTCACGGCTCCTCTCACTGGTAATGCTCGCGTGAGCCTCTGCGGTTCCAGCTTCGACACCAAGCTTGCCGTCTATGACGGTTGCGCTTGTGGACCGGTTGGCGCTCAGCTTGCTTGTGCGGATGACGAATGCAGCCTTCAGTCTGAAGCTGTCGTATCTGTCGTTGCCGGCAACCAGTACCTGGTCGAAGTGACCGGTTACAGTGCCACGAGCTACGGTCCCGGATTCCTGACTATCGAAACTACTGTTGCACCGATTAATGATGACTGCGAAGATGTAACTCCAGTCGTTCTGACTGAAGGAACTCCAGTCACCCTTACCGGCGACAACACCGGTGCATCTCCAGATTGCGAATCATTCCCGGGCAACAATGCATGGGAAGCCTTCACGATCACCGAGTGTTCCGACGTTACCCTTGACTATTGCGGCACCAGCCCGGCGTTTGGTAATGCCTGGTTGAACCTTGCCATCGGTTGCCCGTGCGCCGATTTCACCACCGGTGCGGCATTTGATGTCACCACTTGCGGTGATGGAAACGTATCGATGACCTGGGCGGCTCTTCCGGCCGGAACCTACTACTACCCGATCCTCACGGAAACAGGTGCAGTAGGTCCGTACACAATTCATCTGTCTTGTGTCAGTGTTACCGATTATTGTGCTGCTGACGGTTTCTGCGATGAGTACATCAGCAGAGTTCAGTTGAGCACAATTGACAACGCTACCTCTTGCGGCGCCAGCTACGAGGACTACACCTCGATTTCTGCCGGTCTCGTTCAGACGGTTCCGTATACGATCACGATCACCAATGGCTCCGCGTACACTGGCGACCAGTGCGGCGTTTGGGTTGACTGGGATGGTGACTTCTGCTTCTCGCCGTCAGAACAAGTTACGTTGACCGGTGGCCCGGCCTCCTTCACCGGAACAGTCATTGCTCCGTTGACAGCTGCCGTTGGTCCGACTCGCATGAGAGTCAGAATCGCCTACACTGGCGCTCTTCCGGCTTGCGGCACAGCTGAATATGGTGAAGTCGAAGACTACACGATCAATGTGATCGAGTATGCTCCGGCGGCTACCATTGCTCCGAATCCGCAGTATCTCTATTACAAGTTCGCGATTACGCCGATCACCAACCAGTTCCACTTTGGAATGTTTGATGGTGGTTATACCGCTGCTGACGTTAACCTTTCAACGGTTACTATCAACGGTATCCCGGCGGCCAGCGCTGTCGTCGTTCCCAGCTATCCTGGTTTCGGCGGCGCCGTTGTTGAAGCAACGCTTCCGTTGATCACCTTCCTCAACCCGTACGGCTTGCTGTTCGATGTGAACAACTTGACCTTCACGGTTGCCTGGGATTACAACGATGCGACCTCCGAGTCGATTACTGATGATGTCGTCATCATTGGTAAGAGCTCGCCGGTTCCGTCCACGTTCATCATTCCGGAAGGCGGCGAAGTCGTTTATCCGGGTGACTTCAACGTTGACGGTGCTTTGAGCATCTCCGACGCGGTCAGCTTGATCAGCTACATCTTTGGCGGCGGCTCAGGCCCGGCCAACGTGTTGATTGGTGATGCCGACTGTACCGGCGCGATCTCGATCTCTGACGCAGTCCATATGATTCGCTACATCTTTGGTGGCGGACCCGCTCCATGCGCGGTCGGCAACTAAGGGCTGAATCAGGTAAATCCTAAAGAGGTCTGAAAGAGACCTTTCCTGAAACGGCGGGAGTTTGGAGTCAAGTCCAACTCCCGCCGTCGTTTGTGAGAATAAGAGAAGTAACTTAACGTCATCAAAGACGTACAAAACGGGGTCAACAGGCAAAATCGGCAACAGCCCGATAGCTTGCCAATTTGAAAAAAATTCCGCAAAATCGCTTAGTTAAGCTTGCGCAATTCAAAATGGGGAATATATTTAGAACAGGTACAGGAGCGGATGAAATGATCATCCCGTTCCCGACGTAAAGAGCAACTAATAGTTACGACAGCGTGTCCGAGTTAGACACTCGAACTAAATAAATTCGATAGATAACGTCGAGTCGATTCCGATCCGTCAAAGGCATTGACAATTTTTGTCAGATGCTCAAGTTACTTCTTGATTTCTTTGACAGACAGAATGAGACCATAAATTTAAACCTACTATCTGTTGGAGGGTGTGCCTATGAACTTATCCGTCTGAAGTCCTCTCGGGCGGATCACTGTTGGATTAATTCAGAAGTTCTTCAACTTTTTTATCAGGAAAGGTGAATCCATGAATCGATGTAGAATGACTTTGCGGATTCTAATCACACTTTTCGCAGCAATCGCGTTACTTACCTCTGTTGCAGAAGCAAAACAAGCATCCGTAAACGCTCCTAAGACTCTTAGCGGTAACACCCCCGGCCAGCCAAACCTCGTGTTGAAGCAAGCCGAAAACGGTGGACCGGTTATCCAAATTGGTGATGAAGAAGTTGTCGTCAGATATCAAAACGAATCTGCCAAGACAGCTCCGGAACGCCTTAGCGCTCAGCCGCTGAGAAACGCTCCGGCCACTTCATTCCTTGCCGAAGACTTTGAAACTGCTGTTCCGCCGGCTGGTTGGTCAGAGACCATCAGCAATGCTTCCTTCAATTGGAAACAGCAGACTGTTTCGTTCTTCTCCGGCGCTGCCTCTGCTGACGTCGAATACGACCCGGCTTTGGTTCCGCAGGACGAATGGCTTGTCTCTTCCGCTATGAACTTCACCGGCGCCACCGGCGACCTCAAGGTCGAGTTCTATTGGATGATGAGCTACTATTGGGGCGTTAGCCCGTTTGATAACTACGACCTTGGTCTTTATATCTCGACGGACGGCGGAGCCACTTTCCCGACCCTTCTTTGGGATGAATCAGGCGAAGGCGTGTTCAGCAATTTTGTTTGGACGAAAGAGACCATCGATCTCAGCGGTTACGCTGGTCAAACCAACGTCAAGCTTGCTTGGCGCTACAATGGTGTTGACGGCGCCCAGGCTGGTGTCGATTTCGTGTCAGTCAATGACAACGCTGCCCCAGTCGGCCGTTGCTGCTATAGCGGCACCTGTGCCGACGTCACCGAAGCCGCTTGCGGTACTCTTGGTGGCGATTGGGATGGCGGTCTCGATTGTACCACTCCGTGTCCGGTTGCAACCCCGGGTGACAATTGCAGCGACCCGTATGTAGTCAATCTCCCGGCCGACATGCCGTATACCGATGCCAATCAGTATACTTGCGGCCGTGTCAACGACTACAGCGCAACCTGCCTCGATTTCTATGATGGTGGAGAAGACATGGTCTACTTCATCAAGGTAACCGCAGCTGTCACCGTTGATATTACTCTTGATCCTAAGGGCACGACCTACACTGGTTTTGCCATCGATCTTCCAGCGGCCTGTCCGCTTGATGCTGGCGTTGCTGATTGTATCGCCAAATCAACCAACTCAGGTGGCACCGCCCACAAGATTCTTGGTTTGGCACTTGCCCCCGGCGATTACTATCTGATGGTCGACACTTGGCCGGCCCCGGATTGTATTGCCGACTTCGATCTTATTATCGAAGAAGCCGCTCCGACACCGGATGGCGCTAACTGCGCTGACCCGTTGGAAATTACGCTTGGCGCCGGTAGCCTTCCGTACACCGCGTCGGGTTTGACCAACTGCGGTTTGGCAAACGATTACAGCACGACTTGTATGGGCAGCTATGATGGTGGCGAAGACCACATCACCAAGCTCGTCCTTACCGAGCCGCTTCTCCTTGACATTACCCTGAATCCGAACGGTTCGACCTGGAGCGCCATGGCAATCGACAACGTTTGCCCGCTTGATGCTGCAACCGGATCGTGCATTGGATTCATCGGTACTTCGTCGGGAACCTCCAAGTCATTGCTTGGACTTAATCTCGCGGCAGGTACCTATTACATCATGGTCGACACCTGGCCGACCCCGAACTGCATCCCGAACTTTAGCCTGACCTTCGCCGGCGCGGCTCCGCCTCCGCCGAACGACAATTGCGCTAGCGCTATTCCAGTCGGTGATGTCACGAATCTTCCATTCGACAATTCTGCAGCTACACATGACGGCACAGGACTCTGTTCGACTGCCGGCAAGAATATCTGGTACTGCTTTACCGCTCCGATTACAGGTAATGCCCGCGTAAGCCTTTGCGGCTCCAGCTATGACACCAAGCTCGCCGTCTATGACGGTTGTGCTTGTACGCCGCTGGGCGCCGAACTTGCCTGCGCTGACGACGAATGCAGCCTCCAGTCCGAGGCTGTCGTTGCAGTAGTTGCTGGACAGCAGTACAAGATCGAGGTGACCGGTTACAGCGCCACCAGCTACGGTGCTGGATTCTTGACGATTGAAACTACCGTTCCGCCGGCAAACGACAATTGCGAAGACGTGACCCCTGTCGCGTTGACCACTGGCGTCCCGGTAACGTTCAATGGTGACAACACCAATGCTGCTCCGGATTGTGCCTCATTCCCGGGTCCGAATGCTTGGGAAGCGTTCACAATCACCGAGTGTGCTGACGTTACTCTTGACTATTGCGGCACCAGCCCGGCGTTCGGTAATGCCTGGTTGAACCTTGCCGTAGGTTGTCCTTGTGCCAGCTTCACCACCGGTGCTTCATTTGATGTCAGCACTTGCGGTGATGGAAACGTCACGATGACCTGGTTGGCTCTCCCGGCCGGTACATATTACTATCCGGTCATGAACGACGCTGCTAACGGCGCGGTCGGACCGTATACAATTAATGTCGTAAGTCAGGCAGTTACTGCCTACTGCGCAGCTGACGGATTCTGCGATGAATACATCAGCAGAGTTCAGTTGAGCACAATTGACAACGCTACCTCTTGCGGCGCCAGCTACGAGGATTATACCTCGATCTCGACCGGTCTGGTTCAGACGGTTCCGTACACAATTACCGTGACAAACGGTCTTGCGTACACTGGCGACCAGTGCGGCGTTTGGGTTGACTGGGATGGTGACTTCTGCTTCTCACCGTCAGAACAAGTTCTGATGAGCGGCGGACCGGCCTCATTTACCGGTACTGTCACTGCTCCGTTGTCTGCTCCGGCTGGTCCGACTCGCATGAGAGTCAGAATCGCCTACACCGGCGCTCTTCCGGCTTGCGGCTCGACCGAATATGGTGAAGTTGAAGACTACACGATCAATGTGATCGAGTATGCTCCGGCGGCTACCATTGCTCCGAATCCGCAGTATCTCTATTACAAGTTCGCGATTACGCCGATCACCAACCAGTTCCACTTTGGAATGTTTGATGGTGGTTATACCGCTGCTGACGTTAACCTTTCAACGGTTACCATCAACGGTATCCCGGCGGCCAGCGCTGTCGTCGTTCCCAGCTATCCTGGTTTCGGCGGCGCCGTTGTTGAAGCAACGCTTCCGTTGATCACCTTCCTCAACCCGTACGGCTTGCTGTTCGATGTGAACAACTTGACCTTCACGGTTGCCTGGGATTACAACGATGCGACCTCCGAGTCGATTACTGATGATGTCGTCATCATTGGTAAGAGCTCGCCGGTTCCGTCCACGTTCATCATTCCGGAAGGCGGCGAAGTCGTTTATCCGGGTGACTTCAACGTTGACGGTGCTTTGAGCATCTCCGACGCGGTCAGCTTGATCAGTTACATCTTTGGCGGCGGCTCAGGCCCGGCCAACGTGTTGATTGGTGATGCCGACTGTACCGGCGCGATCTCGATCTCTGACGCAGTCCATATGATTCGCTACATCTTTGGTGGCGGACCCGCTCCATGCGCGGTCGGCAACTAATTGTCGAACCATTCTGATTGTTTCTAATCTGATCGAAGATTAGTCAACAATGACGGGAGTTCCGAGAAATCGGGGCTCCCGTCTTCTTTTGCCCACCCGACCCCACCTTCGGTTGAAACTCCAGATTCAAGACTTGAAGAAACTACGGTTCTCTTTATCATCAAGCGTAGGCTAAATGGCCCAATATTATCCACTGTGCGCGGCTAGTTTTGCTTGCGAAATTGGATTTCAACGGTATATTAAGACTATTCTTACCGAGCAACCGGTTACTAATATTCACTGTGGAGAAGGTCTAATGCAAAATGTTCAACGCATGTCCGCGCTTGGCTTGGAAAGCACTACAAGCGCTGGTAAATCACATTCTGCCAGACGAGGATTCGTCGCAGCACTACTCGCGGCTCTCGCCCTGGTGGTGTTCGCATCAATACCCGCTGCTGCGCAGATTTCGAACGGCGGAACTCCGCCGAGCTTTGACAGACAGTTGCGTTCAAACTCTGAGCGACTCGTTATGCCGCCAGTGGACGTGCAAGCTTTGCTTGCCGAGGACGCTGCCGATGAATCCAAGGCACTGCCGTTTCGATTTGGCGCTCCCTTTGATGTCAACTATTCACTTGAGAATTCCGGCACGTGGGAAGATTTGGCCGATGGTGGCCGCATCTGGAGAATTACTTTCTCTTCGCCTGGCGCTTATTCGATTAACCTGATTTATAGTAGATACCGTCTTCCCGAAGGCGCTCAGTTGTTTGTCTACAACTCCGACCGTAGTCACGTCATTGGTGCGTTTACCGCAAAGAACAACAAGCCGCACGGTGAAATGGCTACTCAGCCAGTCTTCGGCGACGAAGTGACTGTTGAGTATTATGAACCTGCTGCTGTTGTCTATGAAGGTGAACTCACCATTTCGCGCGTGGTCCATGCTTACAAGGACATCTTTAAGACGGCGAAGGACGCACTCGACTTTGGCGGCTCTGGTTCTTGCAATAATAACGTCAATTGTCCCGAAGGCGCCAATTGGCAGAAAGAAAAGCGCTCGGTTGCGATGGTGCTCCTTTCTGGCGGAACTCGGTGGTGCTCGGGCTCAATGATCAATAACGTTCGTCAGGACAAAACTCCGTATTTTCTCACTGCGAATCATTGCCTCGGTAGCTCAAATACTTGGATCATCATGTTCAACTACGAGAGCCCAAACTGCTCCAATATCAATGGGCCGACCTTCATGACAGTCCAAGGAACGACGCAGAAGGCGGCATATTCAACGTCAGATGTTGGTCTGTTGCTTTTGAATGAAGCTCCTCCCGATTCTTATAAAGTAACCTTCGGCGGTTGGAATAACCTCAACACCAATGGCGACTCTGCCGTGGCGATTCACCACCCTGCTGGTGACATCAAGAAGATCTCGTTTGATTATGATTCCTATGAATCAACCGACTATCTCGGGTCAACAGTCAACTCGAGCTTGAGCCACTGGAGAATCGGCGTTTGGGAAGATGGTACAACCGAGGGCGGCTCCTCAGGATCGCCACTCTACAACAAGCAGCATCAGGTTGTTGGCCAGCTTCACGGGGGTTGGGCAGCCTGTAATGATCTGCGTGCTGACTATTACGGCAAGTTTTCGCTGTCGTGGAATGGCGGGGGTACGCCATCGACTCGTGTGAAGGACTGGCTCGACCCAGACAACACCGGCGCGACATCCATGAATACCTGGGATCCTTACGCTGGTGTACAAATTGTCCACACTCCGCTCAATGACACAAAGGATTCGGTTAATGCTTATCCTGTCGTGTCAACGATTACTGCAGATGCGGCCCTTATTGCAAACGCTCTATTACTAAAGTACACGATCAACTTTGTACCGTACTTGGACACACTGGTAACGACGGGCAATCCGAATGAGTACGTTGGTTACATTCCGGCGCAGTCGCCCGGAACCGAGATCAACTACTATCTTGAAGCACATGCCATTAACGGCAAAGCCGACACCACCGCGACCTATTCGTTCCGCGTGATCGATTACGCAATGCTGCTCACGCCGAGTGCTTCGTCGACATCCGGTGCGGTCGATGACACGGTGTTCCACAACTTCACATTGACCAATGACGGCTTGTTCAATGACAGCTATAACTTGAGTTTGACCGGCGTCAATTGGGCGACTGGTATCTACGACAACGCCGGCACGTCAGTAATCTCTTCCACCGGCACACTGGCGCCGAATGCGATATTCAACTTCAAGGTGCGGGTGATTGTGCCGCTGTCATCCTATGGCCAGCAGGACACTTCGTTTGTGACGGCGGTATCCGTCGCCGAACCACTGGTGACCAAGACTTCGTCCGTGCGTACAACCTCGGCTGGTCAGCCTTTGACGCTGCCGTTCGTTGATACCTTCCCGACCACGACACTCGAAGTCGCCAAGTGGGTTTACAACACCGGCGCTACGATTGATGGTGTCGGTACCAGCGAACCGTCAGCACTCTACAGCCTTCGCTTCAATGGCTCTGCCGACACGGTGATGTCGCAGGCGATCGACATGGAAGTTTCTGAAGGCGTCAATTTCAGCTATGCTTATGAACGCACCGGCGGCGGCAGTTCGCCTGAGACCGGTGACGATTTGATTATTGAGTATTTCAACGACCAGGGCAATTGGGTGGAGTTGAGCCGCCAGTTTGGTTCCGGTGCCGACATGACCGCCTATGCGACAGTCACTATCGGCGCTCCGCTGGATGCCTATCATTCGGCATTCCGCCTGCGTTTACGCAGTGTCGGCGCCTCCGATGACGACTGGTTTGTTGACGACATCGGTCTGGACTTCGGTCCTGAGATCGCTGTCAACCATGCCAGCTTCGACGAGACCGTCGCTATCGGCGATTCGACGAATGAGCAGTTGATTATCTCCAACTCAGGTCTTGGCGGATTGAACTACTCGTTGGTGCTTCTGCCTGACTTCTCCAAGCGGATGCAGTTGTTCTCAGACCTTGCGGCGTCCGGCCAGGTCAATCCGGCCAGCGTTGTGATGGAACAGCCGCTGCTTCCGGAATCGAAAGCACAGGAGACTTCCAATCAGCGCGGACCTGAGGTCGTTTATGACGCCGGCGGTCCCGACAACTTCGGTTATTACTGGGTTGATTCCGATCAGCCGGGTGGTCCGGTGTACAACTGGGTCGATATCGAAGGGACCGGTACTCAGGTGACCGGTTTGGCAGATGACAACTTTGTCGGTCCGTTCCCGATCGGATTCAGTTTCGCATACTATGATTCAGTTTACACGCAGTTCTACATTGCCAGCAACGGCTACATCGGTTTCGGTCCGACCACCGATTACGACGGTTTGACCAACGGCGGCTTGCCGTCGAACGCCACGCCGAACAACGCCATTTACTGGTGCTGGGATGACTTGAACATTCTTGATACTGACAATCCGGGCGGCAAGGTGCTGTATCAGGTTGTCGGCAGCGATCTTGTGATCCAGTTCGAGAAGTATCCGGAGTACAACTCCAATGCCGTCGTCGGCAACATCATCACGGCGCAGATCATTTTGTCGCCGAGCGGCAATATCAAGATTCAGTATGAATCGGCAGGCGCCAATATGGACCTGCTTGGCTGCACAATCGGTATGGAGAACAAGAACGGGCTTGACGGTTTGCAGGTAGCTCTTAATGCCGCCTACATCCATGCTGGACTCGCCGTTGAGTTCACCAAGCCGGCGCAGTGGCTGTATCTGTCATCGCTGGGCGGCAGTGTCGCTCCGGGCACAGCGGATACGATTGACTTGCTCTTCTCGTCGGCTGATCTTGACACCGGCATTTACAAGTCGAAGATCAACATCTACAACAACGATCCGGTGCCGGGCAACAACCCGCTGGTAGTACCGGCGAAGTTGACCGTGACGCCTCCTCCTCCTCCGTACACTTGCGGTGATTGCGACAACAGCACAGTGGTCAACATCTCGGACGCTGTCTATCTGATCGCATTCGTCTTCTCCGGAGGTCCGGCTCCCAATCCGCTGATGTCAGCCGATGCCGACTGCAGCGGCGGGGTGAGCATCTCCGACGCAGTGTACCTGATCGCTTACGTCTTCTCAGGCGGACCATCGCCTTGCGCAGCTTGTAAGTAGACACACAATATCACACACGCACCATAAGAGGGGCATCCGGAAACGGATGCCCCTTTTGATTTGATGCCGGGAGTTGTCTTAAATGGGCTAGTAATCGAAAACCGCTTGCGATTACTGCGCCTGTTCACAAGATTATGGAAGTTCAATGTTGCTCGTATTATGATTCGTAACTCGTTCAGGAGAACCAATGTCCGATCCTATCATCGCTGACAAGAAGTCAATCAAGCTCGAGCTTGAACCGGGAACCTACCTTTGGTGCCGGTGCGGGCGATCTGCAGATCAGCCATTTTGTGACGGATCGCATATCGGCAGTGACTTCGAACCAATTGAGTTCACCATAACCGAGAAGAAACTGCGCTCCTATTGCCAGTGCAAACACACCAAAACCTCGCCTTTTTGCGACGGGACCCACAAAGAACTCCCTTAGATTCACCAGATCCGACACCCGGAATCGGTTTAGTATGGCAATCGAACCCCATCTTTAGAGTATTCCAGCTTGACAAAATTGAGGTAAGTCTATATACTAGACCTATCAACTCGACAAAGCCATTACATAGTAAATCGAGAATTTTCCACTTCGGTTCGAATTCGTTGAATTGTACCGAGATACAACAAATCTTTTAGAACTTGAGAGGTTGAGTGATGATGAATCTCTTTCGAAAAATGATACTGCCTTTAGCAGCTTCGTTTGTCCTGACTTCAATGTCATCAAATGCCTTCGCAGAAAATCAGTCACCGTCCGCAGGCGAGACGATGAAATGGCAGGTCGTTTCCGGCGGCGGCACTACAAACGGCACTTCTGCCGGATTCAAGCTCTCAAGTACCGTTGGCCAAACTGCGGCAGGACCAGGAAGCTCCGCTAGTTATAAACTGAATCAGGGATTCCAACAGAATTTCACAGCGGCTTCTTCCTGTCTCTGTGGCGATGCAGATGGTTCGGGAAGCATTACCATTTCCGATGCAGTGTTTCTTATTAGCTACATTTTTGGGGGTGGTGCAGCTCCCAATCCCACGTGTAACGGCGATGCTGATGGTTCAGGAGCGATCACGATTTCAGACGCGGTATTCCTGATTAGTTACATCTTCGGAGGCGGACCAACCCCACATTGTCCCTAACTGAGCCGCAATTGCATAGACATAAGAAAAGGTCGATACCATGTGGCATCGACCTTTTTCATTTGCAGTACAGGCAATTGTCAATTCTATAGATCGCCATTTGCCCAAGTAATCAGGCCGAATTCATGCGGATGCACGGAACTGCGATGACCTGGCAGCACTCGGACCGAGTAGCCGAATCTACCACTTGCTGAAAGCGGAGCGCTGCACGAATAAGTGTAGATTCCAGCCTGAGGATTGCCAACCGGCAGCATTTCAATGCTCCGTGCATCGGCAATTTCACCGCGTTGCGATATTCGACCAAGGTAAAGTTCAACCTGTAGATCTTCAGCCTTGAACTCGCCAACGAAGACTTTAACATTAACCTTGATCTCCTGGATAACTTCCACTTTCGGCGGGTTGACCAATTCAATTTCAAAAATCCGAATATCAGCCCATTTGTCGCGTAGATGGCGATACCATCCTGCCAATGAACGCAATTCCTCGTAGTTGTTATTTTGAAGTATCTTGTACTGGCGATATGCGCTCGTGTATGAGCGGTCGACATACTCTTGCACCATGCGATTCGAGTTAAACGCCGGGCTTAAGAGTTTGATCGAACGCTTCATCTTGGCTACCCATTCGCGTGGAATGCCGTCGCGACCGCGATCATAGAAAGTCGGCGCTATTTCCTTCTCCAGAAGGTCGTAAATTGCATTGGCTTCTACTTCATCTTGATAATCGTGATTGTCATATTCTTCACCGGAGCCGATCGCCCAACCAACATCTGGTCGATAGCCTTCGACCCACCAGCCGTCAAGAACACTGAGATTCAGACCGCCGTTGAAGATGACTTTCATGCCGCTGGTTCCAGAAGCTTCCATAGGTCGACGCGGCGTATTCAGCCAAATATCAACACCCTGCACCAGATACCGTGCCATCGACAGATCGTAATTCTCGAGGAATACGATACGATCTCGCAACTCGGGGTCACGAATGCTATGGATAATCGATTTAATTAGTTCCTTGCCAACATTGTCGCGCGGATGGGCTTTGCCGGCAAAGACGATCTGAACCGGAAACTGCGAATTGTTTACTATCCGCTTCAACCGCTCGACATCTCTGAAAAGAAGCGCGCCGCGTTTATATGATGCGAACCGACGGGCAAAACCGATGGTCAGATATTCTGAATGTAAGACTTCACTGACAAGTTTAAGTTCACGCGGGGTAGCGCCACGACGTTGATACTGATCCTTAAGGCGCTGACGAATAAGAGAGATCATCTTCTCGCGACGCAATTCATGCGTGCGCCAAAGCTCGCTATCAAGAATATCATCGACATTTGACCAACAGCTGTGATTTGCAGGTTGCTCCATCCAATCAAGGCCAAGATAGCGGCTGTACAACTCTGACATTTCCTGAGAAATCCAAGAGCGGGCATGAATGCCATTGGTGATCGAGTCTATCGGGACTTCGTTCAAAGGCACCCCTACCCACGAACCCTGCCACATTTTGCGAGAGACTTCAGCGTGGAGCTTACTTACTCCATTGATATATGATGAGAAGTTCATCGCCAGGTAAGCCATGTTGAACTCTGTGGCGCCGTATGCGCCATTTTGGCTGCCCAAGGCAAAGAAGTCATTGGCACCGATTCCAAGCATCGAATAGTATGGTCTCAAGTAGCGTTCAACCAATTCACGCGGGAAGCGGTCAATACCGGCCGGTACCGGAGTGTGCGTGGTAAATACTGTGGTCTGCTTGACTAGCATCGAAGCTTCGCTAAACGACAAACCTTCATTCTGCATGCGCCGGCGAACACGGTCTATTGCCAGAAACGCGCTGTGTCCTTCGTTCATATGGTAGACTGAAGGAGTATACCCGAGTTCGTCCAAAGCACGGACGCCGCCAATTCCCAGCACCAATTCCTGACGGATGCGCATGTCAATGTCGCCGCCATAGAGTTCGCTGGTAATATCTCTATCCTCCACCGCATTGTGGGGATTGTTGGTGTCGAGTAGATAAAGAGGCACTCGGCCCACCTGGAGCTTCCAAACCTTGATTAGGACATGACGTCCAGCAAGGTCAATTGAAACCAACAGGGGGTCACCCTTAGGATCCAATGCTTCGGTCAGAGGTAACATCGAAAAATCGAGTTCGGGATAATATTCGCCCTGCCAACCGTCGGCATTTAAGTATTGTTGGAAATAACCGCGCTGATAGAGCAAGCCCACACCGACAAGCGGCACACCAAGATCACTAGCGGATTTGAGATGATCACCCGCCAGAACCCCCAGACCACCTGAATAGATCGGGAGAGATTCGGTAAAACCATACTCCGCGGAGAAATAGGCAATCTCACGGTTTGCTGTCTTGAAGTGTTGCTCGCCGAACCAGGTTTCACCGTCCATATAGACGTGAAGGTCACGATAAACTGTTTCAAGATGAGCCCGGAAGGACGCGTCCTTTTCGAGTTTATCCAATTTTGCCTGTGGAATCATCGAAAGAAGGCGGACAGGATTGTGCCCGCAGTCTTCCCACAATTTGCTATCAATTCGGCGAAATAGCTGTATTGCCGGGTGATTCCAGCACCAATAGAGATTGTTGGCAATTTCGCGAAGAGGCTTGAGACCGGTCGGAAGAACGGGCTCTACCTGAATATACCTAAGAGCTTTAACCATCTGCATTCCCTGTCTTTATCGACCGCAGCGCCATAATCATTACCATCAAGGTACGAACAAACTTGGTTGACTGAAAGATAATGTAAGCTTACACCTATGCCAAGTTGTTACTTAGATTCATACGCTTCAAAATCGACCGAATCAGTTGTGTAAAGAAAAATTAAGTCGCCATAATCGGTCTATACTTAACGTGTTGGTTCCCAATTTGCGTATTACCTCTAATGATGTCTTATTGAATGGGAAAGGAATTATGCAATTACCACAGACTTTGGGGGCGCTAAAGTCCACTGGATACAAGTCGCATAGCACCAAGGATGAACTGCGCGAGAATTTGCTCGACCAAATCAAGAGCGGCCGCAAACGCTGGCCGGGAATAATTGGATATGATCGAACGGTACTCCCGCAACTCGAGAATGCGATTTTGTCTAAGCACGACGTTCTTCTCTTGGGATTGAGAGGACAAGCAAAGACACGCATCCTCCGCCAACTTGTCAACTTCCTCGATGACTTCGTTCCCATCATCAAAGGCAGTGCTCTCAATGAGGATCCTTTGCAGCCAATCACAAAGGCTTCGAAGGCACTGGTGGCGCAATTCGGTGATGATCTCGAAATATCCTGGCTCCCCCGGGCTGAGAGATATCATGAGAAGCTCGCCACGCCGGATGTTTCCGTAGCCGACCTGATTGGCGATCTGGATCCGATTAAGGCCGTTAAGGAGCGTCTCGATCTCTCCGACGAAAACGTCATCAATTGGGGAATCATCCCGCGAACTAATAGAGGAATATTCGCTATCAATGAGCTACCCGATTTGCAGCCGCGAATTCAAGTTGCGCTATTGAACATCCTTGAAGAAAACGATTTTCAGATTCGCGGATTTCCAATTCGTCTTCCGCTCGACATGATGCTGGCATTTACAGCCAATCCCGAGGACTATACAAATCGCGGCAACATCATTACTCCCTTGAAGGATCGTATTGCTTCTCAGATCAACACTCACTATCCGAATGATGCTGAGACTTCCAAAAAAATCACACTGCAGGAGGCATGGCGCAATCGATCGAACAAGGTCGAAGTACCAGAACTGATTCACGATATTATTGAGCAAATTTCGTTCGAAGCTCGCAAGAGTGAACACGTGGATCAAACATCTGGTGTCTCGGCTCGGCTCACGATTTCAGCTTACGAAAACTTGATATCCAATGTCGAGCGTCGAGCCGCTCTTAACAACGAGAAGGACTTCTTTCCGCGAGTTTGTGACCTCTACTCAGTAGTCTCGTCCATTGTCGGCAAAGTCGAACTGGTCTACGAAGGCGAGTTGGAAGGACCGAACATAATTGCAATCAATTTGATCGGCGAAGCTACGAAGAATGTATTCAATCAGCATTTTCCACAACCGCGGAAAGTAAAGGCTGGCGCCGATCAGCGACCGCAAGAAAATGTCTATGAAGCCGTAACGGATTTCTTCTCGACCGGCAAGCGATTAGAGCTTTCCGACGAAATCTCTTACAAGGAATACAGGGAATCACTTCTGCAAATCGCGGGGCTGAAAGAAATTGCCGAGAAGCACTATGCCACCGATGACGAGCGCGGTGTCATTCTGGCAATGGAACTGATTCTTGAGGGACTACATAAGCACAACTTAATTGCCAAAGAATCGCCGGACAACAAGTACATATATGTGGACATGCTCGAAAACATGCTGAGGGATTAGCAGTGCGGTTCATTTATTCCAAATGGGATGAGTCGATAATCGAGCAGTTGCGCCAAATGCGCGATTTGATGTCGATCTTCAATTACCTCCTCTTACAAGTCAACGGCAATGTTAAAATGGCGCTCCAAATCATGGAACAGCTCAAACGCATGGGCTATCTGCCAAAAGACTCGGACTTGGAAGAATTCAAGCGCAACTTGGAAGAAAACCAAATCATCTCCGTTAATCCGACCGGCACGTCTCTGACTCGAAAAGGCGAACGCAGTCTGCGAAAGGACTCTTTCGACAAGATTTTTGACCAACTCAAGTCATCTGCCGGCGGGCGTCATCCAATTCCTAGAGAAGGCGGAAGCTCCGAGGAGATTCTTCCGGAGCGGAAGAAATACTCTTACGGCGATAACCTGCGAAACATTGATTTTCGTAGCTCACTGCTGAACAACATTTCGCGCACGGCAGATCTTGGCCTCAATATGGAGGAGGACGACCTTGAAGTATATGAGACGGAGCAAGCCACGAATTGTTCGACAGTCCTGTTAATCGACATCTCACATTCGATGATTCTCTATGGAGAGGATCGCATCACACCAGCCAAACAGGTAGCGATGGCATTTACCGAGATGATCTTGACTCGCTTTCCAAAGGATACACTCAGCGTCGTCTTATTTGGGGATTTTGCCCAGGAGATCAAAATCAAGGACTTGCCATATGTCGGAGTTGGTCCCTATCACACCAACACCAAGGCCGGCCTTCAAATGGCTCGGCAGATTTTGCTCCGCAGGAAAAGCACTAATAAGCAGATATTCATGATAACTGATGGAAAACCATCGATGATCAATCGCAGTGATGGGAGTATCTACAAGAATCCCTTTGGCCTTGACCCGATCGTGGTGAATAGGACGCTTGATGAAGCGATCATCTGTCGCAAGAAGAAGATACCGATTACGACATTTATGATCGCCGAAGATCCATATTTACAGCAATTCGTGCAGAAATTGACCGAGTTAAATCACGGTCGTGCCTATTTTGCGTCCGCGCAGAATCTCGGCGAGTATGTATTCTGGGACTTCCTCAAACATCGTCGTAAAGCGAGCTAAGCGCCATTACCTGACGAATATTCTCCCTTCACCCTGTCCGGTGATCTCGCCTACGATTTGGGACGCTCCCACTCCCTTTTGACCCAACTCCTTTAACATTGCGTCAGCTTGGCTTGGCTTTACTGCCATGAGTAGTCCGCCCGAAGTTTGCGCGTCGGCAAGAACGATCTTCATGACTTTGGAAACTGACTCTCCCCAACTTACGAATGGTGCCACATAGTCAAGATTGTTTTCGCTTCCACCAGGTACCACTCCCGCCGAAGCAAGCGCAATTGCCTCATCGATGATTGGGACACTATCGGCGTAGATTTGAGCAGTTACGCCGCTACCAACCGTCATCTCTTTGAGATGTCCAAGTAGTCCAAATCCGGTCACATCAGTACAGGCAGATACATCGTAACGAGACATAACATCGGCGGAAGTGGCATTGAGGGTGCTCATGATAGCAATCACTCGATCTCGTAGCTTGTCGTCTGCCAACTGGCGCTTAATTGCTGTCGATATGATGCCTGTCCCGATCGGTTTGGTCAGAATCAACTTGTCGCCAACACGAGCGGTATTGTTGGCTCGAATCTTGGAAGGATGCACAACACCGGTTACGGCAAGGCCGTACTTTGGCTCTGTATCATCAATTGTGTGACCGCCGATGATACTGATTCCTGCTTCGCGAGCCTTGTCGGCTGCGCCCTGTAGAATTCTTTGAAGCACCGACATCGGCAACCTGTTCGACGGAAAACCTACGATACTCAAACCGAACAACGGCTTGGCACCCATTGCATAAATGTCGCTAAGCGAATTTGTCGCTGCAATCGCGCCGAAGTGATATGGATCGTCAACTATAGGAGTGAAGAAATCGACAGTCTGCACAACTGCGATCTCGTCGCTAAGTCGATAAACTGCGGCGTCATCGGATGATTCTGCACCGACCAGCACGTTGATATCCGTAGACCGGGGCAGTTGAGCCAGTATTTTCTCCAATGCCTGAGGTCGCAGTTTACAAGCACATCCCAGACCGTGAGTGTAACGTGTCAGCCGAACCTCTTCGCCGGACGAAGGTAGGGTAACCTCCCCTGCACCGGATGGAGCTAGTCGGTTTATCGTAGATTCGATCGCTTCGACAGCGGCGTCAATTTCTGCCTCAGTCGTCATGTATCCGGTAGAAAACCGTATCGTCCCCATCGCATACTCCACCGGAACATGCATAGCTTCGAGCACATGCGACATCATCACCTTGTCGGAATGACAAGCCGCGCCCGGCGAACAGGCAACCTGTTCCAACTCAGAGATGATCGTGTTGGCTTCTATTCCCGGAAACGAAATCGATACCGTGTTTGGCAGGCGTAAATCGAGATTGCCATTGATTCGACATTGCGGCAAGCGTGCCGTTAGTTGTGATTCGAGGTGATCGCGGAATTTCTGCATCAACGGTGCTTGCCGCTGAAGTTCACGGCCGACAACTTCACAGGCTTTGCCGAGTCCGACGATTTCGAGTACGTTTTCTGTGCCTGCGCGTAAATTTTGCTCGTGTGCAGCCCCATGAATCATCTTCTGCAGTTCGATGCCGCGCCGGACATACAGTGCTCCTATTCCTTTTGGTGCATAGAGTTTGTGCCCGGCAATCGTGATCATGTCAGCGCCAGTGGCTTCGGCCGTAACAGGTATCTTACCCACCGCTTGTGCCGCATCAGTGTGAACCACTATCTTGTGTTCGTGACAAAGTGCAGAGATCTCTTTGATGGGCTGAATTGTGCCTACTTCATTGTTTGCCTGCATGATTGACAACAGAATTGTCGTAGGACGCATAGCGCGCCGAACATCATCGACATTCACCAACCCAGTCGAATCGACCGGCAGGTAGCTAACTTCGAAGCCTTGCTCTTCGAGATAGCGGCAAATCTCCAAGACGGCTGGGTGTTCAATTTGCGAAGTGATAATGTGATTTCCACGTTGCCGATTCTTCAGCGCGAATCCCGCTACTGCGAAGTTGTCCGATTCACTGCCGCCAGACGTAAAGATTATCTCGTCGGCTTGGCATCCGAGCAACGCGGCCACTTGGGCGCGCGCCGTTTCGACTGCCTTGCGTGTTTGCACACCAAACCAGTGCGAACTCGAGGGGTTTCCGAAATGACTGCGCAAGTACGGAATCATTGCCTCTGCGACTTCGGGATGTATCGGAGTCGTTGCGTTGTAGTCAAGATAGATATGATCCAACTGAAGTCTCCTAGATTGATTCGTCTAAATCTCGTGCGACCAAAGAACCTTCATACTTCTGAAAGCGCCGGCTTGTTGATCCACTGCCGATACCACAACGCCAGATTGAGCAGGTTCCAGATGCGCATACCCTGATTGTTTCCGCCCTGGTGGCGAGCAAAGACTCTGTCAACATACTCGCGATTGACGATTTCGCCCAAGATATTCGACTTCGACGTCAGCAACTCGTACGCGAACTTGTCGACTCCTGGTGAGACCATGTTCTTCGCAGAACCACAGAATCCGACCTTTGGACGATTCAATATCTCATCCGGAACGATGCCCGTCACTGCTTTTTTTAACAAGTATTTCAGGCTATCGTTTCTGTAGTGCATTTTGGACGGTATGCGCAGTACATATTCTATCAGCAAATGATCCAGAAATGGCACTCTTGTCTCGATGGAATGCGCCATTGCCATCTTATCAACTCGCATAAGTAGCAGCTCCGGCAATCGCTGTTTTAACTCCAAGTAGGTCATCCGAGTGAAGTATTCTTCGCTGCCGTTGAGCGGCTCGTAGAGCGCAGCTATTTGTCCGGCAGTGTTATAATCCCGGCAGATATTGCGCATCTCCGACGAGAGTAGCAGGTCCTTCTCATACTCAAGAAACGCAATTGCTCCGCCCCAAAACAACTCTTCCCTCTTACTCAACCTCCGTAAGTGCTCACGCTCAAGGTAGCGCCCCTTCGATTCCATAATTCGTCCTGCCATTCGATAGCCGGCATGCCAAATCGACTTCGGTACGAACTGCAATTTATCCCATTTGCTGATAAGTTGAAGCGCCAGCAGAAACTTTGGGTATCCACAGAATAGCTCATCAGCGCCTTCACCGACTTGAATTACGGGAACTCCATTCTGCCGCGCTAATTGTGAAACATAGTAGAGCGGGACACAAACCGGATCTGCGAGTGGTTCATCCTGCAGATAAGCCAGCTGCTCAAACAATGAGATGAAGTGCTCGTCACCAATTTCGACTTCATGGTGATCGCAATGGAAATGCTTGGCCATTCGCCGGGCATATTCGAACTCGTTGAACTGATCCTGACCGGTGATGCTCACTGAAAATGTCTGCACCGGGCGATCCATCAATTCAGCCATTAGAGCCACGTTAGTCGTCGAATCGATCCCCCCTGACAAGAATACTCCAAACGGCACATCAGAGATCATATGAGACTTGACCGAGTCGCGAAGATGGTCGAGTATACCTCGCGAGATGGTTGCTTCGTCATCATCAAGCATCGGTTGATTGCGAATCGCATCCCACCAACGAGTGTAAGTGATTCTCCCACTGCCATCGACTCGCATCCAGTATCCGGCTGGCAGCTTTTTGATGCCGGCAAACATAGTAAGAGGCGCCGGCGCGGCGGCAAGCGTTAGGTAATGGTAAAGTGCCTGCGGGTCAATCTCGGCTGATACAAGCGGGTGCGACAGAATTGCTTTGATTTCAGAGGCAAATATCAGCGTGCCGTCTTGAATTGTGTAGTATAGCGGTTTGATTCCGACCCGGTCACGCGCAAGTGTCAACTCATTACGCTCGTGATCCCAGATTGCCAGCGCGAACATCCCCCGGAGATGCTTCAGCGCCTCTATGCCATACTCTTGATAGAGATTGAGAATCGTCTCGGTATCGCTGTGGGACATATAGCTGTGGCCCTGCTTCTCGAGCGTCTGGCGAAGGTGCTGATGATTGTAGATCTCGCCATTATATACGATCTGAAGATTTCCGGCGGAATGCTCCATCGGTTGATGACCTGCTGGACTCAAATCGATAATCGATAGACGTCTATGGCCAAGCCCAAGTTTTCTGTCCGGCGAAAAATAAGTCCCTGAATCATCCGGGCCGCGGTGAGCCAATCGCTCGTTCATTCGCTGAATTTGGTCTGATTCAACAATCCGGTTGTTCTTAAAATGGTAAATCCCGCAGATTCCGCACATGTTGCTACTTACCTCTGTCCATATTGTAGATTAATCGGTTAACGGGGTAACTGCAAACACTACCTATCGCATATTCAATTGAAGTTTCCCACTGGTCCAAATCGAAACACCAGCCTGGCAGGCGAACAAAGAGCTTGTCAGCAACGAACAACAACCAGACCACTAAGTTGGACTGAATTGGTCAATAAATATTACTTCTGTCCGACAACATTTGTAGAGGACAAATGATGCGAAACTGTTTCATCACGATTCTATTGCTGCTCTTGCAGACAGCTCACATTACTGCCGGGACCATTGTCGGCGAAGTTGCCTTGACTCCCGCTCGCCCCGCAAATACTGCCATCAATCGCTATACGGGACGTGATGCTGTGGCTAACAAGAATATCGACACCGACGATGCAGTTGCGACTGCGGTTGTCTATTTGACTGGCGGACCGATATCGAGTGCGGTACCACCAAACGAGCATCCACAGATGGTGCAAAAAGACCAGTCCTTTGTGCCGGAGATACTGCCGATCCTCGTCGGTACAACAGTTGACTTTCCCAATCTTGACCCCGTTTTTCACAACGTTTTCTCCTATTCCAAGGCCAAGAAGTTCGATTTGGGACGCTACCCCAAGGGACATTCCAAGTCTGTTACCTTCGACACACCCGGGCTGGTCAAGGTGTTTTGTGAAATCCACTCCTCCATGCGCGCCCATATTCTGGTGTTGGAGCAACCCTTCTTTGCCCTCGCCTCTGAAGACGGCAGTTTTCGCATTCCTAATGTACCGGCAGGAAATTATACGCTGAATGTTTGGCAGGAAAATGTCCCGGAAAAGCAAGTGAACATCACTGTTCCGGCTTCGGATTCTGTATCTGTGCGGGTAGACTAAACAATGAGAATTTCAATCGGCAGAAAATTCCAGCTCTATGTGACCGGCATCATCATCGTCGGCGCAATTCTGGTATTCATTGTCGTTCGCAACGTAATCAAACAGCAGTATACCTACCACTTCACCCAGGAAATAGAAACGGCACAGTTGGTGCTCGACAACTATCTGCAGAGTCGGTTTGCACTTCTAAAATCCGGAATTGACATCATGCTCTCCGATCCGCGCTTCATGGCTGCAATCGCCGAGGGCGACCCGACGACAGCGCAACACGAAGTGGCTAATTTCCGCAGTCTGGTTCAGGCAGACATCTTTGTTATCGCCGACACCGCCGGAAAAGTCTTTGCGGAAGATAACTCTGTCACAATCAGCGACCACGATCAGCTTGAGCTAAACGTCAACAAGTATGAACACGCTCATAAGGAACAGTACCGCTTTCTGGGCGGAAACATCTACCAGACCCTGACCACTCCGCTTAGTTTTGGTCAGCAATATCAAATGGGCAAGCTGCTTGTCGGTTATCAGATCAATCTCGAGCTACTCCGACGTCTAAAGTCGCTTACCGGCAGCGATATTCTGCTGTTGGCAAAAGACGAAATCATCTCGGCAACTGACCCCGCGCTCATGCAGCAGCGCGAGGTCCTGGATTTTGTTGTCTCAAACTCAGACAAGCGGGCAAGCACGGTCCAGACTATCAGCATTGGGGGCGAAGATCACCTCTTGAGCAACTACCGGCTCGGCGGAGTATCAGGATTGTCAATGATACAAGTGCGCTCCCTCGACGACCAGCTCGACCCTGCAATCGCAAACATTTCGTTGTATCTTATTCTCTTGACGATCGGTGCTTCGATTGTATCACTTGTTCTAATCTACCGGTTCACATCAACCAAGTTAACCGGAGCTGTAAACCGCTTGGTCGAAGCAGCCGGAAAGATCTCATCCGGGCAACTTGACAATCCTATCCAGCCCCTCAATAATGATGAACTCGGCTATCTCGCATCGTGCTTCGACAATATGCGTCAGACCCTTTTGACCAATCGTGAGACGATTGCCCGAGTGCAGGAAGAGCGAATCAACGCTGAGCGTCTTGCGACAATCGGCCAACTCGCTGCAGGCATTATTCACGACTTCAAGAGCCCGATGACCGCGATTGCACTCTCTGTTGAAGCCATTATTCACGGACTTGGCGGCGAAGCCAAGCGAGAGAGCTATTGCCGGGGCATCAAGAGTCAAGTCCAGCGTATGGCAAACATGACACAAGATCTGCTCGATTACGCACACGGCAACAAGTCCCTGAATCTCGAAGCTCTTCTTTTCGTCCAGACAATTACTCAGCAAGTAGAATTTCACCGCGAGCGCTTCGACAAACAGCGAATTGGTCTGGTTGTCAATGATCACCCTGAATTTGTTGCATCGATCGATCCTCACAAATTTCGCCGTGTAGTTGACAATCTACTTAATAACGCATTTGAAGCACTTTCGCCGGGCAACAATGTATCGGTTACTATCGAAAGAAACTCGGCAGGCATTCACATTGGTGTCAACGATGATGGTCCCGGCATACCGGAAGAGATTATCAAAGACATCTTCAAACCTTTTGTTACCCACGGTAAATCCACCGGAACCGGACTCGGATTGGCTATAAGTCACAAGGTTATATCAGATCACGGGGGTGAATTGTCAGTCACCTCGACATCTGGAAACGGCGCTCATTTCCTGATTCGACTGCCAGTGTCGCTGATCAATGAACAAGCCCCGGCAGGAAGCATTCTTCAAGGAGTTTCGACATGACGAAACGATTGATCGCTCTATTCGTCGCCATTTTAGCCATTGCTCCAAATGGCAAAGCAATCGCGCAATATCAGGTCAGCGGTCAACTCGATTTGGTCGTCCGTAACAATTCCGCAATCGATGGCAGCAACAAAACATTCAAAGGATTCTCGAACTTCGACTTTGTCCGTGCTCGAATCTTCTTTGATGCTCAACCGACTGAGAAAGTCAGCGTCTTCACCCAAGTGCTGGTTGATAACTCTGAGTTTCAACTATACGGAGCTTATGTCCGCCTTTCAAGACTCGGGGGTAAGGACATCAACGTTCACGCTGGAATCATCCCCAACCCGGTTGGAATGTGGGGACCGCGAACCTATTCGAATAAGAATCCGTTGGTCGGCGTACCTTTAATGTATCTCTACCACACGGCCCTCGCACCGGGAAAGTACCAAACCAACAATGACCAGCTCTTGGAATCGCGCGGAAATGGGTTCCTGAAGTATGGCCTGCCAATGATGTATGATCCTTGTTGGAATACTGGAGTCGAAGTATTCGGCGTAGCAGGAATGATTGATTGGTCCATCGGCGCTTTGAGCGGGACGATCTCTGCACCGACAATTCAGCGCGAGAAAGACCTACCGCAAATGACAGCTAAACTGGGAGTATATTTTTCGCCAGTTTTTAGCCTCCAATTTTCCGGTTTCGCCGGTCCCTATCTCTCAGACATTTCTGATTTTGAAATCGCCGAAGAGTATTACCCCAAAATCTCTGCCGCGTATGGTGCCAAGGAAGCCGAAGACTATCTTAACTTCGGCGGTGGGCTTGGCGCGCACTACGATTATGGAATGTTGGAAATGTTCGGTGAAGCGTTCTTGGCTCGGTGGGAACATCCGGTATATGACAATCTCGATGCATACAGTGCCTACATTGACGCCCGTTACAAGCTCGCTCCTCAGTGGTATCTTGCCGGTCGTATGGAGACCATCCGCTTCTCCGAGTACGATTTCGGTGGCAGTGTCGGCAAACAAGACTGGGATTATCCCTTGAACCGCTTTGAGTTAGGCGTCGGCTACCATATCGACGAAGCGGTGACACTTAAGCTGGTCACCCAAATAGTCCGGTCGAGTGATTATGCACCACTTGACGATGAAATGGTCGCATTTCAGTTATCAACTACCATTCACTAAATCACTAAGTCGGCTTGCCTTTTTCGCCTTCTCCTCGTATATAAGGTGACTATATCCGGTTATTATTGGCCGGTGTGGGTTGAGCGTATCTTGAGTTACGCGGATTGCATTTTTGACACGAGGTGAGAGTTATGGATAGCAAAGAATATGTGCTGAAAGTCGGTCTGGCGGAAATGCTGAAAGGCGGCGTCATCATGGACGTCACTAATGCTGAACAAGCCAAGATCGCCGAAGATGCCGGTGCCGTCGCTGTGATGGCTCTGGAACGCGTTCCCGCTGATATCCGCAAGGCAGGCGGTGTTGCCCGTATGTCACCAGTCGAAAAGATCGAAGAGATACAAGCTACAGTTCAAATCCCGGTTATGGCCAAGTGCCGTATCGGCCATTTCGCGGAAGCGGAACTACTTCAGGAATTGAAGGTCGACTACATCGATGAATCTGAAGTGCTCACACCCGCTGACGAAGAACACCATATAGACAAACATCCGTTCAAGATTCCGTTCGTGTGCGGCTGCCGAAATCTTGGCGAAGCGCTTCGTCGAATTAATGAAGGCGCAGCTATGATCCGCACCAAGGGTGAAGCCGGTTCCGGCAATATTGTCGAGGCAGTTCGTCACCTTCGCCAGATTTATGGCGAGATTCATGCTCTTAAGAAGATGGATAAAGAAAAGCTCAAAAAGATGGCCAAGGAATATCGCGTGCCGCTTGATCTGGTCAAGAGAACTGCCGACCTGCAAAATCTCACTGTTCCGAACTTTGCCGCCGGCGGTATCGCTACACCCGCAGATGCTGTGCTTTGCATGAAGCTTGGCGCTCAAGCCGTTTTCGTCGGCTCGGGGATATTTAAGTCATCCGATCCATCCCGTTTGGCGAAGGCTGTCGTCACGGCGACAACGCATTTTGATGATCCGGCTATTGTTCTCGAAGCCTCCCGCGCCTTAGGTGAGGCGATGCCCGGACTTGAGATCAGCAAACTTCCCAAGGAAGAACTGCTTCAATACAGATGATCGCCAATCCGAAAGTCGGGATACTCGCATTTCAAGGGGATTTTGCCAAACACCATCAGGCATTCGGCAGACTGAAGTGCGATGTACGCCTTGTGAAGTCGATCGGCCAGCTTGAGGCTTGCGACTACCTCGTGATTCCCGGCGGTGAGTCCTCCGTAATTGATCGATTTATCAAATCGACTAATCTTGCAGAGGCAATAAAGAACTTCGCGGCCAAACGACCAGTCTGGGGCACTTGTGCCGGAATGATCCTGCTCGCTAAAAACGTCGTCAATGACAAAGTGATCACCCCCCTTGATCTTCTTGACATTACCGTCGAACGCAACGGCTACGGTCGTCAATTCGAATCATTTATCGACTTCGGCGAAGTTATGCTGGGACCAAAACCTGAGTCGCTGGAGATGGTGTTCATCCGCGCACCACGGCTATCAAACATAGGTCCGGACGTCCTGAGCCTTGGCAGTTGTCGCAACGAAACAGTTATTGTCCGACAAGGTAATGTTGTTGCGACCTCGTTCCACCCGGAAATGACATCTTCCACTCGTTTTCAGCAGTATTTTCTATCCATTGGAAAGTAATGTCGAACTGGGGAGCCAAACAGCAACTAAACCGTGACGCGAAAAAATTGCTTGGATACAATTGTATTTTTCGATTGTTTAATAGGGGAAAAGTGAAGGAGATCAAAATGCATCGTTTCATCATTACCCTCGTTGTTGTCGCCCTGCCGCTTTCCCAGCTGTTTGCCGGGAGGATATTCGGCGACCTCAAAATTGGTGACAAACCTGTTGCCGAAGGCGTCAAAGTCACGATATCTGCGCCGGTAAAGGCCACCGAGGCAGGAAAGCCTGCGGTATCACCAGTCGTTGTTGATTCTGCTATTGTCGACAAATTCGGAGCATATCGGTTGAACGTCAAAGAAGAAGGCAAGTGTGTTCTGACCGTCCATATCGAGAAGCAGACTCCGACGTTGGAAGTATTTTCCTATGCCAATGCAACGCGTTACGACATTGTCTTAGAAAAGGACAAGGACGGCAAGTACGCCCTTAAGAGGAAATAATCGGTGGATGAAAAGAAGCGCGATTTCTGGGATAAACTAACGATTGTCTTACAGCCGCTCGGCGGTCTGTTCACTGCAATTGCAATTACGCTTCTTGGTTTCTTTACCTCGCAGTACCTGGAACGCCAGCAGTCACTTGACGCCAACACGCGGCTCTACTCGGAACTTATGAGTAACCGCGAGCAGTCTGAGAGTGCGCTACGCAAAGACATGTTCGTTTCAATTATAGGTACATTCTTGCGTCCGCAAGAATCAACCATTGGGGCAGCCGTTCTTAACCTCGAATTGCTCGCATACAACTTCCACGAGTCGTTGAATCTCAAACCGCTCTTTACCGATCTCAGACAGAGTATCTCCGAGCGACTCAAGAATGAGTCCCGACCCGACTCACTTGAACGATATCAGGCATTTCAGCGCCGCCTCGAGCGCGTTGCTCGCGAGATAACAAAGAAGCAAATGGTGGTCCTTGAAGGCGTCGGTGTTAAGAAAGATTTGGGGGTAAATCTTGAAGGCGAGTTTGAGGGAGCCACTCTTGATCCAGCTGATCTCGAACTAGACAGCGTCTTTACGACACTTATTGTTGATGTTACCGACATTGATCGTGAGGCTAAGGAACTGCGGCTTGATGTCACAATCCGGAGCCAGAATGGACACGGCGACCCGGTGTCCAAAAACGTCTCGTTCAGCACTGGTTTCTATGATTTCCCTATGATCGACAATACCCGCCTCCCCAATGGGCAGCGTTTTTCGGTGATTATGAACAATTTCTCCGAAATGGGTGCCGAAATCACCATCGTGCTCTTCCCGGGCGCATACGCCAGTCTCAAGGAAAAGCCCTACTATGGGGAAGTCATAGAAAACATTCGAAAGTCATCCCAGGAACTTGGAAATTAGTAAACAAGCAACCGACCGTCAGCATTACTCGCCTAACTATTAGCTGCACATAGCTATCATGCTTAACTGACAAAAGACAACATAGACCCCGTTCTCTTGTCCTCCGCATAAAATCGCCAAAAATATCTCTATTCAGAATTAATCCTCCGATATATAATTTTAGGTTACACAACTTCGGAGGTACCTTATGATTCTGATTCGACCGATTTCTCTCCTGGCACTCATGCTTCTGCTCGCCTTAGGCTGCTCCGGCGGTGATAAAGGTTCTGACAACAACGACAACGACCAACAAAAGGAACTTCAGCGCATCGAGAACATCATTTCTGTTCAGCAGGATATTGGCGAGAGTTTGGTGGATATGCTGGCAACATTGGATACGACTGCAACCAAGGACTCCTTGGTCAAGCTCTTCGAGTCAGATACGGCAAATGTGCTCTCCGCTTCCGCAAACACTCAAGGCGTCGTTGTTGAGTATAAAAACGGAATGCGCGGCGGCGTGCTGCTTGACCCGCTGGATCTGGGAGGAACTGATCCGGTCGCGCCAAGCTCCAAAGAGAAATACAGCTTCGCCTACTGCAACCTCAATCGAAAATCATCGCCCGGTGTCTAACAAGACCATTTTTCTTAATCCGCACTACTTTGAACGCCAAGCCCATGCCAACCCTTTGATTGCGCAGGCAAACGCAGGTTTTGCCAAGACCGGCTATTCAAACTTCGAAGTCGTAACCAATAACCAATGTACGGTCGAGAAGTTTGCCTCACTCTCGGGATACGGAGTCGTCCATTTCTACTCGCATGGAATGGCGTGGCCCAATTCGGCCAATATCAAGGAAGTGTTCCTGATGACCGGAGAAATTGCCAACGCAGCTACGACGACAAAGTACTTCAGTAACATCAAAGCAGGGAGGATTCCGATCGTAGTTTATAATGCAGAAAACAGGTACTTTGTCAGCCCATCGTTTGTCGCACACAACAACTCATTTCACGATGACACCACCTTTGTCTATCTCGGATTCTGCTATAGCTGGTTAGGCAACTGGCAAGACACACTGGTCGAAGTTGCAGGCGCAGGCGCCTGTGTTGGTTTTGATTGGTCTGTCTTTACATCATGGAACGCGATGTGGGCGCAACATCTCTATCACGATATGTGCGACACATCGGAAATGAGCCCGATGGAACTCTCCGATTGGCGAGACCACGCACCCCGCATCGATAATACTTATTGGGACGCACAAGACAACCGCTGGGTGTCAATTTGGGATCAAGGAAACTCCGACCTCGTAATGTGGAACGCGTTGCGAATTACCGCAATTGACCCACCGGAAGCACAATCGGGAAGCACTGTCAAAGTCAAAGGCATGGGATTTGGGGAATCGCAAGGCAATAGCGTGGTCAAGTTCGGCAACATAACGGTGACGGTAGTCTCTTGGAGTGACACTGAGATTTCGGTCATTGTCCCGGAATTGTTCGTATCGGGCAATGTAACTGTAACAGTTGGCGGGAAGTCGACCAATAACTTCCCTTTTAGAACCGCGGTTGTACGTCTTGTGCTGGATCAGGATAGCTTATTTCGCTCTATAAACGACACCGTGCTTGTCCATGCGCAAGTTACCGGTACGCTCGATACGACTGTCTATTGGCGAGTCCTCCCTTACGGCAATACGCCTGCACCCGGACAGGTTTCACAAATCACTAACAACTACGTCCGCGTGATAGGCGGCTATTGGTTTGCAGGTTTGTGCCGTGTCGAATGTGTCGCCCGAGCCGACACTACAGCTCGCGATACTGTGACAGTTGCCTATTCAGTCATGCACAGGCTCAAGAGTTCCGTCTTCTTTTGGGTTCGACTCGATGCTGCGATGTTGTATTCCATCTCTTGCTCGGATATCACTTACGATCCAACAACCGTCTTCGTTGTTCATAATTGGAGTGGGGAGGAAACATCACCCAAACCAGTTTGGAGTGGTGATATCATGACCATAAAGGGATCCTGGGAGTACGGCCAATGGCCATATCATGACACCCTATACGTGAGGGCGCAATTCAACCCGCTCGGAGACTCGTTGCGCAGCCTTCAGATGATCAACTATCGGTACGGACGAGATCTGAGTTACCGCCAGTGGGAGCACCGGATCGATGTTAGAAATGTTCCATTCAACTTCTACTCTTGGACTGAGACAATTAGAGTAGTTGGCTATCAAGCGAGCGGCCAAGCTGTCCAATCACATGTGAGTTCGTTTTTGGATTACTATCTGGAACACGATATGCAGGAAAATTGTGTATACGAACGAACCGCGACGACTGCTAACTGGAATAGCACGACAGTTACGCCGCGCTTTGAATTAAAGTTGGGGCCAGTCAAGTATTAGAAACTGGATGGCATTTGGCGTTCCTAATTGACAGAATTACTCGACCCCGCTCCATCTCGTGAGCAGGGTCGAGTTTTCTTTTTTGGCGTCTTGCGATTGACTAAATTGAGAGAGTCGCCCTCAATAAGCCTTCGTATGGCAGTTTTTGCTGTTCGGTCGTCGTCATGTTCTTGATCGTGTAGACGCGATCTTTGAGGTCGTCAGAAAACACAAAAATCGCAAAACGGGCGTTTTGTCGAGCAGCTTCCTTCATTTGCGATTTCTGTGAACGCTCAAGATAATCCAGATCCACAGAAAGCCCAGCTTCGCGCAATGCCCCGGCAAGGTTTGCGGCCTCCGTACGCTCATCGGGATTCACAGCGACAATGAAAATATCAAGCGGCTTCTCCGCGAATCCTTTGTTTCCAGTTGCTTCCATCGCGAGAAGCGTCCGTTCCATTCCCGCAGCAAATCCGACTGCCGGAGTAGCGTCACCGCCTAATTCCTGAATTAACAGGTCATACCGCCCGCCGCCGGATAAGGCATCCTGTGCCCCAAGGAGGCTCGACCGGACTTCAAAAGCTGTACGAGTATAATAGTCCAGTCCCCGGACAAGTCGCGGATCGACCGAATAAGGGACGTTCAGTTTTTCCAATGTCGCCATGACAAGTTCAAAGTCGCGTTTGACTGCCTCATCATAAAACTGGGATAACAACGGCGCATCTGTTAACAGGGACTTCGTAAGTTGTTCTTTACTATCGAATAGTCGAAGCGGATTCCTTTCAATCTTCTCGCGATCCACCGACGGAAATTTGTCCGCAATTGGCTCAACAAACTTCAACAACTCCGACCGGTGCTTGGCTCTGATCTCAGGAGTCGCCACCGAATTGATTGCCACCTCGAACTGGCTGATGCCGCAGTCTTTCAGTATCTGAACACTAATGGCAATTATCTCCGCGTCGATCTTGGGATCGCTTGAGCCGATTGCTTCGGCTCCAAACTGATGAAACTGACGCTGACGCCCCTTCTGTGGTTTCTCTTGCCTGAACATCGGGCCGATATAGAAAACCTTGTTCAAGGGAGACTTCTTGCCGAGCGATTCTTCCACAAATGCCCGCACTACGGATGCAGTAGCTTCCGGGCGCAGGGTGAGATTTCGCCCTCCCATGTCAGTGAATGAGAACATTTCTTTCGAAACAATATCTGTTCCTTCACCGATGCCACGGGCAAATAGCTCGGTCATTTCGAAGATCGGCGGACGGATTTCCTTGTAGTTGAATCGTCGCATGGCGTCGCGCACTATCGACTCGAGGTACACCCATTTCGCCGATTCCTCGGGAAGGATGTCAAATGTGCCTTTAATTCGTTGATATTTCATAGTGCATTCAAGATAGAAATCAGCCAGGTAATGTCAATTCAATCTAACTCTCAATTGACAGGATGCTCCCTTGGTCACTCCAGCATTGCAGGACCTACTTCTGAAACCTGTAGATTAGTATCGATAGTCCAGCTACCATGTAGCCGACTATATCGGCGACCCAGTCTCCAATGGATGAATCCCGGTTTGGAACGAAATACTGTACTGTCTCGTCGAGCCCTGCGTAAACCAATCCGAACAAGAAGAGGAGCAGATAATAGACTCCCTTTCGATTCGATAAATGTGTCTCCGGAAATGCCCGAAACATCAGTAATCCGAAGACAAAATACTCCAATCCATGATAGAACTTGTCAATATTTCGAATGTCAAACGAGGGAGCATGCGCGTTAGGCAACGAAGACAGAAGCAGGATCATACCGGCGAAGAGAATCGGCGGCAATTTATAGAATAGCAAATTTCTACTTGTTCGGGTCATAGGGGTGTATATATAGTCATAGAATGGGGCGGCGACAAGCCGCATTCTTGCGGATCCAGTGACTTCTGCCTCAAGGCTTGACTTCAGACCCGCCAATCATATATTCCAGCCAACCCTAATGCGGAGATGATGATGCGCGCATTAATAACCGGTATTACCGGTCAAGACGGATCGTACCTCGCCGAATTGCTCTTGGAAAAGGGCTACGAAGTTTATGGCATGGTACGGCGTTCGTCCACCGAAAATTTTGAGCGAATAAATCATATCAAAGAAAAACTGCACCTGATTCAGGCGGATCTCTACGATCAAGGTTCACTTCTGGACATGATTGAAGACGTCCGACCGAACGAGGTCTATAACTTGGCCGCCCAGTCATTTGTGCCTACCTCGTGGACACAACCGGTATTGACCGGCGAGTTCGACGCTATTGGCGTTACAAAACTGCTCGAAGCCATTCGCAAGGTCGACACGAAGATCAGATTCTATCAGGCGTCATCTTCAGAGATGTTTGGCAAAGTCCAGCAAGTGCCGCAGACCGAAAGTACACCGTTTTACCCGCGATCTCCTTACGGCGTCGCCAAGGTGTACGGGCACTTCATTACGGTAAACTATCGCGAGTCTTACAATATTCATGCGTCTTCAGGCATTTTGTTCAACCACGAATCACCGCGTCGCGGGCTGGAATTTGTTACGCGCAAAATATCCGACGGCGCTGTGCGAATTAAGCTTGGATTGGCGGACGCGCTCTATCTCGGCAATCTTGATGCCAAACGAGATTGGGGATTCGCCGGGGACTATGTTGTTGCCATGTGGCTTATGCTTCAGCAAGAGAAGCCGGAGAACTTCGTGATTTCTTCCAATGAGAATCACACGGTTCGCGATTTCGCTGAAATCGCCTTCTCGCGTCTCGATCTCGACTATAAACAATATGTCAAAATAGACCAGCGCTTCGTGCGTCCGGCGGAAGTTGACATTCTCCTTGGCGATTCGACTCAGGCTCGGAAAAAGTTGGGATGGGTACCGAAGGTCTCATTCCGCCAATTGGTCGAAATGATGGTAGACTCAGACTTGGCGACATTAAAGAAAAAACATAATCTATGAGAGCATTCATTACCGGCATCACGGGTTTTGCCGGTTCGCACTTAGCCGAAAACTTGCTCAATCACAATTACGAGGTTTTCGGTACGTCGTTAATGGGTGAACGCCGGGACTATGTCGCCGGAATCAAAAACGCCATTTCCATCGCCACCGCTGACATCAATGATGCTCGCGCCCTCAAGAAAGCAGTAACATCCGCGAAGCCGCAAGTGGTGTTTCATCTTGCAGCACTTGCCGCGGTGGGACGATCATTTACGGTTCCTGTCGATACCATGACGATCAATCTAATGGGCACTCAAAACCTATACGAAATATTGAGAGATTCAAAGTCGGTACAGAAAATCGTCTTCGTCTCCTCAGCCGATATTTTCGGTCCCCTGCCGCCGGCCAAAATGCCGATCAAACCAGACTATCCGCTGCACCCGGTATCGCCATACGGCGCCTCTAAGGCGGCTGCTGACATCCTTTCGTACCAATATTTTCGGGCTTACGGGCTCCCAATTGTTCGAATCCGCGCGTTTAACCACACCGGACCGAGGCAAGGGACTGGCTATGTTATTCCGGATTTCTGCTCACAGATCACTCGAATTGAGAGTTCGGGGAGGCGCGGCACTATAAAGGTTGGAGATACATCAGCAAGACGCGATATTAGCGATGTACGCGATATCGTCAACGGCTATCGCCAAGCGGCGGCAAAAGGTAAGCCCGGCGAGGCTTACATCTTGGCAAGCGGAAAGGCTGACAGTATTCGCCACTATTTGAAGCTATTGACTAATATGTCAACTGCCGAAATAGATATCAAGATAGCAAAGGAACTGCTTCGCCCTGTTGAAGTGCCGCTACTCGTCGGCAGCATCGCGAAGTCAAAGAAGGAATTAGGTTACAATCCCAAGTATAAGATCGAGCAAACCTTGCTCGACACGTTGGATTTCTGGAGGAAGAATTGAAGAATCAATTGGCGCAAAAACTGAAGGACCGTACCGCCGTTATCGGCATCATTGGTCTGGGATATGTTGGTCTGCCACTGGCTATCGAGTATGTGCATGCCGGATATCGCGTCGTCGGCTTTGAAATTTCCGATCGCAAAATCAAGCTGATTAACTCTGGCGGCTCCGACATTGGCGATGTACCTGCCAAGGAAGTCAAGAAGGCGGTTACGGCTAAAAAGCTCCGGGCTACTCGTGATTTCTCACAAATGAAAGATTGCGATGTCTGCGCCATCTGCGTGCCGACGCCGCTTTCGAAAACCAAGGACCCGGATGTCTCCTACATCTTAACTGCTGTAATGGAATTGAAGAAGTCTCTCCGCAAGGAAATGCTCGTCATTCTTGAATCCACTACCTACCCGGGAACTACTGAAGAGTTGATCCTTCCCGAGTTGGAAGAAACCGGACTGAAATGCGGCAAGGATTTCTACCTTGCTTTCAGCCCCGAACGTGTAGACCCGGGCAATGCAATCTATCAGACCAAGAATACGCCGCGTGTTGTCGGTGGACACACTCCGCGTTGTCAGCAAATGGCTAAGATCTTCTATGAAGCCGCCATCAACCATGTGCACATGGTTAGCTCGACTCAGGCAGCCGAAATGGTGAAATTGCTCGAAAATACCTTCCGGTCGGTTAATATCGGCCTTGTTAATGAAGTCGCCCTAATGTGCGACCGGCTCAAGTTGAATGTCTGGGAGATCATTGATGCTGCTTCATCGAAGCCCTTTGGTTTCATGCCCTTCTTCCCGGGACCGGGACTCGGCGGCCATTGCATTCCGATTGATCCGCATTACTTGTCGTGGAAGCTCAAGAGCTTGAACTATTACTCACGCTTCATTGAACTTGCCGGCGATGTCAATTCTCACATGCCGGAATACGTGTTGGACCGTATCGCTCGCAATCTCAACCAACGTAAGAAATCAATCAACGGTTCGAAAGTTGTGGTGCTTGGCGTTGCCTATAAACGCGACATCGCTGACGTTCGCGAATCGCCTGCACTTGACTGTATTAATCTGCTGCAGCGCGCAGGCGCAAAGGTTTACTACAATGACCCATTTGTGCCGGAGATTCGTTTCGACGAACACCATAAGATCGACATGAAGTCAACGAAGTTAACGGCTCCGCTAATCAAGTCTGCAGACCTCATCGTAGTAGTCACAGACCATTCCAGCTATGACTACCAATGGATCGTTGACAACGCCGCGGCTGTATTCGACACGCGCAACGCCACCAAGAAGGTAAAACGCAATCGCAAGAAGATCGAACGACTGTAGTCCTCGGACTTGGTCGCTAATGTAAGGTCGAAAGCCCTGAGTAAATCGCTCAGGGCTTTTTTCATTCAGACCATCAACATGGACAACCAACTCGGTAAAATTCCCGAAACTTCTGGCACGATAATTACGTAACCCCTTTCATTATGAGAATTTCGGCTCCAAAATGGCTATATGCCATTGTACTTTTGCTGATTGGCAGCTCAACTTACGCCCAGAGCGATTTTGTGCCGAACAGCAGGCCGGTTCTGAATGTCCAACGAAGCTCAGGCGAAATCACTATTGACGGCGAACTTGGCGATGCCGGATGGAGCAACGCCGTCAAAGCAGAAAATTTCGCAGAGAACACCCCGCGCGAACGAGTAAAACCGTCAGTTGAGACCGAGGTACTCGTTACTTATGACGATGACAACTTCTATTTGGCGTTCATCTGCTACGATGATCCGAGTACAGTACGCGCATCGATGCGGGACCGCGATGAGATTTTTAGCGATGACTATGTTGGTATCCTCCTCGACACTTATGGCGATGCCGCCTGGGCTTATGAGATATTTGTCAATCCACTTGGACTCCAAGGCGATTTGCGTTGGATACCTAATAGCGATGAGGATATGCGATTTGATATCGTCTTCCACTCGCGTGGAAAAATCACCGAGCAAGGATGGCAAGTTGAAGTCGCCATACCTTTCAGCAGTCTGCGTTTCCCGGTAAAATCTGTTCAAGAGTGGCGAGCTACCTTCTGGCGAAATCGGCCGCGATCTGATCGGGAACGCTCGACTTGGGCAGCGATTAATCGTGACGAACCTTGCTTTCCATGCCAATTCGGCACTCTCATCGGATTCGAAAATGCCAAACCGGGTAGTCGACTTGAAGTCTTGCCATCGGTTATCGGATTTCAATCAGCTTCGCTGCGCAATCCCAACAACCCGCGCTCGGCGCTCGAAAACAGTGACCCCGAAGCCGAAGTGTCACTCAATCTACGCTATTTGCTCAGCTCGGACCTGACGGCGGATGTCACCTACAATCCCGATTTCAGCCAAGTAGAGTCCGATGCCGCACAGGTGGATGTGAACAACAATTTCGCCCTATTCTACCCGGAGAAGCGACCCTTCTTTCAGGAAGGATCGGACCTCTTCAACTCGTATTCGAATGTCGTCTATACCCGTTCGATAAACGATCCGCTCTTTGCAGGAAAACTCACTGGCCGCCTCGCCAGTAGAACGGCCTTAGGCTACATCGTTGCACGCGATGAACATTCGCCTCAATTGCTGCCATTTGAAGAGCACACTGCTCTCGCCGAAGTCGGCAGAAGCGTCAGCAATATCGTTCGACTTAAACAAAGCGTAGGCGAAGATTCCTACATCGGTGCAATCGCTACCGATCGCAGAATTGATGATGGCGGTTCGGGTTCGGTTTTTGGCGGAGACTTCAATCTTCGACTTAACAAGAACTACCGCATAGGCGCACAGTTATTGGCAAGCCATACCGAAGAGCCAAACGACATTTCGCTGTTCGGAGATGGATCGTTGTTTGACAGAGGACGACATACCGCCGCCTTCGATGGCGAGAAATACTGGGGAAACACTGCCTATGCTGGATTGACTCGAGAAGCACGACTATGGAATTTTGAACTTGAGTATCGTCAGGTCAGTCCGACGTTCCGCGCCGACAACGGCTTCATCTTCTGGAATAATCAGCGCGAAGGCAGCTTCTGGACTGGTTTGTTTTTCCGACCGAAATCTAAGACCTTCATCGAGGTTACTCCGACTATCTCTGTCGGACGCATCTGGAATTATTCAGGTCCACGCAAAGACGAGTGGGTATCGCCGGAACTGAGTCTGCTACTGCCTGCCCAAACCTCAGTCCAACTCGGCTGGCTATACAGCCGGGAGACGTTCCAAGGTCATTTCTTCCCGGGAATTAGGCACTACCGCATGTATGTTGAGAGTCGCTTCTCTGAGCCGCTGAGTCTTGGCGGACAGATTATGCGAATTAAGTACATTGCCCGTCGGTTGGAGACACCGGTACTGGGCCACGGCTGGGAACTCAATGCATTTTGTACATTGAAGTTGTTTCAACGCCTCATCGTGAGGCCAGAGTATAATTATGAAGAACTGAAGAACCCGGCAACCGATGAGAAGATCTATGCCGGGTACATTCTACGAACTCAGCTCAATTACCAGTTTACGCGTGAGTGGTTCTTGCGATTGATTGTCCAGTACGACAACTTCGACAGGGTCATGGGAATCGAGCCGCTCTTGAGCTACAAATTGAATCCGTTTACAATCTTCTATCTTGGTTCAACGCATTCCTATCAGAATCTGCGCGAGACGCGCGACATGATTCAAAACAGCCGCCAGTTCTTTTTCAAATTCCAGTATTTACTACGTGCGTAAGACCGCTATTGGTTCGCTCTTCGGTTCAATTCACGATCAGTCGAAAACCCTTGCCGTGAATCCCCATGATTTCGATGCTTTCATCTTCACGCAGGTACTTCCGCAACTTGGAAACAAATACATCCATACTGCGCCCGGAAAAATAACTTTCGTCGCCCCAAATCTCTCGTAAGGCGACCTCCCTTTCCAGAGTCTGATTCTTGTGGATGCACAACAATCTCAATAAGTCTGCCTCTTTGGGCGTAAGCTTGAATTGAACCCCGTCCTTGGAAAGAATCTGACGATTATGATCAAATGTGAATTTGCCGATTTCAAACATTTCTGGGATTTCTGCAGCCTTGTTTGTGGCTTTGGATCGCCGCAACACCGCCGTAATTCTCAGCATTAGTTCTTCCATGCTGAAAGGCTTCGTCAGGTAATCATCACAGCCAATCTTGAATCCTTCGATCTTGTCTTCCTTGAGAGATTTCGCCGTTAGGAATATCAATGGAATGTTCTCATCGCGTTCGCGCACTCGGCGGGCAAACGCAAACCCGTCGAGCTTCGGCATCATGACATCAACCAAACAGAGTTCAAACTGTCCGCTGCGATAGGCGTCTAGACCTTCCTCACCGTTGACGCAAAGGACCACGTCAAAACCCTGCATTTGCAGATGCTCCTGCAAAATGAACCCAAGATTCGGATCATCCTCTAACAATAACACTCGTTGCTTTGTCACGATACTTGCTCGCTTGCCTCACAGGTTGGGAATCGAAGTTCGATCTTCGTCCCGGCGCCTGGACTGCTCTCAAGGCGTATTGTCCCGTGTTGCGCCCCTACCATCATTTTAACGTAACTCAATCCTAATCCGAAGCCCTTAACATTGTGCACGTTCCCTGAGTGGACACGATAGTATTTCTCAAAGATCAACTCTTGATCCGCCTCTGATATGCCCATACCCTTGTCTGAGATAGTTATCACAAGCTCTGAAGTTTCGTTTGTAGTCGTTACTTCAATATCCGGGGCATCCGGAGAGTACTTGATGGCGTTGTCGAGAAGGTTATTGATGATATTCGTGAGATGCAGATTGTCACCTGAGATCATTGCGTTGGACGCATTCAAATTGCCAACCAATTTGCCTTTGCGATTCTCAATCTGAAGACTTATCCCGTCAATTGCTTTCCGAATGATTTGATGTAAGTCAACCTCGGACAGCTTAAGCTCGTAGTCGCCTTCTTCGATCACTGCCATTTGCAGAATCTTTTCTACCTGATTGCGCATACGCTGGTTTTCATCCAGAATCATTCGACCGTACTTGCCAATACGTTCCGGCTGTTGAATGACATCGGGTCGCATTATCGCTTCGCAAGCCAGCGCAACGGTTGAAATTGGCGTCTTGAATTCGTGTGTCATATTGTTGATGAAATCGACAATCCGTACCGCGAAACGTTTCTGCGATAACATCACACGAACAGTGTATGTGAACACTGCGACAATGACGGCGATGAAGAGCAAGTTGGTCAGCACCAGCATACTCATCTGTTTCCACAGGTAGACGCTGCGCTCCGGAAAGAATACCGCCAGTTCGCTGCGTGCCGACAACCTGTCGCTGGGAAACAGGCGGGTACGGAAATCCGTCCGCATCAATCTGTCTCGTGAAAATGACGCTGAAGAAACACGCATCGAATCGTTGTTCCCGGCAAATACTGCATACTCATATTCGAGGTGAATTCCTGTCTCATCCAATGCAGACCGGAGCAGAGAGTCCAGCTCTTCCCTCGTGATACGCTGCTCTATTGGTTCCAGCTCTGCAACGGTCATGTCTGTTACGATTCGCTTAAGATAGTCTTCTTTGCGCGTTGACCCGATCATTGGACCCAGCGGCATCAGTTGCGAGCCATCTTGTGTCTGGAAGATCGCCGAGGTAGAGTCAGTGCGAAACATGTACATCATGCTGCTGCCCGGCTCTCGTATACCGCTTACATCAATTTTGTATTTTCCGGCGGCGCGAAACGTATCCACAACTACTAAATCGGTACCTTGAGATTGATCATATATCTTGATCATGACATGCTGCGGTGAGGACACTTCGTATTGAAGCACGCCATCGGTAATCGTCAACGGGCAGTTCTCCAGAGCCGCATCAAGTATGTCGTTAGTCTCAAGGAACAGACCCTTGACGTGAACTGAATCGTTGCCCACAACCGTTGATCGCGCCACATTAAACTGCCACGTCCCACGCTGGGGAGGAGTCGTTCCGAGCGCAATTGTGAAAGTCTCGCTGTTTTCCAGCTGCTGCGAAACTGTGTTTAGCGCCATTAGGACATTGCGCCGGAAAACCTGCTCCTTTTGTTCAAGCGCCAATTGAAGCAGGTATACTTGCAAAGCAACCAACCCACCGAGCGAGATTACCATTAGCGCAATCACTATGCTTACTGAACGACGCGATAAATTCATTGCTACAATATACGTATCTGAATGCTCGACACCATAGTCCTTAACATATCTTAACAGCTCATAACAAGCCTTAACTATGCCATTGGCAACCTGCAAGTTATCGTTGCCGTACGATGACTAACGACATTAAACAATCTTGAGAAGAGGTCTGTTATGCTAAAACTTTTGTTCGAAATCGCACTGACAATCCTGATCAGCAGCGCCAGCTCCCTTCTGGGTCAACAAGCCTTTGCAGCTACCGAAGGCAAACCACAGATGCGCATGTTCACCTCCGGCGACGTCGTTTTTATGTCTGAACTGGGAGCAGTGATACTGCTCAAAGACAAGAGCTTGGTGATAGATGTAGTGAACCCGGCAGAACAACGCGCAGAAGTATACAAGTCAGTCGATCTCAAACAAAACGATGAAGTCATCATGATCAACGGCAAAAAAGTCACGATCTTGACCGACCTTAAGGCCGCCTACGATTCTGTCGCTGTGGGTTCCGATGTAAAGCTCGGAATCAAGCGCGGCAAGGATATGATGATCGTTTCGTTTCCCAAAATGGATCAGTCAAGCATGAAAAACCAGCGAGTCATGAGCTTCACGACCGACGGCTCGGGAGAGGCATCGGCCGGCGTCAGCGAAGAGATTGCCTCTATTCATGCCAGTGATGGCGAAGTTGCTATTGTAATGGAACTTGGCCTTATCGTTGGCGAGTCCGGCTCCAAGGTCAAAGTCGCCGGCCTGATAAACAATCAAGGTGACGAAAGCGAGGCAGGCGGAGCGCTCGAGGGCGATGTCATTACGTCAATAATGGCGCAAAAGGTAACGAGTATCAAAGAGCTCACGGAAGCCTACGATAAAGTCGAGGTCGGCAAAGAATTCTCGGTTACGCTTGATCGAAACGGCAAAGCTGTAACGATCAAGGCTGTCAAAGCCGCCAAACAAGATGGTCCGACTATGTTCAAGACGATTAAGACGACGAAATGAACCTTCGAATTGCCAAGTACATCCTGGCGCTGTGCATTTGCATTGGCTTGAGCGGCTTAACGGCGTTGAGCCAAAGCAACAACTTCAATCAGCGCGACGACAAGTACCGCCTGCTCGGATTGAAACGCGCAAAGGAAGCGTACGAAGTCGCACGAGCGGAGTACCAACGCCAGGAAGAGATGTTCACCCGCCAGCTTATCACGAAATCAGAACTCGAGCGGGCGCGGAACATATTCTCTGATGCCGAGGTCAACTACCAGCAGTCGCTTTTGGCAGTCTTGTTTGAAGAGCAGTACGTCACGGTGGAAGGCGCCGTAAAGTACCAGGACAAGAACGGACGCAAGCATGTAAGGCTCACTTTAGTCAACGCCTCCGGTGGGAGCGCCGAGTTCTACAAGTTAATAGAAATGGAGGACGATCTCTTCCGTTCACTTCAACCGGACGTAATCAACAACATATATGTGTCGCTTCTGAATGAAAATGGCGCGACGATTAGCCAGCCTTACGAAGCCAAAATCGACCAGCTCAAATTTGGCTCGCCGGCAGTTATTGACTTTGCACTACTGCAGGACCTTGATGCCGTTACGGTCTACCTCATCTATGGCAGCGGTACTCAGCGCAACATGAAGATATTCCTGCAAAAGGACGCTACCGTCAACAAAGTCGCAGTTCAGTCCGAGCAATTCTCGCAAGAAGTCGAGTTAGGTAAATCTGCATCGTTCGACTTGACCCTTGAGCTATACAGCGGAACCGAGAATACATTCAGCCTTGAAGTCGTCAACCTGCCTGAACAAATCAGTCGCTTCTTCAAGGAACCGTCCGGATCCGCACGCCTGAGTCAACTCAAGTTTACGGAAAGCACCCACACCAAGAAGGCTTCGCTGGAAGTCACACTTCCTGACCGACCGACTGTTGCAGTCGAAATGGACAAGCCGATTGCGTTCTATGTGCTCGTGATCCCGCGAGATCGTATTGCAGATCTGCCTGACTTGCGCTCGAAAGAATGGACACAAAGCGAAATCGAAGCGCTTGGCGTGGGCTTCGCCCGCATGGAAATACTGCCGCGCGGCAAAGGCAAGCTTCTTGTTCGTGCTACTCAACTCTATCACGCCATCAAGTCCGACGGCTCGGTTACGATGAGCATAGATTTGGTAAATGAAGGTAGCCACCGAATCGACAATATCGAAGTTAAGGCTGACATGCCGCTCAACTGGACAAAGCAAATTGACCCCGCGATAGTCTCTAAACTTGAGATCGGCGGCGAAACACGAATCAACCTGACCTTCACTCCGGCCGAAGACGTGTCCACCGGCAAGTACGAGGTCCGTCTCCGGACGACTGCCATGTCCAATTCGCAACCGATCGTCAGTGAAGACAAAAGCGTCACCGTCGAGATACTTCCCGATTCCAACATCCTTGGTACACTCCTGATTCTCGTTCTAATTATCGGGCTTGTAGCTGGAATTGTCATATTCGGGATCAAACTCTCACGTCGATAAAATCAAAATTGCAGAAATATGCGAGGTGCCAAGTGAATGACAATCCGCTCCAATCAGCAAAACCGATGCTTGAAGCCGTCAATTTAACAAAACGCTACGAGGATGGCGTCCTCGCGCTTGATCATGTCTCATTCCAAGTCCGGTCCGGCGAAATCTTTGCGATGCTCGGAGGTAACGGTGCTGGCAAGACTACGACCATCAACCTGTTTCTCAATTTCATCGAACCCACTGAAGGCGAAGCACGCATCAATGGTATCGTATCGCATCTTGACCCGTTGAAGGCAAAAGAACACATCGCTTTCGTATCTGAGAATGTGATGCTGTACGCCAATTTTACCGCACTTCAGAATCTTGATTTCTTTGCTCGGCTTGGCGGTCAAACACATTACACTCGCGAAGATTACCACAATGTGTTGTTGCGGGTCGGCTTGGCAAAGGAAGCTCACAACAAACGCCTGCGCGGTTACTCCAAGGGTATGAGACAGAAGTGCGGTATTGCCATCGCCATCCTGAAAAATGCACCGGCGATTCTTTTGGACGAACCAACATCGGGACTTGACCCTAAAGCCGGACACGATTTCATAGAACTGCTGGGATCGCTGCGCGCCGAAGGCAAGGCAATCTTAATGTCGACACATGATATCTTCCGCGCCAAGGAAATTGCGGACACTGTGGCGATCATGAACGACGGCAAAATCATCATGCAACGTCCTGCCGCAGCTTTGGTCGATCTCGACCTCGAACAGCTATACATGCAGTATATGGCCGGTCGAACATCGGAACTTGTAGGTTAGGCGGAGGACTGCATGCTAAAGACCCTGATAGAAAAAGAGATCCGCGACATCGTCGGCTCAGCCAAATTCGCTGTTATCTTTGGCGCTTGCGCGATCTTGATATTGACGTCCTTCTATGTCGGCGCACGTACCTATCAAGCCAACCGTTCCCAATATGAAGCGGCCAAGGCCGAGAACTTGCGTCAATTCGAGGGTATGACCGACTGGTTCAATGTCCAGCAGCATCGCATTTTCCTGCCGCCACAGCCGCTGGCTTCGCTCGTTAATGGAATATCCAACGATATCGGCCGCACCACGGAGGTTTGGGGGCGCGGTGAATTGTCGGCACAAGATAGCAAGTTCGGTGATGAACCGATTTATGCCGTCTTTAGGTTTCTCGACTTGGAGTTTATGTTCCAGGTGGTGCTTTCGTTGTTCGCAGTACTTTTGGGCTACGATGCCATTAGCGGAGAGAAAGAGCGCGGAACACTCAAGCTCTCATTCGCCAACGCTGTCCCTCGCGACAAGTACATTCTCGGCAAAATCATCGGCAGCTTGGCGGCTCTGACCATACCATTGATTGCCGCTCTGGGCATCGGCTGTTTGCTGCTCCCAATACTAGGCGTTCCGCTTTCGGGTGATGATTGGACCCGGCTCGCTTTGATTATCCTTACTGGAATACTCTACTTCGCCGCCTTCCTGACACTGTCAATCTTCGTGTCTGCGCGTACGGTGCGATCCTCAAGCTCATTTCTTGTCTTATTGGTCGTCTGGATTCTTTGCGTCTTGATCGTGCCACGCGCCTCCGTCTTGCTGGCTGGACGCGCTGTTGATGTACCTTCGGTTGACGAACTTGCCGCACAGAAAGCAAAGTTCCAGCAACAGCAGTGGCAGGAAGACCGCGCTAGCTGGGCAAATTTCAAACCGTCCAACAAGGAAGATCCCGCTGCGATGATGGATGAACTGAATCGATACATGGAAGAGCAGGCTGATATTCGCGACAAGAAGATGCAGGAGCTGACTTCGCGCCTCAATGAACAGCGCCTTAACAAGCAGATGGAACAGCAGGACCTCGCCTTCAACTTCGCCCGCATTTCTCCGGCGGCTACGCTTTCACTTGGCGTTACCAGCCTGGCGGGAACTTCGATCTCGCTCAAGGATCATTATGGAGACGAAGCAAAGGCGTACCAATCATCTTATGCGAACTTCATGAAGGAGAAAACCGGCACGAACCCCGGCGGGCGAATGTTCATGTTCCGCACCAAAATTGAAGACGGTGAAGAAGTGAAACCTGAGCCTATCAATCCGCAGGAACTTCCCCAATTTGAGTATCACCAGCCCGATTTGGCGCAGTCTATTTCTTCAGCAGCGCTTGATATGGGGCTCTTGGCCTTCTTTAACCTGTTGTTCTTCGCCGGAGCGTTTGTGTCGTTCCTGCGCTATGATGTTCGCTGATTGACCGGCAAGGAGAATCGAAATATGCTCTCAGTGTTGATACAGAAGGAACTCAAGGCGATTATCCTGAGTCCGAAGTTTACAGCCACATTTGTTATCTGCTCGGTGCTGATGTTGTTGAGCGTCTACATCGGGATTCAGGAGTATCAGAATTCAGTCAAGCAATATGAAGCCGGCAAGCAGTTGATCGATGAGGGTACTCGCGAAGCCACCTCGTGGAATTCGGTGCGTTATCGTGCTTATCGTGCTCCTGACCCGATGCAGATTTTCGTCTCGGGGCTCAATTACGACATCGGCAGGTGGTCGGCAATAAATCAGCAAAGTATGGTCAAGCTCCGCAATAGCTCATACTCTGATGATCCGATCTTTGCCGTTTTCAGATTCGTCGATTTTTCGTTCATCGTACTGGTCGTGCTTTCGTTGTTTGCGATCATGTTCACCTATGACGCTGTCAATGGCGAACGCGAGGACGGTACGCTGAAATTGGTGTTTGCCAATCCGGTGCCACGCGCCCGATTCATACTTGCCAAGTGCATCGGCGGCTGGCTGGGATTAGTGATTCCAATCTGCCTGCCAATTCTGTTGAGCGTTCTCCTGGTACAGCTATTCGGAATACCGTTCGCCGCCGATCACTGGCTGAGACTCTTCACCTTGATAGTCGCGGCAATTGCGTTTTTCACCTTTTTCATAATACTCGGAGTTCTGATATCGTCTCTGACCAAGCGTTCCAGTGTCTCGTTCCTATTGGCATTGGTGGCATGGATTGTCTTTGTGCTGATTGTCCCTCGTGCGGGAATCATAGCCGCAGGACAGATTCTTCCCGTTCCAAGCACGGCAGAAGTCGAAGGGCAGGTACAGAGCTTCTCAAAGGATCGTTGGGCAACATTTTACACTGCTCAAGAAGAGCGCTGGCGAGAAAGGAGCGTTCATACAGACAACCCTGACGGAGAAAATGCTCCAGTCGAAGATGAAAAGCTCTGGCAATACCTCGAAGAAGATGATGCCGCACGAAAGGCGGTCCAACTGGAGATTGACGAGTTTGACCGGAAGCTTAACGACGATCTTCGTCATCGTCGCGCCGCACAAGAACGGCTGGCATTCTCCCTTTCGCGCGTTTCACCGGCATCGGCATTCCAGCTTGCTGCCATGGATCTTGCAGGATCAGACATAGCTCTCAAAACACGCAATGAAGAATCTATGGACATCTTCCGAACCGAGTATACGCAGTTCATCCAGGCAAAACAGGCGGAGTCCGGTCCCGGTGCGGGAGCGTTTACGATTCAAATAGACACAGAAAAAGGCGTATCGATCGGAACACCACGAGACCAAGCAGCAATCGATGCTTCTCAGTTGCCGACTTTCGTCTCCCCATCTTATGGATTTTCCGATGCGGCGAAGACATTTCTACTCGATTTTGGATTACTCTTGATATTCTCGATAGTCGCATTTGGCGGTGCGTTTGCTGCATTCCTGCGCTACGACGTAAGGTAATGATTGGCAGTCAAAACCAGAATGAAGCTCTTATAGAGATGTCTTGCTCGTTCCTTCGAATCTTGCTGAGGGAACGAGCATGAAGAAATATTGTCCGACACTCCATTTGCTATGAAATCGGAATCCAGTACGCGATTTTGAACGCGACAAAATCTTCGCCCTGAGCTCCAAATGAATCGAAAAGCGCACTGGGGCTGACCGTCTTTCCAATATCCTTGTCCTCACCGAGATTGCGTTGCCACACCAGATATATGGTACTGCCCGGGTGAAATTCCCAGCGCATCACAACATTACTTCTGAAAGAGCGCGCGCCAAAATCCAGAAACGGCAACGTAAAGCTCTCAGCGCCATCAGTAACTTGATAGTACTTATCACCTGTATCGTCATCCTCAATCAGCTCGATTGAACTGCCTTCAGAGGATTCGTAATACCTCAAATCGTGACTTCTTGCCTTGACTAGTTCGCCGTGCTGATGGAACTTGCCATTCGCGGCATAGGGTTCCGCATATACCTCAAGACTGAAGTTGGAGGTGAAGTAGTAGTTCATTCTAATGGTCGCTGAAATCGTCGTTCGCGCGATGCGGGACAAGACATAGCGAACGCCATAAGTCCCTTCACCACCGCCGTGCCCGGCCACGGAGGTTACGTACTGTCGAGGTTGATCCTCGCGAGTGTAACTCGGATTCACTGCGAACTCCATCCGATTACCGATCCGGGTTGACATCGAGGTTCCCCAACTCCAAAGCCAACCGTCGAGTTCGTCAACACCATAGTTAAAGGACGCGCTGAACACAGTAGTCCCGGTAAAATTGGTGTTTATCCCGAGATTGGTTGAATATCCAGCTTCGTTTTGCATTGATGGTCCACCGCGGGTCCGAGCATCGTCCTGACCCGGAAATTGGCGCTTGACGGTCCAATCAAAGCTCACGTAGTTGGGTAAAGTGAATTCTGAGAAAAGCCCACCCTCGCTGAATTGTCGATTCCCGCCATAGTTCCAGTTGGCATAGCCGAATGCTTCCACATAGTAGCTCCGAAAGACCTTTCCGGGCTTGTTCTCTTGATAACCAACATACATACTGGCATCGAGATCGTCTGCCTGCCCGAGTACGCCTGCGTCGTTCAGTTCGAAGTTGGGCGACTCGGCATTAAACGACAGATCCCAGACCCAGTGCTTTCCGCCAGATTTTTTCAATCCAATCTGCGACGCATAGCCAGTCAAGGATGTGCGCGTTGAATCAAATTCTATGTAATCGGCGTCCGGTCGCTGGAAATACCTCGCGCTTGACTGCTGCGCCCGACGGATAGCCGATTTCGAGCCGCGTATGTGGCTGAATCCGCTGTGGCCATACAATTCGTAAAGGCCCTGTTTGAACTTGAGTCGCCAGTCGGCGCCGCCGGTTATTGCGCTCTTGCGAAGCCTATCTTCCAATCGGCCAACGCCGTTGAGATCTCTGCCGACACTGGTCAACGAAATTCCAACAGTCGAACGCTCCTTGCCAAATTGCTGCTCAACGCGCGCAACAGAGTACAATGTCATTGGCTCTATTTGCGTCTTATAGGTTGAGTCAGTCTCACGATCATAATTCTGCGCGTATTCACGCTGAGTCAATGCTGTCAGAAAGCCGATTGAGGTACCTGATTTCAACTTCCCGGTAATCTTGGACGCTCCAAGAATGGTCGAATTCGAAGGCTGGTGGACAATGTCCCCTATCCCGTTATCGCGAGGCGGACCGCCAACTCGACGCGAATAGAAATAGCTCGGACCATTGCCTTCGAGCAACAAACCGCCTTCGGTGAAAAATGGTCGCTTTTCGCTGTAAACTGTTTCGAATGCACTCAGATTGATTACCGCCGGATCCGCTTCAACCTGACCGAAGTCCGGATTGAAAGTCGCGTCAAGAGTCAAATTCGGACCAATCCCCATCTTGAGATCGCCGCCAATTCGCGGATCCAGGTCCTTGCCATCTTCGAATGGATTGCCGGTAAAATCACCGTCAACGAAGCTCGCATCAGACGCAAAGTAAGGCAGGATTTCGATGCGTTTTGAGGGCTTAATGCCCACTATGCCAGTCAAATCGCCGAACCGAGACACAAAGCCGGCTTCTTCACGGGGTGTATACACCCAATAACTGTCTTCATTGCGCTCTGGAATCCAGCGGTTGAAATTGATTCCCCAAACTTGTTCCTGCTTGGCAGTAAACCGCAATTGCGAGAATGGGACTGCGATCTCGGCAATCCAGCCCTTATCATCAACGCTGGTGTGGGCATGCCAGACCGGATTGAATGAGTAGTCAGCCCCCCCTTCAGAGTCCTCAGGATAGTACCGATCAAATCTCACGCCTGATGTGTTCACTCCAAATCCAAACCCGGTGCGGCGGTCATAGTATGAGTCGATCGATACGATGAACTGCTCAGCCGGGCCTTGATTGTCCCGTCGCTCCAAATGCATCCGCAACTGTTCCGGATTGTCGCAATAGAATCTGGCACCTACATAGAGCGTATGCTCGTCATACACAACTGCAACTTCAGTCTTCTCAAGCGGCTGTGCGCCTTCGTCAGGAAGTCGTTGCAGAAAGTCCGAATGAAACTCAGCTTGCTGCCAGATCGCATCATCCAACTTTCCGTCTATCTTGGGAGCATGCGGATTGGCTTTTACTGCTCGAATGTTTTTTCTGATAGAATTTGGATTTGTCTGCGCTATTACAGCGTCACTGCTGCCCGAGACCAGAATCCCGAAAAGCAGGAACGGCAATATGCATTTCCTTACCGAATGCATAAGTTCGCTTCCTTAACTCAAAAAGTACTCGCCTCGACTTCGACTCCGAAGGGCGTAAGCGATCTTGTTTCCCATTGTGGATATCAATTCTCCACTGAATACGCGTTACACTTGTGATTGTTTCGGAATTTTTGTTGCCGCCCCTCTACAACATCCATTCATTGGCAGCGATCAAGAATATAGTCGTTCAACTATGAGTACAAAGAAACCTTCCTCACGCATTTCGAACAAGCTTGGCAAGATGCCAGGCTCCCTCATCTATGTTGGCGTCGAACGCCGGGATCCAGTGACAATCGATGTCCTCCAATATTCCAACGACCAACACCAGGAATACCGCGCGGCATCGATCGATGACATTGTCGTACCGGCCGATCAGTCCCACATGGCGTGGATTAACATTGAAGGCGTGCACGACATCAGTATCATCGAGGGCATTGGACAGAAATTCGGCATCCACCCATTGATGCTCGAGGATATCGTCAATACAAATAAACGCCCTAAGTTCGAGGACATGGGTGAATACATGGTAACCATGCTCAAGATGCTCTACATCAAACCGGGCACGGACGAAATTCTCGCCGAACAGGTGAGTTTGGTTATAGGGAAGAATTATGTAATCTCGTTTCAGGAAGTCGAAGGCGACGTCTTCGAGCCAATTCGTGATCGCATTCGCAGGACCATCCCTCGACAGAAATTCCTCGGTGCCGACTATTTGGCGCATGCCTTGATTGATGCCGTCGTTGATCACTACTTTATTGTCATGGAGAGCATCGGCGACAAAGTCGAAGCAGCTCAAGATCACTTGATCAAGAACCCGAAGCCAGACAATCTGAACACAATATACTCTCTGAAACGTAAACTCATCGACTTGCGCCGCTGTATCTGGCCGTTGCGAGAAGTTCTCGGAGCATTTGAGCGTTGCGAATCGCCGCTGATTCACGACTACACACGGCTGTATATGCGTGATTTGTATGAACATGTTGTGCAGGTAGCTGATACCGTTGAAACCAATCGTGAAATGGTTTCCGGATTGCTGGAGATTTATCTAACGAGCCTGAGCAATCGCACCAACGAAATCATGCGATTGCTGACAGTGATTTCGACAATCTTCATTCCGCTGACATTTCTCGCTGGAGTCTATGGAATGAATTTTGACACTAATGCCGGTCCTCTGAGCATGCCCGAGCTTGGACTCCCGCTTGGCTACATCGGATTCTGGCTCCTCTCTTTACTGATAGTTGGTGGGCTCTTGTGGTTCTTCAAACGGCGGAAATGGTTGTGACGGCACCATTCTTAATCGAGAATCCTTTGTCCCGCTGATATGTCGTCATTCTTCCTATTGTTTGCAGTCGTCGTCTGGGGTTGGTCCTTCGTCGCGACAAAAATCTGTCTCGGCGAATTGAGCCCAATCGAACTTCTTGGCCTACGCGTCTTCATTGCTCTGCCGATTCTCTTCGCCATGGCTCGGTTCAAAGGCGCAAAGCTTGTTCGAAACCCCAACGTCTACAAACAACTCGCCATTGGGTCGGCGATTATCACCGCTCATTTCCTGATCCAGATTACAGGGCTTCAGTATACCTCTGCAACGAACACCGGATGGATCATCTCGATAACGCCGCTTGTGACCGTCGCTCTGTCTTATGTGTTTCTCAAAGAGCAGATAAGTCGCTTCACCATAATTGGCATAGTCGTCGCAACAACCGGAATCTTGTTGCTTGTCTCGCATGGTAACTTGTTGAATTTTGAGTGGCTCAAAAGCACCGGTGATTGGCTTATCTTGATATCCGCCCACACTTGGGCAATCTATACCGTGGCTACGCGCGACTTGACCCGTTCTCAGTCGCCTCTGATTGTTACGATCGGCGTTCTTATTCCTACTGCCGTATTGATGCTCGTTTATATGCTTCTGACTTCGAATTGGGGCAGTTTCTTGCTCCTGTCAGTGAAGGTCTACATAGCACTTGGCGTGTTAGCTATATTTGCCACGGCACTTGCACATTGGTTCTGGCAGGAAGGCGTTCGAGGAGTCGGAGCGGCGAGAGCCGGTATCTTTCTCTATCTTGAACCAATCGCTACTACGACTTTGGCAGTGCCGATGCTTAGTGAGCAGTTCGGCGTGTTTACTGCCATCGGTGGAGCATTGGTTCTGATCGGTGTTTACATTGCTCAACAAAGGCAGAAATCGAAATGAGCGCCGTTTCAGTTGCCGCGCTCGACGATCACGATCGCGATTGGGTTCGGCTGATTCTTAGCGGACATTGGGGCGGACCAGAGATTGTCACGCGGGGTGCTGTACATCAAGGCGATCAACTCCCCGGCTTCAAGGCGTTGATCAACAATGTTGCGGTCGGATTGTTAACTTATCGATTCTACCGCGACGAGTGTGAAATCATCTCTCTAAACAGCATGAGGGAACGGCTGGGGATTGGAACCATGTTGATGACAACGGTCTGTAACTGGGCCGCATCAAAACGATGTCATCGAGTCTGGCTGATTACCACTAATGACAATTCCTATGCCGTGAAACTCTATGAAAAACTGGGATTTCGAATTGCGGCCATACACGAAAACGCTCTTCTGGAATCCCGAAAACTCAAACCTTCCATCCCAATGCTCGGATTCAATGGCATCGAAATTCGCGATGAAATCGAGATGGAGCTACTGCTTCACAATCGCCCCCTGGTTTAGACGTGGGCAGCGATGAGCTTGCCGGCGGCTACGATGGGAGCAGCGTTTTGTTCAAGTTCGCGAAGTTGCACCTTACCACGGATTGAAATGGTTACGTACGTCGGCGCGTGCTTGCCTGTCCAGCAACCCGTATTGAAGTATCGAATTCCATTCTCGGGGAAGTCGATTTCCTCGGCGATGTGAGTGTGACCGCAGAATGCCGCAACGATACCTTTTCCTTTGCTAGATGCGTAGTTCACAATTCCATTTGCCACGGAGTCGTTAATGCGCAGCCAGGTCTTGCTCTTCTCTTTGACGAATCGGCTAATCCTCTGCTTTGGCCCGTCGAGCTGTTGAATCAGGTCGTAAATCCAAGACGGAACCTTGGAGATATTCGGATAATTGATGATCCACTTGTCGAATTGTTGACCGTGCATCGCGAAGTAACGTCTTCCGGCGATTTCCCATTCATATTCTTCATGCACCCTGATTCCTACCAGATGTGCCATCAACGGAACCAGCAATTCGTCGTGATTGCCTAGAACCCAGACAACCTCCGCATTGCTCTCTTCGTCTGTGATTTCACGAAACAGGCTCACTAGCTTCCAAGCGTACTTGTCGAGACGGCTGAAATTAAGGTCATCAAATATGTCGCCAAGCAGGATCAACTTACGAAATCTCCATCGCCTCTTGTCGATGCGGTAAGACTCGATCAATTCAAGGCACTCCTTGGCGCGGCTAACGCGCGAACCAAGGTGAACATCGGAGACAATTAGCGTGTGGATCGGCTCCGGGGAATCTGTCAATTCCTCGATTTCGAAATTCATGTGGTTCTCCCTTCATCAGTCAAAAGCATTCGTTCAACTGATAACGGAAGAACACTAAGGTTCTGGTAAGTTCTTGATTAGATTACTATTAATTCAACGACGGAGGGAGTCTCTCCTAAGTCGTTGATTACTTGAGGATTACAGTTCCGAATTCACGAAGAGATCCGGCGCAGCTCTCTGCGTACATTGGATTATCTCACGATCGTGCTCGGTCAGTGCATTGCGTTCAATCAATCCCTGTACTGCCTTCTGCAGAAGCACCATCTTGTCGTGAATTGGGATTAGAGCCGGATAGTACTCGTTGTTGAAGAAAATCAAATAGCGTTCGCGAGTACGTTGATCATTTAGCATTTTTCCGATCGCCTGCTCGAGCTCGGCACCAGTCAGGTTCTCGAGTTCTGTCTTTGGTGATCTCATAAGAGCGCCGGTCGAAGCGAGATTATTCTGGCAGCGGAACACCATTTGCCACACATCAACCATACCGATCGAATTGACTACCAGGATATTAACGCTTATCCGCCCGCCTTCTGGTTCAGCTCGCACACCTTGCAAGTATGGAATAAAGAAATTGTCAGTTATCGCACCAAACGCGCTTATGCCGCCCGCCATTGGATCATCAAGGATGTCCTTGATAGTGAAGTATGGCTTACGTTGGAATCGCGCATCCTGAATCAGCATGAACTCTTCTTCAGTGAAGTGAAACCGTTCTTTCCACAGTTCTTCAGGCGCCAGATCCTTCCGGGTCAGAGATGACTGACTGGTCAACATACCAATCGCCTGTCCTCCGCGCCATACCAGCGGCAATACTCCGACGGCCCACTCGGCGGAGCCGCCAATCTCTCCAATCATACTTGACAAAGTTCGGCTATCCGGGAAGTTCAGGCCTTCCAGTCCAAGAACGATTCCAGGCATCAAATCCCCGTCCTTATCGAACGGCGTTGCAACTCCAGCTTTGTTCAATGTATCCATTGCAAAAGAATGGCGTGGACGATCAAGGAAGAACGTGCTCAATTTGTCTACGGAAGAATATCCGTGTGCCTGTGCCATGATCTCGGCGATTTCGACTAACTTGGTCTCGCGCGGATTGAATTCTTCGAAATGTACACCAGCCATCCACCGCTGGACATAAGTGTCCGGTAAGTGTCTTTTCACGCCGGACTCTGTAACTACCATTGCCGTGAAACTGGAATGCGAGCCTTCTACGGACTTGGTTGTTCCGTCGATTACGTCATTTCCCAGCGACAAAAGTGACACATTCTGCGGCAGCTTCAGACCATACTTGGCGCGGTGTTCCGGCTTTCCAAAAACTGCTCCGACCGCGATTGTCGGATTGCCGCCTGCTTCGACCCCAGGTTTCACACGGACACCCTCAGTGATCGCCGACTCAATAATAATCTCTTCGCCAACTGGTAATGTTTCGGCGGTGGTTTGCAGAACTTCCGCCATTACCTGAGCAGCAGTGCGATCATTTGCTCGTTTGAGGTTGTCTTTTACTTCGTTCGTCACAAGATGCTTTGGTACGGCGTTTAGACTACCCCGTCCGTGAAGTCCCACTGAGATCGCCGACAGCGCAGCGGAGACGATGACCGACTGGCGCACTTGGCGATTTCGCAGCGCCCCAAGATTGGATTTGGGATTTACTCGATTGGACAAGTTGAGAATAGCGCAGGCCTCAAGCTCAAGTTCGTAGTTTGCCAACACGGCGCGGTGGCGATGGTTAAACTCGATAACTCGATCTCGCTCGAAACCAAATTCGACCATCGGACCTGTATACTTAAGTCTCTGAACAGCTACATCATAACGCAGGTTGTTCGCCATTTAAACCTGTCCTTCTTATCTGCTTGTCATAAAAGGGAGTAAATGAATCAACATCGAGATAATTATACAGCTTAATATCAAGCCAATCAAGCATTATCTCTCTCGCGGACCGATCATGTTCTCCGGTGTCAAGAGCTTGTCAAGTTGTTCTACCGACAGCAACTTCTTCTCCAAAACCAAGTCATAAACACTTCGGTTAGTACGCAGCGCTTCCTTGGCCAGATCGGTCGAGACTTCGTATCCAAGGACCGGATTGAGCGCTGTTACCAAACCGATAGAGTTTTGGACCATCTTTCGGCAGTGCTCCACATTCGCGGTGATTCCATCAATACACCTGTGCCTCAGCGTGAACATTCCATTCTTGAGAACCTCTATTGACTCGAATATACTATGAGCAATAATCGGCTCCATCACATTGAGCTGCAATTGCCCTGCCTCGGCGGCGAGTGTGACAGTCAGATCATTGCCGATCACCAGAAATGCAATCTGATTTACAACCTCCGGTATCACGGGATTCACTTTCCCCGGCATGATCGTCGACCCCGGCTGCATTGGCGGTAGATTAATCTCGTTCAATCCCGCGCGTGGACCGGATGATAAGAGCCGAAGGTCATTCGCGATTTTTGATAGCTTAATTGCGAGCCTTTTAATAGCCGAGGAGTACATAACGAATGCCCCGGTATCTTGTGTCGCTTCGACTAGATTCTTTGCCAGCTTTATGTCGAGCCCGGTGATCTCCCTCAACTCCTTAATTACCAGCTTTGAGTAACGAGGGTCGGCGTTGATCCCGGTTCCGATTGCTGTGCCGCCCATGTTTACCTCAAGAAACAGTGCCACATTCTGTTCCAGTCGATCAATTTCTTCTTCAAGCATAACCGCATAAGCTTCAAACTCCTGCCCCAGTGTCATGGGAACGGCGTCCTGAAGCTGTGTTCGACCCATTTTGATCACGCTCTTGAACTCTTCAGCTTTGGCATAGAACGACGAAATCAACTGCTTAAGCACTTCGATTAGCTTGCCGTTGGCGTTGATCAGAGCAATCTTCAGCGCCGTCGGATAGGCGTCGTTAGTAGATTGTGATAGATTCACGTGGTTGTTGGGGTGGCAGTACTTATACTCGCCTCGCTCATAGCCGAGAATTTCTAGAGCGCGATTGGCGATGACTTCGTTTGCATTCATGTTCGTCGATGTACCCGCACCGCCCTGAATCATGTCCACCACAAATTGGGTGTGCCAGCGACCATTGGTGATCTCCAGGCAAGCCTGCACAACTGCGTTTCCAATTGGCTCCGGCAGTGCCCCCAACTGCATATTTGCCCGTGCCGCTCCCATCTTGACAACCGCTAAAGCCCGGATGAAGTCTGGATAATATGCCAGAGAGATACCGCTGATATTGAAATTCTCCAATGCACGCATCGTCTGGATACCATATAGATATTCCGACGGAACTTCTCTGTCGCCGAGCAAGTCGTGTTCTGTGCGAGTTCGTCCAGAAACATATTGTGCTGCAACATTTACGACCCGCGTGCTCGCCTGACGCATCCTTCGCGAAATCACCCGGGCGATCCGGGAGATCAGTTTGAATCCAATAGTCGGCCGCTCGTTAGACAACTTGTAGAATTGATCCCGGCTAATAGTCAGCAGTGTCGACTTGACGAGAGTCCGCGCTGAAGTGTTATGCGGATAGTCCTCCATCAGCGCGCCTTCGCCAAGAAAATCGAACTTGGAGAATACTGTCAAGCGAGTCTCTTCATCATAGGGACTCCGCTTGAACAGCTCAATTTCTCCGTCATAAATGATGTACATTTGTTGGCGGGTCGTATTTTCTTCAAATAAGAGCGTCCCCGCTTCAAGCGTCATCTCAGTTACCTCAGCAAGAAGAAGGTTCCTTTCTTCGCTATCGAGGTCTTTGAACAGCTCGATATGTGTCAGGAACTCTCTGACTATATTGACATTCATAAATTCTCTCCTTGGATCCCGCTGCCTAAACAGAGTGGCATCAATTCATCGACACCAAAGGTACATCTTCAGTCACTTCGAGACCAATGAAATTGTGTTTGTGACCTCCTAAAAAGCAGTTCATATTACTATTGTAACATCATGCTTGAATGGCACCAATATCTCGAAATCTTGACGGCTATCCTCGTCATTGTTGACCCCTTTGGGGCCATCCCGATATTTATTAGTATTACCTCCGACGAAAGCCCCAGACAAAGAGCGAACACCGCTCGAATCGCATCAATCACTCTGGCAGTCGTTTTGATTGGTGCAGCCTTTGCAGGTGAGCCTCTTTTGAAACTCCTCGGAATTCGCCTTGCCTCGTTTCAAGTCGGTGGTGGAATCCTGATCTTGCTACTGTCGCTTTCGATGATTAACGCCAAGGTCAGCCCTACGAAACAAACCCCGGAAGAAGAAATCGAAGCCGTCGCCAAAGAAAATGTTGCAGTTGTGCCTCTTGCTGTACCGCTTCTTGCAGGACCGGCCGCAATCAGCACTGTCATCGTGTTTGCACACCGAAGCGAGGATTGGTCCGCCAAGGGATTCGTGATATTCTCGGTGATACTCGTTGCACTATTGACCTGGATTCTCCTAAGGCTCTCAATACCGCTTAGCCATAAACTCGGACGAATCGGGATCAATACCTTTACACGTGCAATGGGCATGGTCCTCTCGGCAATTGCAATTGAGTTTATCGCTACTGGGCTTCTCCAGCTATTCCCCGGACTGGGCTAAAGTAAGCATTTCTCCCATAAAGAATAGGGTCCCGATTTCTCGGGACCCTATTACACTAAGTTGAATATTCGATCTAATTATTGATTACGGCTTGCCGTTGACCGACATGAACAAGACGATATCCGTTACATCGATATCGAATGGTGTTTCGGCAGCAATGAAGTAATAGTGGAATTGCTCACCGAAAACGATTTCTTTGACCAGTTCGAAATTCATCAAGTAATCGTATGACTCTTGCCATTCGATGTCACGTGTCTCACCAGCCGGTACAACTATGCCGTCAAGTACCAAAATACCGTTTGCCCGAATGGCCGCTTCGGTAGTGTAGTCCTTGTCGTTAGGCGATACATAAAGTTGGCCCGACGCGGCGGCATTTGAATTGTTCGTGATCCGACAGGCGAATCCGATATCGTCAATACCGTTGATGTCTTCCTTGTGCTCCTGCCAATCATCATTCTCAGACAGATCCACATCACCGGAGGTGATCGTTTGTCCGGTGGCGGCACTCAAGTCGTCAAGATACTCAACAACCATCACATTGCCGGTCGTGATACAGCTTGCACCCATTGCAAAAAATGCGATTAATGCGACGGCTAACGTTCTGCTTCCAATAAGTATAAGTTTCTTCATCGTCGCTTACTCCGTGAATCCAAAGTAGTAATTGAGGCCGACAGTAACCAAACCGTTCTTGCGCGACCCTTTGTCGTCGCCGTTCGGATTGGCATCATCTTTGTAGGGGAAAATGAAGGCTTTGCCCCGAACATCAAGCGAGATTTGATCAGTAAACCCATATTCAAATCCCAATCCGAACCAGTAAGTACCCTTGGTTAAATCAGGAATACCCTTCTTCTCGAATTTAGAAGACGAAAGCCCGAGAATTCCGTAAGCTCCGAATCCTTTATAACCCATGATACTGCCGATTACGAGATCAACGCCGAAACTCGTATACTTGCCGCCCTCATGTGTCATGGTCTTATTCCAGCCGCCTTCGACATCATAGGAAGCATCGCCATTTTCGGCAAAAACGATGTTTGGCTCAATGGCTATTGAGCCCATCAACGGAATGCGTGCCTTTGCTCCAAAGGCAGTTCCGGATTCTGTGTCTTCTTGGGCGATAGGAATATTCAGGCCGCCAAAGCCGCCTACAGAGAATCGGAATGCATAACTGGATGTGCTCAACATCAACACACACATTATTGCTACCAACACTTTAGCCTTTAGGTTCATTGTACCTCCATTTGGTTTGAAACCTTCGACTCTTAGACTTGTAAACTGTTGGAAGAAAATAGAGACTGATTTCGTCCTTGGCAACAAAAATCGCTGGGAGTGTCTCGGAAACTTGTTGCACACAGAACCGTGATTCTTTAAAATCACCCTTAACTAGCTAGAACACTTTGGTAGATTCAAGGAGAAGATAAGATGAAGAGAATTCTCGCACTGGCCCTCGCCCTGATGATCGCATCCGCAATCCCGGCTGTGGCCGAAATGACCGCCGATGAAATCATCACCAAACACATTGAAGCCTACGGCGGCGCCAAAGCCATGGGCGATGTCAAGACCATGACGATGAAAGGCAGCATGTTCGCTCAAGGAATGCCTCTTGACCTCACAGCCTATATCGTATTGCCGGGCAAGAGCTTTATGCAAGTATCTGCCAACGGAATGGTCATGTATGCCGCTGGCACGAATGGCAAAGATGCGTGGGCGACGCAAATGGGACAGACTTTCATACTCGAAGGCAAGGATAAAGCGGACTTGGAGTCTCAGGCCGAGCAGTTCACCCTCTTGGATTACAAAAAGAAGGGCGGAACGGCTAAATTCCTCGGAGAGGACCTGGTTAAAGGTGCAAAGGCGTACAAAGTCGAATACGTTTCGGCTAAGAATGACACAACCACCTATTTCTTCGACGCCGCCACTTACTACATTGTTCGCGAAAAGACGGCTTCGAGCAATACCAGTTTCTCCGACCACAAGTCAGCGGGAGGCATTGTTTACCCGTTCAAGATCAATTCTCAAATGCAAGCAGGTGGGCAGTCAGTACAGCAGATGATCACCATCGACTCAATCGGTGTAAACGTTCCGATTGCTGATTCGCTCTTTGTTATGCCCAAGAACGCCGCGCCAATGCCCAAAGCCCCGACACCAGCCGAGACCGGGAATACTCCTGCCGAAGGAACTGGGAAATAATAGCATAACAATCTTATTCATAATAACTTACAGAAAAGGCTGCCCGGCAAACGGGCGGCCTTTTTTTGGTCAGTTTGAATTTCTTGTCAATCAAAGATCATCAAAATTGCTCCATATTGCGTACATTTTTTGCACATACTTTCTGTAGTGACCTAAGCATTCACGGTTGAAGACCGACGAAGAACTAATAGGGTCCAAGTACTTCTACTTCACATTTCTGTCTTGGAGGATACTGATGCCGTTTCGAAATCTGACCACCTCTTGCTGCCTCTTCGCCTTGGTGCTCGTACTCTCAGTTGTACCGCTCAATGCGCAAACTCCATTACGAACAGAAATAGTGGTCAGCGGCCTAACGCGACCCGTATTTGCAACATCGCCAGTCGGTGACTTCAATCGCCTATTCGTTGTTGAACAACGAGGCTCTGCCAGCACGAGCAATCGCGCAGATATTCGCATTATGGATATCAACACCCGGACTATGTACACCAAACCGTTTCTATCAATCAGTCCGGTGAGAACATCCAGCGAAGAAGGTTTACTCGGACTGGCCTTCCATCCCAATTACGCTGGCAATGGCTACTTCTTTACATACCATACTAACACCAGCGGTGATAACGTTGTGACTCGTTGGCAAGTCTCCGGCACGAACCCCGATAGCGCAAATCCTGCCAGCGCAAGCATTCTAATGACCATACCTCACCCCTTGGAAAGCAATCACAATGGTGGCTGGATGGCATTTGGACCCGATGGTTTTCTTTACATCTCTGCTGGTGATGGCGGAGGAAGCAATGATGAACATAATAATGGTCAGAACCTCAATACTCTCTTAGGTTCTATGTTGCGAATAGATGTCGACTCTGGTACTCCATATGGTATACCTCCTTCCAATCCATTCTTCGGTGGTCCTCAACGGGAAGAGATCTACTATTGGGGATTGCGCAATGCCTGGCGGAATAGCTTTGATCGTCTTTCCGGTGATCTATACATTGGCGACGTTGGTCAGGGACAGTATGAAGAAATCAATTTCCGACCGGCTGCCGATACCGGCAATATCAACTTCGGTTGGCCCCTTCGTGAAGGAGCTCATTGCTACATCCCATCCGTCAATTGCGACCCTTCGGGCATTACGACCGACCCAATTCATGAGTATACACACAGTCTTGGTTGTTCAATAACCGGTGGCTACAACTACACCGGTTGTGCGATCCCGGATCTGAATGGAACTTACTTCTTTGGGGACTATTGCGAAGGTACTGTTTGGTCGTTCCGCTACGACGGAATCAACAAGACTGATTTCCAGAACAGAACGGTTGAACTTGACCTCACCTTTACCGCTGGATTGACATCATTCGCTGAAGACAATTATGGTGAACTCTATTTGTTGTATCAAGACGGCGAAATCCGAAAGATCGTTCCCGATGTCGCAATTACTGACTGCAATGGCAACGATCTCGACGATAGTTGCGAGATATTCTTCGGTGTGGTGCAAGATGCGAACTTCAATGGCGTTCCCGACAGCTGCGATCCGCCATCCTTTATCTGTGGTGATGCCGACGGCGGCGGTACGATTTCGGTTTCCGACGCTGTGTTCTTGATTGCTCACATCTTTGGTGGCGGTCCTGCCCCCGTGCCAGCTGAAGCCGGTGATGCTAATTGTTCCGGAGGGCTCTCCATCTCCGACGCGGTATATGTTATTGCCTACATTTTCGGAGGCGGTCCCGCTCCCTGTGCGGCATGTCCGTAGTCCTATTTTTCGATCTGTTGCGAATGAAGCAGAGATTGCCTGGCGATCTCTGCTTTTCTATTGGTGTGGCCGCGTTTCCCAGTAGAGGTCAGTCTTGTCAATGACCGGTAACTCGGAGAGATTCATAGCCCGAAGATCATGTTGGCGCCTAGCCAGTACCTTCTGGGCAAGAGAGTTGTCTTTCGTTAACTCCGCTACATGATTGATAAGCGCCTCGTCGGAAAAGACCCGCTTGAGCGGACGGCAAGGATTTCCAGCCGCCACTGTGTAGGGCGGTATCGACTTGCTAACGACACTTCCCGCGCCGACCACGCTTCCCATTCCTACCGTTACGTTTCCAAGGACTATGACACCCGCCCCGAACCAGGCTTCAGCCTCGATCGTAATCGGCTCGGCGTTTTCACGATCTCGTGGGTGTAAAAATCGAACGCTCTTGCCGCTCACGCCAAAGTAGTGATCACCGCCAATAATCATTGGTCGCGGGCCAAACATCACATTGTCACCGATGCTCACTTCAGCAGAAATATGCGCCCGCTCTCCGATGAAAACATTGTCGCCGATCTCGATATGTTGGGGATTCAGTATCGTGCTGAGTGGATCAAAAACGAAATTCTTGCCGACGCGCTTCAGCCGCCCGAGTATCGATCGCTTTCGAACGTAAAGGTAGTAGCTAACAGGATTGATTAGGCTCGAAAGCTTCATTCTGGTCTCTTTCGCTTTGTATCGCCGGACGTAACCGTTAATGAATGGAAGTGACTTTCAAGTGCCACTTTCGCAACAAAAGCGACAATAATCAAGCTAAAAAGGTACGACACCACTTGGGCGATTGCCGCTCCCTGCAATCCATTTCTTATTATAAGTACGTAACTGATAACCGTCGAGACTACCAGTGTTGCCAGAGCATTGTAGAAACTGAGTTTCATTTTGCCGACGCCCCATATGGCAATTCCAAGCAGCGCATAGCAGCTCCAGAGGAAATACTTCACGGCAAGAATCTGGAAGTATTCTCCCGCCGGTGCGTAACTTTCACCATAGAACAACACAATCAACCATGGTACTATGACCATTGACGCCACGGTCAACGCCAATGCCGTTAACATCAGCATCTTCTGGTACTTCTTCAATACCCTCATGAACTGGGATCTATCACTGCTGTATTCGGAGAAGAACGGCGTCGCAATTGTCTGTACGGTTGATGTTACCTGACTAAGTCCCAAGACAAAGATCGTGGCAATGCTATAATATCCGAGGCCAACACGGTCATCAATCAGATAATTGAGCATCAGGATATCAAGAAAGCCGATTGTGGTAGCCACCAAGTTGCCCGCCAGGCTCCAACGAGCATAATACCAGATCAGCGGAAAGCTCTCTTCTGCATCTGACTTCGACACGACCAAGTCATCCTTGACAAGACTCACCAACGGCGCCAATGCAGCTATTGCGACGATCGCGCTCGCTATCACAAAACCGCCAAAGCCGTAGAAAAATGCAGCAAGCACGATAACCGTGAGGCCGACAACGCGAATCATCGTCTGCGCGGTCGCCATCAGCTTGATTCGTTTTCGCGCCTGCAAGTACATCATGAGGACGGAGCCCAGTGCCGTTGCCGGGACTGAGAACATCAGTACCATCATCCAGTCGTTGACGCGACTCGAGGGCGAGAACAATCCCAGGAGTGCCGCAGCCGCGATTGCTGCCAGAACCAAGGCGTTTGGAATTACAGTGTACCTAAGGCTCTTACGAAGTATCAACGCGCGTTCAGCATCTGATCGTTGTTCGGAACAGAGCTTAAGGACAGCCGTATTTAGCCCGACACTCGCGATCACGACTGCGATCCCTATGAAAGACTGCATTGTCTTGATATCGGCCATCTCCGCAGGCGAGAGGAATTTGATCACCAACAGCTGAGCGCCGAAAGACAAAAGGCTGATTGCCAGGTTAGCACTCAGCAAATGGAAGAAGCCCTTGGCCGAAGCATTCAGCAATGCCGTCTTTGCCGCCTGTATCACGGACATTGGACTAGACTCCCTGGCGTTGTGACATTGTTGTACCAGCCCCGGCGATCTTCAGATACAGCTCTATCAAGCTTCCAGCATTGTCGCTTAGCCGAATCGACTTCAGCTTGGCGCGGCTCGCGGGTAGATCCTCAAGAACCTGCTTGCAGACCGCTGCGAGACTTTTCGCGTCTCGATTGACGAATAAGTGCGCAGCTTCGTTTCGAAGAACGCAGTCACTGGCAATTGCCGGCGTACCGCAGGCCAGCGCTTCAAGTACCGTTAGTGAATCACCGGCATCGGTGTTGGTCGCTCGTATGACGATGTCCGCTGACTTCCAAAGCGCCGTCGTTTCTTCCAAAGATTCACCGTGAAAGAGACAGCGTTCTTCCAATCCAAGCTCGCTCACGCGATTCTTCAACTTCTGCAAGTATTCAGTATCTCCCGCATCAGGCAACAGGATTACTGCAGCCACATCAAGTTTGGCGTCGTTTACCAAGTCGCCGGTCGCTTCAATAACCAGATCTATTCCATAAAGGTCTTCACCTTTGTGAAATGTCAATCGATAGGCATTAGTAGCGAGCAAGTATCGATGCTTCCTTCGAATCTCTGCAATAGTGGGAAGCAGTGCGAAGTCCGCAATGTCACCTTGAGCTGGTGGGATAAAGGGCGGAATGACGTGCAACTTCGCCTCGGGAATACCCAATTTCAAAGCACGTTCACGGGATGTCTCGCTATGAATAACCACAGCTGTAATCGAGCCAAATAGTCTCGCCAGCAACCACTGCTCGATTGGTGAATACTTCCTGATGTCATCATCGAATCGCTCGTTGTGCAGAGAAACGACGGTCAAATGCCGGATACTCAGAAGTGAATACAAGTACAGGTTTCGTGGTGCAAAGTTGTGGAAATGGACAATTGCGGGTTCGCAGCGGAGCAAATGCAGGAATGCCCGCTTCCAACTCAGGTTTCGAATCCCTAAACCAGTCTTGGGAACACCGCTAACATCGATAAGACTATTGGCAAGTTTCGCTTCACAAAGTCGACCCATCAGCCTCTTGGTATGAATCGAAACACCGCCAAATGGCGGCGGTACGGCGCCGACTTGAATGATCTCGGGTATTTTGGCTTTAGCTGTCACACGAACATGATGTCATGTTGAGCGATTTTTTGCGACAGAAAATCGAGCGCTACAGCTTTGCCGCTACTTGCTGGAGAAGTTCACGCACTTGATTAGCTTGTTGTGTCAGTTCCTTGTTACCTGTCAATCCAAGCGCCGCTATGGGATCCATAAATGACACGTTGGTACCGCCTTTGTCGTTCTCATAAACGATAACATTGCATGGCAACAGCGACCCGATCTCAAGCTCACGCTTGAATGCCTCGTGCGCAATCTGCGGATTGCATGCGCCGAGAATTACGTAAGGGCGGAATTCAGCACCTAGTTTCTTCTTCATCGTTGCTTTGACATCGATTTCTGTCAATATGCCGAACCCTACGTCTTTGAGAAGTGCCTCGACTCGCTGTCGAGCCTCTTCAAATGACATTGTGGTCTCAACGCCAAACGCGTAACTGGTCGTGTACATTGGGAATACCTCGTATTGTGAAGTAAGCAAGGCAGCCCTGCTACCAGAGCTGCCGTACCAATTTAGACGTGGCTGAATCCGGTATCTAGCGCCCGCTTTAGATCTTCGTAGGCTTCGATACCTGCCGAGACTCTAATTAGACCATCAGAGATGCCGTTGGCGTCGCGAACTTCTTTCGGCACCGAAGCATGAGTCATGAGCGCTGGATGCTGGATTAGCGATTCAACACCGCCCAGCGATTCGGCTAATCCAAATACCGGTGTATTGGCGAGCATCTTCTTTGCAGATTCAAGCCCACCCTTGATCACGAATGAAATCATCCCTCCAAAAAGGCGCATCTGACGTTCCGCAATCTTGTGCTGCGGAAACGACTCCAACCCGGGATAAATAACTCGTTCGACTTTGGGATGGCTCTCCAAGTACACCGCCAAGTTCATCGCGTTCTCACATTGACGTTCCATACGAAGCGCCAGGGTCTTCACCCCGCGCATTGTAAGGAAGGCGTCGAACGGTCCCATGATTCCACCGGCGGCGTTTTGGCAATATTTCATTCTCTCGAATGCCTTTTCGTGCGAGGTCAGAACTGCTCCGCCCACTGAATCGGCATGTCCATTAATGTACTTGGTAGTCGAGTGAACAACGATATCAGCTCCCAGATCAAGCGGACGCTGCAAGAACGGCGAAGCAAATGTATTATCCACGACCAAAATCAGGTCTTTTCGCTTGGTAAGTGTTGCAACTGCCCGGATCTCGGTAATCTTCAGCATTGGATTGGTGGGTGTCTCAATAAACACCATCTTGGTGTTTGGTTTGATCGCAGCCTCAATTCGGTCGGTAAACGAGGTATCGACGTACGTGAACTCGATACCGTAGTCCGCATAGACGCGGTTAAACACTCTTGGTGTGCCGCCATAAAGATCGTCCGAACAGACGACATGGTCTCCTGCTTTTAGCAGGGTCATAATGTTCGAGGTCGCTGCCATCCCCGATGCGAAACACAGACCATACTTGGCTCCTTCCAGCGAAGCCAGGCACTGCTCCAAGGCACAACGAGTCGGATTAGCAGTTCGGGAGTACTCAAATCCCTTGTGTCCGCCGATTCCCTCTTGCACATAGGTCGAAGTCTGGTAGATGGGAAACGCAATCGCTCCGGTCGCAGGATCAGGCGGCTGACCGGCGTGTATAGCGTTGGTCTCGAACTGGTGTTTAGTCGGATCGTAGTCTTTCAAAATCAAGCTCCTGCAAGAAAGTCGATTAAATCTATTTTGGTCAAGATACCGACCAACTTGCGGTTATCAACAGCAAAAACTACATCCGCGTTCGATTTTGAGAACAATTCAGCCAGTCGCGAAATCGGCATCTCACGGGCTGCAATGTGATAGTCGCGAACGATGGCGCCTTCAATTGTCTGGGCAGGGGTGTATCTACCTGAAACCATCATACCCAAGAGATCGGACTCACGGATCAAACCGACCAATTCGCCATTTTCAAGAACGGGCAACTGCGAAATGTCATACTTCTTCATCTTGGAGATGACATTGTGAACCGTTTCGCTCGTCCCGACCGAGATAATCTCGCTCCCGTTCTTTCTCTCCAAAAGACGCTGTACGGACCCAAGTTCCGGTTTCTCTTCCAAGAATCCATAGTCGCGCATCCATGTCTCATTGAACATCTTTGAAAGATATCGTGTACCAGAATCAGGCAACACTACGACAATACGCTTTCCCGGACCTACCCGCTTCGCGACCTGAATCGCTCCCCACACCGCGGCGCCTGAAGAACCTCCCGCAAAAATGCCTTCCTTGGTCGTCAGATCACGTCCCGTGAGGAAACAATCGCGATCATTCACCTGTAGCATGTCATCCACGACCGAGAAATCCATCGCCTGCGTTATCATGTCCTCGCCGATGCCTTCAACTTTGTAGACTTCCGGTTTCCCCGGCTTTCCCGTCTTGAAGAAATCATAAAACACCGACCCGTATGGATCGACTGCAACAATCTTGATATTCTTGTCCTGCTCTTTCAGGAACTTGCCTGCTCCTGAAAGCGTTCCTCCGGTTCCGATACCGGCCACGAAATAGTCAATTTTCCCGTCCATATCTTTCCAGATTTCCGGACCGGTTAGATTGTAGTGAGCTTCTATATTCTTAGGGTTGTGATACTGGTTCAGATAAAACGAACCGGGATTCTCCCGATGAATCCGTTTCGCAGTCTCATAGTACGATTCAGGACTGTCTGCCGGCACGTTTGTCTTGGTCACGACAACCTTGGCGCCAAATGCCTTGAGTAAGTTGATCTTCTCATCAGACATTTTGTCAGGAATGGTGAAAATCGCCTTATATCCCTTGACCGCCGCTACGATCGCAACGCCAACACCGGTATTTCCCGAAGTATTTTCCACGATCATGCCTGACTTAAGTTCACCGCGGCGCTCGGCGTCCTCTATGATGTACCGCGCCATTCGGTCCTTTATCGAACCGCCGGGATTCATGAATTCCAGCTTAGCATAGACTTCTCCAGCGCCTTCCGGCATCATCCGCTTAAGCTGCACCATTGGCGTGTTGCCGATTGCTTCGAGAATGTTGTTGAGCTTGGGCATTGATATCCTCTAATATTGATAATATTTCGTATTCCAAATATGTAATCGAGAAAGATTGTCTTGAACTGAAGCCGTAAGACGACTCGAAACATAAACAAAACCGTTCCACATTGCAACCTTGATACGGCCCCTGCGGTTCCTATCAAAGTGGATAAGAGCCATTGCAAAATGAGGACGATTTTCGTTACTTGTCCCAGACGATTATGAACAAATCTCTAATTGGCAAGACTGCACTTATCACCGGCGCCGGTCGCGGAGTGGGTCGCGCAATCGCCTTAAAATTCGCCGAGGCGGGCGCAGATCTGGTATTAATCGCGCGTTCAAAAGATGAATTGAGCTCGACGGCGATAGAATGCGCTGCAAATGGTGTCAAGGTTGTCGCCGAGACCGTTGACCTCGCTGAGATCCCTCAGATCGAGTCACTTTTGACACTCTTGCCACCCGTGGCATCAAGCTCGATATCCTCATCAACAACGCGGCGATTCTCATCAAGGGAATTCTGGAAGAGTACTCCATTGCGAACTTCCGAAAAATGCTTGCTGTTAATGTCATCGCCCCGCTCGTTCTCAGTCAGAAGGCAATTCCCATGATGAAAGCGCGAGGCGGTGGGTCAATCGTCAACATATCGTCTCTTTCCGGTTGCTTTGGCGTTCAGAAATTTGCCGGAATGGGAGCCTATGACACAACCAAATATGCTCTTTGGGGAATAACTGAAATGTTGGCTATCGAGAACATGAAGCACAATATTCGCGTAAACCAGATTTCTCTCTCGGCTGTCGATACTGCGATGTTCCGGGCAGCGGCGCCTCCCGGCCTCAATGCCTCGCTCCTTGCCGAAGATGTCGGAAAACACGTTCTTTATCTCGCTTCGGCTGAATCCGCACCGCTGACGGGAGAGAATATCATCCTTACCGGAATGGCGCCAGCGAGATAAACTATGAAGACGACTATTACCAGAAGAATGACCTTTTGCGCCGGCCATCGGCTTTTTAAGCCGGGATTGTCCGATGAAGATAACCTCAAGATCTTTGGCGAATGCTCGAACCCAAACGGTCACGGGCACAACTATGTACTTGAAGTCAGCGTTTCCGGCGAAATCGACCCGGCGAACGGAATGATCATCAATCTCAAGACCCTCAAGCAGATTATAGAACGAGAAGTTGTTTCCAAGGTCGACCATAAGAATCTGAATATCGATGTTGAATTCATGAGGGGGCAGATTCCCACAACCGAAGTCTTTGCCGGGAAGATATTCGACATACTCGACAAGGCACTTGGTAACGATTTACTGGCACGGGTAGTATTATGGGAATCGGAAAACAACCGATTTGAAGTCTCTCGATGACAAAATCCACTACGATACAATGGTAACGACTATACCGGAGGAACTGATTTGGAAAGAGTAGCGCTAATTACTGGTGGTTCGCGCGGGCTGGGATTGGCCACTGCCAAGGAACTGCAAGCACGCGGATTTAGATTGCTCCTCGTCGGTTTAGAGAAACAGTTGGCACAGAACGCCGTGCGCATTCTTACCGATTTCCCGGAAGTTAAGTACCTGTCCGGCGACATAACCAAGGCAGCGACCTGCTTCGAAGCCGCTCGCGCGTGCCAAGAATCGTTTGGCCGGCTCGACGTGCTCGTTAACAACGCCGGAATGTATCTGGGTGGCAGTATCGAGGAATTCCCCGAGGCATCATGGGACCAGATTATTGGCGTTAATTTAAAATCGCACTTCTTGATGACCAAGGCAGCGATGCCCTTGCTCAAGGAATCACAAGGTCAGATTATCTTCATAAATTCCGTGGGAGGGAAACAGGGCCAGGCTAACAACTCAGCCTATTGCGCTTCCAAATTCGGACTGCAGGGTCTCGCGGATTCAATCAGAATCGAACTGAGACCATTTAGGATTCGCGTCACGAGCATCTTTCCAAACAACATGAACTCTGTCGGCGAGGTAATCTCTTCCGGCGATCCTAAGCGAATTCAACTTCTGGAAACGGCAGATGTAGCTCGGCTGATTGGCGATGTTGCAGACGCACCAGCCTATGCGCAGATTCCGGAGATACAAATCTACCCACTCTCGACCGAAATCGCGAAAAGTGAGAGAAACAAGTTCCTGTAGCAAGTATTTGGGTAATCGGACTACTTTTCCCTTACGGCCCGACCTCAGTACTGTCGCTTACCCAGCCACACGATATTGTGTCACTTGTTCTTGTAATAAAAAGCGGCTCGACAATCGGTAACGGAAGGCGAATTGCCACCGTGGGCTGCAGCGAAGCACCATTTCCGACTTCGGGACACGCCGCTCCGGGATTCATGACTGTATATTCAATGACAGTCCCTGCGCTCCCCGGCTCGAACTTGTCAAGCCACATTCCTCCTCCCCATGACGTCTGAACGTCAGCACGCAGTATTAACACGGCGTGTGTGGAGAAATCGACCATACCTTCAAACGTCGGTAGCGGGCGATCACCAATAACTGTCGTGTCGCTGCCCCACAACGTATCGACTGCAATTCCCCACCGGTTGATGTCGCATTCCCACGCAGCCTCAACCCAAGCGGTAAACTCTTCGGATGTCCGAATCAACTGCTCTGTACCTCCCAATGCTGGACAAATCGCGTCGGTATAGTAAAGAGTGAGCGGCAGTGTAGGATCCGGAACCCATGAGCAGCTGTAAGTCACATCGCTGCGTTGCCAGGCAAATGTCAATCGCTCGGGGCGCGAGACAATAAACGCGGCGACCGGGTTCGTGAATATGTTCGGATCAACAAGCGGACCCAAACAGTCATCTGCAGGCGACGAGACTTCGTAATTGACAAAGGTCTCATTTTCGGATTCCTGTAAACTTCTGATCCAGATATATCTGCCGGATATTCCCTGCTCCAGCTTGATTACCAGGATGATATGAGTATTAAAATCAACAATTGGTGCTTCTCCCGGCCATAAACTATCTGGACCAATTACCCCGGAATCAGACACCGTCGAGTCGGGAATAGGAACGAAGTTGCGCTTGAAATTACCGCCGGCGCAATCGTAAGCCTCAGTCCACCACTCTTCCCAATTGGCCTGATCGATGAAGACTTCGAATTGTTGCTGTTGTGGGCAGCTGCTGTCAGAAAAGTACACAGGGAAGTACTCGATGCTGGTATCATATCCCGGAAGACCCGGCAGAGTGTCGTTTGGTCCAGAGATGCCGGGGCCGCCGATAAATGGATCGTTATCGCTCTCGCGACCGCCGCCAGCCAGATGCTGTAAGGTCGGATTCTCCGGTTCCGTCGACTTATCAGTTCCGCAACCGGCGAACAAACCGATTACGAGAGCTATCCAGCAACAAATGCCTATTCTATTCATGAAATTTATCCTCCAAGAATACATTCGGACGCTTTGAAGACGATTAACGAACAATTTCTGTGCAGAGTTATCGGGAAGGTTCGCATATACCAAAGAAAAAATACGCCCAGGAGGATTTGAACCCCCAACCTTCTGATCCGTAGTCAGACGCTCTATCCAGTTGAGCTATGGGCGCATTAGCAGCCCTAAGAAATTCGTCCGGCCCCTGATTGTCAAGCGAATTCTTGACGGATCACCCTCACCATTTCATCCCGGAATCACTTTGTTGAAGACTCCTTCAGACGACCGTGAAATTCGTATGGAGATGTTTCAGTAACTGCCAGCATTCCGACGCAGCTGCCCGAAATTGCGGTCGTATCCGAAAAATTCGATTCAAAATGAATGATCCTGTCGACTTCGCGATGAAGAAATCTCTGTCGGCGGCGCTGCGAGAATCTACTTTTTGGGAGAAATCAAATTGTTGTCAAGTGCTCACATTCAAAAAACATAAAATATTTTTTGCTCCCGGAAGAATCGTCATTCGGTTCCGAATTCGGCGCAAAGCTCCCCCCGCATACATGGCTCTCGCTATCCATGTTTACGTTCTCTCCGCAAATTTACAGCACAAAATCACTCAAAGTGATTAAGATGATTTCAGATATTCCGATTAAGAAATGTAGAAGATGATTCTTGGAGAGAGCAAATCGATTTCGGAAGTGATGTTTTTCACGGAAGAACAAAAAGTTTTTGTTGATTTAGTTTGCTCCGACATTCACTCTTACATGCAATTGATTTTAAAACCGGCAGAGATGCTGAAGACACGAGTTCGAAAGATGAGCGACAGAGAAAATTTCCAGGTCAATATGACAAATGAGGCTCGCACCGAGATCGTCTCTTCAGCATTGGCACGGACCCCCGCGGCTAATGTTGACTCCTTGCAATCAATAATGGGTAGATCATTTGATCATCCCGGTTTGAAGATAAATCCAAATGATCAACCATCGAATTTTTGCGAGAGGAGATCGTAGTGGCAGCAAAGAAAGCTACAACGAAGAAGAAGGCTACTAAGAAGGTAACTAAGAAAGCAACTAATAAGAAGTCAACTAAGAAGGGTGCGAACGAGTGGTCGGCTGTCAGTGTCGCTTTTCTAAAGGCGAACTACAAATCGAAAACCGCACGCGAGATCGCCAAGCGATTGGGCAGATCGATCGACGCCGTTCGTGCTAAAGCCGCAACCTTAAACCTAAAGAAGGGTCCCGTGAAGAAAAAAGCAGCAGCTAAGAAGAGCACGGCCAAGAAGTCGCCTGCAAAGAAGACGACTGCCAAGAAGGGTACCAAGAAAGCCGGCAAGAAGTAATCTTGCCACCCTTATACTTCGCGCGGGCGAACAGCCTGGTAGCGGGGTAGAATTCTTGCAACCCGTGTCTGCAAAGACACGGGTTGATTTTTTATACCCTATTCGCCAAATTGATCCAACCGATTCGGTGAATAGGTATTCGAAAATGGGCAGTCTAGTAAATCGCGAGCAATTCGAGTTAATGATCCGGTCGGATCGGTCTTGCCTTATCCTGAACTCCCGCCAGTCGAAACGACCTTGCCAAACAGATGAGTGGATTACCGTGACCGATGCAGCTATCCGGCACTACTCGTCCCTTGACTACCTCTTTCTTACGTCAATTGGAATGAACAGCTGGGAATTGACTCTTCACTTCGTAAACATCCATGGCGGTCGGCAGATTATAACGATTCCCCCGGACATGAACGAGTATGGGTTTGATTCGTCGGGCGATCTGCTACGCGAGTTCCGCCTGGCGCCTGAGCGAACGTATCTACATGTACTGACTGAGCCCGATTGTTCAAAAACGGTCCCATGGTCGCGACTCCGCGACGAGTTTCTTACGAAGAATGCGCAACTGCTGGTTCCTGTTTCGGTACGACCACTCGGAAGACTGGAATCGCTATTGTCCTTCGGCCAAGCGTGAAATCGACAATTCATTTCGAGTTCAATATCTCAAGCCAGTCGACCGCGTCCGCTACGACTGGAATCAGATACGACTGAACCCGCACCTCGATGAGCTTGGTACCTTCCTGACTCACTGGACAAGATCTGTTTTCGGCCCGCCAGCGTCGATGGATCATTTCGACTTCTATGATTCGGTACAAAGGTCAGGCGACTATCCCTTTTCCGCACGGCACATTCTAGAAAGAATTCTCACCGAACAGCTGGTTCGAGCATCAAGCCGATTCATTCGTGGAGGGTACCAGGTAGTCTCATTCACTGCACTGAATCCGTCCGATGCCGTCAAATTGATGCGCTGGCGGAAGCGCTATGGCTATTACAGCTTTGAACCGTATGGAATCGCAGTCGAAAGTTCGATAGCCGCGAATCTCGGTTGCCGACCGGTGCTTTATCGTACGATTGAAGATTTCAAAGCTCTGCAGGAATCCGACCGGCCATTTTTCCAGAACATTGGATCAGAATCGGCAGATTGGCAACCGGAGGCTGAGTGGCGCTGCGTCGGGGACTTCGATTTGGGAGAGATACCGGTTGAATCGCTTCGTGTTATTACTTACCGCGAAAGCGAAGTTGATAGATTGCAGGAGAAATGCGAATGTGAGGTCATCCCGCTCACTATTGGGGACTAACGCTTGCCGTGGATATCTGGCTTTGAGTACTTGTCACCGTCTTTGGGCATCAACGGGGAGCTTTGTTGGTAGTCTGATTTGCCCACCTGCGAATTATAGATTCTCATACGTACAGTAAAGTCCTGGCATGACTGGCAACGGCTGATATTGTTCGCCTTATCCTTCGGAACCCGCCGAGTCTTCGTATGATTTGGAGCAAAGATCTGCTTACCGACGACCTCATATCCCTTGGTGTGATCGCGATCATCATTCCATTTTACCCCCTGGACAACGCGCTGGTTGCTTTCGTCGTATATGGTAACTCCGGGGCAGTCGATGATGACATACTCTTTTTCCTCGTGATAATCTCGCGAGGCTGCATTAAAGAACCCGTAATAGTCGCCATATCGCTCGTTACAGGGCAAGCAAAGAAACACGCCCTTGTACTCGCGCATCATTTTACCGCAAATGTGGCAATGCTGGGACTTCTCGTCCATACAACCCTATCCCTTGCCGCCGTCAGCGACGCCATGGACGGACGATGGTAGGTTGAGAAATCGACAGGAGTCGCCGACAACCTCAATCCGACAGGCCGGACAACGCAGCGTTCCGTCTGCCTTAACCAACTTGCCGCTGCAAAGCGGACAGTTCGTTCTTTTACGGCGCTTGAATGGCCTCATAGTTTCTCCCCATCAGGCATGGTGCCCGTCTCAAAAAATGTTACTCAAGAGATCTGCCAGAACGTGCTTAGCCGCGCAGCAACATCACGCCGGCAAACAGCGCTGCTGCAACCGGAAGGATGTGCATGAAGCTGAGAGGCGATAACCATGCTCCTACCAGAGCCACTGCCATCGATGGTATTGCCACACAGCGAACGACATCGAACGAGAGCTTTACAAGTCGCCAGAGAACGAGAACGATCAGAGCTGATGCCGCCAAGTACACTGCCCAAGCCGTCACCGGCCCGTACTGGGCAGTTAGGTAGCCGTGAAACGTCACCGCCGTTTCCGTTACTCTCCCCGGAACATCTCCAGCTATTTGCGATAGCTGCGCTTTCAACCCTGCTAACACTTCGACTCCCCCTACTCGTAGTCAGATGAGATTGTCTCGTCCATCGGCTCAATCGTCAGGGAAGATTCCCCTACGCGCTGCAGCCCGATCATGCGCCGAGTGAGAAAATTCTGCGATGTTATCCACTTCTGTGATAAATCCAGAACCTCTTGCTGCTCGACCTCAGTGATCCAGTCAATCACGACAGAATCGTAATGCAGGTCGTCAACCGTCAGGTCATCCATCGTCAGTGTGAACTTCACGCGCATCGAGCTTCCTCCTTCGGCACTTTGTCTGCCTACTCTCTTTGCAGATACATTGCCGAGCCGTTCTGAAGTTTTTGACGAGTGTTATGCTGTTGGTGGGATTGAGCTTGAGTGCCTGTTCAAAAGGAAACAGCGGTCGCGCGGAGATTTTGCATGGGTGTTTTTGTGGGGAGATCCCCATATCGTGGGGAGAAAGTCCTTATGTCACTTTCACATATCGCGTATATACTCTTGTTATGCAGACCGAGTGGCGCAACTTTTACAAGCGGTCCGACATCTTCTTCTGTCCGCATCGGCTTCACAAGCACCGCGAAAGCGGCACTTCCGCATGGCACATTCTCAAGAACAAGGGCTGCTTTCCCCAAGGATGTATGTCGTTTCGCTGGCGCTGCCAGAAATTCGAGAACGGCCAGAAATGTCACCGCGACAAGAAGCACGTTGGCAAGGACTGCTTCTCATGTCCTTTCTTCTACGACTTGAAGGAAGCTCATCAGCCCGAGCTACGGATCGAACAGAGCGAATACGATAAATTTATCCGCCAATTCGCAGAGTTCGAAGATTGGGTAAACGACATCAAGGGAAAACGCATTGAAATTCGCGGCACGGTCAAGACAATCAACCCACTCTTAGTCAATCACGGTGAAAATGGAAATCTGCGAATCTCCGGACGCGGCGTGCTTCTGTATTTCCGCGAAGGTATCTTCGGCTACGACAAGTTCCTCGATCCCTTCTATGCCCGGCTCTCTTTTGATGTCTACGAACGATCAGAGATCGCAATCGGTGACGAGATCGATATGAAGGGCCAGTTGGAGATCGACCGGGGCAGGTTTGTTTTTGAAAGGGTAGGCTCTATTGAGAAGCTGCATGACGCAGGCAACGAACAAATCGATACCGGTCAATTTCGCCAAGCAAAATTCACCGGATCACTAATCGACGGCCAACCGGCAAAATGCCTGCGCTGTCAGCACGGGCTGTTGATTGATTCTGTAAATGGGGATGGCCGGTCTCAACCGCGCCGACTGATGTACTGCACCAAAGGCGTTGCCGACTACCGCTATTGCCCCTATAACGTTTGATTTGAGGTTCTACGCCAGCGGTAGATACGGCACTGCAACCAACGAGTGATCAGACTGCTCGCCGCGGGCCAGCCTGTAGTAGCCTGCTGAAGCAATCATCGCGGCATTGTCGGTACAGTACTTGAACGCGGGAAACAATACTCTGATGCCCTTTTCAGCAGCTCGCTCGACAAACGCCTCCCTCAATCGCGAGTTAGCGGCCACCCCGCCTCCAACGGCAACCAGTTCGATTCCGTGATCTTGCGCCGAATTTAGCGACGGCGTAACCAGCATATCGATAACTCGCTCCTGAAACGATGCACAGATATCATTGAGATATTCGGCTCGGAATTCGTCCGACTTGTCCTTGAGGTATACTGCGACAGAAGTCTTGAGACCTGAAAACGAAAACTGATATTCCCCCTTCTTGAAATGTGCCCTTGGAAATCGATAGAACTCGCGGTCGCCGACCTTGGCAAGTTGATCGATCATATAACCGCCCGGATAGCCAAGCCCCAGCAGCTTCGCGACCTTGTCAAAAGCCTCACCTGCCGCATCATCGCGGGTTGAACCGAGAATCGTGTATTGGCACCAATCTTCGACCTTGACAAGCAACGTATGGCCGCCTGAGACTATCAGCGTGATAAATGGCGGTTGAAGAGCATTATCTGCCAGCAGATTGGCAAAGATATGTCCTTCCAGATGATTGACTCCGATCAGCGGCAAATTCCAGCCATAGGAAAGCGATTTCGCGAAATTCAAGCCCACCATCAGCGATCCGATTAAGCCGGGTCCCCGCGTTACTGCAATCGCATCAATAGTCGATGGCGAAATATCATAGTTCTTCTTGCATGTCTCGTATACCGGCGTGATCTTTCGAAGTTGTTGCCGCGAGGCTATCTCCGGTACGATTCCGCCAAACTCCGAATGCTCAACTTGGGAATAGACAAAATCAGCAAGAACACGCTTGCCGTCCTCTACGACCGCTACCGCCGTTTCGTCGCATGATGTTTCGATGCCGAGTATCTTCATCAGCGACTCAAAATCTGTACCGAATCCAAATGGTGGCCGATGATAGTCGCATTTTTGGGAAGAGAATAAACAAGCGCCGCCCGGATCGAATCGCGATAGCCCCCTTCGACTTCAAAAGTTGCCCGCACCTGCCTGAGGTCAATCGAATCGCGCATTGAAGAAGGAAATCCTACTCGAATCGAAGTCTGCTTTGGATAATATACGAGCCGCGAATCGTCAAATTCCCGGGGCGCTCGGATCGACAGACTGTCAAGCGTTCGCTCTGCCATCGGCTCGACGTTGAACGAAAGTGTAACTGCCGAATCACTCAGCTTGATGTGCATAGAATCAGGAATCACTAACTTCACTTTGTGCGAGGTCGAAGTTGTCAGCCCGTTAAGCTCAACACCGGCTGTCGCAACTTTCTTCAAGTTCCGAACTATACTTGCCGGTCCCGAGACACTGATCATCTCCGGCTCTATCCGGGGTCGATTCACAATCAAGAAACCATCCGCCGCGGTAGCCTTTACCTGGCTTTCGATCAGCACATTCTTCTGTGCTTCCCGCTCAAATCGCAGAAATAGCTTCCGCGGAAACACGATTTCGACTCGTTCATAGACCTGATCAAAAGCCGCTGCTGCAATTCGGTCGGTTAGATCATGTTCAATCGATCCTTCCGTAAATTCAGAAGCATCAACCTGGACTACGATCTCTTTTGCAGAAAGCGCAATCAACTGCTTGCCGGTAGTTTTGACGCGAATTGTCGCTGTTGTTGGGAAATCACTGACAAGTACTAATCCGGAGGGGACGTTAACCAGCCGTAGTTCGACATCAAACTGATGCTCATACGCTTTGTTGGTAGCCACGTGGACCCAAAGCAGCAGAGCAAGCAGAACAGCCCCGATTTTCAATGTCAAATTGTTGAATGGGTTAATGCGCATGTCACCTCACGCGCTGCGGAAACGACTACTTATTGGACGGCAAGATCGTCTTGCCGAATGAAATTTCACCGTTATCAATCCGCAGATTAAAGCCACACTCCGGGTTCGAACAGGCCCAGGCTTTGAAGCGAATCGCAGCCCCGTCACGCCCGTAGTCGGAAAGCGGGAGCAGTCGGCCGACCTTGCATTTGAGACATTCCGGAAGCTGAGTGTCCATAACGCTACATTCCTTTGGCGGTTGCAGTTACTCTCTTAGGGTCACCGTGCCAAATTAACTGCAGTTGCTGATGAAGTCAAATGAATTGATTATTTTGACCAGAGCAAAGTCGCGACATCGCGGCCGGTCTCATCGACTGAATGAAGAATCAAATCGGCTTTTCCGTCGAGATTGAGGTCAATCGCATCCAACCACGTGCACCGACCCGCTTGGCGCGTCAGAATCGGTTTGTCTGAGAATTGCGGATTTTGTGCTCCCTTAAACACTTCTATCTCGTCATCATCATTTAGGCTCACCAAGTCATTCATACGGTCGCGATCCATATCGCCATGAAGACAACCGACCAGCCGCGTTGGCACACCGTTGCTGAAGTAATCAATAGCACAGCTGACTTTCTTGACTGACGCCGGCTGCTCCGAGAGCACACCGCCCTGCGGTTGATAAACACTCAGATCAACTTGCATCCGTTTCACCAAGAGTGACTTCACAAGACTCGTTGGGCTGACACTGACCGTTGCCAGAATTGCCGACGCCACACCATCATCGTCCAAGTCCGCGACAACCAAGCCAAGGCAGTATTGATCGAGAACAATCCGTTTTGAGGGCCTTTGCGCGAAACCGATTTGACCGCCGGCGAGATAAATCTCCAACACTGTCTTGAATTCATCTTGACCGCCCTGTGTGAAAACGCGGCAGTAATCTACTATCTTATCATTGTTGAGATCGCCAAATCCCCACGACATGAACTTCAGATTGTCAAGAAATGCCGGCCTGACCTCCAAAAGCTGACTTGGTGCCTCAGAAAACTGCATGTCGCCAATTTGATAACAAACTGCCAGCCCGCTGCCGGACGCGACCATTATATCCTTGGTCCGGTCAGTGTTGAGATCCGAAGCTGCAAGCGTCGGCAACGTAATCGCAAGGCCGCAATGAGCACCGGACGACAGCAAGTTCTTTCCCAAATTCGCCGTCGAGCCATGTTCGATCTTTACCAAGCGGACCGGCGTGAACCCTGTCTTCTCCCGCTTAAGTACGCGAATACCGTCCCAGCAAGGCAGTATCGCATCGAAGCTGCGGTCATTATTCAGATCAAAAAGAAACTCGTACTCGACGACAAAATCCGGTCGAGGAATCGCGAAGAGACGCTCAAATCGAGCAATTTCCTTGGCAGTCGCACCAAATCCACCTTCGTCCCAATCAACTACATGCAGGGTCTCTAATCCGAGCAAGGCAAGCTCAGTTCGCCCGTCACTGTCAAGGTCAACGGCCTGCACAGCAAACACCGAGGTCGGCAAGTCTATTGAAATCGCCGGGGTGACCTCATAATTGCGCGCTGTCGATTCTTTGTGAACCAGAAGCCGCAGCCCACGTTGCTCATTGCTGATCACAATGGCAAGTTCCTTTGAACCGACCCCGTCAAACTGAACTGGAATTGTCGCGAGAATCTTTCCGTCTGGAACGAGTGCTTGAGCAGAAAAACTGTCAGTGTCCGCGGCGCTAACTCGGCCAAAACCAAACAAACCAAGAAGAAGCGCCATTGTCGCAATGACACTCAAACTCCTGGTTGTCTTTGTAGCTATGCCGAAATTAGCACGCAATTGAACGTTCACGTCTCCTGCCTTCAGGTAGTTACCCGCGGACAGAGGGATTTCTTCCACTCGCCCTGTTAGATTATAATTTACTCAAAAGAGTGCACTGAGGTTGCTTATTTTTGGAAGTTTGTTTAGTGACATCAATCGAAGGGTATTGAGCGGCTACTGAAGCCAGTCACTGCGGTCAAAATCGTTCCAACGAAATCTGCTGATGCCGCGCTCCGTACCGATCCACACATAATCGCCATCGCCAATGATCGACCGTACCCGTAAACTAATCAGACCATCATTCGTGGTATAACGATACCAATTGTCCTTCCGGCTATTGTATCGATAGAGTCCGCTGACTCCTCCGGCCCAAATGACGTTGTCGTGCACGAGCATTGCCGTCAGGTCGGCATTCTTGAAGACGCTGTTTCGATCAAAAACTCGACTCGCCATTGACTTGAGGTTCAAAATTATGACCCCATCCTCGCCGACAGAGTATAGCAATGAATCTACGACTTGGATTTGATATACCTCCGCACGAAGATGCGGCGAATCGAGCAATATCCTCTTCCACTCACTCCCACCCCAAACCAGCGAGAATATACCAAGATCCGTCGCAGCATAGATTACCGAATCACCTTTGGCGAGATCATAAATGACCCGTTGCAACATGATATCCGTATTGGCATCGTAAAGGGAGTCGCGACGGATATCAAAAACCGATATTCCGCGATCGGTGCCGATAATCAGATTGTTTTTCACCGGTAGAAGCGCCGTTACTCGATCTCCGGAAATCCCGTCAAACTGGCTGTACGATCGAAATGCCCGCGATTTGCGGTCCATTCTGACCAATCCATTCTCGGTGCCAATCCAAACATTCTTGGCATCGTGTGCCACGGCATAGTAGATATCTGAGTTGATTCCGTGGTCCCAACGTGAATCGAAGTACTCCCCACTCGCTGTTAGACCGATTATATGCAGAGATGGCTCCCGGTAGACCGTCGCCACCGCCGAGAAACCAGAATTCGTCACCATCGGCATCCATCGCAACGATGTCATCGTCGTACGGTCCCTGAGGCAACACTGCCAAATCGCTGATTGCCAAATCACCCTTCGCCGGACCGATTCCCCAAATCCCCATCCAGGCAATTCCATTGTCGTCCTCGAGAATCTGCGTAATACGGAACTGCGCCATCTCTCGATCAGTCAGTATTCCGGGCGAAAAGTAGGAGTAGCCTTGCGGTACAAAGAAATGAGGCAGCTGATTTACCGAAATTCCGGCAGGCTCAATCTTTTCCGTCGGGAAATTCGCTATTGTTGACCAATCCTGAAATCCCGGATTGAAGTAGCTATTCCCGCTGGGAGTTTCGACCCAAATGTCATCAGTGAGTCGATCAACGGCAATGCGTCGGATGCGATTATCCGGCATCCCGTCTGAGACCGTCAATGGATCAAGCCACTTGTCAAATGCCTTGTCATAGCGAAGTATGCCCCCTGTCGTAGCAAAGTAGATCGTATTGAATCCGCGCCCGATTCCAGTGACATACCGTGAATTTGTAAAGCTTACCCAGTCACCGGGACGATAGTAGTTGTATATGCGTTGCCCATTGGCTTCCGATACCAGGCCAAGCAATATCATTATGACAAGCAGTCTACTCATTCAGAAAATCGATCGCTGACTTGGTTAAGATTGCCGCTCCGACGGGAATTGCATCCTCATCAGCCTTGAATTTCGGATGGTGCCACGCACGATTTGCGCCTATCCCGGAATTGCCCACGCCAAGAAAGAACATGGCACCCGGCACCAACTGGACATAGCGGGCAAAATCTTCTCCGCCCATCGATGGGTTGACAATCTTCTTGATGCTGTTGGAGCCAAAGAGCGATCTGGCTGAATCTGTGATGAATTTATTCGCCTCAGGTTGATTGATAAGTGGCGGGTAGCTCGCTATATAGTTGATCTCCGCTTTGCAGTTGAAAGACTTCGCCGTTTCTTTCACAATCATCCCAATTCTCTTCTTCAGCGTATTGAGCGTTGCTGCGCTTTGTCCCCGGGCAGTGCCGCAAAGTCGACAGCTTCCTGGAATAATGTTTCGCGCCGTCCCCCCTTCAATTCTACCAATTGTGACTACGGCAGGTTCAAATGGATCAATATTGCGCGACACTATTGTCTGCAATGCCGTTACCAGGGCCGATCCGCAGACGATCGGATCAGCAGTCCGATGCGGAATTGCACCGTGTCCGCCAATTCCATTGATTGTCACGTCAAAGTCAAGTACACCGGCAAAAAACGCACCGTCACGAACCGCAATTGTACCGGTCGGATAGGCAGAATTGACATGAAGCCCGAAAATCATATCAACATTTGGCCGTTCAAGGGCGCCTTGGTCTATCAGCTTCAATGCCCCGCCCGGCGGCTCCTCTTCCGAAGGTTGATAGAGAATTTTAATGGTCCCGCGGAAATGCTCTTTCAGCCTCGACAGCATAATGGCCGCTGTTGTAACCGTAGCCATGTGCATGTCGTGACCACAGGCATGCATCCGCCCTGGATGGGTCGATTTGAACGGATAGCCCGTCTGCTCTTCTATCGGCAAGGCGTCGATATCGGACCGAATCGCGACACATTTCCCCTTACCGGATGAGATTTCTGCCAATATTCCGGTTCCGGCAATTGACTTGAATTTGATGCCATTGTCGGAGAGCTTCTTCTTAAGATAGGCGGAGGTCTTTACCTCCTGCCATGCCGTTTCGGGAATCCGGTGAAGATCGCGTCGAATCTCAATCGAACGCTTATGCAGTGCGTAAGCTAATTCGTGAACTTCTTGTGCTAAGGGGTTTTGCATTACCGTCCTTTAGTATAGTAGGGTGCCGGCTTTCCGGCTACTTTCAAAGTTAATTATCTCGATAATAACGAAACTTATACGTCTTTAGGTTGTTGAACTTTGGAGCCGATAAATATAGAGAAATTGTGATCCTATCCGCGGAGGATGATTGAGAATACTTATCCCCTTTCTGACCATTTTTGCTGCTGTCGCGATTTTCGTCGGGTGCAGCGATCCGGTTGAACCCGAAGTCAAGGTTGTTATGGTCAATGCCGCTTCATACTTTCCCATGGGAAACGGCGATACCTGGTATTACAATAGTGGCAACACCATCCGCAAGGTCGATGGCGATACTACTATAAACGGCGTCCTTTGCAAACGAATTCTCAAAGGACCTGATACCGATCAGGCTTGGTCAATCAATGCCCAGAGCTTCTCTCAGCATCTATTTGACGGATTCCTTTGGTTTGATCCGCCGCTCCAGATTCCACTTAACATGACCAAGGGAACTCCGTTCCAGTTCTCTTCACTCGGGCTGGTCAGTGATGCCTTCACTTCTGATGCCGATTCGATTCGGAGCTACGGTGCCCTCTCATTTGACGGCTATATTACCAGAAAGGTAAATAACGTTGATCTCGATAGCTGTTTCAAGCTTGACTACGACTATATCAGCAAGGTCTATCTCAAGAGCGGAACCGTCATTGAAGATACATCACGTTACTCGGAAATCTGGGCGAAAGGAATTGGCATGGTGTTCGATGGAGATATTGCTCTCGATCTCGCGAATATCAACGGTGTTGATACACCGAAATTGCCTGAGTAGCCGACAGCTCTATTTTTTAGTTGAAGCTGTACAGCCACACAAGATATCATGTTTCAGATTGGCGCAGGTTTTGCCGATAAGTATATAAATGATAGTCCACTAACCTGATCGCCAACTCTATGTACATTAGAATTGCGGGATAAAAATGAGAAGAAAGCTGTTCTTACTATTAATTGCTGCAATGACCGTTGTCGCAACAACACTCTTGGTCTCATGTGGCGATACGAGCACCGACGGCAATACCAAGAGTAATTGGAAAATCAATATGCTTCTTGCCCGAAACGGCGAGACGGGCTTCGTTAACGTTTACGCTGAGATATTCAAGAACGATGCCGCATTCATTTCCGCCGTACTCAAGGTCGACGACCTGCCTGTCCAGTCACTTGGCAACGGCAAGTACTCTGCAAATCTCGACCCTGACTTGTTGTCTGACACCTCACTAATATCGATTACGACTCCGCTCGATCCTTTCCAGTTCCAGCAGATGATCGTCGTCCCTGATACTTTTACCTTCAATTTTGAGCAACTTCCAAGCAATCAGGTCTTCAGCTCTACAAATGTCGTGAACGTCGTTTGGACAGCGTCTGACTTCGAGAATGTCACCGGCAGCTACTTTATTGTCACTGAGCCAAGCTCGTCGTTGAATTCTGCGGTCGGCTCTTTCAACCTGATTTCGGGAACACAAGGTACAATACCCCGCGACGCATTTCGCGATTCGCAGGGCACCTACAAAACCGGCACCTACAATGTCTGGGTGGTTTCTCGAATCGAACAGCCCATAGCCTCTCCCAATATACCATTCACCATACCAGATGGTGTATTCGTCGAGAATATCGACCGCGTGGGAGTCACCGGTCAAATCGGCTCAATCTATATTTCGCCGCGCAAGACAATTACGGCGGTGGCCGGCTCATAAGAATGGGCAAGAAGCTTTACGAGCAACTCCAAGGATTAACCACGGAGTCGCGCAACAAGTCGTCGCAAAACCTTGACCGACTTGACACTCGCGCGATTCTCGATCTCATGAATCGCGAAGACCGCACAGTTGCTGTTGCTGTCTCAAAAATCATTCCCGAAATTGCTCGTGTCGTCGATCTTGTTGCTGCTTCCTTCCAATCAGGCGGCCGATTAATCTATGCCGGCGCCGGAACTTCGGGACGCTTGGGAGTACTTGATGCTGCAGAATGCCCTCCTACCTTTGGAGTTCCACCCCGAATGGTACAGGCAGTAATCGCCGGTGGTCGCCAAACACTGGTTCGTTCTCGGGAAGGTGTCGAGGATGACGAATCTGCTGCTGTTAAGGACATCGCTAAACTCAAGCCCACGGCTCGCGATACCGTTATTGGCATTGCTGCATCGGGCCGCACACCATACCCGCTGGCCGTTCTGAAATTCGCGAAAAAGAACAGAGCCAAGTGCATTCTCATCTCCTGCAATCGACTTCCGAAGAAGCCATCCTTCGTCGATTTTGTAATCGCGCCGGTACTCGGACCGGAAATTCTCACCGGTTCAACTCGACTCAAAGCTGGCACCGCTACGAAACTAATTCTCAACATGATAACGACTGCCGCCATGGTGCAGATTGGCAAAACCTATGGCAATTTAATGGTTGACTTGCGCGCAACTTCGCAAAAGCTCGCGGAACGTTCACGCCGGATTCTGGTCGAAACTCTGGGAATCAACTACTCCGAAGCTTCTGCTCTACTGAAGCGATCACATGGTGAGGTCAAAACGGCCATTGCTATGCACCTGCTGTCCGCTGAATATTCTGTTGCCAAGAAACAGCTTGCCCGTGCCGGTGGAAAACTCTCGCAGGCGTTGGATCCACATTCTTAGCTATCATTTCTCCCGCCCATCTTTCCAGGTGCTCCAATTTGAAACAACGTCAATTCTCTTGTCCGATCGGTACCTGGAGTTGAAGGTGATTTCAGACAGCTGCTAAAGCGCCGACATGCCTTTGACGAACTTGGATGTAAATACTTGCATGAAGGAAAGTTGATTGGAAAACCTGCATCAGCCGTCCAACACAGCGTACGGCGTCGGTGAGATTGCCGAGCTGCGCGACTTGATCCTGAGCCTCGGCAAGGGTCTGCGCGCTTCCCGTCAGTATCCTCCCGAACATCCGATTCCTCAACAATTCAAGCACATCTTCCGCGACCAACTTGCACGTTTCTTTGAGCATTCAGATAGAATATGTCTCTCTGTCACGATTGACGGCTTCGATGCCGGCGACGAAACAGTTTTCCGCGGACCGACGAATAGTGACAATATCGCTCACATCATGCACCGCAATGGCATCCGCTTACTCGAAATTCAACCTTCTATCAACGCGAATGAAATAGATGCATTCTTTGATGCATTCGTCACCTGCTCAAGTCAGGGCGATGAGCCACAAGATATTGTGAATTGCTTTTGGAAGGCATCATTCGAGAATATTCGCTACGAGGTCATCGACTCTTTCGAGACCGGTGAAGTCTCCGGAATGTTTCCTGAATTCTCTGCCGACCAATCACAGCATGCCTTTGCCGGAACCCGCGCCTCATACATACCCGGAAGTAAAATCTCCTGGTCAAACAGCAGTCATGCGCCATTGGCCCAGGCCGAACAAACCCATCAGATGATGGTTCAGGCTTTCGGCGAGCCGGACAAACTCAGCACTGTGGAACAACAAGCACTCGCCGGTATGATCAGCGAGGATCGTGCCAAGAATACAAAGCGCGAAGTCGTCGATCTCCTGATCCAACTCTGTTCGGAAAATTCCGGCCCGCAGGATATGCGGTTGACCGCCGAAGCGCTGCAATCGACATTTGACCGCCTCATTGGCGATGCCAATTTCCTCACACTCTGCGATATCATCATCAGCGTCCGCCGGCTCTTGGAACTCGATGAGTTTGAGTCGCACGTTGTCAAGAAACGCCTCAAGGAATTCGAAGCTCGTTGTGGCGATAGCGTCCGACTGAAAATGGTAACGAATATTCTGAATACAAAAACCGATGTCGATCTTGCTTCAGTTGAAAGCTACTTGTCCCTGCTAGGCTGGGAATCACTCAATAATCTTCTCTGGATGTTGGGAGAGTTGTCGCAATACCCGGCCCGCAAGATGGTTTGCGATTTACTTGTAAAGAAGGGGTTTGAAAAGATCGACATTCTGGGTAGCGCCGTTTACGATAGCCGCTGGTACGTGGCTCGAAACGTCGTTTGGGTCCTGGGCGAGATGAAGACTCTTCAAGCGGTGCCTTTCCTTACTAAAGCCGCAAAACACAATGAACCTCGTGTCAAGACCGAAGTCATCAAGGCGCTGGGCAAACTTGGCGGCGATAAAGCAGCCGGCGTACTCCAGACCATGCTGCGCGATGAATCGGAAAAAATCCGTCTATACGCGGCACGCGAACTGGGCCAGAATCACAGCCGCGCCGCCTGCCAGGGATTGACGGATGTCGTCCGCGAAAAAGACTTTCCCGATTCGCCGCCGGCGGAAATGCGCCAGATTCTCGAAGCTCTGGTTACTTGCGGCAGCGAAGAATCACTTGCTGTGTGCGCAGAGATTCTTTCAAAGACCGCTCTATTCAACAAGGCTCGACTTCATCGCTTTCAAGAAGCCATTATTGCTGCCTTGGCATACTCACCGCGCCAGCAGGCAACAGAAATGTTGGATCGTTTGTCTACCGACAGTCGGAACCACATCGCCGTCGCAGCACGCAAAGCCCGATCCTTCGTTAACAAACGCCGGGAGGAAATCTAATGTCCGCATCCAATGACCCCACGGTCAGCACTCTCCTTACTCCGGCACAAGAAGCTGCATTCTCAAAACATGGCACGGCTTTGGTCAATCAATTGCGGATCTTCCTCAAAACCGCGCGGCTTTATGAACGCGAAAACAACAACTTCATTAACCAGCAGCAGGCGCTCGTTCGTCAACTCAATGATCTTCTCGCCGAATACGGAGACCTTACTCTGCAAGTCCAGGCAGGCTATCTCTTCTTCTGCGGAGTTCGCCTCAAAACCGAGTATGACATTGAGTCCAACTCTGGTTACCTCCTGCATCTCTTTCTTAGATTGCACATTTCGGGACTAATGATCAATACCGGCGTCAGCGAAGAGAATGTAATCGTTTTGGCAAAACTTCTTAATGATGCGGAAGACAACGGCAACGCCGACTACGACAGCTTGCAGCAGCAGTTTGCCAAGCATCGGCTGGACTACATCGAAGTCCTGCCGCCCGTGTTCGAGACTTCGGAGAATATGGACGAGACTCGCCGCCATCGTCAATTCGCCAAACGGACGTTCTTCTCAGCCATCAGCAACCTCAAATCTGTCGTCGCCAGCATTGGCGCCAGTCGCAGTGTCGATTTGACCTACACCAATCGTATTGTCCACTCCCTCGTTGACCAGGTTGTCTCGAACGACCGATATTTGCTTGAATTGACTGCTCTGCGCGCACACGACGAGTATACTTTCCTTCATTCGACCAATGTGTGCGTTTATGCCATCTGCCTCGGTTCAGCTTTGCAATTGACTAAAGCCGAATTGGCACATCTCGGATTCGCCGCCCTTTTCCACGACATCGGAAAGACACGCTTGCCACTTCAGATTCTCAACAAACCAACCGAATTCGATGAAGCCGAATGGGAATTGATGCGCAAACACCCAACCTATGGCGTGCTTGCACTTGCCAAAACCATGCCGTTCGACGACAACACATGTCGCGCCATGTTGGTTGCGTTCGAGCACCACTTCAATCTCGACGGCACCGGATATCCATTGGTGCGCTTCCGCCGCAATCTCAATCTCTACAGCAAGATAGTTGCGATTTGCGATGTGTTTGACGCCCTTACTTCCGGCCGCGTTTACCGCCGCGATCCAATGTCGCCCGATCACGTCTTGCGCAAGTTGCTTGAACAAGCAGGGCAGAAATTCGATCCATTGTTGGTCAAGATGTTCGTCAAAGCTGTCTCCGTGTACCCGCCCTGATCACTGCTCTTGCTTGATGATCAAACTCTTGGCCTCGTGATTGCCCGAAATTCGCATGATCTCTTCCGCCCAATAGTGAAAGTAATCGGGAATCTCAATAGTCTTTTCGATATGGCTGAAGAAGTCGACTTAAGCTCTCGCAACGAGGTCGGCGAATTTGGGCGCCATATCGTCAGAGTCGTTGACCCGCAAGAACTCCCGGTCAATCTCTCCAACTACGTGCTGCAATCATTCGTCTGATCATCGCAGGTCAGCACCATCGTGACACAACGATGACAAAATAACTCCCCGTTTCGTCATTGCCCCTCAATACTATCTTCCGAAGTTGCCTTGACATTGCCAACCAAATGTAGAAAATTGACCTATTTACTGTACGATTATGAGGCGCGCGCGTCTCTATCAATGTAGGCTATTCTCTTTTGCGCTCAAGCAGCCCCCGCTGCGGGTTGAGGAATCATGACGGTTAAACTGCGAATCTTTGGAATTTTCCTGTTCTCGTTTCTGGCTCTGACAACGATATCGATTTACAGCATACCGCGATTGTCACTGGAGCATGCCACGCCATGCGTCACCTGCCATGTCAGCCCTAATGGAGGCGGAATGCGCAATGAGTTTGGAAATTTCGCCGTTTCGTACAACGAACTCTGCCTGCAAAGCACGAAGAAATTGGTTGAGCCGTATCGCCTGAAACCCCGCATTTCCGACAATGTGACTTACGGCATTGACTATCGCATGTTGTATCTGGATCAAGGCCGGTTTTTCCGTATGCAGACAGATCTCTACCTAAATCTTGAGTTGCTCAAAAACATCAGCTACAACTTGACATTCGGTCAGACCTATGTCAAAGACAGCTACTTGCTCCTGAAATTCAAAGATGAACACTATTGGATCAAGGCCGGTCGTTTCTACCCGGCGTACGGACTGCGCGACTCAGATCACAATGCGTATGTACGCACCGTCCCCTTGTTGGGGCCGGAACTAAATGTTGATGGTCTCTCTGTCGGTGGCAATTTCTTTGATGGTTCGAACATCACACTTGAGTTTTACGAGCCGGATGGCCAGCGGGTCGCAGCTCTGCACTCATTCCGAGCCGGCGCCATCGGCTCTATTGGCTATCTGACTGGACTTTCCTGGCGTCAATCGGAAGCCATCAATGGCAGCTATCGGGGGTATCCAATCTCCAAATCCATTTTCGGCGGAGTATCGTATGACAGGTTCACCCTCATGGGCGAAATCGGATCTGTCGGCAAAGGCAACGAACAACGCACGCTTTACGCCCATATGGCATCGCGAATTGTCTACGGGCTGTACTTCATAAGTGAATACAACTTTCACGACCCGGACTGGAGCGCCAAAACGGGCACAAACGAATTTTGGAGGTTCTCTTGTGAGTTCTTCCCGATTCCGTTCGTCGAACTGCGCCCGGCAATTACTTACATCGGCGACGGCCCCCGTAAAGACCAGGTCGATTTCTTCGTGCAACTTCATGTAAGCTATTAGAGGAAGATGATATCACTTAATCTGACCATAAATCGACTGTGGAATGCCGTCGGAATCACACTTCTGCTTCTGGCTAGCATTTCGCTTTCAGCCTGTAGCGACCACGGGGCCATTGTCAAGGATGACAATGGCGGCGGTCCTCCGCCTCCGGACCCGACCGTATTCTTCACTACCGACGTCCAGCCGATCCTCTTGCGGTCCTGTGCATTCAATAGTTGTCACGGCGATGTCAATCCTCAGCACGATCTCAAAGTCACCAGCTACGACGACATATTGAAGGTCAGCCCACTGCACGGTCGTATCATCGTTCCCGGAGAAGCTGGAGTCAGCGCGCTGTACATTTCGATCAGCCCGCGCTACCGGGAATTGGGACTCGATTTTCGTATGCCGCGCTTTTCCGATACCCTTACCAGCGCCGAACAAGAAACGATCCGCACTTGGATCGATGAAGGTGCGCTCAACAACTAGTCCGGAGAAAACACTATGAAGAATAGATGCATCAATGCGATTCTCGTCGCCTTGGCAATAGTAGTCTCGGCGAGCATTCAAGCGTCCGCCGCCGATTTTTACGTTAGCGGCGCACCAGAAACCGACAACGTGACCTTCGCCTCCGATGCCAAATTGGAGTTCATCGAGGGCACAACCAATGCCATTGTCGGTGTTGTTAGCTTCGATCCGGCGAACACCACTTCTCCGGCAAGCGGGCGCATCCGCGTCGATGCAGCGTCACTGAAAACTGGAATCGAATTGCGCGATGAGCATATGCGCGAGCGCCATCTTCATACGGCGCAGTTTCCACATATTGAGTTTGTGCTCAAATCTGTCTCAGGATTGCCGGCGCAATTGTCTCCAGCAACGGAAACTAATCTGAGCATCTCCGGCGATTTCTCTGTACACGGCAAGACCTTGCCGATCACCGCCCCTGCTAGCGTAGAGTTGCTCCCACCAAGCGACACGCTAAACCAGGCGATTCTCGTCACTGCAACTTTCGAGATAAAACTCGATGACTACGGCATTCCCCGTCCCAAAATGCTTCTGCTCAAACTTGCCGAGACTATCAAGATTCGCGTCCGATTTATTGCTTCAACATCGAATCCGAAGGTAACATTATGATCCTGTGGTCTAAATCGTTGACTCTGAGCAGCTTCTCGTAACCCGCCTAAATTGACCAAATTCTCCTGATTCTTGCACTTTCATTTGATTGTCCGATGCAATTTCGCTATATTCTCAAAGTGTTGGCTACGACGCCACAATAAGGAGTTGCTATGAATGTCTTCGAATTTGCAATGAAAATGGAAAAAGATGGGCAGCATTTCTATGAAAGCGAAGCTGCAAAAACCAATAATCCCGCGCTTAAGAAAATCTGGCTGCAATTGGCCGGCGACGAAGTGAAGCACTATGAGATATTCAAGCGCTTCCGCGATGGCGACGTTCACGAGGCCAAAGCCATGTCTGAACTCGGCACACAGATTCTTGCCACTGCCAAGACTGTTTTCGAGCAGTTGCCCAAGACCGGCAATGATTTCAACTTTGGCGACGATGTAATTGCTGCCTGGACCAAAGCCCAGCATCTCGAAACCGAAACTGAGAAATTTTATCGCGAGAAATCCGGCGAAGAAAAACTTCCGGAAATTAAGCGCGCTTTCAGTCTTCTTGCCGACGAAGAACACAAGCACGTCGTATTAATAGAGCATGTGCTTGAATTCCTGCATCAGCCCAAAAGCTGGCTCGACGACGCTGAGTGGAGCAATATCGCCCACTAAACGCCGTTCGTGTTCGATTCGGCTGTTTGACCTTATCAGGGACATGCTTTCGCCACAGGCGGCGTGTCCCTGTCTTTTCAGTATGAATTCACAACTATTCTGCAATACAATCACGGAGGGAATTTGATGGGCAACTTTCGTATGGCTCATCCATTTAACGAGCCGATCTACAGCTATGGCCCCGGTACGCCGGAACGCGCAAAACTGCAGGCCGCTATCGAAGAACTCAAATCCAAACAGATCGACATTCCGCTGATCATCGACGGTAAGGAAGTCCGCGTCGGCGAAAAGATCAAACTTACCGCGCCGCACGATCATTCGCTGGTACTTGGATATTCCTACAGAGGCACCAAGAAAGAAACCAACGACGCTATCGCTTCGGCCTTGGCAGCACAACAAGCTTGGTCGGAAGTTCCCATGCATCATCGCATCGCCATCTTCCTCAAAGCAGCCGATCTGCTCGCCGGTCCTTATCGCTACATTGTCAATGCCGCAACCATGCTGGCCCACTCCAAGAATCCGTTTCAAGCGGAAATCGATGCTGTCTGCGAATTGGTGGACTTCTTCCGCTTCAATGCGTACTTCATGCAGCAGATCGCCGATATCCAGCCGATCAACCCGGATCCGACTATCTGGAATCGCATTGACTATCGCCCACTTGAAGGCTTCATCTTTGCCGTATCGCCATTCAACTTTGTCTCGATCAACGGCAATCTTCCCAGTGCTCCGGCAATGTGGGGCAATGTCGCCGTCTGGAAACCGGCCTCCAGCGTCATGTACACTTCTCATTTCTTGATGAAGATATTCATGGAAGCCGGCCTGCCCCCGGGCGTTATCAATATGGTAACCGGCAAAGCTTCAGAGATTTCCGATATCATACTCAATCACGAATATCTCGCCGGTATTCACTTCACAGGCTCCACGCCGGTATTCCAGACCATGTGGAAAACCGTCGGCGAGAACATCGCCAAGAACAAGTACAAAGGCTACCCGCGTCTGGTCGGCGAAACCGGCGGCAAGGACTTCATTTTTGTCCATAAGTCAGCAGTGCCTGATCAGGTTGCAACCGCTATTACCCGTGGCGCATTCGAGTATCAGGGACAGAAATGTTCTGCGGCATCACGCGCTTACATTCCCAAGTCCCTATGGCCTTCAATCAAGAAGACCGTTCTCAAACAGCTTGCCGAGATCAAGATCGGCGCTCCGACTGACTTTTCGAACTTCATGAATGCCGTCATCGATCGCGGCGCTTATGACAGTATCAAAGAGTATGTCGACTTCGCGAAGAAGGCCACCGACGCCGAAATCATCTCCGGCGGCAACTGCGACGATTCGAAGGGATACTACATCGACGCGACCTTGATCGAAACTTCAAATCCCAAATTCAAGACTATGCAGGAAGAAATCTTCGGCCCTGTCATGACGGTCTATATCTACAAGGATAGCGAATACGAAAAGACGTTGAAACTCTGTGATGAGACATCACCCTACGCCCTAACCGGAGCAATCTTTGCGGCAGATCGCGATGCCATCCTTCTTGCCGAAAAGACACTGCGCCAAGCTGCCGGCAACTTCTACATCAATGACAAACCGACCGGCGCAGTCGTTGGCCAACAGCCGTTTGGCGGCGCAAGAGCTTCCGGCACTAATGACAAAGCCGGCGCCTTGCATAACATGATTCGTTGGACATCGCCGCGAACCATCAAAGAAAACTTCGTCCCGCCGACGGACTACAAGTATCCATTCCTGCGAGAAGAATAACCACTTTGGTTCAAGCCCCTCGCATTTGACGCGAGGGGCTTTTCATTTCAGGCAACATCCCCCGGAACGTTTCCCTTCCCCCAATGTTAAAACCTTGTAGCTTGACCTATCGTCGAGCGAACGAGTCGAAATTGATTACTTGAATGATACAGGAGTCCGTCGTGTCCGAAACAAATCCCATCTCGAATGATTCAGGGATGAATCGCAGAGACTTTATCGAAAACGCCGCCATCATCAGCGCCGCCGCCGTATTGGTGCCCGGACTGCTGGGCGAACAACTCGCGCAGGCGCAAACAGTCGATGCTTACGCTTTGCCGCCTCTTCCGTATGCCTACGACGCCCTCGAACCGCACATCGACAAGATGACGATGGAAATCCACCATAGCAAACACCACGCTGCCTATGTCAATAATCTCAACAAAGCGCTGGAGAAATACCCCGAGTTGAAGAAGCAGTCGCCGCAAGACCTCGTTCGCAAACAAGGCACCATGCCCGATGCGATTCACTCGGCAGTCCGCGATCACGGCGGCGGACATGTAAACCACACATTCTTCTGGACTATCATGGGACCAAATGCCGGCGGCGATCCGGGCGGCGAAATCGCCGCCGCAATTACAGCCGAGTACGGCGATATTGCAAAGTTCCGCGAAGAATTCGGCAAGTTTGCTGCCGGGCGCTTTGGCTCAGGCTGGGCATGGCTCGTTTACAGCGATCGCGAACTCAAGCTCACTTCGACCGCCAATCAGGATAGCCCGCTTTCATATGGACAGACGCCGATTCTGGGAATCGACGTCTGGGAACACGCATATTACTTGAAGTATCAGAACCGCCGCGCCGACTACATTGGCGCTTGGTGGAATGTCGTCAACTGGGACGCAGTCAACAAAATTTACGTCACTGCGTCAAAATAACCGCCTACCAGTCGTAGACGCAACCCGGACAACAAGTCTCCGGCGGATTTCCACCGCCAAAGATATAGATGATTCCGTCAATGGCATCCGAGATCGTGACAGCACAGTCGCAATTGAAATCGCCCTGACATTCTGACGCTGGCGCCGGTCCGCCTCCAAAAACATAGGCGATCACACGAACGATGTCCGAAATAGTTATGGTACCACTATTATCCGCATCGCCGTGAAGACAACAGTTCGATGGCAATGTCAAGATGAGATCATGATCCTTGGCGAACTTGTATCCCATATCGACTGTCCTTGTCAATTCCGAAGACGGCACCGAATTCTCTGCGGCAAGTATGACAACGAATTTCAGCGTGTCGTTGGCGGCACCGTTGATACTCGCGTCGCGGTAAATGGTCAGGACACTGCTGAGGTCTTCGACCGACCCATATGTCGTATACTGGCCGTTTGACAGAGACTCCATCTGATTCCAAAGATCTGCCGCGACGTAGTCGGTCGTAGGATAAACATGTGTCGGACTATCCCAAACAAATCCGCCGACTATCGGCTGACCATCTTCGCGGTAAGCCGCAATAGCGCCATAATTCTCTACCGTAGGACCAAATTTCAACCCGCGCTGGTACAGCATCTGCCTGCCCGCGTCAAATCCGCCCGTATTGTCGGAACCGGTGTCAGCCGGCACATCCCAATCGCAGGCAAACCCGACAGTGAGATTGTTGACCACACCAAGGGAATCGCTGGTACCTTTGTACAACTTGAAACTCGCTACCATGAAATTGCAGCTGTCCGGGTGTTTCGGAGCATAGTAATCGACCGAATAGCCAACCGTCGCGTCCCGATTGTTGCCTCTTCCTGAAATCCTGCGATACCCGGTAGCCGATGTCGAATCAAAGGTCTCGAGTCCAATTCCAATTAGTATCCCCGGAACATTTGGCGGAACTCCGCAGGATGAATGCGGTGGCTTGTAAATCGACCAACTCATATCGTCAGCCGCGGTGCCAAGAACCAGCGATCCATCATAAATAAAGTGCGCGTTGTCGCTGAAATAGGTGAAGCCGCGCGTCGAGTTCTGTGCTCCGACACGAGCCGTCCTGTCGGTGTGCAGCGTCGCACAGCTCGTCCGCAGATTCGGATATGGCGGATCGCAAAACGTCTCAAAGTTGTACAGATCCACCGCCAGGCTGGCAGTATCTATCCACCGCCCATTGTCGTACTCAAAATGAACTATCGCCTTGAAAAGACCCTGAGTTATCGGTCCCGTCGCCCGCATCGTGGCCAAAGCAGTGTTAACGCACCCAACCGGAACCGACCCAGTTGCCGGTTGCGACGGAAAATCGAGCCAACCCGATCCGTTCAGATACTCGATGCTCCGCGTATAGTTCACCGGCGAATTTCCGGAATTTGTCAGGACGATTGTTGTGTCGCGAGATTCCGTCGGATCTGTCTGAAATGGATAACCAATAAGCACTGGAGTCAATGTGAGTGATGCGAATGAGGGTACCTCCACGCACGGCGTAGACATGTTCATCACCGGATTATTCTGCCATGTCCCTTCCGTTCCCGTGATGCGTCCTGCATCCAGATCAAGTATGTACTGAATCCTCAGCGAGTCGGTGACATACATTGCTTGCGATGACCAGTTCTCCGAAGCTCCCGCTCCCGGTGCTGAATTCGGTGTGTGTGTATTGGTCAGATTGGTCGCCGGTCCCCAAGTCGCACCGTTTGTTGCTGAGGCTTGCATATATAGATCGCCGTTGCGGTATCCACCTTGAGTACAATCTGTCGTATCGCCGAAGTAGGTATATGTGATATAAAGCCGCTTATCGAGACCGGAAAGGCACTCGCTCAAGCTCATACGCGACACATTCTTCTGCCATGTACCCAGATCGCAAATTGGACTCTCGTGCGGAGCGTCAGCGATAATGCTCTTGCATTGACCGCAGTCGTCCCAATGCAACAACCGTCCTGCCTGTTCCGCTGCGTCTCCGTTCGCTGTAATCAAAATAAACCCCTTGCCAGGCAATGTGCAGGCATCCGTCAGTTGTATACATAGCATTCAAATCAGAATAGGCGCGCTCATCATCCGACGGCATGTAATTGGTGATATTAACGACCGGTCCCCAAGTGTTGCCTCGATCAATCGACTCGCGATACACAACATCCTGATTCTGCTGCTGAACACCACCCGTGAATGCGTAGTCTGCCGGCACCAAGTAAACGATGGCAACATTGTCCGAATTCGGATCGGCCACTATCGTAGCTGCTATATTGTCAACCGAGTCGATCCAGATGCCGCAAGTAGCACCGACTCCCGTAATTCCGCTGTTTGACCGATAGTAGACAATCGACCTCATGTCACTTGCGGTCGTCGGGCTTTCCGTCGAAATCGCATGAACGATACCATTACCTGAACCATCAATATCCGTTGCGATGACCGGCCAGATGTAAGGTCCTTCAGTCGCTCCGTAACCGCTTACAATTCCCTGACAGTTTGCCGCCGGAAATGTGAATCGAGGCGAAAACGCACCAATCCCGACTCCTGTATCTCGTGAGAATCTTGTCCCCCCCGAGGCGACATGATGGTAACCAACAACGGCCGCTCCGCCATTTGTCGGATCAAAGTCAATAGCGCAATAACCCGCTCCGACACTCGAATCAACGTTGGCATTGAACATTACACCGGGACCACCAATCTGCCAGGCGTAATACTGCACCGCGCGATTTGCGGTGCTCGGCCCCGGCAGATAGGTCCAGTTATTGTGTACCCACCCGCCTCCGACCACTATCTGTCTGGCCATGCGGGCGTTGTGTTGAATATCCTGATAAGTCGAGCCAATCGGAAATCCGGGTGACGTATAGAATCCGAGGTCCGAGCCAACTCCTACGGCGTACGCACAAAGCCCAATTATGACCGTTGCGGTCACAATTACTCGTGAATGCATTCTAACCTCCAGCGTTTTTCCAAATTCGAATCGACGATAATATACGGATACGTCGCCTTTTTAGCAACTTCTGATTGCCTTAGAGTTGTCGCCAAACTGTTCGCTGAAACAGATTTGGCTTAGTTTGATTGGATAGAATACTCCTAAGTAGGCACTTGTTTCTGTTGAAGCTCTCGTTTTTCGTCAATGTTCGACGATGATTCCTTCAAGCAGATTTTTTTGGCATTCTTCGAACTCTAAAATTCGCTTTTGACAAACTCTCTTTTCCATCGTCCTCAATAGTGGAGCAGCGAAACCTCATTCAATTGGAACAGTGACCGAATATCGATCAGGAATTATTCGTGGCACGCTGACTCAATAAACAGTTAAGAAGGCTGGTGTGTTATGAAGGAGCTTGTTTACTGTGCGCTCGTCGTTCTGGCGATGTACATCTCTTCAATTGCGGGAACTACTGGTAAGATCAAAGGGGAGATTACGGAAAACGAAACCTGCGAGCCGATCCCGTATGCGGTCGTGCAAATTGAAGGAACTACAATGGGTGCCCAAACGGACGTCAATGGTCGTTACGAAATCCAAAATGTGCCCGTTGGCACTTGGAGGCTGCAAGTAACAAAATGCGGCTGGGTATCGACTCGCGTTGAAAGCATAGTTGTCGATTCAAACCAAACTACCTTCGTCAATGTCGCAATGACGGAGTCCACGTTGGATTCATTGCCGTGTTGCATATTGATTACGTATCGAGACCTTATCAATGTCAGCGAGACTCAATCTGTCAAGAATCTCAACGCAGATCAACTCAAGCATCGTCCGGCAAGAAACGTCCGCGAAACTCTTCGAAGAATAGCTGGCGTGGTGTATCGATAGACCATACCCGCCGTTTGAACTGCTTCCATCTGGACTATTGGGGCTGACATTACATCCGCACCAACATTCATAACCACACACCAATAAAAACGAACAGAAATTTTGCACCCGGTTGGGAATAAGCGCCAGCACCGCCTGTATTGAAGACAAAGGTACTTAGTTAAACCTCAACCAATCGGAGGAGTTATGAAACGTCTTCTCTTAAGCGGAATCGTGCTGGTGATCTATGTGCTGGTCGTCGTGACCACACAGGTCTTCTCCACCAACACCGGCAGAATCAAGGGCAAAGTCATCAACATCAAGACCAAAGAAGCTGTTCCCTACGTCGTTGTTCAGTTACAAGGTACAACCATGGGCGCCCAGGCCGGCCCAGACGGCGAGTACCTGATCATCAACGTCCCTCCCGGCAAGTATGAAATGTGCGCTACTCTCACCGGCTGGACTTCGAGCTGCGTCAAGGAAGTTACAATCATTGAGAGTGTAACTACTACCCAGGACTTTTCGCTCACGGAGAGCATTGTCGCGACTGAGGCCCAAATCGTCGTAGCCACTCGCGACCTTCTCAAAGTGACAGAGACTGCCAATCTTCGCCAGATCAGTCCGGAGAATATTAAGAACATGCCCGCGGGGGGGGGGGCAGGAACTCCTCAAAGCACAGGTCGGCGTAGTTCAAGAATACGGAAGCATTCACTTTCGCGGCAGCCGATCGGGAGCCGTCCCCTACTGTGTTGATGGTTCATCCGCTCCCGCTCACGGCGGCAACACTCCTCCCAACGGCGAACCGGTCGATGCCATGCTCTTCAAGAGTTACGGCACCAACCCGTTCATTTCGACTGATGACGATCACCTTTCCACTTTTGCCATCGACTGCGACAACGCCTCCTATACGATGACGCGTGCCTATCTCAATGACGGCTATCTGCCGCCGGAAGAAGCTGTTCGTGTTGAGGAGTTTGTCAACAACTTCAAATATGCCTATGAATTTCCGCACGACCGTGCCTTTGATGTCGAGATGGAAGGCGCACCCTCCCGCTTTGGTAAAGGCTACCAGCTTCTCAAGATCGGCGTCGTCGGCAAGAAAATTCGTGCCGAGAATCGCAAAGATGCCAATCTCACCTTTGTCGTCGACGTCTCCGGCTCGATGGATGAGGATAATCGCCTTGGCCTCGTCCGCCGCAGTCTGCGCATGCTCGTCGACCAGCTTACCCCGCGCGACAAGGTCGGAATCGTTGTCTACGGCTCCAATGCCTGGGTAGTTCTTGAACCTACCTCGATTCGCGACAAAGCTCAAATCATCCGAGCCATCGAACAGCTTGTTCCTCAAGGCTCAACCAATGCCGAGGAAGGCATCCGCATGGGTTACGAAATGGCCAATCGCAATTTCAATGCCAATTCCATTAACCGAATCATCCTGTGCTCCGACGGCGTTGCCAATGTCGGGCGTACCTCTGCTGAAGAATTCCTGAAATTCATCAAGGGCTATGCCGACAAGGGCATCACTCTTTCCGCAGTCGGTTTCGGGATGGGCAACTATAACGACGTGTTAATGGAAAAACTCGGCGACAAGGGCAATGGCCACTACGCCTATGTCGACAGTTGGGAAGAATCACAGCGCGTGTTCATGGAAAATCTCACCGGCATGCTGCAGGTCATCGCCCGTGACGTTAAGATCCAAGTCGATTTCGACCCCAACGTAGTCGAACGTTATCGCCTGCTCGGTTATGAAAACCGCGATGTCGCCGACGACAAGTTCCGCGACGATAAGGAAGATGGCGGCGAGATCGGTTCGGGCCATACCGTGACCGCACTCTATGAAATCAAGCTCAAGGATGGCGCCCGCGGCGATCTGGGTACCGTCTATATCCGCCACAAAAACCCGGATTCCTTTGAAGTTTCCGAAATCGCCGAGCGAATCGGCGCCAACATGTTCAAAACAAGCTTCGAACTGGGGTCTGTTGATTTCCGTCTTGCCGCAGCCGGTGCCGAATTTGCCGAGATTATGCGCGCCAGCTTCTGGGCCAAAGATAGCAAGCTCTCAGATGTCCTTTCTGTCGTGCGCAATATCGATCAGGAAGAAAGCAACGATCAGGTTATCGAACTGATGAATCTCATTGCCAAGGCGGACAAACTCAGAACCGAAAAGGCGAAGAGCCTCATCCCTGAGCCGCTTGGCATGGGTGAATAAAAAGTACCTCCGAAATGACTCCTTCCGGCGGTAAGTCAAAGGGGTAGGCTGTGAGGGCAAGCGAAAGCTTGCCCTTTTAGCATTGCTCTTGCACTTCCTCTTTGCGCAACCAATATTGCACTTCGCATGGCCGAATATCCGAAACGAAAATCGAACCTACTGATTCAGGTGGAGAAAGTCGAAGGCATCGACTACTACACCGTCAAATCCCCCGATACCGGCAAGTTCATCCGCCTGCGCGAACCCGAGTACTACCTTATTAATCTGCTCGATGGCAACCGTACTCCGGAAGAAGCAGCCGAAGACTTCGTTCGGACATTCAACACCGTCATAACCGGCGAGGCAATCTCGCAATTTGCCAAACAACTCGGTCAACTCGGATTTCTCGAGGGCGTCGAAGCTACCCGCAAGGAAAGCGGCAAATCCGCGCTCTTCATCAAACTGAAGGCCTTTGACCCTGACAATTTTCTTAATCGCTGGTATCCTCGCCTTGGCTGGCTGTTTTCACCAGTATCAGTGTTTCTACTTTCTCTTTTCACGATTGTCGGCATGATCGTTTTCTTTGCCAATATCAGAGAATTTCCGTTTAGCCTGATGACCATCTTTTCAGCGGCCGATTTGGTTTCGATCATCGCATCGCTATTCGTCATCACAGTAATCCACGAGTATGCGCATGCCTTCGCCTGCAAACGCTATGGCGGCGACGTGCACGAGATGGGATTCCTGTTGATCTACTTCCAGCCGGCTTTCTTTTGCAACTTGTCCGATGCTTATCTTTTCCCGAACAAGCGCCAACGATTCGTTGTCATGTTTGCCGGGATTTTCTTTCAGCTGTTTCTTTGGGCATTGTTTACAGTTCTCTGGCGCATGACTATCGAAGGGTACCCGCTGAACCGCATCTTCTATTGGACCTCAGCTGTCTGTTTTGCGACGTTGGTCTTCAATTTGAATCCCGCCATTAAGCTGGACGGATACTACCTACTTGCTGACTACCTGCAGATTCCAAATTTGCGTCAGAAATCGTTCAACTACATCTGGACAAGAATCAAAGTGAACCTCTTTGGCTGCCGCGATGATTCGTTAGTCCAACCTTCAAACCGCGAAAGAAAGATCTACCGCCGCTATGGCGCTTTCGCGCTGCTTTACTCGTCTCTCCTGATTGTCTTTATTGTATACCGCGGCGGTCAGTTCTTCGTCGAGCACTGGGCCGGCTTCGGATTTCTGTTGTTCCTCGCTCTCGTATTCCTTATTTTCAAACGCCTAATTAAAACGAGTGGGAGCCGCATCATGGATGTGTGGCGTGAAAGGAAAGTGGATTGGATGAAACCGAAACGCGTCGTAGCCTATGGCGTGGCGCTGGTGATTATCCTCGCCCTCGCTATACTAATCAAGATCGAACAGACCTCTGGCGGTGAAGCTCGCCTCGTAGCCGCGGAGTCCTTCGTTATCACACGCATCGGCCCCAGCTCGCTTGAAAGCTCCTATTTTCGGGGCGGTATCGTTGAAGAAAGCGTCTCCAAGCTCTTCCAACTATCACAGTCCGATAACGCCGTCACCCAGATTCGACCCAATGTTTCCGTCGGCGAAGCAGTTGCTGCCGGAGACACTCTGCTTGTCATCAACTCGACTCTCAACCGCGGCTTGCTCGCTGAAGCTGCTTCCGATCTAAAAAAAGCCGAAGCTGACCGCCGCCTCTTGCTTTCCGATCCCAAAGTCGAAGCCGTCGCCACTAAGCGTTCTGAGATAAAAGAAGCTGAAGCTGTTTACGAGGCCGCCCGCAAAGAACTCAATCGAGTTAAGGAACTTCACAATCCGCAGTTGATCTCCGAAGACGAATTTGAACGCGCTTCCGCATCCTTCAACGTGGCAACATCGGTCTGGAACTCGCGCAAATCTGAACTGAAACTACTGCGGTCTGCGCCCAAAGCCGAAGAGGTCGAAAAAATCGACGCCGAAATCGAGAAGCTCCGTTCCCGCGTCGCCTACTTGGATGAGCAGTTGAACGCTTCCGTCATCCTCAGCCCCTTTGCTGGAATCATCGTTGGCGCCTCCAACTCCAATGACATTCTCCATTTGGCACGTACCGATTCACTGGTAGTCGAGGTCAAGCTCGATGAGGCCGATCTCGATATACTCTCTCCCGGTTCTGACATTCAATTGCGAGTACACGCTTTCCCCTCCATCAAGAATTACGGCAAGGTAATTAAACTCAAGCTCTCACCGAGCCTGATGGCTGTTGCCTCCGTCGCCAACAGCTCTAACACGCTCCTACCCGAAATGACCGGCTATGCCAAAGTCAGTTGCGGCAAAGTCTCACTTGCGAGTTTGTCTATGCGAAAAGTCACGCGATTCTTCCGATTGGAATTTTGGTCCTGGTTCTAGACAAAACGTGTCAGTTTACACAATATCTCGTGGGAGTTCGGCGACTCGCTCCACTATATGTAGTATCGAAGTTCCACTTTCAGGCAAGTTTGCACCGAACCAAAATCTGCAAGTTTGCAAAATTAATTTGACATAAGTGGACTTTGGTCGTATACTTTACCAGCTAAGATAGATAATAGATGAGATAAAAGTTGATTTCTACACGGACGTAGATGTTTGGGTCACTATTGAAGAGTTAGCCGACAACGTCGGCTTAACCGATAAGAACCACCGGCGTTGCCGGTGTCGTGGTAACCGGTTACCTTAACTTCATAGGAGGAGGTGACAGTATGTACAATCTCATCATCGAAGTGCTCGAGGAGAAAGTCGCCCCAGCAGGTTTCAGCCAGGGTGGTCAATAACTCGACCGCTTAACCGGTTTGCATGGAGGACCGCCGCAACGCGGTCCTTCTGCTTTTTAGGCAACCAGTGACGACATCTCCTCGAGCCGTTTTCCAATGAGTGCTTTGCGCTTATCAGTCAAGTAAAGCTTACGCAGACGTTTGTCGGTGATCTCGCCGGCAAGCTGCTTCACAGTATTAAATGCTTCTATATATGACTTCAGCGATTGTTCAAGTTGCTTCGTCTTGCGCTGGCTATCACCGAGCATCAACAGCCCGTACCACAACATTTCCACCGTTTTGGCCGACTTAGCGGCCAGAACCGCATCATGGAGGAGTTGGTTTGCCCGACTATAATTTTCCCGTTTTATTTCAAGAAGCCCGCGCAACAAATACAGCCTGGCTCTGAAGGTCACAATACCGTCAAATTCCGGATAGTCGATCGCTTCAGCCAATCGAATCTCTACTTCGCCAACATCGCCTGTGGCCAATGCCAGCTCTGCGTAGTCAAGAATCAACTCATGCTTCTCGCGCTTGCCCGGTAGTGAAGCCAACGTGTTTTCAGCGTCTGCTAATGTAGCTCGGATTTCGTCTACCGGCCGCGATATGGCCCGTTCAATCCGAGCCCGTCTTATCAGAAATATAGCATAGCTCTTCGGCTCACCAATCTTCTGGGCATATTCGATAGCAGTCTGAATGTAGTCGTAAGCGTGCCCGTAGTCCTGAAGGTTGTAGTAGTAGTCTGAGTAGGTCCCTGCCAATCTCATCGAGAACTGGCGGTCTGTGACCTTCTCTTCACGCGCTCTTGCAGCAGCAAGCAATGCACCGGCTTTTGCATATCGTCCTTCGAGAATCGAAAGTGCCGCCAACGACGTGATAAATCCGCCGCGAGCCGAATGAGCCTCACGCGCTGAGTTCTTAAGACCCTCAATCAACCACTCGCGCGCCTTGCTGTAATTGCCCCGACGTAATTCTAATTCATGAAAATTGTCATAGTTGTAGTGCAACTCCGAGACCGCTCCGAGTCTTTGGTTTATCTCGAACGATTGCATTAAATATTCGTGTGAAGTCGCTAGCTCGTCCAACTCGAAGTACGCCACTGCCAGATTATTGTAAGTGCGCGCCAGCTCCGGCAGATCATTGAGTTGCTTCTTGATCTCTATCGACTCTTTGAAGAGCGGAATGCCGCTATCGTATCCGTGCAACATGCAACGGAGCGAACCGAGATTACTTAATGTCGACGCAATGTCTCGCATTGCTCCCAATTCACGCTGAATTACCAGCGCCTTTTCATAATTGGCAGCCGCTCCGCCAAGATCGCCATTGATCCAGAATATGTTGCCCAAGTTGTTATAGCAGTGCGAAAGCTCAAGTTCATTTCCCTTTTCGCCGTAGAATTCCACGGCACGATCAAGCGCACGTTTACCGCGCATGTAGTCGCGCTTGCCCTTATAAACATCGCCCAATCGCTTGTATGCAGCCGCCACCATCTCGTTGTATCCGATTCGGCGCCCAAACCGCACAACTCTCGAATATGCTGAAAGCGATGCAGTGAAATCGCCTAACTTGTTCAACAAATCCGCCCGCTTCTTCAGCAGAGTAACGTATTGACGCAGATCTTCTCGATTGCCCTTCATATTACAAGCAAATTCGAGTACCGATGCCGACTCTTCCAGATTCTGCTCTCCTTGAAGAAGATCCGCCAGTCGCATTGCTGCCTCAATCGCCTCCTGAACAGCTCCGGCACGGTAATTGTGATGGACCAGAAGTCGTTCTCGTTGCAATGCCGGCAAGTCATCCGATTCGCCAATTATCTTGATCCAACCTGAATGAAACTGCTGAGCCTTTGTTCGATCAAGATTGTGATAGAGACAACTGCGGTAGTATCCGCGAGCAATTGAACCGCTCATACTGTTTAGCAATCCGCATTGTACCAGGTCGTCCATTTCGGCCTGAGTCAAACGACCCATCGCCGCCAAATCTGCCACCGGAAACTCCCCGGTATCGGCAGATAGGAATCCGGCGACCTCAGCGTGCTGCACTGGAATCTGCGGCAGCATCAATCTTGCAACTTGAAAGTAAGTGTCATCCGGCTGGAAGAGGCTTCTCTCCAATGGCGGGATTTTCAGTTTACCGCTGGAGACTTCGAATCGATTTTCGCGTTCCAATTGGTTTAGTAAGAGAGTAACCAACGCCAAGTTGCCAGACGACAACTCGAATATGAGATTCGCGGTCGCTGGATCAATTTCCTTAGTGATGAACTTGCTCAGAATTCTGTCGAACGCGAAACGGTCCAACTCGGCAAAGTCGACTGCTTGTTTGTCGATTGCTCTCGCCATTAATCTGACTTCACTTTGATGGTCGTTCGTGCTTTGTCGATACTGCAATCCGCTCTCGCTGGGTACAACTTCAAAGCCGGACTGCTTTAAATAATCCGCAATCGACCCGGCAAGATCCACCGCCTCTTCCTGAAAATGATGAGCAATTGCAAAATCTCGTGGTAATTGTTTCAGTTCCTGCTTACAGAAGCTGGCGTTGTAGCTGTACACATAGTGATGAATCAAGTCCGCGATCTTGTGCGAACCGAAATCCGCAGCGTTGATCAGGTTGTCGAGGCTGAGTTGCTCGGCCACCTCTTTCGCGTTCTTTGGCCGATCCCCGGGATTCGGATCAATACACTGCCGAACTAGCCGGGCGAATCGCGGTGAAACTTCGCTGGCAAGCTTGTCGAGCGGCAGCGCGTCCGGCTGTTGCTTGCGAGAAATGATCTGCACCGGATCGCTAGACACAAATGGAAGTGCCCCTGTCGCCATGCGATAGAGAATGACTCCAACCGAGTAAATATCCGACTCTGCTGAAGCACCCTTATTGGCAATAACCTCGGGAGCCATGTACTCAAGCGTACCGCCGCGCTCGCGGCTGTCGTCGCTCTTCGACGACGCCAGCCCCAAATCTGATAACTGCGCACCGGAAGACTTGCTGATCAGTACATTCTCTCCCTTAAGATCACGATGAATCAATCCAAGCAAATGCAGATATTCGATTGCCGAAAGGACTCGTCCAAAACAGCGGAATCGCTCGCGCAACGGCAATGGGTCGGTTGCCTGATACAGGTCTCCGCCATCACAGAGCTGCATAATGATGGCAGGTCGATCGTCTTCGAGGTAGATTAAATCGTAGGCTTTGAGAATCGCGGCATGACGAAAACTGCGCAGGAGCGCGTACTCGGTTGCAAATAATCGGCGCGAATCGTCATCTGCACTTATGGCTACTTTTGCGGCAACTTGGCCCCACCTGGCGTGTTTCGCGGTATAAACGATCCCGCATCCGCCGGCTCCGATACGTTGCGCCCCGTCCAGATGAGACGATGCGGGAAACCTGGGCTCCATATCGGTATACTATCGCTTTATTGGCAGTACGACCTTAAATTCAGTGTACTCTCCCGATTTGCTTTGGACTGAAATCTCGCCGCCATGATTCTCGATGATCCGTTTGCAATTCGACAAACCTAACCCATGCCCGTGCGGCTTGGTCGAGAAATGCGGTTCAAAGATCTTCTCAAGGTGTTCTTTCGGAATTCCTGAACCGGAATCCCGGACCGTCGCCAAGACCTTATCGCCTTCCTTGCGAGTCGACAGCAAGATCTCGCTCTTGCCGCTCGTTCCTTCCAATGCATCGGCCGCATTGTACAGCAGATTCAAAAGACCTGTTGAATTTGGCCGACATCAATCTCAATGTCCGGAATCTCCGGACTCATGCGCACAACAAAACCAACCTTCTTGAAGCGCTGCTGCGACTTGATCGTAAACAGCAAATCGTCAATCAGATGATTGACATTATAGCTCACCAGTTCCTGGTCCAGCTTCGAGAGGTCCATCAAATTGTCGGTGAAACGTTTGATCTTGCTGATATTGTCAAGAATCGCCTGTACCGACTTATCGAGCTTATCGTATTCATTCTTATTCACGCGAATCTGAAGCAACTCGGCGTTATTCGAGATAATCGCCAGGAAATTGTTCAGCTCGTGACCTATCGAAGCTGCCATTTCACCCTTGGCAATCAGCTTCTCCGATATCGTCACGTAGTTCTCAAGTATCGTCTTCTCGGTAATGTCTTCAAGCACGACAATCAATCCGCGGCCATGCTGGTCGGCATCTTCCAGCGGCGATATCTTGGATGATACCACCTTCTCTTCATCGCCGAATGTGAGATAGCAGCGCGGGAGATTCTCAGAGACACCAGTCGCCAGTACATTTTTCAGGCTCTGCTCCCACCGCTCGACATTATTGTTGTCAAAGAGCGAAGCAAAAGTTACCCCCACCTGGCCGGTCTTCTTGAATATCCGTTCCGCCGATGCGTTCATAGTAATGACGCTGAACTCACCATTAACAACTACCAACCCCACCGGTGTATTGGTGACGATGTTCTCGTTGAACCTCTTCAAACGCAAAATGCGTTCGTACAGGCGCGAGTTGTTAATTGCGATTGCCGCCTGTGTGGCAAACAGCTCAAAAAGATAAAGATCGCTTTCAAAAAACAAACGTCCCTCACTCGAACTATCGAGATAGATGACGCCGATGACTTTTTCTTGAATCTTCAATGGCACGCAGACAATGGACCGCAAATTCAGACTGCGAATCGATTCCTGCTTCGAAAAACGCTCGTCGTTCTGTGCATCCGAGGTATACTCCGGGACTCCGGAAGCCGCGACTCGATTAGCTACAGTGCCGGAGTACTTGAAGTCCTCCTGCATCAGTTCTTCTTTGCAGAGATTATAGACGGTACGGAATTGCAGTTTGTTGTTCTCGTCCAACAGCATCAAGAATCCGCGTTCTGCCTTCAACAACTCGATAGCGCGCTTCATCACATTTTGGAGAATTTGGTCGGTCACCAGCGAACTGTTGACGAACGCCGCGATCTCCAGCAAGGTCTTGTAGTTGTTGATCTCCGTCGAATTCGAGGTCGCCGGCTCAAGATGAGGTCGCGCAGCGTGAATCGCCGCTATAGAACTGGCGCCGCTCTCCAACAAGTCTTCGAAGCTCGAAAGCGAGTCGTCAGTATCGACTTCCCCGCTAACGGGAATGATAAACTTGTCGGTCCGTTCCAGTCCTTTGGAGTCTTTTGAATTAAACGGCATAGTCTATACCTCAATGACGCAAAATATTATCTGTCCAAGTCGTCAAGTAAGGTATCGGATGATTCTGTAATTAGTTAAGTACCCTTTCGCAGGATTGGGTACCAAAGAAGGAAGGCACGCTTTAATAGTAGACAGAAACTACGCAGAGATCGCGCCGACTGCTTGGTGCAAATTGGAACACCTTGCTGGTTCCGTATTCGCGACCAAATGTTGACCTCTAGAAGGAGCGGCCAATCAAGACACTTGGCTGAAGATCGTTGTCTTCGCCGTTAAATGGCCTGGTCAGTTCGATTCGGAATATCTCGCCAATAACTACCGCTACACCTACATCACCGCGCCAACGAGACTTCGATAGTGAACTTTCTTTGGTTCCGACTCCGCCAACATCGACTAACGCCGCAAAATCAAGAATCGTCCGGTTGGGGTTGATGACATACTCAACATTCAACATCCCCATTTCCGTTCCATAGTACTCTTTGATCTTGTGCCCGCGCAAGGTCCGAATTCCGCCCAGATAGTACAGCCGATGTATCGGCGCGTCGCCGGTAATCTCGCCATAAATCGCGCGAACATTCACATTCAGGAACTCGTTTATTCTCTGATAGCGGCGTGCCTCAAAAGTATAGCGGTCATAAACAAAATCTGACGCAATCGCATCTGACGAGTGTTCAAATTGGAACGAAAGCCACCATCCTTGCGGCGCGCTTCGTGCCGGATCCACTACGCTTTGATACTTATAATACAGCTTCAGCGCTGCTTCGTGATTCGTGAATGCCATTAAGCTCAGCTCGCGCTCAGCTTCTGGAATCGATGAAAAATTTGACCTGAAATCCTTGCTTCCTCCGACTAATGACCAGAGCCGGGGATGAGCGCATAACGAGTCGAGTACCTCGATGAAATAGTCTGCACGTATGGTGTGCCGCACATTGATCTGCTGTTCGACAAACAACTCTGCGCCTTCGCCCTGGTAGTAATCTCGAAAATCTTCGCGTCGTAGCAGAGCATATACTGTATTCTCTCCCTCGGAGCAGATCCACTCGTCCGAGGTCTTGGTCTGACGATATACAGATCCGCCATAAGAGAGTTGGTGGTAGTCAAAAACGCGATGATCGAAGCCGAGTTTGTACTTCCAGATGTTTGAGGATGCACCATAACCAACCTTTGCAAAGAACCTTGGTACAAAGTTCTCCTCCGATTGGAATGCAACCCCGGCATTCAACGTCAGCCCGTCGACGCGGTTGTATACAAGTCCTTTCGACCAGGCAAGTGGTTGGTAGCCGTAATTCCTTTGACGTCTCTTGAAAATGTCTGATCTCTTCCATGAATCCGTCGACTGGAATGCGCCATAAACTCGTGCATTGCGGTCGCGCTTTATCTGTCCGCCAATAGCCAGCACATCGCGATGACAGGTTGCTGAAGGTCCAAGTTTGACATCGCCGAATAATGCCACGACGTATCCGTTAATCTCGGCGTTGGACTCCAATTCGCCGCCAACTACGACTGCACTTCCTCTGATAAATTCCCCGACTGGTAACTTGAGTTGTGTGAAAGATCCATACCTGTTTGCGTCTGCTCGTCCCCTTCTTGCATTCGCAGCAGCATCTCCAAGTGCGATATCATAGAACCCCTCGCGCTGGATCACGCCATTTACCGCGAGTTTTGACATATCTACGACTCGGTCACCGACAAAAAGCGAATCGCCTGTGATCAACCGCCTCGACCCAATTGAAACCGACCGGTCACTGGTCCGAACTTCGGAAAACGAGAATGACACTTCAGTCTTCGCGGACCCGGTGTCTATCGAGATAATGCAAACTTTCTTGTCAAAGGAAATGACCACTTCAGGCTGCGACTGCCCGCGTGTCGTTGCATTCATTGCAACTGCAATCACCAATACTGCTATAAAAATCCGTAAATTGAACATTCCCATCCTACTTTAGCATTCCCGGAAAACGCTCCTGCAAATCCCGCAGCGCCTGCTTATGAGCCTCAAAAGCAATGTTGTTTGGAATCTCGGCCAGACTGCAAAATCGCAGTTCCGCAGCGTCATCCCCTGCTACAGCCTCTCCCCCAATAACATCACAGAAGTAAAGAATCAAGATTGCATTCGTGCGCGGATCATCCGAGCCGCAATAAACTTCAAATATCGACTTGGCCCGAATCTCCAGACCCGTTTCTTCTTTCAGTTCTCTTTCAGCACAATGGCTCGGAGATTCATCCCACTCCATGTATCCCGCCGGAATGCACCAGTCACCTTTGAAGGGGTTCGCGGCGCGCTCCACTAAGAGAATCTTACCATCGCGCACGACAATTGCCCCCGCAGCCGGTACCGGATTGTGGTAGTCAATAAACCCGCAAGCCGAACACAACTTGCGCATCCGGTGATCGCACATTTCCAAAACCAGTTCCGTCCGGCACTTGGGACAATAGGTAAAGCTCGAAATCGGATCCTTGATCTGCATTCTAAGAAACCTTCAATAGTACCAGCGTCATATCGTCCTGCAACGCCATTGGTGCGGCAAATTCACGCACATCATCTACTATCCTCTGTTGAATCTCCGGCGCTGTTAAATGATGATGTTCCTTAATCAACTGTACTGCTCTTCCTTCTCCATACTGCTCGTCATTGTTGTTTATACACTCGTTCAATCCGTCAGTATAGAGGAAAAGTACATCATTGGTTTGAAGTTGTACCTCGCCTTCGTCATAAGCAACATCTCGAAACGCGCCCAACAACAGCCCGCCTCTGTCCAATTCGGTGTCACCCTCGTGTGAAATCAAAATCGGGTAGTTGTGACCGGCATTGGCATAACGCAGGACCTTCGTTTGCGGATCATAATCGGCAACGAACAATGTCGCAAACTTATCGGTGATCTCTTCTTTCTGCAGCAGCTCATTGACATTGACCAATATCTGCCCCAGCGGCAAATCGTGGCGAATTTCCGTACGGATTGCCGCATGAATCTGGCTAATCAACAGCGCCGCTGGTACGCCCTTGCCCGAAGCATCCGCTATCACCATCGCAATCGTTCCCCGGCGCGTCTTGATAAAGTCGAAATAGTCCCCTCCCACTTCCAGTGACGGATCCGAGAACGCCGAGAAGTGGAAATCTTCACCCGATGGGAATACTTTGGGCAGAAGATCGATCTGAATCGTTCGCGCAATGTTCATTTCTTCTTCGAGACGCTGTTTTTCGATCGATTCGCGATACAGCCGCGATGTGTTAATCGCCAGCGAAAGCTGATCGGCGATGATCGAAATCGTAGTTACGTCCTCATAGTTGAGGCGATATCCCGAGACCTTATCCGAAACTGCAAGACATCCCAGTATTTCTTCACCCGAAATCATCGGCGCCACAAATCGCGCTTTGCGAGCCGCTAATTGCTGTAGGAAATTTGACTGCGGAAATGCGCCCGACAATTCATCAATATTGTTCACTCCACTGCGCCGCGCCAATTCCAGCATCAAGGGCTGTTCGATATCCATAGCTTCCCATGGCTCATCAATTCCGGATATTGCCACACTTGTCACGCCGTTTTGGCTGCTCGAACGCGCAAAGATGTACACCTTTTCGAGCAGCAACTGCCGTGACAAGACCTCGTGTGCCAGAGAGTACACCTCGTCAAGCTTGAATACCGAGGCTACCTTGCGGCTGAAGGTCTGCGAAATGTTGCGATAATCCGACTTGTCGCGGATGAAGAATTTCCTGATTAATTCATCGACCTGGCTCATTACTGAAGGGAACAGAATCAGCGCAATGATAATGAAGACAATGTCCAGACCCGGCACATCGAATCCGAAGAGATACTTCACGATGTCCTCGAATTGCCTGATTATCAACACATAGGCGCCGACTACCATTGCCGATGACACCGTGTATACCAGCGATTGCCGTACGATCAGGCGCACATCCATGAATCGATAGCGTACGATCGCAAACACAATTGATCCGCAACCAACCACCAGCGCCAATATCGTGATGAAGTTCTGCCACTCTGTCGTTAGCGTCAGAATGCCGATCGCCGGCAGAATAAACGCAATGACATACATCGCCAGTGCCGCGATAATACCCCAAATCACGATTTGCACCTGCTTGCGCAATTGCGCGGCCATCACCCGCTTGGTCGCGTAATAGAGAATCACCGCCGCAATGATGACATATACGAAGTTCACCACCGAAAACAGCTTGATGTGACTATCAAGCAGTATCGAAAAGCCCGTGGCGATCAGTGTGAAAACAGTCTCCAGCGGCTCGAAGATTGCCTTGCCGAAAGCACCCATTTTCTTGGGGTCAACAAGGCGCACCAACTCATCGGGATCACTCAATATGGTCGTTAGCGCAAGATGGAATAAGTGGGGTACGAATATCAGGTACTTCAGCCGCGCAAAGCGGTTGTAGAATCGCAATGTCGAAGGGAAAACTAACGAGAAGAATACTAACTGCGGGAAGAACAACTCCCAGACGTAGACTAGATTATAAATCGGCCCGCGGCTGATAATCGTGTCGCCGATAAATATCCCGAATCCGTAGAACATCGGACCGAACGCAGCAAAGCCGAACATCAACGCCGTCACGCGATTGATGCGCTTGCGCGGGTCTTCCCGGAATATCAATACGGATATTATGAACAACAGGGTCGCACACGCGAGGTAGACGACCGCTATGATCAATTCGAGATTCACATCCCCTCCCGAAACCGGGATTAGGTGATCTTCTTAACGAGTGTCACCGTCGTGCCGCCGCCGTTCGCGGGTGTGATTTCGAGGCGGTCCATCAGGCTGCGGACAATGAAAATGCCGCGCCCGACCTCGCGCAAAAGGTTCTTGTCGTCGAGAGGATTCTCTATCGTCTCTGGATTGAAGTAGTTCCCTTGGTCGGTTATGACAATCGTCACCTCTCCACCGGAGAAACTCATTGCCAATGTAACCGTCTTCTCGGGGTCTTCCTTGTTGCCGTGAATTATGCCGTTATTGGCAATCTCCGTAGCGCAAATCGCGATATCGGCAATAATCGAGTCGTCGACCTGCCGCGACCGCAATCGCGATTCGACAAATTCATCGATCTCCCCGATTAAATTCGGGTCGGACGGCACGACGATCGTGTCGCCCTTAATCTCTGGCTTCCTCAGCATGATCGAAAAACGCTGGCGCTACTTGGCGGCGTTGACTGCTTCCTCAGTCGAATCGTAGGAATCGAATACGGTGACCAGCTTAGTGATCGTCAACAATGACTTGATCTTGTCGGTGACATTGGCAAGCTTCAGATCGCCGCCGGCTTCCTTTACCGTCTTCAGGCAGGAAATCATGATTCCCAAACCAGTCGAATTCATCCAATCAACTTCGGCGAGATCAATAACGACCTTCTTCTTGTTGGCATTGACATAGTCGCGGATCGATTCCTTGAGAGCGGTGGCGTCAGGTCCGCCCATGATCTTACCCTTCGGCTCAAGTACAACGACACCATCCTGTTCGCGGCTGTTCAGCTTCATATTTTCCTTTCAATTGTATAAATCGGGAATCGGTCGGCTTGTACCCGACCGGGCGCACTTTACTGCCTGTAAGATTAAGATATTTGAGGGTTTGTGTCAATCAAATTGGGGGAATGCCCCCAAACGAGATCACCCAAACAGCCAAGAACTGCTTGTGGGCTTTTGATACTTGTCTATATTAATGATCGAAAACCCTGAAGGAACTGTCGATGGACAAGCAAAGGCAAATACTCCGAATATTGATTGCGAAATCACTATTCTGCCTCGCCGTAGCCCTCCTCGGATGGTTAGTCTGCTCTCGCCTAGTTCACGTTTCGGGTACTGCTTCGTTTTTGCTCGCATTGATTCCTCTTGTGCTCTTTGACGTCAAGCTCTTCTTGAGCTACTCGGAGGTTGTGAGACGGCGACTTCTCAAACTTCAGAATCTTGAAGATGACCCCAAAGTAGAGAAGTACACTGTCAACTTGAAAACGCACTTTATCATACTTTTCGCCAGTTTTGCTGTTATCCAAGTGATATTGTTTCTGGTAGTACCGCGAATCGAAAGTGTCGAGTCGCGCCAGGTCACAGCAGGGTTGCTCATAATGTCTGTATCGCTCTATCTACCTGTACTCCAGTTGATCAGCTATAAACGTCTTTCCCATGCCGTTGGAGTTGTTGTACCGACTCCTTTGAATTTTCTATCCATGCTTTGGCCGACATGGGCGTTATCAATGGTCGGTTCAGTTTTCGCTTTTGGCGGGATCTACGCCGTATTGGTTGGCAAATCCCCGCTCTATCTTGTTTCCGGGATAGGCGTTGCGACGGCGCTTTTCGCGTTGGCTAACAAGACATTTCAACAGATCGCGACAAAGGTCCAACCGGTAGGTCCGCACCCCTTCGGTTCGAGCTCTTGATTGACTTCACTTCAATCTGTTCGGCTGGACTCGGATTGAAAAGACCCACCTCCGCCCCCATTTGCTATTTCCCCCCGAACTGATTATCCTTACCGCCGACAATAGAATTGTACTTGTACACTGGAGATTCATTCCTTGAAAACCGCCAATTGGACTTTCGACTCATCAAGCGAATTCGACTTTATGCTCTTCTACCAGAGCCTCGTCGACTATTGGCTCTCCCCTTCAGTAAACCGCTCTGTCGCAACCACAGCGATTCGCAACATCGCCCTTCAGAGTCGCGCCGGCAAGAAACTGCTCGAAAAGTGCCTCCCTGTCCTATCGCGCGAAGTTCACGCCAGCACTGACGCCGAGCGCTCAGGTGGCCGCCGATCACTCGCGTTGCTCTACAACGAAATCGAACAAGCGGTCAAAGGTCGCACCATCTCCAAAGTCTATGTCTCACTACCGGAACGTGGCAGTTTCCGCTCGACAACCAAGTCACCGCTCAAAGAAGTCGGCGCGCCCAGCGACCACGACCGTCGCCATGTTTTCGCCGATTTCTTCTCCAAGAACTTCATCCAGGACCTGCTCAACAGCCTTCGCGATGGCGACCAGCAGTGTGACTACCTATGCGAAGTCGGCTGTGATCCCGACAATTTCGGCGGAAGCATTCAGCAAGCGGCGCGTAAGTGGCAGTTGAATATGTTCAATCACCTTGATAATCTGTTCATGGGACCCGCGCAGGAAAACCGCTCTCTCGGCTCTCGCGGCGTCGCTATCGATCCCGCGCCCTGGCAAATTGGTTTGCGCGATATCATCCGTCGCGACTTGACCGACATCCTCGGCACTCGTCAAAAGATCAGACCCCTTGTAGCTCTTGATATCGAACAGCGCGCCATTCAAGCCTTGACGAAAGCGCCTATCCGTTAAATCTCGATAATTGCCAACTTTGCCGAAGCATCCGCAACCGCCCTGCCATTTCCCAAGTAACCGACTGGCCGCGAGAGATAACGTACACCATCAATCGTGGCATCCTTCGCAACATGAGAGTGACCATACAGAACATGGGATACTTTCGTATTCTCGCGAATCACGCCCTCGATCTTCGCACTGCCGTGGTATGCATTGAAGTAATCATGCGGGATTGTATCGCGATACTCTAGCAATCCTCGATTCGGCACGAAGTGCGTGACGACCACGACTTGCCGCACCTCATCCTCTGCCAGCTTATCAAGCTGGCGTGACAATGCTTGAGCCATCTCCTTTGCGATTTCATCATCCGACAGACACAGATCACTGCGCGAAAATCCACTTATCTTCGCCGATAGATCCTTGAGCCACCACACATACTGCATATCGTTCCAGAGAAAGTTCTTCCCGTTGCTGGGGTGCTGCCACCGCCCTGCCTGATACTGTGCAAGTGTCGCCGTTTCGTCAAACTTGGGATTGCGGAATGAGTAGTCAAACCAGCCCATACACCCTGCAAAACCGATTCCATCAATGACCACCGGCTCCTTATGCAGGAATTCGAAACCGCTATCGCTTGCTGCTTGCGGCAGTATCTGCCGATACTTGGCGCCTGAATCCTTGCCGTTGAGAATATCCGTCTTTGACTCAATCCAGATATCGTGATTCCCGGCGACTACCAGTTTCCGGCATTTCAATTCCGCGAAGCATCCCAGCGCCCACCCGAAATCCGCCGGTGAGGCCGCGATATCCCCGCCTATGATCAACACATCAGGCTTTGCCTTATCAGCAGCTTCCGCCAGCCGCGAAACCAGTTCTCGATTCTCGGCGGAATAGTCCACATGCAGATCGGAAGTGTAGCCTATCTTGACCATCTACCTGAAAATAAGAGCCTTGTTCTAAAGCTTCTGTCCGTGAAGTATGTAGCTAAGCGGCAGCATCTTTCCGGTTTTCTCGATATGCTCCCACATGGATGAAATATCATGCGGATACTCCTGCAACGACTTAATCTGTATGCCGCTCTCAATGAGTCTGGTTATGATCGTTCCCATCGTGTGGAAAAACCAGTACGATACTTCCCCGCGATAGCTTTTCCCACCCCAATAGTCAAACCCGGCATCATCCGCCATCGGTTCATCATTGAAGTACCGGTTCACGATCTTCAGCGGCTCAATACGATTCTCCGCATCGAATATCTCGGCAACCGGATGTTGTTCGTATATCAAAATCTCACCGCCCGGCACTAAGAGCCACGAAGCCACCCTGAAGAACCCCGCAAGATCAGGCATCCACCCGAATACTCCAATCGAGATGTAGATGAAGTCGAATGCGCCGTTGTATTTCTCAGGTATTGCGTAGATATCGCACTGCACAAACTCGCACTTCACCCCCGAAGTTTCGCTTAATCTAACCGCCTCTGCAATAGCAACATCCGAGATATCAAAGCCGGTCGCGGTTTCAGCTCCGAGATTCTTCAGCGACAAGGTCTCCCGTCCATCGTTACAGCCAAGTTGTGCTACTCGCTTCCCCTTCAATCCGATTTTTCGGATTCGCTCCGTAATCAACCGATCAAGAGAAACATAGCCCGGCGTCTTGAATGCCTTGAAAAACTTCTCCTGTTTTGCTTCCTGATGCATAGGTGTGACTTCATTCCAGGCGCGTCGATTCGATTCTGTATATCTGCTGTAATCCACTTTCCATACCTCCGTCACTTATTGAGAAAGCTCCCTTAATACGGAAACCCGCTACTAGACACAAGAAGAGAATCCTGTTCGGCAGTGGTTCGACGATGTGATGAATCTGGTCTTGAAATCCAGACATTCAGGACTTTACTAGTCGAGTTTGTCGCGTGTCTGGACAGGAAGTAGCTTGGCTTAAATCGCTATCTATAAACAACTTCGAAGAAAGGAACACTGCTAACTGTCGGATTTCCGTACAATGACGCAATTGGCTCGAATCACCTAACCACATATGAATCAACCGATTACCACATTTCGGCATGTTTGTTGCTTTTAGAGTGCTTGGTTAATAGTAATTTGCATATGACGAGGAGGTCATAGTTTAAATGAGAAAGTTTCTGATTGTAGCAGCTGTTCTGGTTGCGATTGCAGGCCAGGCTATAGCTGCTCCAAACCTGTTTGTTAATGGTTCGCCCGTTGCCGAAACTCCGGTTGCTGGCGCAAACCAGGATCTGATGCTCACCGCGTACGACGAGGTTGAGTTCACTCTTCTATTCGAGTCAACTTCGTACTCAAATCGCAACACGCTGTACTTGCATCATTGGGGCAACGACAATGTTTATCGCACGATCTTCGACGATAACGAAGGCGTTGGCACTACCCGTAGCTTTGACCTTGATGGCAATTATGGTTTCTCGCTTCTGAGCGACCAAAACGACAATGGCCGCTATCGCTCCAACGAAGGCGACAGATGGTTGTTCTCCGATCGTTCAGACACTTCGCCGAACAGCATGCCGGATGACAATTATCAGTTCTTCCGTGGTTACAACACTCCGTTCGGCAATGCCAACTACTTCTTCGAAGATGGCAACTTGGCGTTCTCAGGTGACTACGATTTCCTTCTCTTCATTGACGATGCCCGCGGTGGCTACGGAAACTACGACCATAACGATATGGTAGTAGGTGGCCGTTTCGCCAGCAGCAGCGATGAAGTCCCGGAACCGGCGACTATCGTACTTCTCGGCATGGGCCTTCTCGGTGCCGGAGTTGCTCGTAGATTCCGTAAGTAATTGATTCCGATATCTTTGAACTTCCGAAAGGCAGCCAACCGGCTGCCTTTCTTTTTGTGCGCTCTCCTAAATATCACTAATTTTATCCCAGATATAGCCGAAACAGGATATAGTGAAATATTTCACAAAATTTGCCGTGCATTGCTCGCAAATCCTTGACAATCGACTCTCATTTGTCTAATTTGCGGCGATATTAGGGGAGAGGTACTCCCCTTTAAGTTACAGGAGTGACACAGAGAGCCCGCATGTACATTTACCAAGGAATCGATGCCGCGGCTCTTTTTTGTGAAGGGGGTTTCCCCCTACTGCATATCCGTTGCAGCGAACCTCCAATGATCAAGATACCGATTTTCCGTTATGATTACGGGAAGGGAGAACTTTCATGAAGAGCGATTCGTTTAACCCCTTTGCGATGGCTCAGCAGCAGTTTGATGAAGCTGCCGAGTTGCTGAATCTCGACAGCGGCACACGCGAATTACTGCGTTGGCCTCTGCGCGAACATCAGTTCAGCATTCCCGTCCGCATGGACGATGGCAAAACCAAAATCTTCCGCGGCTTCCGCGTTCAGCACAATGATGCTCGTGGACCGAGCAAAGGCGGTATTCGTTTCCATCCGCAAGAAACCGTTGACACCGTTCGTGCTCTGGCAATGTGGATGACTTGGAAATGCTCTGTTGTCAATATTCCTCTCGGCGGCGGCAAGGGCGGCGTTATTTGCGATCCGCACAATCTCAGCCAATGGGAACAACAGCAAATCTGTCGCGGTTGGGTACGCCAACTCTGGCACAACATCGGCCCATTGGCTGATGTGCCGGCACCGGATGTTATGACCAACGGTCAGCACATGCTGTGGATGCTCGATGAATACGAAGCTATCGTCGGCGAAAAGAGCCCGGGTCTCATCACCGGCAAGCCGGTCGGTATGGGTGGCTCACTCGGTCGTACAGAAGCTACCGGTTACGGCGTGATGTACACAGTACGTGAAGCCCTCAAGCAGATGAATATCAAACCGGAAAACACCACCGCAGCTTTTCAGGGATTCGGCAACGTCTCCCAGTATGCCCTTCAATTCTATCAAATGATGGGCGGCAAGGCTGTTTGCGTTTCGTGCTGGGATCAGAAGGACCAAGTCTCCTACACCTATCGCAAACTGTCAGGCATCAGCTTCGACGAACTCATGAGCATCGTTGATCGCTTCGGCGGAATTGATAAAGGCAAAGCCAAGGATCTCGGCTACGAAATCCTTCCAGGCGACGCGTGGATCGAACAGGATGTCGATATCCTCGTTCCGGCGGCAATTGAAAACCAGGTTACTGCCGACACCGTGAAGAAAATCTCGAAGAAGGTTCGCATTGTTGCCGAAGGCGCCAATGGACCGACCACTCCGGAAGCCGATAAGTTCCTCGAAGAACGCGGCGTTTTCATGATCCCCGACTTCCTGGCGAACGCCGGCGGTGTGACTTGCAGCTACTTCGAACAAGTCCAGTGCAATATGAACTACTATTGGGAGAAGGACGAAGTGCTCAGCAAGCTTGACACCAAGATGACTGCGGCATTTCACGATGTCAGCGATCTGGCGACAAAGAAGAAACTGTACATGCGCAAAGCAGCTTACGTGATTGCTGTCAGCCGCGTGGCACAGGCCTGTCGCGACCGCGGTTGGGTATAGTAGTATAATCCGTACCTTTCAAGGGTTCTGTGCAGGGTCTAGTACCATTGCGCAGAACCCTTTTCAATTTATCGCGCTTTTGCGAGACCGGGATTAGTACCTCAGTTCGGGGCAGATTCCTTCTTCCAGCATTGCTAGACAACTTTTTCAATACCACCTATAGCTTATTTTGATGTAAATTGCCCTGAGCTGTAGGGATAGTCTGCCGCTGGCCGATTGCGAGTTCAGCTTTTCAAACAATCGCGAACATTTCATTCATTTACGAACGTTGGTCGTAGTGGCCGAGGACAAATTATCGAATGAGTAATCAAGACCCGAAACAAGATAGACTACTTTGGTCCTTGCGTGAGCGTGCCAAGGAACTGAATTGCCTTTACCGCATCGAAGAGTGGCTCAATAAGCCGGGTGCAACTCTTGAGCAAGTCTGTAACGGCATCATCGAAGCCATCCCCGGCGGCTGGCAACATTCTGATGTATGCCAGGCACGAATCATGTTGACCGATATCACCTACGCCGCTCCCGGGTTTCGCGAGAGCGCCTGGGTCATGACCGAAACGATGAATATCCTTGATCAGTCGCTCGGCTCGATCAGTGTCTATTACACGCAACAAATGCCCATTGAGGATGATGGTCCCTTCCTTACGGAGGAGCGCAAACTGCTCACCACGATCGCTGACCGACTTGCAAGTCACATTGCCTTCCACAAGATGCGAGCAATTCATCGCAGATCAGACCCGAGTGTCGGGGAATCATCAACCCAAGCCCGTCCGGAGTGGAAGGTAATCCTAAACTTCCTCTGGCGCACTGATCGCAACCTGTATCTGACGATTTCTACGAAAATGCTCAATTACCTCTGCTGGAGCGGTGTTGTCGACGCCCGCGAACTGTCGCAGGACTACTACCCCGACCAAGCCGCTGATGCCGCTTCACTCCTCAGTGATTCAAATGTTCCGCACCGCAAACGTGTGGCTATGGCCGGCAGCGAAGCAGTTAGCGATAAGATATTCAAGATTGCCTCCGAACATTTATCACAGGAAGAAATTGTCGCCTTCGTCCAACGATGGATAACTCAGGACAAACTCGGTTTTCTTGTCAAGACACTCGCGAACGTAAACACTCCTCTGCCTCAGCTTAGCGAAGCTATCAGACGATTCCATCGCATGGCGCCGGAGGATGTAGATTTCCCGATCAACACCAAGCGCGGTCTGTTAGTCTCGCTGATCCGCCGCATCTTTTCTGAGTCGCTTGAGTATATTAACATCGCCAAGAACTACGTCGACGTATACGACATCTTCGAGGTCATGCAGAACGTCATCTACCTTCCCGGCTCACAAGGCAAGTTGGGCGGCAAAGCTGCCGGAATATTTCTCGCCGGACAAATCCTCAAGAAATCCGTCGCCACAAATCCGCTGTTGACTCATATCAAGACGCCAAAGGCATGGTACATCACCTCTGACGTCGTCTTGCATTTCATGAGTTACAACAATTTCGATGAAGTCGTTGAGCAGAAGTACAAAGAGGTCGATCAGATTCGCCTCGAATATCCAAATGTCATCCAGACATTCAAAAACGCCGTATTCCCACCGGAAATTCTCAAAGCACTTTCAGTCGTACTCGATGACTTTGCCGACCATCCGTTGATCGTCCGTAGTTCGAGCCTTCTCGAAGATCGCACCGGCGCATCCTTTTCTGGAAAATACAAGAGCCTGTTCTTAGCAAACCAAGGCTCCAAAGACGAACGCCTCGCCGCCTTGCTTGATGCCATCGCAGAGGTCTATGCCTCTACCTTTGGACCCGACCCAATCGAATACCGCGCCGAACGCGGCTTGCTCGACTTCCATGAAGAGATGGGAATCATAATCCAGCAGGTTATCGGTACAAAATCGGGCAAGTACTTCCTTCCAGCCTTCGCGGGCGTTGCTTTCAGCCAAAACGAGCTTCGCTGGTCACCGCGCATTCGCCGCAGCGACGGGCTGATTCGTATTGTGCCCGGTCTTGGTACTCGTGCCGTCGACCGCACCAGTGATGACTATCCTATTCTCGTTTCACCCGGCCAACCGGGCTTGCGAGTCAATGTGACAGCAGACGAAATGGCACGCTATTCGCCCAAGATGATCGACGTCATTAATCTCGAGACGAATACTTTCGAAACTCTGCACATCGATGACTTGCTTCACGAGTTTGGTGACGAGATTCCCATGATCAATCAAATCGTCTCCATCGACAAAGGCGATCACATTCAACGACCTCTCGGCCACATCGACTTTGCAAGTGAACGACTGGTCGTAACCTTTGAGGGCCTTCTGACCAACACGCCGTTTGTTGCACAGGTGCAATCAATACTAAAGACGCTTGAAGAAAAACTTGGCGAGCCGGTCGACATGGAATTCGCCCACGACGGCACCGATTTCTATCTCTTGCAGTGTCGCCCCCAAAGTCATTCTGAAGACAGCGGTCCCGCCGCTCTTCCCAAAGACGTACAACCGGACAAAGTCCTTTTCACCGCAAGCCGATATGTTTCAAACGGACGTGTCCCCGACATAACGCATCTTGTCTATGTCGATCCGCAAGCATACGGCTCCATCAAAGACCGCCAAACCTTGCTCAATGTTGGCCGTGCGGTAAGCCGGCTGAATCATATTCTCCCCAAACGTCAGTTTATCCTGATGGGTCCCGGCCGCTGGGGTAGTCGTGGCGACATCAAGCTTGGAGTCAGCGTCACCTATTCCGACATCAACAACACAGCTATGCTGATAGAAATCGCACGACAGAGTGGGCACTACGTCCCAGACTTGTCATTCGGAACCCACTTCTTCCAAGACTTGGTCGAAGCCCAAATTCGCTATCTCCCGCTCTATCCCGACGATGGCGTCAATGTCATGAATGACCGCTTCCTTCTACAGTCCGAGAATATCCTTGGTGAAGTTCTGCCCGAATATGAATCGCTCTCAAGTGTGATTCGCTTGATTGATGTGCCGCGTAGTGCTGGTGGTCAGGTCGTTCACGTTTTGATGAATGCTGAATTGGACAAGGCGGTTGCCATGTTGGCTGCTCCAAGAGCGCGGGTTCAAGGCGAATGGCATGAACCGCTTCTCACCGAAGCATCTGGCGAACACTACTGGCGCTGGCGCTTCGCCATTGCCGAACAGATTGCCGCGATGATCGACCCCGACCGCTTCGGCGTCCTCGGTTTTTATCTGTTTGGATCTACAAAGAATGCAAATGCCAAGCCCGGAAGCGACATCGATATCCTGATACACTTCGCCGGTACTGCCAATCAGCGGCAAGAGCTCGAGAGTTGGCTTGAAGGCTGGAGTTTGTGTCTGTCCGAGGTCAACTTCGAACGCACCGGACTCAGAGTTAACAAGATTTTGGACGTTCACATCGTGACCGACGAGGACATCGCTAACAAGAATAGCTATGCCCTTAAGATCGGCGCCGTTACCGATGCAGCACGCCCACTGCCGATTGGCAAGTCAACAAAGTAACTGCCATCGGCGCAGTGAATCAATGAATGCCGAAGTCACCAATATTGGTTTAGCTGAATGCCGCAAACGCCGGAAGACTGCGATTGCGGCGATCGCTTTCACTGTGGTGTTGTTCGTTACTCTAAACCTGTCGTCAGCCGCGCAGTCGTGGTATCTTCTCCTGTTCATCCCCGCCTGGGTCGCCATGCTTGGGCTTCTGCAGGCGCGTGAAAAGACTTGAGTCGTGCTTGCGGCGCGCGGTCTGTGCAACTTTGACAATGGTGAAGAGAGAATTTCAGATGATACCGCTGTTCGCGTATTGCGCCAAAAGGCTCTCGGTATCTATATCAAATCATTTTCCGTTGCGCTGACATTCGCTCTGATTGTCTATCTAACGAGTTGATTAACCCGCATGAGACAGCTCGCGCAACTCTTTGAATTCTCCTCAATTTGGATGTTAGGATCACTATGAACGAAGTTTTCGAATTACTACGGACACATAAGTCGATTCGCCGCTACACCGACAAATCGGTCGAACCTGAGTTGCTCGACAGAATTATCGATTGTGCTCGGCAAGCGCCGACGTCTTCGAATCTCCAGCCTTACTCGATTGTTGTCGTGCGCGACAAGACGAAGAAGCAACTTCTTGCGCAATACTGCGGTAATCAAGTCTGGATCGAGCAATGCCCGGTCTTTCTCGTCATCTGCCCCGATCTTCGCCGACTCAACGAGGTCTGCAACATTCGCGGCTATCAGTTCAAAGACCGTCACATCGAAATTTCAATTGTCTCAATCGTCGATGCCTCCTTAGTCGCGCAGAATATCGCCGTAGCATCCGAGTCCGCTGGGTTGGGTATCTGTATGATTGGCGGCATCCGCAACAATCCCGACAAGGTCTGCGAATTACTCAAACTGCCGCAGCGAGTCTTTCCGCTCATGGGCATCTGCCTCGGCTATCCCGATCAGGAACCAATGATCAAACCGCGTCTACCTCATGGAGCCGTCGTGCACAATGAAGAATACAACGATGAAAATCTTCACACGTACTTGCACGAATATGACGAGACTTTACGAGGCACAGGCTTATATGAGGGCGCACATCGCAAGCTTCCAGCTCCTGATGGTCGCGAAGTCCCGCCTGACTATTCCTGGACCGAGCACACCGCGCGTCGCGCCGCGACCAATAATCCTGCGACATTGCGCGTTCACATGAAGACTTTTCTTGAAGAACGGAAGATTGGATTGGAATGAAGGTCGACGGCTTGTCGCGTCGACTAAAAGATGAGCCCTGCCACCTTGTGCGCTTGCTTGACACAGTCGTTGAGTCCGATACCGTAGTACGCGTTGCCCGCAATATGGACACCACCGATTGATTTCAGTTCGCTTTCAATTGTGTCGAGCAGTTTCCGATGGCCAACATGATACTGTGGAATTCCATACTTCCAGCGATACATTTTAACAATCTTTGGTTCTCCGCTGATGCGCATAATGTCGTTCATGTCGTTTTTCACGGTCGACAACAACTCGTCATCGGACATTCTCACCGATTCGTGAAAGCCATCACCGCCAACCATAGTGCGGAACTGAATCATCCCTTTCGGCGCACGATCGGTAAATATCGACGATGTCCAAATTGAACCCAGTATCTTGCGATTCTCTTTCTTGGGAACCAAGAACCCGAACCCGTCCACCGAAGCCTTTACTTGCTCCGCACGATATCCGGTACAGACAACTCCTATCGGTGCGTACGAAATCGCCGCCAGCGCCTTCGACAAGTCCTGTGACAAACCGCTCGTCATCTTTGCTGTTTCATAAGATGGCGTCGCGATTACTACTTGTCGTGCTGTCTCCGAGCTGCCGTCATTGCACTCAACCCTGTATCCATCATCGGATTTTGTTATCGTGCGAACACACTTTCCAACTGCGATAAATGGTGCATACTTTTCCTGAAACCGAACAACGATCTTGTCCAATCCGCCTTTGAACGAAGTCAGCCATCCGCCCGGTCCTGAAGGACTTCCGCTCTTCTTGCCCTTCGCCTTTGCCGCTTTCGATTTGGCAATCATCGCCTTGAACAATGATCCGTACTCGTCTTCCATCTCGCGCATGATCGCGAAACACGATTGCAGCGACATTTTCTCTGCAACGCCGCCATACACGCCGGAAACCATCGGCTGCACAAGATAGTCCGCCGCCTCGCGACCAATGCGACGACAGGCGAAATCATAAATCGATTCGTCAATCCCCTCCGGTCTCGCCTTCGCAAAAGGCTCCATTGCGATTCGCAGCTTTCCCGGCCAACTAATGATATCCGCCATCAGGAATTTCGGCGGAGACATCGGTACCGACCGCAAGCGTCCGCCCTTGAGAATGAACCGATTGTTGACGCTCTCGTTTGCGCGCTCAAGTTGTTCTGTCAATCCAAGTTCGTCGCAGAGTTGCAGCGTCAAAGGCTCGCGATCGAGAAATCCGTTCGGTCCCTGAGTCAAAGCTGTAACCGTCAATCCTATCCGTGCCGATTGTCCCGCCCAAACGCGGTTCGGCCTCAAGAAGTCTCACTTTCAACTGCGGCTTATCGCGGCGAAGGTAATGCAGCACTGCCAATCCGGAAATTCCACCGCCAATGATGATCACGTCATTTGCTGACATTCTCGCCTACCTTGGCTCGGATCAGCTCCGCCAGTATTCGTCCAAAACTCGGATCGTCGTTGAACATCGGCATCCGCCGAATGCGACTTCCCTTTTCCTCCCCGACCAGTTCCTTCAATTGTATATCCAACTCATACAGCGTCTCAATATGGTCGCACACGAAACTAATCGGCACAATAAACAACTTACGTTCCGGATCTTCCAATAATCTCTTAACTTCTACCACTGTATCCGGCCCCACCCACTTGACCGGTCCCGTGCGACTCTGGAATGCAAGATGATACTCGCGCTTCCCCGCCGACATTGCAGCCGTCTTCTTCACCTGCTCGACATACGGATCACCTTCATCCACAAACTTCTGCGGCAACGAATGCGCCGAAAACATCAATGTCTCGCCGGGCTGAATATTGCGATCAATGTATGCCCCCAGTAGTCGCGTGTATTCCACGTTGTCGTGAAAATCGTTGATATAGGTCGCCTTCATTTGCGAATACGTCTTTAGCACATCTCGCGCAACTGCAAACGACGACCCCGTTGTTGCGGTTGCAAACTGCGGGTAGAGCGGCAAGAAGCATATCTGCTCGTATCCGTCCTCGACAGCTGACTTGATCGCAGTTTCAATGCTTGGTCGGAAATACCGCATTCCAATATAGCAAGTTACTTCGTCGAAGTCTCTCTGTAGATGATCGCCGATCAACCGCGCTTGTGCCTGCGTCCATTTGAGCAGCGGCGATCCGCCGCCGATGTGACTGTAATGTTCGGCAACGTTCTTCGATCGCAATCGCGATATCAACCGCGCAAACGGCTTCTGCAAAACAGCGCCGCCCGGCAATCTGATAATCGCCCGGTCAGAAAATATGTTATAGAGAAATTCCGGTATGTCGGCAGTAGAGTTTGGACCGCCCATTGCGAGCAAAATGACGGCGAGTTTTTTCTTCATCGCATTGCCTATATCGTGCGCGAGAATCGAACACCTTTCGATTCGCCGTTGCTATCGAGGTATGCATCGAAGGTCATGGCAATGTTGCGGACAAATGTCCGTCCCACTGGAGTAATCTGTAAACCGGTTTCGTCTGAGGTCATCAAATTGTCTTCAAGGAAAATATTCAGACCCTCATGCTCATTGCGAAAATACTCGTCATACTTCACGGCAAAGAGCTTCTCAATCGCTTGATAATGAAGCCGGAAATTGCACATCAACTGGCTGATTACATATTGGCGAATCAGATCATCCTGGGTCAGATTCATTCCGCGGTATATCGCGAAGCGCTTTTCTCTGATCGCGGTTTCATAGCTGTCAAGTTTGGAGTAGTTCTGGAAAAATGAATCATTCACGTAACCAATAGCTGACATTCCGAAACCAATCATCTCCGGTGCTGTCTGTACCGTGTAGCCCATAAAATTCCGGTGAAGTCGACCATCCTTCTGTGCCAATGCCAGCTCATCGTCCGGCAAAGCGAAATGGTCCATTCCGATTTGGCGGTATCCAGCTTTGGTAAACTCTTCCACCGCTGTCGCGAACAACTGATACTTGACCTCAGTTGTCGGCAAGTCAGCCGATTTGATTGCCATCTGGTTTGCCATGTTTTGTGGAAGATACGCAAAAGAATAAAGCGCCACTCGATCCGGTCGAAGTGAAATCGATTTCGCCAGCGTCGTCTTGAAACTCTCTACCGATTGCAGCGGCAACCCATATATCAGATCGATGTTGATACCGCGAAAATTCATCGTTCGCACTTTTTCAATGATATGCTGCACCCGCTCGTACGACTGAATTCTCCCGATCGCTTCTTGCACCGCCGGATCAAAATCTTGCGTTCCTATCGAGATGCGATTGAAGCCCACCGATGCCAGGAATTCCAACTGCTCGTCGGTCGTCACTCGCGGATCAACTTCGATCGACTTCTCGGCGCCTGCAATGAACTTGAATCGGTCGTCAATCACCTTCAGCACGATTTCCAGTCCGCGACAACCAACGAATGTCGGTGTGCCGCCTCCCAAATGAAGCTGACTAACATTGCGGCGCTCGCCCAGATGCTCGGACGTGTTGATTATCTCCAGGGCGAGATCCGCAACATACTTGTTCACTCGGTCAGGATTGTTCGTTATGACTGTGTTGCATCCGCAGTAGAAACAGCGTTTGCGGCAGAATGGAATATGGCAATACAACGCCAGCGGCAGGTCCGTCTTTGCGCCTGTCGCCTGAAGCGCCGCAACGTACTGCTCGGCGCCAATCTCATTGCTCCACACCGGAACTGTCGGATAGCTCGTATAGCGCGGGCCGGGGCGGTCGTACTTGCGCAGCAACTCTATCGGAACCTGCGTATATGTCTGTTCAGCTGGCATTGTCAATTGCGAAATTTCTTTACGGTTGCAATCATCGTCTCTACCGCGACCAATGGCGTCTCCGGTAGAATTCCGTGACCAAGATTAAATATCAAATTGTTATGCTTCGGCAGACTCGCCAGTATCGCGTTCGTTCTCTCTGCAATCACTGCCGGAGAATTGAACAGCACTGTCGGATCAAGGTTCCCCTGCACAGCCTTACCGCTCAGATTAGCTTCTGCCTTCGCCAACTCGATTCGATAGTCAACTCCAACCGCCTCGCAATCAAGAGCCGCAACCGCATCTAAGTATGGCGCAACATTGTTCACAAACACGATTCGCGGTACATTCTTCGATTTCACTTTCGCGAGTATTGCCGCGATCGGCCTTGCCGACCACTCGCAATAATCATCGTGTGCTAAGATTCCTCCCCAGCTGTCGAATATCTGCACTGCATCGGCACCGGCATCAATTTGGTAGCAAAGATAATCTCCCACCGACTCAGCCAGCAAATCAATCAGCTGGCGCGCCGCATCAGGATATCGATTGATGAACTTTTTCGCTTTATCAAATGTCTTGGAGCCCTTGCCTTCCGCAAGATAGCAGAACAATGTAAACGGCGACCCGGCAAATCCAATCAACGGCGTATTCGGCAGTATCTTCTTTATTTCAGCTAGCCCTTCCAATACGAAACGCAAATCGCTTTCGATGTTGCATCGCTTAATGGTCTCGACGTCGGCCGGCTTGCTTATCGGCGACCCGATTACCGGTCCGCCATCCGGAAAACTGACAGCCACTCCCATCGGTTCGAGAATAGTCAGAATATCCGAAAACAGTATCGCCGCATCGAGATTGAACCGCTCGACCGGTTGACGCACAACTTCGGCAATCAACTTCGGCGAACGGCACAGTTCTTGAAACGACACCTTGGCGCGGACCGCAAGATAGTCCGGCAGGTATCGCCCTGCCTGCCGCATGATCCAAACTGGAATCGGTCCGTCGTTCTTGCCATAGCAAGCTTTGATGAACGGACTATCGGCTATGCGCATAAATGCGCTTCTTTCTTGATTGCCGTGGCAAGAATCGTCGCCGCCTGCTCCAGAAGCTCATCTGTATGTGCCGCTGACAAGAAACAGACTTCGTATCCGGATGGCGGCAGGTAGATGCCCTGATCAAGAATCTTCGAGTGCATCCGATTGTAGTGCGAGATTCCATCAGTGCTTATAGTGTGCGCCGCGCGTGGCAGATCATTTTGGAATACGATCCAGTAAATCGACCCCACTCCCGCCACATTGACGAGATTGTCGCGCAACTGTTCCATCAACAACGTGACGAAACGACGATTCTTCTCTTCCAAATCTTTGTATATCTTTCCATCAGCAAGTTTTTTCAGCGTCGCCAAACCGGCAGTCATTGCAACCGGATTGCCGGACAGCGTTCCTGCCTGATACACCGGCCCCAATGGCGAGAGCATGTTCATTATATCCGCGCGTCCACCGAAAGCGCCAACCGGCATGCCGCCGCCTATGATCTTACCGTATGTGACGAGATCCGGACGTAGCCCATAGTATGCCGCTGCACCGCCAAGACCGATGCGGAATCCGGTAATCACTTCGTCAAGTATCAACAGCGCGCCGTGACGTTCCGTCAGTGCACGTAACAGTCGCATATAGTCATGTCGTTGAATCAGCAATCCGTTGTTGGCAGGAATTCCCTCGATGATCACTGCAGCCAACTCATCACCGTGCTTGGCGAAGAAATCCTGAAGTGCGTCTTCATCATCCAGCGGCAGCACAGCAGTCTGGCTGGTAATTGCTTCCGGCACACCCGCTGATGACGGCTGTCCAAATGTCGCAAGTCCCGATCCGGCCTTGACCAACAGATGGTCACAGTGTCCGTGATAGCACCCGTCGAACTTCAGAATCAAATCACGTTTTGTGAATCCGCGGGCGACGCGGATTGCCGACATTACGGCTTCCGTTCCCGAAGACACAAATCGAATCTTCTCGACAACATCCACATGTTGGACGATGAACTGCGCGAGTTCGTACTCAAGTTCAGTTGAGGCGCCGAACGTCATTCCTTTGTCGATCTGCGCCTTCACTGCAGAGACGACATCCTTGTCGACATGCCCGAGAATCAACGGTCCCCACGAGTTGCAAAAATCCAGATACTTGTTGCCGTCAACATCATAGAGGTACGCACCATTGCCCTTGGCGATGAACTTCGGAGTTCCGCCTACCGATTTGAACGCGCGTACCGGTGAGTTCACACCGCCGGGTATGATCTCCGACGACAATTCCATTAACTTGCGCGATTTCGCGCTATCAAATCCAACCTTAGTTATGCCAGCCATTTTTCAGTAAGTCCTTCAAATGATAGGTCAAGATTATCGAGGCTCCCGCTCGCGTAATCGCCGTCAGGTTCTCCAGAACCATCGTTTTCTCGTCGGCAAGTCCCGCCTGCGCCAGGAGCTTCACAGCTGTGTACTCGCCCGAAACATTATATGCCGCTATCGGCAATTCAGTATTCGCCGCAAAATCGGAAATGATATCCAAATATGCCAGCGCCGGTTTAACCATTACAATATCTGCACCCTCGTCTTCGTCCAACTGTAGCTCGCGCAATGCTTCGCGTCGATTGCGAAAATCCATCTGGTAGCCTTTGCGGTCGCCCTTTCCGGGAGCCGAATTTGCGGCTTCCCGGAATGGGCCGTAGTAAGCGGAGGCGTACTTAGCGGAATATGCGAGGATTAAAGTGTCATAGTAATTTTCAGATTCGAGCGCCTTGCGAATCGAGCCAACTCGGCCATCCATCATATCCGACGGACCAACGCAGTCGCAGCCGGCCTTAGCCAATTCAACGGCCATCTTGCTCAAAACCGCGACCGACTTGTCGTTGTCTATCTTGCCGTTCAGCGTTACTCCACAGTGGCCGGTGTCGGTATAAGCGCACAAACAAACGTCGGCGCTCACAAAGAGATCGTCGCCGAACTTGTTCTTCAGTTCCTTGGTAGCTTTGATTACCGGATTCTTGTCGTCCCATCCGGAAGTTGCCATCACATCTTTTCGGTCAGTTACTCCGAAGAGCATGATCTTGTCAATACCAAGTTTCTTATCTTCGTCAATTGACTTCACCAACGAATCTACCGAGTCCCGATATATCCCGGGAAGCCCTTTGATTTCATCGTGGATTCCTGTCCCATCGGTCACGAAGTAAGGCTGGATCATACCTTTGACGTTCAAACTTGTTTGAGCAGTCAGGTCGCGAATGATCTGATTCCGACGAAGGCGACGTGGGCGAATCGGGCGTTCCATTTATACATACTCCAAAACTGAATTTACATCCGCCTGTTCTAACACTCGATAATTGACCCAGCGATGCCGTTCCATTTCGGCGGCAGTTGTACTTCCAATTGCCAGCAGCCGAGCTTCCGGATCGCCGAATTGCTTGTGAAAAGCCCTCACCATTGACGGCGCAGTGAACAGTATCATATCTTCACGTTTGATTCTTGTTACCGAATGCGGGTCTATCGGCTTCTCTACCGATTCGTAACATTCAACTGACTTGTAGTTCATTTTCCGTGCTGCCAAAAGCGTAGCTGGATCCCAATCTATGTCCTTGGCTCGCGCATACACCAGCGTCTGAGTACACTCCGGATGTCGTTCGACAAACTCGCCGAATAGCAATCTACCGTATGCGTCTGACGGTTGAAACGCAGCGTCATACCCGCGTTTCACCAGTGCAGCTTCAGTCTGCCTTCCCACAACTGCAAACTTGGTATCTTTCGGCAGCTTACATCCAATACTATCGAGCCTCTGAAAAAAGAATTCCACTCCATTGGCACTTGTGAAGAACACCCAACCCACCCTTTCCAAGTCAATATCATCCGGCCACGCAAAAGCAATGGGGCGAGTTTCCATTAACGGCAAAGGGACAATTTCGATATCCATAACTGTAGCGCGACTTGCAAGTTCATAAAGCTGTTCCTTTGACCGCGTGACTGCTATACGCATACTGAATCTCCTTGTAGCGTCGCATACGCCCGGTTTACCATTTGTTCGATGTTCGTACCTTGCACGTCGGCCGACTTCATGCCGATCCATTCATCCTTGTATTGCACACCAAGCACCGCCTTGAGCCGGTACTCTTCTCCCTGTTTGTCAGACCACACACCAAGCGGAAGCGAGCATCCCGATCCAAACTTGCGCAGCAGACCCCGCTCCAACTCAGCTTGCTTCAGCTCTTCTTGCGATCCCATTTTGGCGATGACAGCTTCGACGCGCGGATCATTCTCTCTAATCTGAATTCCCAAGATTCCCTGGGCCGGCGCTGGTAGAAATACCTGCGGATCAAGTTCAATCGCGTCAAGATCGCTCACATCGAGCTGAAGGCGTTTCACTCCCGCCGAAGCAATCAAGATTGCATCATACAAACCCTCGCGCAGTTTGCGAATGCGCGTTGGCACATTGCCGCGTAGATCGTTTATCTTCAAAGTCGGATTGTGATAATGCAATTGCGCTTTCCTGCGTGCAGAGCTGGTGCCAATGATTCCGCCCTCCCGAACCGGAATGACACCATCTCCTGCACGCGAAGATTTTCGTATCAGCAACATCTCACTGCGATCGGCGCGATAACCGGCAGCTCCCAATTTCAACCCCGCCGGCTGTGTCGTCATCAAATCCTTGAGCGAATGCACGGCAAGGTCAATCTCATTCTTGAGCAACGCTTCTTCGAGTTCCTTCGTGAAGAACCCTTTCCCTTCCATTTTGTCGAACGACACATTGTCAATCTTGTCGCCGGCAGTCTGGATGATCTTGATTTCAACTTCACACCCATGTTCGCCAATCAGGATATCACGGATGAAGTTTGCCTGATAAAGTGCGAGGTCCGAACCACGCGATCCAATGATCAACTTTGTTGCGGTCATATTGCTTCTTTGCGAATATTCTTGATTTCTGCGATTTCCAAGTCAGAACCCATTTCCACCAGTTTATTGGAGAGAACCTTAACCGGTTGAAATGCCGAGTTTGCGACCAGCTTGGTCACCAACCGATATACAGCCTCTTTGTCCTCTTCCGAAAGACCCGTCACCTTCTTGGCGAACAAATCATCAAGCGCACTCTTGGCCAGGCGCATCGATTCTTGAAAACTGTCGTGAAAAATAGGCTTCAGTGATACTTCCATGCGGTCAGAAAAATATTGGTTTACAGCATCCCGCACAATTTCATTCGCCTTGCTGGTCTCCACGAATTTCTGGCGAAGATTTCCATTGCTCTTCGATCTCAGGTACGGAATGTCTATCAACTTCACTTTCGCATTATCATCAAACTCGCAGCCAAAATCGCGCGGTATCGCGAGATCGATGCACAACACCGGCTTAGTGCGTTTCGGTAGGCGTTGAATAAATCCGGCATCAAAGATCGGCGCTGTTGCCGCTGTTGCTGAAACGATTGCATCGACGGGAACGCACGAATCAAAGAAATCACTCAACGCTACTGCGTCCCCGCCAAATTGATCAGCAAGGGTGTCGGCCTTCTCGGCCGTGCGATTTACGAAAAGAAGCTTTCCGAGTTTGTTGTCCTGTACATAGTGCGCAAGCTTGACTGTCATCGATCCGGTCCCGATCAAGGCTATCGTCGGATCGTCCACCCCTTGCAAATAGCCCGCCAGTTCATCTGCAGCCAATGAAGCCATCGAAACCGCGCCGGCGCCGATCTCGGTTTCACGCTTCACCTTCTTGGCAACCACTAAAGCTTCTTCGGAAATATCCTTAAGAGTGGCACCTGCCAGCCCTGTGGCAAGCGCTTCCATGTATGCATCTCGATACTGACCGACTATCTGATTCTCGCCGACTACCAGAGATTCAAGCGAGGCGGTCGTCCTGAACAAATGAGCAACCGCCTCCCGTCCCGTGTAATGATAGAAGTCGTTCGGGAAAAATCCCAAACCCTTCGTGTCGCGGAAGAAGTAATCAATCAGCTTGTGGAGCAGTTTGGAGCCGGCATACTCGCCGGTGGAAACATATACAAATTCGACACGGTTGCAGGTGGCCAGGTAGACTATCTCACTCAAACCGAGTGCGGTTTTGAGGGAACGCAGAACTTCGACCCGCTCGGTTCGTTCCACCGTCAGGTGCTCAAGCAGCTTCATGTTTTGCTGCCAGATCGATGTTCCGATTATTCCAAATTCCATAGTCATTCCTAATCTCACCTGAGTCTATCGTCTTTCGTTGCGTAGAAGTTAAAAGAAACCGTACTTTAATTGTCACCTAATTGTCACAGATTGTGAAAAAAATAACAAATTCGGATAAAAACCGTATGAAAGCGCATTAGCAAGCTTGGTCGTTTTAGGGTTGCGGCTTGAACATTCATAATGCATTATGCAATAACGACTTATTGCGCGTGATGCAATAGCGCTTTATCCGCGTCGACCTGTCGGTTCAATTGCCACAATCCCTATCAGAGATGTCACCATAATTGTCAAGTATGTGCCTACATTCACAATCTTCACCCTGCAATCACACTCCCGTCCAGACCCAAACGCAGTTCTTGGATTTCTGAGCTTTTCGACATAAGTTAGCCTTTCAAAATTGCTCGCGGATTGGAACAGTGCTTGACGCTCCAAGCTCGCGCTATGACTGAACTTGAAGGAGTGATTTCGATACAATGAGTAAGAATTATCTGATTACCGGCGGCGCCGGATTCCTGGGAATCAACCTCGTCCGCTACCTGCTCGCCAAAGGCCAACGCGTTGTTACCCTCGACATTGCCCCATTTGACTACGCCGACGTTCGCGACAAGATCCGCGTCGTCGATGGCGACATCCGCAAACCTGACAATGTCCGCGATTCCTTGCGCGATGTCGATATCGTCGTCCACGCAGCAGCAGCATTGCCGCTCTACAAACCCGAAGACATCTACTCTACCGATATTGAAGGTACCCGCATCGTCATGGAAGAATCAATGCGTGCCGGTGTCAAGCGCGTCATCCACATATCGACGACAGCCGTCTACGGCATTCCTGATCATCACCCTTTGCTCGAGGATGACCCGATGCACGGCGTCGGTCCCTACGGTATCGCCAAGGTCAAAGCCGAAGAGGTCTGCCTCGAATTTCGCAAGAAAGGTCTCTGCGTTCCGATCTTGCGCCCCAAATCCTTCATCGGTCCCGAACGACTCGGCGTCTTCGCGATGTTCTACGAGTGGGCGCGCGATGGCCACAGCTTCCCGATTCTCGGCAAAGGCAACAACCCTTATCAATACCTCGATGTCGAAGACCTCTGCGATGTCATCTGGCTGACTGCGACCCTCCCCGACGAAACCGTCAACGACACCTTCAACATCGGCGCCAAAATCTTCGGCACGCCGCGCACCGACTTCCAGGCTGTTCTCGACCGCGCCGGCAAGGGCCGCAAGGTTGTCTCGCTTCCCGAAGCCCCTGCTATCTGGACTTTGCGTTTTCTGGAAATGCTCAATCTCTCACCGCTCTACAAGTGGATCTATGAGACTGCCGGCAAAGAGTCCTTTGTCTCGATCGAAAAAGCCGAGAAGAAACTCGGCTATGCCCCCAAGTATTCCAACAAGGACGCACTCCTTCGCAACTACGAATGGTATCTCGCCAACGCCGACAAACTATCCAACTCTGGCGGCGGCGGTGTCACCCATCGCGTCCCCTGGAAACAAGGCGCCCTCAAAATTGCGAAGATGTTCTTTTGATTTCGTAGATCATTGATTTGATGTCATTCCCGCGAACGCGGGAATCCAGTTCCGTAGGTCGGGTTCCCAGCGAAGCGCGGAACCCGACATTGCTGAATCACAACCCCTGCCACCAACTGGTCAAAAATGACCCAGCGTCTTCTCCGTTAATTGATGGGATTGCCGCCATCACGGCATATCCATAAGCAAATTCCCCTCTTGTCGAAGATCCCGCTTGCGGGAAGAGGGGTGCCTTGATCGCGCGATCCGCCGCGGCGGAGAGCGCGATCAAGGTGGGGTGTGTTCTGGCACCTAGTCGTGCATATCCTCACACCACAAAACCTCGTGACTGTCATGCCCGCGAAAGCGGGGATCCAGCAAGGGCATATTGGTAGGGCATTAAGTCATTCCCCCCTAATTCGCCTTTGTATCATCCCCCAACTCATTCTTGAGAATCTTCAATATCCGCGGTAGCGCCGGATTCACGACATAATTATCAAACACCCACTCCAGTGCCGGATCGCCTTTCGTATATCGCACCCGATAATCCGACATATCCACCGCCTTCTTCAAAGAATCCGCTGCCGTCACCCCTGATTCGAATGCCGTCTTTGCACGAACGAACAAATCGGCAATCAAATCCCGCGTCATTCGCATATACGCGGTGTCCGTCATCACCTCGCCGTGACCCGGCAATATCACCTTCGGCCCCAGCGCCAGCATCGTGTCCATCACTGCCGGCCACTCATTGAAGAAACTCCCGAAGCAGTACGGTATCGGCGAAACCAGAATATCTCCGGTAATCAAGATGCTATCCTGCGGCAGCCACACATAGGCATCCCCCGGCGTGTTGGCGCGTCCATCGTGCCTAATCTGAATCTCAATCCCGCCCATGAACAATGTCAGGTTCTTCTCAAATGTCATATCCGGAATACAAACCTCATCGCGCCGCACATCCTGATCGTACTTCTTCAGGATCACCATCAGCTTTTCCATCCGCTCCCGCTCGACTGCGGTAATCGGCTGGCCGATATAGCCCTTCCCTTCGGCAAGCATCTTGCCGAAATCCGTTATGTACTTCTCGTATTCCCCCTCGCGCGCTTCCTTGACCCAGTCCGCCTGCCTTCTCGCCAGAGTTTCGCGCGTCTTCGCATGAGCGATGATCTTCGCATCAGGAAACGCCTTCTTGTACACGAAATTCCCCATATTGTGATCGCCGTGCCAGTGCGTGTTCAGGACAAACTTCACCGGTTTGTCGGTCAGCTTGCGAATCTCGGCAATATTCGCCTCGGCACAGATCGGCGGCTGATGCGTATCCACCACGAACACCCCCTCGTCGGTGATGATCGCATACGAATTCCCATCGACCAGATCAAGCGTCGGATCCCAGCCGATAAACGCATACACGTGCTCGTTGATCTTCTGCATTTTGAAATGCTCAAGCTGTTGTCCCATTAAAACTCCCGACATCGCCAGCGCGATCACAGCGCCGGCACACCATAGCGACAATGACTTCATTCGATCTCTCCTAATTGTTTAGGTGAATTACGTCACTGCTTACGAATTGTTCAGAGGAATTTGTAGATATCAATATCGCGCGGGAGTGCATAGTCGACGACCCCGCCCACGGGGCAATTCGCCTTTCATTTCTACAAAAAAAGGAATCGAGTCAATTTCCCTCTTGTCGAAGATCCCGCTTGCGGGAAGAGGGGTGCCTTGAACGCGCGATCCGTCGCGGCGGAGAGCGCGATCAAGGCGCGGTGTGTTCATAAAGCAATTTAGAAGTCAGGAACCCATTCCTTACTGCGTTTTCTAGAGTACAGCTGACAATTCGACATATCTGCCGCACATTACAGACTGACTCGTGCCACTCTGTTCCACTCACTCCCGGACTTTACTATCAAATGCAGTTCTGACGCGCGCGCCGCAATTGGTAGTTTTGCCGTCAACTCTGTCCGTAGCTCCGACTCCGAGGCATCAATCTCCTCGACTTCACTTGATTCAACAATCGTCAGATGAGGCACAACATCCTGGAATCTGCCACCGTATGGCGGAGATTGTGGAAATGCCTTCCACACAGCAGCTATGATTGCGCGGAATACAGAGTCAGGTTCGGGCTTCAAATACAGCGTTGTCGGCCAACGCCTCAGCTCGGTCAGACGAAATTCAAAAGCTCCGAATTCTTCGACCGAGTCGGCCAACCTGGCGACTATTACCTCCAAGTCGTTTTCTTGAATCATGAAAGGATAGTTGACAGTGATGTGAGCCGCGATTCCGGGATCCACGCTCTCTGGACAGGAAGACCTTGCCCTCTCGACTATAGAATCCAATTCCGGAACAAAAAACACGATCGCGGAATCCGCGCCGATCAAGGATCGAAGCTTCATGTCCAAACGCTACCAAATGTGATGCGATATCGAAAGAGATTTGAGCTCCCGAATTCGCATCTGGTTACCGAGTATCCGCTTCCACCCCTCAATTCCCCTTGCTTTCCCCCTAAAATCTCGTAGAATCTCCCCCAGGGGGCCAACCTGACTACGATACGATGATCTATTACTTACGGAGTGATACACAATGAACGAATCTGTTGTCTGGCAATCGATCAAAGGCGATGTCGAACGCGAAATCTCCGGCTTCCTCAAAGCCCAGTTCGACTCCGGCACCGTCGATCAACTCATCTATGAAAAAGCCATCTCTGATGTCGGCGTCTTCGCCAACCTCAACCGCTGGATGGAATCCCCCGATATCGACCGCATCTCCCCCAACGCCAAACGCGGTATCCTAAGCGCGCTCTTCGCCAACCGCTGGCCCGATATCAACGAATGCTTCTTCACCGAGGTCGAATTCGGCACCGGCGGTATCCGCGGCCGCGCCGTCATCTCCGACTGGGAGCTTGAGCTCCTGCGCGATGAGGGCATCGCCGCCCCGTTCCTGCGCGGTCCCAACACCATCAACGATGTCGTCCTCCTGCAAAAATCCGCCGCCATCGCCAAATTTGCCAAAATGCGCGGCTTCAAGTCGCTGGTGATCGGCTTCGACAGCCGTATCCGCGGCCGTGACTTCGCCAAAATCATCGCCGAGTTGTTCATCGACTACGGCCTCAAGGTCTACCTCTTCGACGATGTCGTCCCCTATCCCGAGGTCACCTTCGCGATCCCGACGATGCACGCCGACATGGGCATCCTGCTTTCTGCGAGTCACAACGACCGCCGCTACAATGGCTACAAGCTTTCCTGTGGCAACGGCTCGCAATTCTCGGTCGCCGAACGCCGCATGATCCTGAATGACTACATCGGCAAAACCGGCTTCGACGAAATCCGCCGCGCCGATCTTGCCACCGCCAACGGCGACCAGCTCGTCTTCCTCGGCGGCGCCAAACGCGTCAAGGACATCAACTACTACAGCTACGTCGGCGAACCGGTCAACATCCACAAACAGCACGAGAAGCAAATCGCCTCGTTCCTGCTCGACAAGAAGCTCCTCAAGAAGGAAGCCAAGAAGATTCATCTCGGCTATTGCGCTTACAACGGCGCCGGTCGCGATGCCGTCCCCCGTTTGATCAAGTCGCTCGACATCAAGAAGCTCGACTGCATTTCATCGATGCAGCCGGTCGACGGCATGTTCCCCGCCTTTGACGATCTCAAAAGCCCCAAGGGCAAGAAGGTCTACCAACAGCCTGATCCCGGCGATAAGTTTGCCGCGCTCAAGGCTGTCTCCGAGTTTGTCAAGGAATACGGCAAGGACCAGTTCGGCAAGCTCGATGCTCTCATCGGCACCGACCCCGATGCCGACCGCGTCGGCGTTGTCGTTCCCGTCCCCAAGAGCCAGCGTCCGATCTACAACGGCGAAGACAACGTCCTGCTCGATGCCGACACTGCCTGGGCGATCCTGCTTTGGTACCGCATGGAGAAAATGAAACACGCCAAATCCGACTTCAGCAAATTCTTCCTCGTCCAGTCGCATACCACCACCGATGTCATTACCTTACTTTGCGAGAAGTACGGCATTGCCTGGATCAAGACCTGGGTGGGCTTCGCGCAGTTGTCCACCGCCGTCCAACGAGTATGGGATGGCGACCCGATCACCAAAGATATTTACTGGACGATTTACGACTACAAGGGACTCACCCCGAGTTCGACCTTTAATCTCGCCGCTCTCGAACAGTCGAACGGCTTCAGCATTCTCGGCGGCAAGCCCAAGGATGCGATGTCAATGGGCGCCGACGGCCACGTCCGCGACAAGGACGGTATCTTCGCGGCAATTCTCTTCCTTGAAGTCCTCGCCTACGCCAAGACGCAGAAGAAATCAATTCTTGATCTGGTCAACGAGAAGCTCTATCTCGATCCCTCAATCGGCCTCATCCGCACCGGCTATCGTCCGGCGCCTGTGTTCGGCCAGTACGAAGGCATCGAAGGCCGCTCCACCAAGATGAAGGTCATCCACAAGGCCGAAGAAATGATGGACCGCATAAAAAATGGCGGCAAGGTCAAGTTTGCCGGATTGACTTCTTCAAAATTCGAGGTTTACAAGACAGGCAAGTACGATGTCCAGCACGGCTACACCAAGGGCTTTAATCAGGATGATCCATCCACCTTTGGTTTCCCTGACGAAGGCATCCGCTTCTTCTTCGGCGACTATTACAGCCATCTGACGATTCGCCCCTCCGGTACGTCACAAAGCCTGCGCTTCCACATTCAGCTACGTGACAAGACTGTCAAGAAGGGTGACCTGCTCAAAAAGCGCATCGCCATGGAGAAGAAAATCACCGCCATCTTCGAGGATGTCGGCAAACAGCTCAACGTCGATTGGGACGAATAGCCCGATACTCGCCAATTACCACGGGGCGCGACTCTCGCGCCCCGTTTCTACTTCTTGAGTTTGCCTTCGGCCAGTTGCTTACGCACCTTTTCGTAGTTCTTGATCAATTCATCTACCGATACTTTCGCTATCGCGTCCCCTATAACTTCGAGCGGTAAGTCATCGGCCGACTTGAAGCGCACGCACGATTTTCCCATATCCAGTTTCTTACCAGCCGCCGCGAACGCTTTTTTGAACCACTCCAGATACTTGGCATCACCATAAACGCAAGTGAGGTAAACTGACAGGTAATTCTTCTGCGCAGCCAGTGCCGCAACCCCCAAAGGATGCTTATTGTATGTATCCGGATAACGAGAGAGAGGAATGTAGTAGACAATCATCCCAAAGTCCATTCCCTCCTCGTACCCCTTCGGCAAGTTGGCAAGAATCACCTTTCGAACCTTCTCAATCTCCTTGCGTCGGTCAGTCGGTAGTTCCGCCAAATACTCCTTCACCGACTTGGCTTTGCTCTGCACCATTTGCACCTTCTCCTTTAGAACGTCTTGAAAACTCAATCTGAACAAATATACGCAAGAAGCCCAAATCTCGTTACATTGCAAGGCATGCAATCTTATCGCAATTCCCCTGTAACCTTTTTCCGACTGTCCGTCTCATTCAGCAAGGCCAATCGGCGAAGTCTGGAACTCCGCCGTCATCCATTGGTTGACATTGTAGGTCGGCATAAGTAACGTAGTGCCGGGAAAGAGTGAAGAACAGGCGATACTATGGCTGCTACTATGAAAACTGGCCAACCTAACCGGACCGAAATTCCTGTCACCGGCATGCACTGCGCCAGTTGTGTCGCCAAGGTCGAGGGGATTATCAAATCCGTCCCTGGCGTTACTAAAGTCAGCGTCAATCTCGCCACCAATTCGGCGTCGATCGAGCACCAGCGCTCCGGATTCGATGTTGCTGCCGTCGCCAAATCTTTGAACAAAGGCGGCTATCCGGCCAAACTCACTGTGACGCACCTGTCCGTCTCCGGCATGCACTGCGCCTCCTGCGTCGCCAACATCGAGAAATACCTGCTCGAAATCGACGGCGTTGTCGATGCCGCCGTCAACCTCACCACCGGCTCCGGAACGATCAAACACCTCGGCGTCGAGCGATTGCAGGAAAAAATCACCACAGCCCTCGCCGGCAGCGGCTACGCAGCAACCATCGCCGATGACGGGCACCCAGGATTCTGATCCGACTGACTCCGAAGTCGCCGAGCTGCGCTGGCCGCTCTTGTTCAGCCTCGCTTCAGTAGCAATCACCATGTTCATCATGGCCGGCGAACACTTCCATTTCTTCCACATCGACCCCGAAGTTTCCGGTCACATTCAATTCGTTCTCGCAACGGCGGTCTATTTCTGGTGTGGCAAACGCTTCCATCTCGGACTGTGGCACTCCCTCAAACGCAAAAGCGCCGACATGAATACCCTCATCTCGCTCGGCACGTCGGCAGCCTATTTCTTCAGCGTCGTCGTCCTTTTCAAGCCATCTCTTTTCCCTGCAACCGGCGGCCACTCCGAATTCTATTTCGATACCGCAATTATGATCATCGCCCTGATCCTGCTCGGACGCTTCCTTGAAGCCAAAGCCCGCTCGCGCTCCAGTTCCGCGATTCGCAAACTCCTTGAGGCGCGACCCGACGAAGCTACCATTGTTGTCAATGGCACAGAGAAACAAAAGCGCTCCGAGTACCTCGAGATCGGCGACATCGTCCGTGTTCGTCCCGGTGAATGGATCGCCGCCGATGGCGAAATCATCGAGGGCACCGGCTCGGTCAACGAATCAATGCTGACCGGCGAAGCGCTTCCCGTTGACAAACAAACAGGCGATCAAGTAACCGGTGGCACAATCAACACCACCGGCAGTTTTGACTTCCGTGTCACGACTGCCCAATCGGAATCGCGGCTCACTAAGATCGCGGCCATGGTGCGTCAAGCCTTGTCCGCCAAACCGCAAATTCAACGCCTTGTCGACAAGGTCGCTTCAATCTTCGTCCCTATCGTGATCGGACTTTCAGTCGTGACGCTGGCGATCTGGCTACTTGCCGGCGCAGGATTTGTCTTTGCCCTCAAGGCTGGCATCGGTCGCGGCGCCGGAATGGGAATTCTCTTCCGCAGTGGCGACTCATTAGAACAAATCGGCAAGGTCTCCACAATGTTCTTCGATAAGACGGGAACGCTCACCAATGGCGCCTTCCGTGTTGTTAACATGCACGGAATCAGGCAGTCTTCGGAATCGCTTCTCCGCCTTGTCGCTTCGGTGGAATCCAAGTCCGAACACCCATTGGCGAAAGCCGTCGTCGAATATGCACAGGAGCAGGGTGTCGCATTCGCCAGCGTGTCAGACTTCGTCTCTTACGCCGGAGCTGGAGCCGAAGGCACTGTCGAAGGCAAGAGAGTCTTGCTCGGTACCGCCAAGTTCTTCCAATATCGTAAAATCGACCTGTCCGCTCTTGCCGCAGATGTCGATCCTGAACTCGCACACGGTCGTAGTTTGATGTTCGTCGCTATCGACGGCACTGCCGCCGGATTCGTCACACTTGCCGACACCATCAAACCCGACGCTTCGACTGCCATTCACGAACTCTCAATGCTGGGCATCACCGCAACAATGCTCACCGGCGACAATCAGCACTCAGCTCAGTCTGTCGCTCGTGAAATCGGCATTACCAACTTCAAAGCCGAACTTCTGCCACAACAGAAACTCAACGCCATTGCCGAGGCTAAATCGAGCGGTGCGATCATCGGCATGGTCGGCGACGGTATCAACGATGCGCCGGCATTGGCCGCGGCAGATATCGGCATCGCCCTTTCTTCCGGAAGCGATATTGCAGTCGAATCCGCTGCCGTAACACTTACCGGATCGGGCCTGCGCAAGGTCCCGCAGGTCATTCGCCTGGCACGCGCAATTGTCCGCAACATCAAGCAGAATTTGTTCTGGGCATTTTTCTACAATGTTATTACGATTCCAGTTGCAGCCGGCGCGCTGTACCCGGCATTCGGTATCCAGCTCTCGCCGATCATCGCCGCCGCTGCAATGTCGCTGTCGTCGATTTTTGTCGTAACAAATGCTCTGCGCCTGAGGCGCTTTCATTAACGGAGTTCGCCCTTGCCTAATCCGCATCCCTTGATTGTCCACTTCCCGATTGCGTTGTTCATCATCGCGGTAGTCTGCGAGCTGTTCGCTTACTTCCTCAAATCGCGCCTCTTTGGAATCGCAGCATTGGTCAACGGCGTCGCCGCTGCGATTTCGGCATTTGCTGCCGTTGTCACCGGCCTCTTCGCCAAGACCCTCGTCACAAAGGGACCCGCCGTGTTTGTCCTCGAATCCCACGAGACAATGGGCTATCTTGTCTTAGCAACCGCACTGGCATTCGCTGGAATAAAGTTGTACTCGCATCTCAAGCAGACAGACAAGTACCTTACATCTGCAATTGCGGTTGGGCTGTTAGGCGTTGTGTTTACTGTTATCGCCGGCCACGAAGGCGGTGAGCTTGTCTATCAGCACGGAGTTGGCGTTAACAAGACGCCGCAGACGCAGTTAAATCAGTACCCTTACGGCACTCCACTTACCGCGGAACCTGATTCGTCTTCCGATTCAACTGTCAGCCGTTGATCTCGCCCCGACTTTGATCTGCTATACTTTCTCGATTACCATTCCGCGCTGGCGCTGATTGTAGTCGATGATTGTCTCGCGAACCCTCAGCCCGCTTTCCTTTTCGACAATGCCGCGAATCACCGCGTCGTGGTCGATACCGTATTCTATCACCAAGTATCCTCCCGACGTTAGCAAGTCCGGTGTATCAGCAATCAACTGCCGAATTGCATCGAGACCATCCACGCCGGAAACCAACGCGCTATGCGGTTCATGATCGCGGACCTCGCTCATGAGCTCCGGCCATTCCGACTCTCGCACATACGGCAAATTCGCAATAATCAGATCCATTGGCGATTCGATTAGCAGCGGTGACAATAGGTCTCCTTGCCGAAGCTCAATCCTCTCGCTCAGATTATGCAGCGCTATATTCTCTTCCGCCAACTGTAGAGCACCGCTCGACAGATCGGTAGCATAAACGATAGCATCAGATCGATTCGCGGCCACAGCTATGGCGATACAACCTGTTCCCGTACCTATGTCCGCCACCCGTGGATTCGGCGTCGATCGAATCAACTCCAGCGCCCGTTCAAGTACGACCTCGGTTTCCGGCCTGGGAATCAGTGCCCGCCCGTCGCATCTGATTATCAGCCCATACCATTCCGTCTCGCCAATGATGTATTGCAATGGTTCGCGATTTACCTTGAGCTCTACCATCTCTGCAAAGGATGCACACTCTTCGTTACCAACTTCACGCCTGGGGTCAATGTGGATATCGAGTCTTCGAAGATTGAGAATTGAGCGAAGAAACAACTCAGCCGCCAATCGCGGATTCTCGATTCCGGCGGCAAGCAGACGGCTCGCGCCCTCATCGAGCAGTTCACTGAGAATCCTCGCCATTTTTTAGACTAAGCGAAGTGAATTGGAAAGTCAGCAGGCAAATTCATTGCAATTGCCGGGTCATTGAGTGCGCGCGCACATCCAAACCGCTTGTGTCCCATCAATCGCGGACTTTGAGATTCGTGGTGTTGGATCGCTTCCTCTTCAAATGCCTGCGCAAAAGTCGGCAGTCCGACAACAACCGCTCCAATGACCATGCTTGAGTTTCGAATGAATTCGCGACGATACATATCTATCCCTCCGTGGTCTCCAGATTGAAGTTGTTGATCTTCATTGCCGGTACCAGCATCGCAACCGAGTATTGTGGATACAACTCGCGTGCTTTGGATATCATCTCGGCATTGGCGTACGCTTCAAGTATCGACTGGTTGATGCGCATATTCTTGATCGCCGCGCCAACCTTGCCGTTTTCGATCAGGAAAGTCCCATCGCGCGTCGTGCCGGTCACCTGTGTCTTCATCGGATTCAGGAAATTGACATACCAGAAGTGCGTGATATATACTCCGCGACTCGTCGATGCCACCATCTCGTCGATCGTTGAATTCCCGCCGTTGATTGCCATATACTTCGGATACGGCCCGTAGGTATTATTCGGCGGCAGTGCATGTCCTGTCGATTCGCTCTTAAGCAGTCTCGCATAATACGAATTTGAAACGACTCCCTTGGCGATTCCGTTCTCGATCAACGTCACCTGCTTGCGAGGTACACCCTCATAGTCAAATGCTAACCCGGCAAACTCCGGCGCCAATGGATCTTCGATGATGGTGATGTTGTCGCCGGTAATCTTTTCGCCGATTTTTCCCGCCATGAATGAGCGCTGTTGGTGAAGTGTCTTTGCTCCAAATCCCATAAACGCCAGGAACAACAATAACTGCCCGACTGCCGCCGGTTCGAGAATCACCGTGTAAGCGCCAGTCTCCAGCGAAATCGGCTCAAGCGAGCGCACGGCTTTATCAATCGCACGATTAGCAGTTCTCTCTACATCGATATTCTTCGCATCATGAGCATACGCAATCGCCCAACCGGCATTCCCCTTCTCGCCGTTTGCCGTCAACGACAGCTCCGACCGCGAACTGGTCCCAAACTGCTCTATGCCGAGCGAGTTTACGACCGCCACAGTATCGGTCGTTACGCGATAGGCGCCTGCTGTCTGCAAACTGCTCTTCCGGCACAAATCAACAATCTTGCCGACTGCATCCGCCCTCAACTGCGGTGTGTTTTCGATCGTGCCTGCTTCATTTGCTGTAATCGTCGGCGCTGCCTGCGGCGACGGCAATGATTCAAAATCAGGGTCTTCCGGCATCAGCTCAGCGATCGTGCAGGCATTAACTACCGCCTGCTTCAAAGCCTGTGCGCTCAGGTCCCCTGTCGAAGTTATCCCAACTTTTCTATTCTTAATCGCCCGCACATACACCGTCGTGTCGGCGCGATACATATTCTGATGTATTTGTGATTCAGCAAATCTGGTCAAGCTCAAGTCTTCGCCGATCAAACATAGTTCCGTCTGGTCCGCCGTCGATGCCGCCAGTGCCGCCTTGAGACTGCTCAGCGTTTGGTCTCTGTTGATCATCCGCCCACCTTCACTTGCCGGAACCGCACGTAAGCCGCACCCTGCGCCGTTCTTCCATTTTGTCCCGGCTCGCCCTTGCCGCAATTCGGCGTACCCCACAATACCCATTCATCCTTGTGTCCCGTCGAGTCGCAGCTATTCCAAAATTGCACTGTATTACCTGAATACGAAGGCGACTTAACCATTGCACCCAGCTTCCCACCCTTGATTTCCCAGCCGACTTCGCCTCCCAGCGTGAAGTTGTCGCGATTGTCATCAATCGACCATTGCTCGACACCCTCGATATAGATACCGTCTTCGATCTCCGCGATCATGTCGGCGAATTTCTTGTCGCCCGGTTCAAGCGTTAGATTCGTCATCCGCACCAGCGGCACATTGCCCCATCCTTCTGCTCGCGCCGCCGCCGATGACTTTGCATTGATCCGTTTCGCCGTCTCCAACGAACTAAGATATCCCACCAACAATCCGTCCTTGATCAGCGGCATCCGTGTGGCTTCAACGCCGTCGTCATCATATTTGTATGTCGCCAATCCTCCCGGCAAGGTCGGATCGCTATAAACATTCACAATTTCTGACCCATACTTGAGCTTATTCAATTGATCCGTCGTCGCGAAGCTCGTCCCCGAAAAATTCCGCTCCGAACCGAACACTCTGTCCAATTCCAACGGATGTCCAATAGATTCATGAATCTGTAGCGAGGCCAAATCCGGAGAGAGCACAATATCCGTCACCTTGTCCGGACACTCTGCCGCCGTCTGCATCTCAATCGCCTGTGTTGCGACTTTGCCAATATTCTCTTCGATCTTGAATGTCGCAATCTGTTCATACCCGCCGCTGACAAACTGCCCCGAAGCTGTCGGAAATGAGCGTTCATATCGCTCGCGCCGGCCCTTGACAATTCCGCAGGTCACACCGGCTCCGGTGTGCAACAACACTTGCTTGATGTCGCTTCCCGCTGTCGAACGAAACATCTTCGTCTCGCGCCGGAAATCCAGAAATGCCGACGTCGCCGAAATTGCCGCATCCGCATGCATCAAATCTTCCCAGTGCGCCAGCAGATCAAGTTTCTCAGCAATCGGCATCACAAACGGATCCTTCGTGAATGGCGTTTCATATACGCCCTTTGCCGTCGGATACTGCCCCAGGTCAATCGGGTTCTTATTCACCTTGCGCGAAGCATCCGCAATGGCAATGGCCAACTTGACGATTCGCTCATATTCCTTCTCATCAAACTGCGATGATGCCGCAAAACCCCACGATCCATCCTTGAGCACACGCACGCCAAAGCCGAGCGTTACTGATTTTTCTACCGGTTCAATTTTGCGGGATGAAGATGCGAGGCGTTCGATCTCGATCTGTTGTACGCGCAGATCAGCGTATTCACATTTGCCCTTGGTCAGCTTGCGCAGCCAACCATCAATGTCTTCGACGAGTTTGATCATATCGGTATGTCGACGAAATGTCCTCCTGCCAAATATACAATTATCATAAACAAAACCCCGACCAGCGTCAAGGCAATGGCTCCCGGAACCGAAACAAAATTCTTCTCCGGTTTGAACCCGAAAATTGTCCCGCGAAACACGACAGTTAACCCCAGCCAATAGAGGATCAGCAATTCCATGTATGTTTGCGCTCGGTTGTCATCCAGCGGCCACCCGCCCCAGTAGTAGCCGAAACGGATATGCGACACAAACAACCCGATCAGCGCCGTCCCCAACAGCATCAACAAACCGGTTATAAACACTTTGCGCGAGAGTTTCTTCAGGCTCTTTTCGTTCGATGTGCGCAATCCGAAAACATTGAACAATGCCATGAATGCATACATCGCAGCAATAAACATGACTCCGACATGCGCGCCCCATACAATCAACGACGGTCGGCCCTCAAATAACAAAGCGATGTTCGAATTTAGTTCCTTTGGAAGCCGCAGTGTCAAAGTGTCGTCAACCGAAGTTAATTCTACGAAATATTCGTATACCTCGCCTCGTCCGAGTCGCGGCAGTTCGGTAGAGTACCGATCCAAAGTCTCGGGATTGCGAGTCAAAGCTAATTGCGAGAAGTCGCCAACACCGCCGCTTCGATAATAGAGATTCAGGTTAAATTGGATGGAGTCGTTCGGCGCCGTCGCCCAGACCTCGATATTCGGGTCGCTGCTGCGCGAGAATTTGCCGGCTGAAGTGTGGTCTAAAATAAAACCGCCGGCTGAATTGTCGTAGTAGCCGGCGTCGGAAGTATTCTTATTGATGCGCGGTGCGACCGCGAACAGCAGCAGCGTCAGAATGAATGCAAGGAATGTCTTAACACTGCTCAATTCACCCCCGCCAACTCGCCGGCTTTCTTGAGACGTTCCTCCTGCTCCTGCTCCTGCAGCGGCGTGATCAAGTCGTCCAAATCGCCGGCTAAAATATCATTAAGCTTATGTAAAGTCAGATTGATGCGGTGATCCGTGACCCGGCTCTGTGGAAAATTGTATGTCCGAATCTTCGCCGACCTGTCACCCGAACCAACCATCGTCTTGCGCGCCGAGGCAATCTTCTCCTGTTGCTCGGCAATTGCCCGGTCAAGCAAACGCGCACGCAGCACTTTGAGGGCTTTGACCTTGTTCTTCAATTGCGACTTTTCATCCTGACAACTCACCACCGTATTTGTCGGCAGATGTGTAATTCGCACAGCTGAATCTGTAGTATTGACCGACTGCCCACCCGGTCCCGATGACCGGAACACATCGATTCGCAGTTCGCTGGGATTGATCTCGATATCCACTTCGTCCGCTTCCGGCAGTACTGCCACCGACGCTGCTGAAGTATGAATCCGTCCCGAAGCTTCCGTCGCCGGCACGCGCTGAACACGGTGCACACCCGATTCAAACTTGAGACGCGCAAAGACATCCTCACCGCTTACGGCAAGAATCACTTCCTTAAATCCGCCGCCACCGGTAGGATTCGAGCTAAGCAACTCAATCTTCAAACCTTTGTTGTCTGCATAACGCGAATACATTCGGTACAAATCAGCCGCAAACAGTGCCGCCTCGTCGCCGCCGGTACCGGCACGAATTTCCAAAATGACATCCTTCGAGTCGTTCGGATCGCGCGGTGACAAAAGAAGCTTCAACTTTTTGGCGACTTCGTCGTGATGCGCCTCAGCTTCTTCCTTTTCAGCTTGCGCCAATTCGACTAAATCAGAATCGGCGTTCTCAGTAATGATGCGGTCCGCTTCCGTAATCGTCTGCACCAGCTTGCGGTACTCGCGGCCAACCGCGACGATCTCCGCGACTTCTTTGTGTTCGCGTGACAATTTGCGAAAACGCTGGTTATCGGCGGCCACTTTCGGGTCGCTCAAATCCATCGCAAGCTTATCGAGTTTATCTTCGAATGATTTGACGAGATCAAGCATCGGCGAATTCACGGACTTCTATATCTTGAGGCATTTGCAGCGAGGCTTTCACCGCAACAATCGCGACCTCGAGCTGGTCAAGACTCGGCTCTTTGGTCGTAATCAGTTGCAGCCACAGTCCCGGCTTGATCAATATCTTGGTGAGCTTATTATCGCGCGTCTTGCCGGAGAGCTTGAGCAGTTCGTATGAACCGCCGGAGACTATCGGCAGAAGCGAAAAATGCAGGGCAAAACGAACGAACAAATTCGGCGGCTGTCCGGTAATCACCTGGAACAGCGTATCCGATATCGCAAAAATCAAAATCGCAAACAACGCCACGATCAGAATAAACGACGTCCCGCAGCGCGGATGAAGAGTCGTGTACTTCTTTGCGGCAATCGCGGTAAGATCATCTTTCATTTCCCAGGCCCAGATCGACTTGTGCTCTGCACCGTGGTACTCGAATATCCGCCGGAAATCTTTGAACAGCGTCAACAACGAGACATACCCGAGGAAAAACACCACTCGCACCGATCCGGCAACAACGTTGAACATCAGCGCGTCCTTGCCCAGTCCAAACAACGAGGCTACCCACAGCGGCAAGAAAAAGAAAAACACCACACCCATGCCCAGCGCAAACACAATGCTCAATGCCAGCATGATCGAACTCGTCTTCTTGATCTCTTCCGGCGCCTTGCCCTCTTGAAGATCAATATCTTGTCCGGCAATTTCGGCCGAAAAATTCAGCGATGAGATTCCGATCCACATCATCTCAAACAACGAGATAAATCCGCGTATGATCGGCAGCGCAAAAAACTTGTAGCGCTTCGACAGCGGCGTGTGCTCGGTCGTCTTGACAAGTATCGAATTATCGGCGCGGCGAACTGCAGTCGAGATATGCGTCGCTGAACGAATCATGACGCCCTCAATTACCGCTTGTCCGCCTACCTGGAAATCTGCCATTAATACCTCAGGGAATAGATATACAAAAAGCAGGAATAGCCAAGCCATTCCTGCTTATGTTCTGCTTGCTCAGTTACTGTTCCGACTTCTTTTCGGTAGCGCCGGCTGTTTGGCCGTACTTGCGGCGGAAACGGTCGATACGGCCTGCCGTATCCAGTAGTTTCTGCTTGCCGGTGTAGAACGGATGGCACTGAGCGCAAATTTCAACCATGATCGTGTCCTTCGTGGTCGAGCGGGTTTCAAACTCGCTGCCGCAGGCACATTTGATCATGACCTTATTGTACTTGGGATGAATATCCGGTTTCACTTCGCACTCTCCTGTTAAACCACAAAATAGTCTTTTATTATATGCCCGGACGTCGTCTTTGGCAAGTGAATTATTGGATTCTCTTCCTAAATCCAACTTCTCCAACAACTTGTAGTAGCTTAAAAAAGTACCGGAGCCGGTCCCTAAACTGGTTGGATTCAACGATGTCGACCGGCCCCGAACTAATCTATCGGAAGATCCTGTTGTCAGCTAATACAACATCGAGGTATTTGAATAGGTTCCCGAACGTTAGTCTGAAAATGTGTCTGAATTGGCCGGATCAAACCGCGCGTTTAAACAAGTCTCAAACGCCTGAATATCGGATGCAACTGTGATCCCCAAAGAGAGACTCGCCTAGTTTTGCTTTAAAAACGGCCTTAGGCATTGTAAAATCGAATCATTGAGTCGACCAAAACCTCCCACGCTCCTTGCCACTTTCCTTCGTCCTGCCATCCTGCAATCGGCACTACATACTTTATGCGACAGGCACGCTTGCCCTCTAGGACTTCCCACTCAAGTGGACCCCCAAAAGAAGCTTCAATCTCCTCTTTGTGAGCCTTCAATTGGTCAAAAACTTGTCGATTGGCAACTTCAGCCTCTTTGCCCCGATCGATGTAAAGCTCAATTTGCGCATCATGGCGGCGAACGACGTAATTGAGAAGGAGCCCCGATGATCCTGCTGAAGTGCCAATCCAGTTGAATCGATTTGCAGTAATTCCCGCGTGCAACTTCGTCTTGGTCTTGGCGTACGACAGCAATCCCTCCCAAACTTTGTGCGATAGTAGTGACGCTCTACAAAGTCCTTTTTAATCTCCAGCCTCCGCAGATTCCTCGCTCGGGCCGGTAATCAGCGTAAACAATGGCGCAGGCTGTGAGTCACCATCTTGATTGCTTCAACCTTCACCAGATAGAATGATGCTGCCGGCTTTCATTGAGCCACGCGATTGCACGTACATGCTCTGGACGGGGTTCACTTACGAGCCAAATGGCAGACTTGGCTTCCAATACAGTCAGGTAGGTGATGAGCTTTCCTAGGTGGTCATGATTGCTCTTTTCGAGTTGGTTCTCGACTATCACGGCGTTTCCTGGTTCATCCTCTGCCACTAAGTCAACGCTAAAATCGCCAGCGTCTCTTTCGCGCTCTGCACCCGACAGAGTCAGATCTAGCGATTCACCCAGAACTTCAATGTTATTTTCAAGCCAAGTTGTGAAGTCGTGAGCCTCATGTTTCCAAACTTCGCGGAGCTTCCCCGCGTTATCTTTCCGATCATAACTACCTTGCTGTCTCCTTGTAGGTCCCAGGTCGCGCCCCCTAATCCTTCATCGAATCCAAAAACTTCTTGTTCGTCTTCGCCTTCTTCAAACGATCCAACAAGAACTCCATCGCCTCAATCGCATTCATGTCCGCCAAAAACTTGCGCAAAATCCAGATACGCGCCAAAGACACCTCTTCAATCAGAAGCTCTTCCTTACGCGTCGATGAACGATTGATATCCATCGCCGGGAACACGCGCCGATCCGCCAGTCTGCGGTCAAGCACGATTTCCGAGTTACCGGTGCCTTTGAATTCTTCGAAAATCACTTCGTCCATGCGCGAGCCGGTCTCGATCAACGCCGTTCCGACAATCGTCAACGAACCGCCCTCTTCGATATTACGCGCCGCGCCGAAGAATCGCTTCGGACGCTGCAATGCGTTCGAGTCAACGCCGCCCGAAAGAATCTTGCCCGAGTGCGGCACCACCGAGTTGTGTGCGCGCGCCAGACGGGTAATCGAGTCGAGCAAAATCACAACGTGATGCTGATGCTCCACCAACCGCTTCGCCTTCTGCAACACCATCTCGGCAACTTGCACATGGCGTTCCGCCGGTTCGTCAAATGTCGAAGACACCACTTCGCCCTTGACCGAGCGCTTCATGTCGGTGACTTCTTCCGGACGCTCGTCGATCAGCAATACAATCAACTTGCATTCCGGGTGATTCGTTGTAATCGAATTGGCAATCTTCTGCAGAATGATCGTCTTACCAGCCTTCGGCGGCGACACGATCAATGCGCGCTGTCCCTTGCCCAGCGGACACATCAGATCCATCACGCGAGTGGTCTGCTCTTCCGGTATCGTCTCAAGCTGGAATTTTTCGTTGGGGTAAAGCGGCGTCAGGTTGTCGAAGAGAATCTTGTGCTTGGCAACATCCGGATTCTCGAAATTGACTGCCTCGATCTTAAGCAGCGCAAAATATCGCTCTGATTCCTTCGGCGGTCGCACTTGCCCGGAAATAATATCGCCGGTGCGCAAATCGAATCGCTTGATCTGCGATGGCGAAACGTAGATATCGTCCGGCCCGGGAAGGTAATTGTAATCAGCCGAGCGCAGAAAGCCGTAGCCTTCTTCAAGAATTTCCAGAACGCCCTCACCGAAGATGAGTCCGTCCTTTTCCGTCTTGGCTTCGAGAATCTTGAAGATCAGCTCGGATTTGCGTAAACCGGAAACCCCGGGAATTTCCAATTCCTCGGCGGTTTTCAACAGCTCCGCAATGGTTCTACTTTTCAGTTCGACAATGTCCATATTGTATGGTCCTTTCAGAATATTAAAACAAAATTGAATTCGAGATTAGTTGTGCCCGGGCAAATGAGATAGTCCGGTCGATGCGCTCTTGATATGCGCCTGAGGCTCGCCTGTCACGGGCGATTTGATTTCGTTGCGATCTCCAGCGGTTGAAATGAAGCGCCGATGGGCTGCTTAGGCTGCGATTTCCTCCGACGGTGCGTCGCCCCACAGGTCTTCAAGACCGTAGAACTCGCGAACGTCGCGTTGGAACACATGCACTACAACATCGACATAGTCAAGCAATACCCAGCGCAGACTGCTGTATCCTTCCCGGTGCCAGACTTTAACCCCGGTGTCCCGGAGTTCGTCGACAATGTGATCCGCTACTGCGCGCGCCTGCACATCGGCATCTACCGTGCAGATCACGAAATAATCGCAGACCGCGGACAACTTGCGCAGGTCGAGTATTTTGATGTCATAGGCTTTCTTGTCGAGCGCCAGATCGGCTATCTTGTGAGCCAGTTCATTTGGAGTCAATAACGAGATGCTGAAAAGTCCTCCTTCGCCGTCGCGAGGTCAGTTTGGTTTCTTGAGCGCGATCAACTTTTCATAGTCGGCGCCAACTACCAGTGAATAATCTATATCGTAAAAATTGCTTTCAAGTTCCTTAAAGCTGATCCGGTCGGGCGACAATCCGATTTTCGCCGCAAAACGTGCCGCATGATCGTGCTTTGCCTTGCGCGCTATCAGAAGTGTCTTCTCCTGCTGAAATGATTCAAAATTCCCCTCATCAAGAACATCAACTATGAAATCAGGTCCAGCGTTCGTCTTAACGTGACGCGAGAATGTCGAGGCCGCCCCGGCGATTCCGCAGCCGTTAAGTATCTGCACGCGCAACGCCATCGGCACAATCGCTTCGGCAGAATCCGGCGCAGGCGCCGATTCGCCCTTCATGATGTTTATGACAAACGAACCGACAAAAGCCAATACTCCCAGTGACACTGCGATGAGTATTATGTCGATGATCCGGCTTCCCGATTTCGGCTTCGCCGCCTTGGTTCTGGAACGAACTTTGCTCAGATTCTATTCTTTATTGAAAATGTTTCGGGACTGCGAACGTAAGGGGGGCACAATGCGTCACTTCTGTCATTCAAAAAAGGATCCATACCTCCCGTACGGCGATCGATAATAATTCGGATAACCCGAATTCATCAAACCGGGCGCCCACTGCTCGTATCCGACGCTAACATGAAAATTACGCGACGGCTCCCAGAACAATCGGAAACTCGGCAAGATCTTGTTGTTGATAGTCGAAGAGGTCGATGCACCAAACAACGACTGCGGCTGATGAATGTACGCTATTCCGATCTGCATCCGTAACGGCTTGGCAAACTGATAGTCAATCTGATTCATGTACATCGCGATTGACTGCGTGTGTCCGCCGGACGAGAAAAAGTTCATCGAATAGCTGTGATTCATCCGCAAACGCGACGGGTCAAACAACGAAAACGGCATGTTGCTTTTTTCAACTGACAACCCGTTCTGATTACCGATTGACGAATTGCTCTTCTGGTCCATCACTGTCTCGGCCGAAACCGAAGCAACCGTCAACACAATGATGAAGCAAGCCAACACTGCATTTCTCAGAATAGTCATGACGGAAAATCTCCAATAAGTCTCTATCGGTAATACGCGCGGAATCTACTTTTTGCCCAAAAATTTGTCAACGTTTTAATTCAAAAAAGATCGCTTCAAGTTGTTTTAGCTCATCAGGATCGTTAAATCCCAACCCCTCGCGATAATCCTCAAGCTGGATACACTCCGTTACCTTGCCGTCCAACATCAGAATCCGCATCACATCCGTGATGTACAACTCGCCCTGAGCATTGTTCGAATCCAGCTTCGCCAACGCCGGCGCCAGTGCCTCGGCATCGAATACATACAGCCCGGTGTTGACCTCCGGGATGTTGATTTGCTCACTATTACAATCGGCAAATTCCACAATCGCCTTAATCTTGCCGTCGGAACCGCGGACAATCCGTCCATACTTCTCGGTATTCGGCGGAGCAAAAGAAACGACGATCCCAGCCGCCTTAAGCTCCCGCTGACGAGCTATCAGCTTCTCCAGCGTCTCTTTACGCAGAAGCGGCACATCACCGGCAAGCACCAAAATGCTTCCCTTGAAATTACGATACGACTCCTCTGCCATCATCACTGCATGACCGGTACCGCGCTGTTCTTCCTGAACAACAAACGAAAAATTCGGCTCGCCGCTCAGTTCTGATTTCACCAATTCTCGGGCGTATCCGATCACAAAAACGGTCTTCGCCAGACCCATGCTCTTAAGCATGTCTGCAATAACTCGAATCACCGGTTTGCCGCCGACCGGATGAAGCACCTTCGGCAAATCCGATTTCATTCTCTTCCCCAGCCCGGCAGCCAGGACTATTGCCATTACATCGGGATAACTGCTCACGCGAGGATCTTGTTGTTTTTGTCGACCTTGACGACAATCGGTTTGTGATTCGCCGCTTGTTCGGGAGTCAGCAGAACATAGGTGATTATGATAACTTCGTCGCCAACTTGACCAAGTCGCGCCGCCGGTCCATTGAGACACACGGTACCCGATCCCGGCTTGCCAAGAATCGTGTAGGTCTCAAACCGTTCACCATTGGCAACATTGACCACCTGCACCTTCTCGCTTTCGAGAATGTTCGCTGCCTTCATCAAGAGTGGGTCAAGTTCAAGCGAACCCTCATACTTGAGATTGGCATCAGTTACGGTAGCGCGGTGGATTTTCGATTTGAACATCGTAAGATACATTCTACTTCACCTTCAAAGTGATATTGTCAATCAGCCTTACTCCGCCGATTCGGCAAGCCAGACTGATGGCGACACGCCCGGTGATCTTCGTCAATTCTACCAGCGTGTCTTCATCGGCGACCGAAACATAGTCCACTGTCGCCTTCGCCTCTTTAACAAGACGGCTCTTTATATAGTTCCTGATCTTCGCGGCAGATCGCTCTCCGCTCTCGATCATCTTCCGCGCTACTCCCAACGATTGGGGAATTGTCAGCGCCTGGGAACGACTTAGCTGATTAAGATACACATTTCGCGAAGATAAAGCAAGTTGGTCTCGGTCACGAATTGTCGGAACGATGACAATCTTGGTTGGGATATTCAGATCCCGCACCATCTGTCGAATCACCACCGTCTGCTGTAAGTCCTTCTTACCAAACAACGCAACGTCTGCTTGGACGGCGTTGAAAAGCTTCAAAACTACCGTCGCGACACCCTGAAAATGGCCCGGCCGTGCCGCGCCTTCAAGCACCGTAGCTATCTTATCCGGCACAACATAGGTATCAAATCCAGCCGGATACATGTCATCCTTGCCCGGATTGAAAATGAAATTCACCCCTTCGGCCTTGCACGCCCGGCAATCTTCCTTCCAAGTCCGAGGATACTTCGAGTAGTCCTCATTTGGCCCAAATTGAGTCGGATTGACAAATATCGACACAACCACGATCTCGCCGTGCTTTTTCGCCCGCTTGACAAGCTCAATATGCCCCCGATGCAACGCCCCCATCGTCGGCACAAAAGCAATCCTCTTCCCCTGCTTCTTGAGCCGTAACATTGCCGTTTGCATCTGCTTCGGTGAATGAATGATCTTCATAGCCGGAGATTATAACACACCGATTCCAAATGTGAAGTGAATTTCCGCCTCAGCCCCAATGCAAAATGCCCAATCAGTCCCGCCCAATCCCCTCGGGGTGGCTGGGGTCACGGTCCTCTCCTGTACCCGGCAAGCTCCCCCTCGGCCAACCAGGTCCCGCCTTGCGGGGGAGAGGGGCAGGGGTGAGGGCGCACCACGCGACTCATTCATTCCGAAACCGCCACCAAGTTCAATTCCCCTCTAAAAAGAGGGGTGCCTTGAGCGCGCGATCCGCCGCGGCGGAGAGCGCGATCAAGGCGGGGTGTGTCGTTCGATTTTGATTGTTCCCCTCTCCCCTCTCCCTGGGGAGAGGGGAGGCTGAGGGCGCAATCTCACATCGTCCGGACCAGAGCTAACTCGCCTTCACCAGCTGCTTCTCTGCGAGTTCACGATAAATCGATGACCGTGACATCAGTTCACTGTGCGTCCCCTCGTCCACAATGGCGCCGCCCTTCATGGTGATAATGCGGTCAGCGCGTTGCACAGTGGAAAGCCGATGCGCAACGATGATCGCTGTCTTGTTGAGAAGAATTTTGTCGAGCGCCTGCTGAATCAGTTGTTCGGAAATTGAATCAAGCGCCGAAGTCGCCTCGTCGAGAATCAACACTGGCGGGTCTTTCAACACCGCGCGGGCAAGGCAAAGGCGCTGCTTTTCGCCGCCGGACAATGTGACCCCGCGCTCACCAACAACGGTGTCATAGCCTGCAGGTAATGATTCGATATAGTCGTGGATGTTGGCGACCCGCGCGGCCGATACAACTTCTTCGCGTGACGCCGCCGGATTGGAGTATGCAATATTCTCGAAAATGCTGGCATTGAACAAAAGCGGGTCCTGATCGACAAGGGCTATATTGTCTCGCAATGACTGAAATGACAGCTTGCGCAAATCGATACCGTCAAGAGTGACACTGCCCTGTTGCGGGTCATAGAAGCGCATCGCGAGATTTACTATTGTGCTTTTGCCGCCGCCCGAAGTCCCGACTATGGCCAATTTCTCGCCCGCTGCAATAGTCAGATTGAAATTCTCCATTCGGAAGCTCTGTTCTTCGTAAGAGAATCCGACTTTGTCAAACACAATGACGCCGCGTGCTTTGGTGATCGAAACGGGACTCGGCGCTTCGACTACTTCACGCTTATAGTCGAGATACTCGAATACGCGATCGACCGAGGCCATTATGCCCTGGATTTCCACATTCGCCGATGCCAAAGCCTGAATCGGCATATTCAGCCACGTCAGCAAGACAAAGAACGCCATTAGCTGACCAAGCTTCATCGAACCGCTCGCAACCAGATAGGCGCCAATACTCAGGAAGACGATCACACCGGCAAAGCTGAGAATCTGAACAAAATTCCGCGCAAGCGATTGATTGACGCTGTACTTGATGTAGACAACCTTTAGCCGATCGAGAACGGTGTCCACGCGCTCACGTTCTTCGCGTTCGCGGCCAAAAGCCTTGATAGTCTTGATTCCCACCAATCGCTCCTGCACTCTTCCCGACAATTCTGCGACCGCTTCTTGCAATGTCCGGGAGATGGTGTTCATCTTGAGTCCGTAGCGATGTGTGAGATAGATCGTGACAGGAAGCGGTATCAGGGCAATGAGAGTGAGATACCAGTTGAGCGAAAACAGGTAGATCAGAATGCCAATCAGGAACAGCACATTTGTAAGCAGACTCAACAGGCTGTTGGTAAACAAATCCTGAATGCGACTGACATCAGACATCATGCGCGACATAACCTCGCCGACCTGATGTTTCTGGTAGAATCTCAACGAGACCAATTCCAAGTGCTCGAATAGCTGGGAGCGGATGTCGGCAATGATGCTGCCGCCGATCTTTGCGGCAAGATAATCGCGTAGCCACGACAGAAGTAGGATTATGACGTAGACGGAAATCAAAGCACCGGCAAAGAATGCGGACTTGTGCCAGCTTGTCGGATCGGCGCTATCGGCTGCGAGCGCCGGAATGAGCGAGTCGATCATGTATTGAATTGACGCCGGAAGAGCCAACTGCAATACGGCTATAATCGCCATCGCCAAAAAGGCAACGAACTCCATTCGCAGGTATGGCTTAAGATAAGCCCATAACCGCCGGGCTCGCGGAGTTTTCATGCTCTTCATTGTACTTCCCCCTTTGCATACGCGCATCTATCCCGATGCGATGGGGCGATCTTTTGTGGCAACTACAACCACTATCCTTTCACCTGCACCGACTTGAAACGGTTGAGCAGCTGCGTCACGAGCGCATTATCCTCGGGTGCCGCAACACCGCGTTGCTGCTCCATGCGATAAGTACAATATGGGTTGTCAGCGCGACAACCGGAAGCAGAAACCGATGTCGTCGTACAGCCGCCACGGCACAACGGAAGATACTTGCAGTCGTGGCAAGCACCGGTGGCGGTATCGCGAGTGAAACGGCGATTGTATGCAAATGCGTTGGGATCGTTCCAGATCGCTGTAAAAGACGAGTTGCGAACATTGCCCTCGACGAATTGCTCTTGCATCGACAGACATCCCTTGACGTTGCCATTTGATTCGATTCCAGCAACGCGGGTGCCGGCAAAACAGCCAAAGTACGGAACATCTTCCCAAAGTTCGGTTCCGAGACATCCATAGTAGCCGATATTTTCGCCGACATCAATCGCGATCTCGTGATTCTTCTGCTTGAATTCGATCATTTTCTTGACGAGTCGCTCGTAGTTGTCCAGCGAAAGTATGAGATTACGATTCTCCATCATGCGGCCCGTACTGGTGGTCATTTGGATACGCCACACCGGACACTTGGCATCGATGAGAATTTGGCGCATCTGGTCAAGTTCGCCAATGTTAATATTGGAAATCTGGCTCTCAGCGCAGAAAGGTACGCCTTTCGCAGCCATCATGTGCATTGCGCCAATGACCTTGTCATAACTATCGTCGCGTTGGCGGATGTAATTGTGGGTTTCTTTGGTGCCGTCGAAGCTGAAGCCGACCCGGGTGAAGCCAATGCGCTTGAAGTCATCGACGATTTCTTCAGTGACGGCAAGACCATTCGTAATCAAGCAAGTCTTGACACCGCCTTTGACGAAACGCTCCGATATCTCCCGCCAGTCTTTGCGCATCAGTGGCTCGCCGCCTGATATGGCAACGACTTCAGTGCCGAGAGCAATTAGTTCATCAGCCAAATGGAGTGCTTCGTCGGTCGTCAGTTCATCGGGGCGCTGTTTGCCGGCCGAGGTTCCGCAATGGATGCAGCGCATGTTGCAGGCAAAGGTGATCTCCCAGACGACAGATTGAGGGTACATTCGGAACTCGGTCATATTTGCTCCTTGACGGTACTTTTCATTCGTTGTTGGCGTGAGCAGGCGATGATTTCCAGCATCGGAATCAAATTATGCCGCCAGCCCTGACACAGTTGATCTTCAGTGAGGTCGCGATCGACGCGTTGCGACGGACATCCGCCGAAACAAATCGGCAGAATGTTACAGCTCTTGCATTTGTCGTTGATAGTTGGATCGAAATTGAACAGTCTTGTGAAGTTCGGATCCTGATAATTGATCGGTTGGCTGATGTTTCCCATCACGCGCTCCGGGTCGCCGACATAGTTGAAGCAGCGACAGAGATTCCCCTCAGGGTCGATCAACATCGCATTGACCCGCTGTGCCATACAAAATGCAGCAACCGGCGACGGCAGTTTCTCGATACTGAATCCATGCTGCAACAATAGCCGGAAGTAGTCTATCTCGACTGCCGAGAAGTCCGCCGTGTTGTAACAGCTCTCTGCGATGTTGGAGCATACCGAAGTTGCAGGCTCAAGTTGGCCAAAATAGACGCCGACTCTCCGCTCGAGTCCGGCGGCCTTGAGTTCGAGCAATAGTTCCTCGATCAAAGCTTCATCAAAATTCTTGTCGACATTGATGCGCACAGTGATCATGAGCTTCGTTACTGCATAGACAATATTGGCAATGATCTGGTGGAAGCTGACTTTGCCATTCTTGAGCGGGCGGCGTTTATCGTGAATTCGCGCCGGTCCGTCGAGTGTGATCTGAATGGTCGATACTTTGAGATCAACCAGCTTATCAACAACACTCTGCGAAAGCAAATAGCCGTTGGAGATCATTGTCGCCGTGTATTGGAAACTCTTGCGCTGGCTCAGATCGAGCATCTTGGCAGTAAGGTCTTCAATGACATCGAGTGCAAGCAATGGCTCGCCGCCGTACCAGCAGATATCAACATGGTTGAGCGAATCAGCGCGCTTCTCGACAAAATCAGCAATTGCCGTTTGAGTCTGCGCCGACATCTTGCCCTTCTTGTTGCTTTCGAAGCAATACTCACAGGCCATGTTGCAAGCCATCGTTGGTGCAATCACCAAACCCAGGCTCGTCATGTCGAAGCGACTGACTCCGTGTTGGAATTTAATCGCTTCAAATTCGTCACAGTTATCGGGAAACGCAAATCGCCCATACTCAAGTTGCTTGAGCAATTCTTTTTCAGAATCGGTGAGCGACGAGGAACCGTTGGATTGAATCAGTTTTATTGAGAGATTTTGGTAAGCATCGAAATTCTCAGCAGTCATTACCGCCACAGCGCCGGATCGAGCATTAAACGCTATGTAGTGGCCGTTTCGCCAGGGCTGGAAGTGGTTGTAGCGCGAGATCTTTGCCATGATGCTTCTCCCGGTGCGGATGATCGATCGAGCGTGGAGGGAGCAACTGGCTCCCTCCATACTCTTCACCGAAAGTTATTCGGTTTCCGTCGGAACGCCATACAACGGCTTAATACCGCATACGCCAGTGCACTTTAAGAAGCACTTCGGAATGCAGATATCAATTGTGGCTTCCATGGGGTCGATCAAATAAATCATCCGACTCCCTCCTGTTGGAACGTAAGATGTGAGTTATGTGAGCAGAATACTCACCCGTATCAACGAAATGCGGATACGTCAAATTAGAAAAAGCCCCGGCAATAGACTTGGTCAAAAAACGATAGGAATCTGGCAGGAACTCGCCAATGACAATTGAAAATCGAAAGGTCTGTTGGTTAAGAAAATCTTCGCGGCAGACAGAGTACGACTGTGAGGACGCCATGATGCACCTATCCGATTACAAACGTTGAGTTTGTTGACGATTATGATTGCAATGAATACAAAACTTGGACGATTTTGTCAAGTACTATTTTTCACAAACTCCGACTTTTATGATGTATGTTGACTCCATTGACCACTTTGGTAAGGATTGTCAGAGTTTGTAATTCGGGTATGCGACTTTGAACAGGACTAATTTCGTTTATGGGCGGGTTGCCGAACTTGGCGTGCCGGTCTTCCAAAAGGCAGTATAGGTTACGCCGTCGTGCCAGTGCCGATCTTCACAGACCCAACGACCATCGGTCGCCGCCACGAGCTTGCGAACTTCATCGTTTCGCTCTTCCTGCGATAGTGCACTAAATGACATCCGCTCCTCTTCTGTCCAGGAACGGCCCTGTGCGGCAAAGAAGAGATCATGGAAACTGAAACAACAATTCTCACTCATACTTATGAGTATACGCGCTGGAAGTCACTAAGCACAAACGAAATTGGCGACGGCATCGTCTGAATAGTCTTGCGTTAAGAGACACCGAATCGAAGATTGACAGCACAAACGAGCGAGGCAGAATTCTATGGATAAAGCAACGATAATCGGATTGGTAGCCGGTACACTCACAACGCTTTCTTTTATCCCGCAGTTGATAAAGATTGTACGTTCCAAATCGACGCATGACATTTCGCTGGTAATGTACATCGTCTTCAGTACCGGGATCTTGCTTTGGCTGATTTATGGCCTCCTGATCAGCGATGTTCCGGTGATAGTCGCCAATGCCGTTGCGCTGTTTATCACAATTACCATTCTCTCGCTCAAAGTCCGATACCGATAGATCCCACGCAGCCAACTTGGTAAGCATGAAGCACGAAGAGCGGACATCAATCATCAATCCCGGTCGAGTCTGCAGACTTGGCGATGGCAACGGCGAAGGCAATTCTGTCATCTACTGGATGAGCCGAGATCAAAGGCTCAATGACAATTGGGCGCTGCTCTTCGCACAACAGACTGCTCTGGAACGCAAGTTACCGCTCGAGATTGTCTTCTGTCTGGTGCCAGAGTTCCTTCAAGCGACGCTGCGGCAATATGAGTTTATGATAAAGGGACTTGAGCAAATCGAACAAGGCTGTGAGAAATTCGGCATTGGATTCTCACTCTTATTAGGGAAACCGGAAGACGAGCTCCCTAAGTACCTTGCAAAGATCAAACCGGCTGCACTCGTAACCGACTTCACCGCATTGCGCATCAACCGCAGGTGGAAAGACTCCATGGCTCAAAGAACGAATACTCCCTTCTTTGAAGTCGATGCTCACAACATCGTCCCGTGTCTGGTAGCGTCTGGCAAACAGGAGTATGGGGCGTACACAATCCGCCCGAAGATTCGAAAACTGCTGCCGGAATACCTGACAGAGTTTCCCAAATTGAAGAAACACCCATTTTCTTCAACCAAGCAACCAAACCCCACAAACTGGGAGCGAGTTCGCAAGTCACTCAAGATTGACCGCTCCATCGGCATAGTTGATGGATTCGACTCAGGTGAAGCCGCCGCAATCAAAGTTATGCGGCACTTTCTGGAGAAGAAACTCTCTCGATACGACACCGATCGAAACCAACCACAGATCGATGGCCAGTCGAATCTCTCTCCCTACTTGCACTTCGGTCAAATATCAGCTCAGCGAGTTGCATTGGAAGCACAACGCTTTGATCTACATGTTCCGTCGCAAGAAGCGTTCCTTGAAGAACTCATAGTCCGGCGGGAGCTCTCTGACAATTTCTGCCACTATAATGACAAGTACGATGCCTTCGAAGGATTCCACCCCTGGGCTCAGAAGACTCTCAACGAACACAGGAATGATACCCGGGAATATCTCTATACACTCGATGAATTCGAGTCGGCTCAAACACACGATCAACTTTGGAACGCTGCTCAATTGGAGATGGTTACCACCGGCAAGATGCACGGTTACATGCGCATGTATTGGGCGAAGAAGATCCTCGAGTGGTCTCCTTCACCTGAGGAAGCAATGGAGACAGCGATCTATCTGAATGATCGCTATGAGCTTGATGGCCGCGACCCGAATGGATACACCGGCATCGCATGGAGCATCGGCGGCGTTCACGATCGAGCGTGGGGAACCCGACCAGTTTTCGGTATGATTCGCTATATGAGCTTTGACGGCTGCAAACGGAAGTTCGATATCAAATCGTACATCGCCAAACACGCGAATAGAGGATAGTAGTGTGAAAGTCTACCACCTGCATACCGAACAAATCGTCTCCAAGCCATTGGCTGAAGTCTTTGCCTTCTTCGAGCGACCGGAAAATCTCGCTCGCATTACACCTGAGTCGTTGGGCTTCGTCATTGTAACTCCGACGCCAATAGAAATGAAAGTCGGTGCTTTGATTGACTACACGATTAAAGTGATGGGCATGCGGATTCGCTGGAAGACTCTGATTTCAGCCTATGATCCGCCGAACAGATTCGTCGACGAGCAATTGACAGGACCCTATAAACTCTGGCATCACACGCATACTTTTGAAAGTGCCGATGGTGGTACCAAGATCATTGATGATGTTCGCTATGCGTTGCCATTCGGAGTTTACGGAAGTATCGCTCATGCATTGTTCGTGCGCCGCGATCTGGAGAAGATCTTCAAGCACCGAGAAAAGATCATCACCGAGCTGTTTTGCTAAGCGTCATTCTCTTTGCTTTGCAGCACGTCAACTTGTGAAACATTTCTCTATCAGAATTTGATTTGAAGGCGTAATCTCTTAAAGATGGACGCCCTGATGTTATCCCGGATCCAATTTGGATTAACAATCGGGTTCCATTATATCTTCCCGCCCTTGAGCATCGGACTTGGATTACTGCTGGTGTTCATGGAAGGGATGTACCTCAAAACCAAGAATCCCCTCTATCACCAAATGACCCGTTTCTGGGTCAAGATATTCGGCCTGATATTCGCTCTCGGTGTGGCAACAGGAATCGTAATGGAATTCCAGTTCGGCACCAATTGGTCTACCTACTCGCGCTATGTCGGCGACGTCTTCGGCAGCGCTTTGGCAGCCGAGGGAATATTCGCCTTCTTCCTTGAGTCAGGATTCTTGGCCATCCTGTTGTTTGGCTGGAACCGAGTCAGCCCTATGGTGCACTTCATTTCGACTATTATGGTTTGTCTTGGCGCACACTTCAGCGCCGTCTGGATTGTCGTCGCAAACTCTTGGCAGCAAACTCCAGCCGGGCACCACATCGTTGGTGAAGGGCTCAAGGCCAGAGCGGAGATTGTTGATTTCTGGGCGATGGTCTTCAACCCGTCAAGTGTCGATCGCATCTGGCACGTGTATATGGGATGTTGGCAAGCCGGAGCTTTCTTTGTTCTCAGCGTAGCCGCATACTATCTGATCAAGAAAAAACATATCGATTTCGCCAAAGCCTCCATGAAGATCGCTCTGGTGCTTGCGGCGGTCGCCTCGATGCTGCAACTCGTATCGGGTCATTCAAGCGCTGTCGGCGTTGCAGAAACTCAGCCGGCAAAAATGGCCGCCTATGAAGGACACTACCCTGCTAATGAGTCTGCACCTCTGTACCTGTTCGGCTGGGTAAACGAGGAACAAGAAAAGGTGCAATTCGGGATCGCGGTTCCAGGATTGCTAAGCTACATGATCCACGGCGATTGGGATGAACCGGTGACGGGGCTCAGTGAGTTTCCGCCGGACAAACGCCCACCTGTGAACGCGGTGTTTCAGAGTTATCACGCAATGGTCGCGATTGGAATGGGATTAATCGCCCTGTCGTGGCTCGGCCTATGGTATTGGTGGAGAAAAAAATTGTTCAACACCGCGTGGATGTTGAAAGCATTCGTAATCTCAGTGCTCGGCCCACAACTCGCCAATCAACTGGGTTGGTTCTCGGCCGAAGTCGGAAGACAACCGTATATCGTCTACAACCTCTTAGAAACCAAAGACGGCATCTCGAAGTCCGTCACAGCCGGCGAAGTCATTACATCGCTGATTATGTTCGGAGCGATTTACCTGCTCCTCTTCGTTCTTTTCATCTACTTGCTCAATGAGAAGATTCAGCACGGACCCGCTGTCGAAGATCTGACAATCAAGAGGCGTGCATAACATGAATCTTGATCTGAATACAATCTGGTTCATTCTGATTGGCGTGCTCTTCACCGGCTATGCAATCCTCGACGGCTTTGATCTCGGAGTCGGTGCATTGCACTTATTCACGAAATCGGATGTTGAACGCCGGACGTTTTTGAATGCGATTGGTCCGGTCTGGGATGGCAACGAAGTCTGGTTGGTGACTGCCGGCGGTGCATTGTTTGCCGCATTTCCCGAAGTATATGCAACGGCATTTTCGGGATTCTATCTCGCACTGATGTTGCTGCTCTTCTGCCTGATTTTCCGCGCCGTGGCTATCGAGTTTCGCAGCAAGCAAGAGATGCTCTGGTGGCGTCGGATGTGGGATGTATCGTTCAGCGCGTCGAGCGTATTGGCTTCATTCTTGATCGGCGTTGCACTTGGGAATATTGGAATCGGCATACCGTTGGACAGCGATAATGAATTCGTCGGCACATTCCTGGGGCTCCTCAACCCTTATGCGATTCTGGTCGGAGTAACAACAGTCTCGCTTTTCATGATGCACGGAGCGATCTATGTCGTCATGAAGACTGAAGGCGAACTTCACGACAAAGTGCGCGGATGGATCAATAATTCGATAATATTCTTCATCATCTGCTATGCAACGACGACAATGGCAACACTGCTTTATGTTCCGCAGATGGCGAATGTAATCAAAGAGAACCCCGTGCTATTCTTAGTGCCGTTGATGAACATGCTGGCCATCGCCAATATCCCGAGAGAGATTTATCATGGTCGCGACTGGCGGGCATTTTTGTCTTCGAGTTTTGCGATAGTGTTTTTGCTGGCGCTGTTTGGTATTGGAATGTTCCCGAACATGATCTTCTCAAATCCGATAGCTGAGAACAGCCTGAACATTTACAATGCAGCGTCATCGGCCAAGACTCTCAAGATAATGCTGATAATTGCGGCGATGGGTGTGCCGGTCGTGCTGGCCTACACAATCAGTATTTACTGGATATTCCGAGGCAAGGTGAAACTGGACTCGACCAGCTACTGAGAATGACGCGCCCCTTTCAACGATTGAAAGGGGCGGTCCATTTGTCTACAGTGAAAATCCAAAAACCATGTACGCTTGTTCAGCATTCGGGTTGACGATGAATTATCCGAATACCGGCAAAGAGAACTTGTCGGTGAACTCAATGGTCCGACCGACCTTGGCTCCCAAATTTATGATCGCGAAATCGTCGCTTCCATAGTAGCTGGGGTTCTTCTTGCTCCCGCTGGTTGCCCCGACAGTCAAGCCGAGCGTGTTTTCGCCCAGCGTCGCATTGTAATCAAGCTGGAAGTACTTGTTCTTGCCTTCGTCATTGTAAACATTGACGTAAGCCGAGAATACAAGCGGCAACTTCTCCGGACCGGCGATTACAGCACCGAGTTCAATGGTATGGGCACCTGCGCCATCCGGGTCGTCCCAATTATTGTAATTGAACAACTCCAATCCCATATCTGGAAAGAAGTAGTCAGTTACGACGCCGGTAATAGTGATCGAGTTCGGCACTTGATACGAATAACTCGCCCAGGTATCAATCTCTTCGAAATTTGGCGAATACGATCCCCAGAATCCGACATTGAGACCTTTATAAGTCGCTGTCAATGCCGGTTGAATCGAAGCTGCCGCCCCGTAGTCGGATCCGCGCCAGTTGTAACGGCTGACAAACGTCGCGCCTGCGGTGACAGATACCGGGTTTTCGGCTGCAGCCGAGTTGAGGCTAAATACCGATATCACCAGAAGCAAGGCACTTATAATTCGGTAGTTAAACTTGTTCAAATTGGTCTCTCCTTGTTAGTCGTCTAATCTGACAGCGATGAACAAACGAAAAGCGATCCTCTAATGATAGTCAAGAAACCGGTCAATACCATCAAGGTTTCATAAATCTCGTTGGTTCTAAAGCGGCTCCTCATAGGCGACTTCGCCGTGCAATGATACATCAAGCGTGCTCTCTTCATCCTGGCTGGTGCGGACCGGCGTAATCAGATTGATCACCCAGAGCATACCATAAGTGAAACCAAACGCATATACCGAGGAGACGAGAATAGCTACCAACTGCTTAACAAAAAACTCGCTCCCGCCATTAAACAGACCGTTGGCTCCGGCAGCATTGACAGCGGTCGTTCCGAGCAATCCGAGCATTACGATACCAAGCAGCCCGCCAACACCGTGAACACCCCAAACATCAAGAGCATCATCCCAATGAAGTTTGTTCTTCAGTGCGACAGCGCCGTAACAAACGATACCTGCAACCACTCCAATTATGACGGCACTGGTCGTGGTCACATAACCGGCTGCCGGCGTGATTGTCGCCAATCCCGCGACAGCACCGGTGAGCAAGCCAACCAGTTTCGGCTTTCTCTCGAGTCTCCACGCAAGGAACAGCCACGTCGCGGCCGCGAATGACGCCGCTATATCAGTATTGAGGAAAGCAAGTGCGGTAACGGTATCAACCTGTAGCTCACTACCGGCATTGAACCCATACCAGCCGAACCACAGAAGTCCGGTACCAAGAGCGACAAGTGGAATGCTGTGCGGAACGCTATCGGCGATGCGTCGACGACCAACATACAGCACTGATGCTAATGCTGCGAATCCGGCAATGTTGTGTACGGCTATGCCACCAGCGAAGTCGAGCACTCCCCACTTTGCCAGAATCCCGCCTCCCCAGATCATGTGAACGAACGGGAAATACACCAGCACCAGCCATGCGACAAGGAACATGATGTAGGCAGAGAAACGGACGCGATTCGCGAACGCGCCGGTGATCAACGCGGGTGTGATGATTGCAAACATCATCTGATATGCAATGAAGACGTAAAGCGGTATCTTGCCGGCGCCAAACGGCGTCATCGGATCAATTCCCATAAAGAATGCCTGATCGAGATTGCCGATGATTCCGCCTTCGCCGCCCGAGAAACAAAGCGAGTACCCGCAGATCCACCAGAGCACGGTGGTTACGCCCATCGATACAAAACTCTGAATCATGATCGACAACACGTTTTTGCGGCCCACCAAACCGCCATAGAAAAACGCCAGACCCGGTGTCATCAACATCACGAGGCTGGTTGCCACCAGCATAAAGCCGGTGTTTCCAGTATCAAACATCTTTCGCCTCCACGAAGCGTGTTACACTCGCCGGAAAGCCGGCACCCGAATTAACACCAATAACGTGGAATATGTTGTCGACGCAATTAGGCAGTACCTGATTGTCGGCTGCGTTTTTCCTTAGGAGGCTGATATCGTGGAACGGCTTGTTCAGGAAAGAGGATGCATCAGTTGAGCTGGGTCAGCCCTTCTCGAATGGCATACTTAGTAAGCTCTGCGACACTGTGCAGGTTCAATTTGTCCATCACTTGCTTGCGATGCGACTCGATCGTCTTGGCGCTGACCTTTAGTTGAGAGGCAATTTCTTTCGTCGACTTCCCTTCGGCAAGCAATTGCAGCACTTCGCGCTCGCGGGCGCTGAGAATCGCGAAAGCCGAAGAGTCAGCATTTCGGGCGAGATTGATATAGTCATTGATAACAATGTCAGCGATTCGGGAACTTAAGTAGATTTTCCCGAACTGCAGTCGCGAATAGCGGTAAGCACTTCGTCAAATGCCGAATCCTTGAGAAGATAACCGCGAGCACCGGCACGAAGAGCCTCAGTGATGTACCTGCGATCAGAATGCATTGAAAGCATGATAATCTTGATAGTTGGATGTTCAGCGCTAATCTTGCGCGTAGCTTCGATTCCATTCAAATCAGGCATTGATACATCCATAAGTATGATATCCGGATGCAACTCCCCTGCCAATTTTGTCACTGCGATACCGTCGCTGGCTTCTGCGACAATCTCGATTCCTTTGTGACCGTCAAGCATTGAACGCAGCCCGTCGCGAAAGAGCTTGTGATCATCAGCAAGGAGCAATCGAATTTTCACTTATTCACCTTTCCCGAAGTTACAGGGATAGACAATGTAACGCGTGCTCCTTGCTTCGGTGAAGAATCAATCCTGATCGATCCGCCGAGATGCATCAAGCGTTCCCTGATACTGAACAGCCCAAAACCGCCATCAGTTGAGTCGGAGTTTGACTTATCTGGTGGAAATCCGACTCCATCGTCAGACACGCTCAGTTCAAGCGTGCCATTGCCGAGCGAAAGCTTCATTTCAACGCGCTTTGCCTGTGCATGCTTGACTGCATTCGTGAGAATCTCTTGAACCGAACGAAAAGCGAATACCTCGATCTCTTCCGGCAGCCTTGGCACGTCGTTTTGAACTATTGTCTTCACTTGAAGGCGGTGCTTCTTGGTGAACTGCTCTGCTAGCCAATCAAGCGACGGTCCAAGCCCAAGTTCGTACAGCACCGGCGGACTGATCTGGAATGTGAGTGAACGGGTATATTGAATTGTCTGGTCAAGCAACGTCAGAATCTCTGAAGTGCTTTCCTCAAATCCACAAAAGACCGACTCGCCGCTAAATCCGGAGACCTTCATTCGAATGAATGCCAACGCCTGTCCAATATGGTCATGAAGATCGGATGCAATAGCGCGACGGTCTCGCGCCTCGGAAAGCGAAAGTTCAGCCGCCAGTTTGCGAAGTTGTTTCTGGTACGCTACAATCTCTCGGCGAGCGTTTTCGTGTTCCTGAATCTGCAATTGCAGCGCAACGTTCGTGTTACTCAATTCAAGTGTTCTCTCGGACACCAACCGTTCCAGATTGTCATTCGATTTCTTGATCTCCTCAATTGCCATCCGGTATTGAAGATAATTGCGGAGCATATCCGCAAGCGAATCGAGAAGTTCGCGCTCCTCCGCAAGAAATGGTCCCTCAACCGCAGGAGACCGTTCTTCTACATAGCCGACTTCAATCAGCCCGGCGGCACCTCCGACGAACTGGATTGGCGCGGTCATCATCCACGCACTGCGGTCAAAATCCCGGGTGGTTACATCAAATCCGTTTACGGCGATTCTCGCGACTGTGACTTCGGGATATTGCCACGCCGGTGGGAGAAGATTGACTACTTCAGTCAAGAGTTCGACAATCGGGCGCGAGTCATCCTGCATCAATCGTGCAGTCTTGTGGAGTGCGGTGAGTTCCTTGGTCCGCTCGCGGAGGAAGTATTGCAATTGGTGCGGTGAATCGTTGCGGTGCATAGTTACTAATCCCGACTTATGTTGAGCGCCGTAATTAAGACTGGTCTATATTATCTGCACTTGGCGCCAGACACAAAAAAACGGGCGCCGCCATTTAGCAACGCCCGTCGGTAACCGATTAAGCTTTCACTTTGCTCGGTAGATTTGGCTGATCGGCGGCGGCACGGCCTGCTTCGGCGGTTGCCAAAGCTGCCATTACCACGACTTGATCGACGTCATTACTGCGATGCAGGACATGGACAGGTTTCTTCATGCCCATCAGAATCGGTCCAATCGCTTCAGCGCCGCCAAGCTTGATCATCAGCTTGTAGGCGATGTTTGCCGAGGATAGATCCGGGAAGATGAAGACATTTGCCTGATCTTGCAATTTGCTGAACGGGAAGTTCGAGCGCAGTATATTGATGTCGGTTGCAGTATCTGCCTGCATGTCGCCATCGACGATCATGTCGGGATACTCGCGATGCAATATTCTGACTGCATCCTGAACCTTGGAAACTTCCGGATGTTTCACCGAACCGAAATTCGAGAACGACAGCAATGCAATCTTCGGCGAGATACCGAAGCGACGAGCGGCTTCAGCACAGCAAAGCGTGATTTCCACAAGCTGCTCTGCCGTCGGCGTGATATTCACCGTCGTGTCGCTGAAGAAGTACAGTTTGTTCTTGATGATAAGAACGAACAAACCGCTTACGATCGACAAGTCATCGCGTTTTCCGATAATTTCCAGCGCCGGACGAATTGTCTCAGGATATTGCTGAGTAACACCGGCAAGGAACGCATCGCAGTCGCCCATGTGAACCATCATGGCGCCGAAATAGTTCGGGTTGCGCATGATGAACTTCGCATCGTCGAGCGTGACGCCCTTCTTATGACGCAGACGGAAGAACTCCTTCACGTACTTTTCATAGTTCGGCGATGAATGTGGATGAACAATTTCAATTCCAGTAAGATCAATATCGCCTTCGGCTGCGACCTTGCGGACTTCAGTCTCATTGCCGAGAACGATCGGCTGCGCGAAGCCTTCGTGCTTGACGATCATCGCGGCGCGCAGAATGCGCTGAGCAGTGCCTTCGCTGAAGACAACGCGTTTCGGCGACTTCTTGGCGCGTTCGATCAGCATCGTGCGGATTTCGCGGCCAAGGCCGAGACGATGTTCAAGCTCGTGCTTGTATTCTTCGATATCAACCTTCTTGCGGGCGACACCGGAGTCCATTGCGGCTTTCGCCACAGCAGAAGCTTCCCAAATCAGGACGCGCGGATCAAACGGCTTCGGAATAATGTATTCGCGGCCAAACTTGAAACTGGTTACGCCATAGGCACGTGCCACTGAGTCGGGAACGTCTTCCTTGGCGAGGTTGGCAAGAGCTCTGACAGCAGCGATCTTCATTTCTTCGTTGATTGCCGTTGCGCCAACATCGAGTGCGCCGCGGAATATGAACGGGAAGCCGAGCACATTGTTGACCTGGTTGGGATAATCGGAACGGCCCGTCGCCATAATCAAATCTTTGCGGACAGAGACGGCGTCTGGATAGGTGATTTCCGGATCAGGATTCGCCATCGCGAAAATGATCGGATCCTTCGCCATCGACTTGACCATATCCTTGGTCACAACATCTTTCGCCGACACACCGACAAAGACGTCGGCATCTTTCATTGCGGCTTCAAGCGTGTGAATGTCGGTCTTGCGAACGAATTGCTGTTTGTACTTGTTCCACTTGTCGTCGCGGCCTTCATACATGACGCCCTTGGAATCTACCATTAGGACGTTTTCGATCTTGACGCCAAGCGACAGATAAAGCTTCGCGCAGGCAATTCCGGCAGCGCCGGCGCCTGAGAAGACTACACGAATCTTGGCAATATCTTTGCCGCACAATTCGAGCGCATTGAGCAACGCGGCAGCGGAAATAATCGCTGTGCCGTGCTGGTCATCATGGAAGACTGGAATGGTCAGGGTTTTCTTGAGTTCTTCTTCGATCTGGAAGCACTCTGGTGCCTTGATGTCTTCAAGATTGATTCCACCGAAAGTCGGCTCAAGGATCTGGCAGGTACGGATGACCTCCAGCGGGTCCTTCGTATTAAGTTCGATGTCAAACACATCGATATCGGCGAATCTCTTAAACAATACGCCTTTGCCCTCCATAACCGGCTTGCCGGCGAGAGCGCCAATGTCACCGAGCCCAAGGACGGCGGTACCGTTGCTGATTACAGCGACGAGATTGCCTTTGGCAGTGTACAGGTATGCATCGGATGGATTCTTCTCGATTTCCAGGCAAGGAATTGCGACGCCTGGAGTGTATGCCAAAGCAAGATCACGCTGTGTTACGCAGGGTTTGGTCGGAGTGACCTCGATTTTACCTCTGCGCCCCATCGAATGATATTGTAGGGCTTCTTCTTTCTTAATCATAACTACAACTCCCGTTGCGGGTTTATTTAATCACCGAAATATAGTATTCTTTCGGGCCTCAGCCACAATAATTTCAAAGGTTTCGAGTAAATTTTGTGCTTTTTTTCACAATCTCAAAACTGCTCACTTTCTAGTAAAAACTGTTGCGGGCAAGCGTTTTAGTGTGCATTTTAGAAAAGATTCTACCGCAATAACCAGGGAGACTTAGTGACTAAGACCGCACAATCCGGTCAAAACCCGAGCAAACTGATTCAAATTCTTTCTGACATCAAGAGCAGTTTCGGCGGCGACTTCCCGACTCAGAAACTCGAACTGTTGCATGAACTGAGCGATACAGCAGTACCGAAGGCCGACCTGCTGTTAAGTTATCACGAATCGCTTTGCTATCTGCGAGCATTTCCAGACAACGCAAAAGTATTGGCAATCGTCGAGTCTGAACTGGCGCAATTCCATGAACGAGTGAATTTGCTCAAGTCACCCGACAAAGACACCCTCGATGAGACGGGTATCGTCGGAACGAAACTGAGTCACCCTTATGCCTACTTCATGACGAAGTGGCTGCTCAAGAAATATCCCAAGACCGTCGACATCGACTGGAATACTTACAAGGATTTGGAAAACGATCCAATACTCGATCTGCTTCCTGAGTTACTCACATATTGCGAAAACGATGCCGTCGATGATCCGTTCATGCCCACCACCGATATCATCGATGCCGAAACTTCCGTGCGCGGAGTAAATCGACTCGAGTGGTTCATGGATATCTTTGAACGCCTGTCCAAAGACGAACGCCTCAAACGGTTGCTCTTCGACAAAATGGACATTCCATTGACTATCGATATCGGTAACCAGCCTTTTGCACGAACCAATGTGAAACTCGCTTCGGGCGAAATGCATTACCAAAAACAGGCTCTGGAAAAAGAATATCCTGACCTTCGCAAAATTACACGCAAAATCGATCTGAAACCAAAGCTCCTGCCAAAGCGAGAAGCCGAAGAGATTGTCAACATGCACAAGATGGCGATGATCATGCGTCATCGCGAATTGTGGCCATTGACCTTCGCGAATCTCGATGAAGTCTACGCGACTGCTCTTGGTCGCGGCATGACCATCTATATCATGGGAATGATGCCCGAGTGGCGATTGCCGCTTGAATCGAACTATGCTGCGCTGTTGGTCCGCAACGGAGTGCCAATCGGGTATGGAATCGGAGCAATGGTCTTTGATCGCATCGAGATCGCGATCAACATTTTTGAGACATTCCGCCGCAGCGAAGCTGGATTCATTTTTGGTAAGTTTGCACAGCTGTTCAATCAAATGTTTGGCTGTAGCTACTTGTTGATTCGCCGCTATCAAGTCGGATACGATAATCCAGAAGGACTGGATTCTGGCGCTTACTGGTTCTATTACAAACTTGGATTCCGCTCCATTGATGAATCGTGCCGAAAACTGGCGGACGCTGAAGCCGCGAAAATCGCTTCAGACAAGAGCTATCGCACATCCAAGGCCGTCCTCAAAGAACTGGCTGAGTCGGATCTGTGTTTGGACCTCAAGCGCCGTGGAGAATTCACTGATCGCGATATCAGCTTGAGTCAGATCTCTCTGGCTCAAACCCGGTTCATCGCATCCCACTTTAATGGCGACCGCAGCCGTGCCGAACGAGAAGCCCCGGAGCTGGCGCGGCGGACACTCGTACTATCGTCAACCAAGGGGTGGACACCAGACGAAAGACTATGGTTCAACCGTCTGGCTTTGTTCGCGCTCTCCCTCCCAAATCTGGAGGAGTGGGTCACCAGAGATAAGCAGAATCTGGTCTCAATAATGAAGTCAAAAGGTGCCCTGCGCGAACAAGATTACGTTAAGTCGTTGCGGGAACACAGGAAACTGACCGAAGCCATCAACGAGTTGTTAACCAATTCTGTCGAAGGCGCCTGATTTGAGCTTCAATTAGTACAGCTACCAATTGACATTTTCCGGCAATTCATTAAATTCAGCGACCTAAGTAGCCGCCCAAATCTGCCGAAACAACAAACAGGCAGATGGAACCGACTCGTAGATTTTGTGTTAGAGTAATCTGAGTCAGGGATTTCCCGACCAGGAGTAAGAAATGAACCGAGCGACAACATTATATAGCACCAAGTTCCTGCGGCCCGAACCGGCTGGCGGCAACGCCTCTGTCCAGTCTAAGCCGCTGCCATCTATCGTGTTGACTCCTTCAGCTGTCGGCGAGATCAGACGCCGCATGTCTCTCAAACCGGAAGACTCCGGCAAAATGCTGCGTCTTTGGGTGGAAGCCGGCGGATGCTCCGGTCTTTCCTATGAAATGGAGTTTACTGCCGACAAGAAGGATTCGGATGTCGAATTCCTTTTTGAGGGTCTCGTTGTTCTGGTCGAGCAGCGGTCGATGTCATATATTAATGGAATGACACTCGACTATTCAGACAAAATGGTCAACGGCGGATTTCAGTTTTCCAATCCCAAAGCCAAACGGTCGTGCGGCTGCGGTACTTCGTTCTCTGTATAACCTCTGATGGAACTCCTCGAACTAAAAGACTTCTCCGAAGATGGGGTATTCTTTGAAGATGATTTTGACAAGCGATTCAAGGCTTTCGACTGGAAACAATTCCAAGACAAGTCGGTGCGCATTTCCGCGTGCGGACTTGAACAAATTCCTGCCTGGGTTCACTTGTTGATTGGTATAGAACTTTCCCGACATGCTCGCAAAATTTTTTTTGGTGATTCCAGCCAACCCAAGCGCATATTCAAGCGGGAAGAAATAGATAAGGTGGAATAACAGGCGAATCATGGGTCATAAAATTACATTCTTGCCGCATAACGTCACTGTCGAGGCAGATAACGACGAAACCGTCCTCGAAGTAGCAATGGCAAACGATATTGAATTGGAACATAACTGCGGCGGCAATTGCTGTTGCACAACCTGCCACATCATTGTTCGCGAAGGCGAACAGAATCTCTCGCCGATGGAAGAAGAAGAAGAAGATCGGCTGGAAGAATGCGCCGAACTGACGCCGACCTCGAGGTTGGGGTGCCAGTGCCGGATTCACGGCGATGTGATGATTGAAATTCCTGAGCGCGATCCGTTCAAACTGGATGGCCTTGAGGAGTTGGAAGGTTACGGCAACGAGCTGCTGAGCAGCGAACAGTGAAAAAAATCTACGATGTTGTCACGGTAGGCGCAGGTCCGATTGGGCTCTTCGCCTCATTCTGCGCTGTCGACAAGAAGTTATCCGCTGCAGTCGTCGATGCCCTTCCCTATGTCGGCGGACAATTGACAGCGCTTTATCCCCAGAAGTTCATCTTCGACGTGGCCGGTTACCCGAAAGTCACAGCAGCGGACTTAGTTGATCAATTGTTTCGACAAGTCACACAGCACGAAGTCCCGGTGCTCGTCAATTTCAAAGTCGTCGAGATGGTGCGCGAACCCGACGGCGAGTACAAACTCACCGCCGAAGATGGCCGTTACGTCCACGCCCGGTATGTCTTGATCGCTGCCGGAGCGGGAATGATCTCGCCGCGCAAGCTCGAGTTGGAAGACGCTGACCAATTCGTCGGCAAGGGCTTTGAGTATGTCGTCAAAAACGTTGAAGACTATCGCGACAAGCGCGTGCTGGTTATTGGCGGTGGCGATACAGCTCTTGATTGGGCAAATTTCTTTACCGCAATGTCACCGGAAGTGACACTAATCCACCGCAGCACCAAGTTCGTCGGATTTGAAGGTTCTCTTAAGCGCCTTCAGAAAACACCATGCCGAATTCTCACCGACACCAAGATTCTCGCCATCAAAGGCGATGCCCAAGTTACCGGCGCTACCGTAACGAACATCAAAGACAGCACAGTAACCGAACTGGCAGTTGATCGAATTCTTGGCTGTATTGGCTTCACGTCGAAATTGGGATTCCTGAAGGAACACGGCTTTGAGATTGCTGACGGCTCGATTCGCGCAGACAAGTTCATGCGGACCAGCGTCGATAATATCTACGCAATCGGAGATATCTCAAATCATCCCGGACGAATCAAGCTGATTTCAACCGGCTTTGGCAATGTTCAGATTGCGCTGAATCATATCGCGTCGCTGGTGCATGAGACGAGTGAGGATGAAACGCTGGCTTCGTTTGAGTCGAAAGTAGACCGGCCGGAGCTGTAGTCTTTCCTGTTCTTAAGAAGTCTGGAATGCTAAAGTGGTGTAGTTTGGTTAAGCCGTAACCGACGAATCTGTTAGTACAGTCTCGCCCTTTTGTTCAAATACGCAAACAGTGCAAAATCATAATCGGTCGCGGTGTCGATCGGAACATAGTCAATATTCGACATCCGGCACTCGCGCGAAAAGCGATCAATCACTTCGCCAACCACCTTTTTGTACTCGCCCTTTATCTGCCACGGCAACGTATTGATCTGCTCGCCGGTCTCCATGTCTTTGAAGATAGCTTCCTGCGGGAACGCAAAGTCGCGCTCTCTCGGGTCAAGCACATGAAACACAATAATCTCGTGCTTACGGTGGCGGAAATGCTTCAGCCCGGCAATAACCTGCGTCGGATCATCGAGCAAATCAGAAAGCACAATCACCAATCCGCGTCGTTTGATTCGTTCCGCCATTTCATGAAGCGTTGTCGCGATATTGGTCTGAAGTGTCGGCTTGAATGCTTCCATTTCGCGAAGCAATACGTGCAGATGAGATGCCGCCGACCGTGGTGGAACGTAAGTATTGATCTTCTCGTCGAATCCCACCAGACCGACTGCGTCGCGTTGTTTCAACATCAAAAACGACAGCGCCGCCGCCAGTTGCAGCGAATAGGTCAGCTTGTCGATTCGTTTCTCGCTTGCAAACCCCATTGACCGCGAACAATCAACCAGCAAGTACGCCTTGAGATTGGTCTCTTCTTCATACTGCTTGATATAGAACCGATCCGACTTGGCAAACACCTTCCAGTCGACATTACGAATCGAATCCCCCGGCATATACTGACGATGCTCCGCAAACTCAACAGAAAACCCGTGGTAGGGCGATCTGTGAAGCCCCGCAATGAATCCCTCTACCACCAAGCGCGCCTTGACCTCAAGCCCCTTAAGCTTGCTCAATACTTCCGGTGAGAGATATTTGCTGTTAGTCTGGTCTGCCATAATACCTTTATACGAAATCTATCGCTTTGGCGCCCGCGATTTGTTTCCTTTTTGAGTGCTCTGCACTCGAATCGACCATTTCTTCGGCTCCCCTCTCCCTCGGAGAGAGGGGAAGGGGTGAGAGCACAAATGGAAACCGCCGATAGGGTTGCTGATCTACCGGCGGCTCTGTCGGATAATGGGAAGTACCCGTTAAGGTCTTTGCGTTATTTCATCTTCTTTTCGAGGCCCTCAAGGCGAACCTTCATCTCTTCGAGACGCTTCTGCATCTCTTCCATCTTGCGCATGAAATCTTCTTGATCGACTTGCGGCACTGAAGGCGCGCTCCAATTGTGATACGTCTGACCGCGATTTCCGTTCCAATTCATCATCTCGCGCAAGTTGCCGGGAAACTGCATTCCGAAGCTTTCAATCTCGTCTATCTCGACTGACACCTTCTGCTTCGCCTTGTTACGAATAATCGACAACTCAACCTCTTCGCCGCGATCCTTGCCGCGCAATTCGCTGGAGACATCATTCGGTGATTCGACCTTCGCGCCGTTCACTTCTACCACAACATCGCCCACCTGCAATCCAGCTTTCGCGGCCGGTGTGTCTTCCATCACTTCCGTGATTAATGCACCTTCACCGTCTGGTACGCCGAAGTATTCTCCCAAGTCACCCGACAACGACTGCATCGAAACGCCGATTCCGGTCGTCTTCATGTTGTCCAGAAATTCAAAAGAATGCGGAGCCCACTCTCCAGCGTCGCCCTCGCCGCCAAAACCATAAAATTGCGGCTCACGGCGCTCGCCAACTTCAACCGAAACTGTCATTTCTTTGCCGTCGCGGTTGATCGCAAGGCTCGCTTTGTCACCAATCTTCGAAGCTCGCACTAATTCTGTTAATGCGTCCGAATCTCTTACAGTACTGCCGTTCCATGACAAGATGATATCCTTCGGCTCGATCCCTGCTTCTTCCGCCGGAGAATCTTCGGCGACGTCATTGACCAGCACACCCTCGGTCGTCTTCAGATCAAACGCTTCGGCCAGACTCTGATTGACATCCTGCATATAGATACCAATCCACGGCCGCTTGGCTGCTTGAAGCGGACTTACGGCGAGTATCATCAAAAGCCCTGCTATTGCTGAGAATAACCACATTTTGCGACTATGCTTCATTTCGATTCCTTTCATTGTCAACACTCACCACTTCATACCTGTTCGACCGATTCTATGTTCCACAATTATGGTTAAGATGTGTTAAACAGCTCCAGGAACACATTCCGTCAATTTGGTATTCGTGTTAGTTTACGTAATCGCACCATCAAAAGTTACGCCGCACCAGTCCGAATCACCAATTCCACCTCCTGCCCTGAAACATTTTCGAACACCCCAAAGTCAAACCAGTGATTAACATCTATTCTCATTGTGCACTTAGGGAGTATCCATGGCAATTAAATGGCGATCGAAGAAGTTCCTCTTTGCCGCAATCGGAGCGGCGGTAATCATTATCGTGGCAATCACTATGTCTTCCGGTTCAGGCACCGAAGCCACGCAAATCCAAGCCGACTTGGCATTTAACGACGACATCTCAGAAATCGTTTCGGCATCGGGACGCATTCAACCTCAAACCAAGGTTGATATCACTTCCGAAGTATCCGCGCAGATTATCAACCTGTTTGTTAAAGAAGGCGATCTCGTCGAACGCGGCCAGCGCCTGATCTTGCTCGACACTATTCAGCTTCAATCAGATGTCTCGCAATCGCGATACAGCCTCGATGAAATCACTTCGCGTGCAGAAGCCGCCAAAGCGCAGCTCGAAATCGACAAGCTCGAAGCCGAACGCCAGCAGAAGCTCTTCGAACGCGATCTTGGCACCGAAAACGCCGCCACCAACGCTCGCTATGGCTACGAAAATTCTGCCGCCAACTATCGTGCTATGCTCTCCCAGGTCGAAACGGCACGAGCCGGCCTCGAAAAAGCCAGCGACAACCTCACCAAAACATTGATCAAAGCCCCAATGGCCGGTGTTGTCACCTTCCTAAGCGTGGAAGTCGGTGAAATTTCTCAGGCTCAGACCGCGTTTACTCAGGGAAAGACATTGATGACCATTGCCGATCTGTCCGTCTTTGAAGTCGAAATCGATGTCGACGAAAGCGAAATCGCCAAGATTCAACTTGGACAAAAAGCCAAAATCAAAGTCGACGCATATCGTGATACTTCTTTCGCCGGTACAGTCGTCGAAATCGGCAATTCAGCGCTCATCGCCAACGAAGGCAGCGACAACTACACCACCAGCTTCCGGGTCAAAGTCCGCTTCGATACATCGGAGGTCACTTTCCGTCCCGGCATGTCCGCAACCGTCGATATTACGACCAACACCGCAGAAAATGCATTGTTGATTCCTTATGCCGCATTGGTTACCCGCGAATTCGATCCTGACTCGCTCAAAGCAAAAACAGAGACTTCCGGCGGAGGCATCATCCAACAAGCCAATGCCGCTGAGACATCGGACCAAAGCGACGAGTCCGCTAAGAAAAAGAAAAGTGCCAAGATCAAGAAGTCGGGAATCTTCGTCGTCAATAACGGCAAGGCGCGCTTCGTCGAAATCACGACCGGCATTGCTGACGAACGCAATATCGTCGCAATCACCGGAATTGCCCCCGGTGATACCGTAATCTCCGGCTCTTACCAGACCCTGCGCAAGATCGCCGAAAATGACCTGGTCACAATCGAGCAGGCTTCACTCGACAAGATGAAAGAGAAGTAGCCGCAGGCTCTCGCCGCGGTTGAGAACCCGATGATACTTGTCTCCCTGATTCGCGAGTCGCTCGCCGCTCTTTGGGCAAACCGACTCCGTTCATTCCTAACCGTCCTTGGTATGACCTTGGGTGTGACATCCGTCATCGCCATCGTCTCAACTGTCGAAGGAATGCAGACCAATCTCGAAGACGCTTTCGCTTCACTTGGTTCCAATACTTTCATGGTCACGCGCTTCGGTTTCGGTCTTTCGATGCAGGACTACCTCGAACGCATGCACCGTCGCAAATTGACTCGCAGTCTCGTTGAACCAATTCGCGAAGGCTGCCCTGATTGCGCTGAAGTCGGCGCCGAGGCTTATGCCTCTTCGACCATCAAGTACGGCTCGAAACGCATGAGCTGGGTGCAGGTCGAAGGCAACACACCCAATATTCTTGCCATGCGCGATCTCGATGTCGCAATGGGACGCTACCTCTCTTGGGAAGACGACAGCCGCCGCAAACAGGTCGCATTCCTCGGTCATACCGTATACGATAAGCTGTTTGAAGGCATGAACGGGATCGGCGAGAAGATTAGAATCGGCAAGGATGAATTCGTCGTCATCGGCGTTGCTGAAGCTCTCGGCGGAATGCTGGGCGGTGACATGGATGAATTCGTTGCTATCCCGCTCTCAACACACCAGAAGATGTTCACCCAGCGCGGTAATCCGGTTAATCTCGTCATCAGTTCGGTCTCGCTTGAACGCCGCGAGCAAGCCATGGATCAGGTCCGCGTCGTTTTGCGCTCCTCCCGACATGTATCGTATGACGACGAGGACGATTTCACCATCGTCACACCAGATGCGATTCTGAGCTTCATCAACGACTTCACCCGCGGCTTCCGCATTGTACTGATTTCGCTCCCGTTGCTCTCGATTATCATCGGCGGTATTGTCATTATGAACATCATGATGATCTCAGTCACCGAGCGAACCCGCGAAATTGGTATCCGCAAATCAATTGGTGCGCGTCGATTGCATATCCTCGCGCAATTCCTGTACGAATCAACATTCCTGTCATTAGTAGGCGGGGTAATGGGAATCTTCTTTGGAGTGCTCATCGGCGAAAAGATTCTCACCTCACTGCTTGATATCTTCGTCACACCTACCACCTTGGCAATAACTCTCGGTTTTGGTATTTCCATGGGTGTCGGGCTGTTTTTCGGAATCTATCCTGCGGTACGCGCATCGCGATTCGACCCTATCAAGGCACTCAGCTATGACTAATTGGTCGCAAAGGATCTGGGAAACCCGCGAAGGAATGATTCTCGCGCTCGATGCCGTCCGCGCCAACAAGTTCCGCAGCCTGATGACCATCATCGGCGTTATGGTCGGCGTAGGTGCGGTGATACTCGTGAATACTATCATGGACGGTTTCACGGCTTACGCGGAATCTTCGATCGACAAAATCGGCAGCAACGTGATGTACATTATCCAATATGACGAAGGCACCGATTGGGAAAACATGACCGAGGAAGAACGCCGCCGCAAAGACATCACGATGGACGAAGCTTATGCCATTCAAGAGATGTGTCCGCTGGTGGAAGCTGTTGGCCCGCAAAAACGCGCGCAAAATAACATCGCCAAATACAACAACCGCTCAATCCGCACACCCGATGACTTCCGCGGATGCTGGCCAACACAGATGATTGTAACCAATCGCGAAGTGTCCCATGGCCGTTTCTTTGACGACAACGATATGCAACGCGAAGCGATGGTCTGTGTAATCGGTCCTGAAATTGCCGACGCCTTGTTCGACACCCATGAAGAGGCGGTCGGCAAGGTGATTCGAATCAATGGTTGGAATTTCACCGTTCTCGGTGTCCAGGCGCGCGTAGATGACTTTTTCGGCATCAGCGAAAATGACTTTATCTTCATTCCGATGACAACCTTCGACCGGCTCTATCCCAACGAGAAATCGGTAACCCTCATGTGCAGCGCTGTTTCGCGCATGCAATTCGGCGAGGCAATGGACCAGGTCATCAACGCTCTAAGGCGCGTTCGCAAGGTCCGTCCCGACGAACCCAACAACTTCGGCATTCTCACGCAGGATCGTTTCAAGGACGAGGTCGCCGGTATCACCTCCAAGGTCCAGCTCGGCGCAACTGCCGTGGCTTGCGTCGGTTTGATGGTGGGTGTAATCGGTGTAATGAACATCATGTTGGTCGCTGTCACCCAGCGTACTCGTGAAATCGGCGTTCGCAAAGCCGTAGGCGCCCGCAAGCACAACATCATGTTCCAGTTTCTCGTCGAAGCTGCCACCCTTACAATGATGGGAGGCCTGATCGGCATTATCTTTGGCGCCGGTCTCGGTTGGCTAGTGACAACATTGTTGGAATGGAAGTATTTCTTCTCGCCCGCGTGGGCGATTATTGGCTTGGTTCTATCTGCTGGAACTGGAATTGTCTCGGGGCTTTATCCTGCTTGGCGTGCCGCTCGAACCGATCCTATCGTTGCCTTGCGCTACGAATAACTGCTGCTAATCAATCTCCGGCCAGTACGACAACGCCCTCTTTAGCTCAATCTGCGACATCAGCAGATTGTACTTATCCTGCAATGATTCCATCTCGATCTGCTGGACTTCCAGCTCGGTGTCGAGATAATCGGCGTTGGTTATGACGCCGGTGCTGTAAGCAACCGAGGCTATCTCCATCGCCTTGCGTGCAAGAATCAGTTTCTCCGAAGTGATCTTCGACTTTGCGGATATCTTCGAAACTTCCTCACGATGCAGTCGAACTACCGTCTCAAACTCGCTGGTTAAACGCTCTATCTCCAACTCCAACGATTCCTGCTTTGCCAGTTCCTCGGCGCGCCTGCTCTTGGAATAACCACCGTCAAAGAGTTCGTAGTTGAGCGAAACACCGCCAGCGTAATTGAACAAAAGCTTATCAGGATCGGGCATATAACTATTCTTCCATCCAGCAGAGCTAAACAGCGACACCGTTGGTCGTAGCCGTTCCATTCCCAGTGTCAGGTTCGAGATCTCCTGCTGTTTGCGATTTGACACCACTTCCGGTTTGGATCTGATCTGCTCACCAACTCTCGTTTCGTCAAGATTCGGTTCGTCTATCGTGAGACCCGACAGCTGTTCAGTCACTTTAATCACACTGCCCGTATCGCCCAGTACTTCGCTCAGCCGGTGCAGGGCAATCTTCAGTTCGGCATCCGCAATCGCGATTTGTTCCTGATAGACCTTCAATTGCATCTCGCTCTTGAGCAAGTCAAACTGCGAAACCAATCCCAAGTCATACTTCGTCTGCGCGTCATTAAGATGTTTCTGCGAAATGGCAAGGTACTCCTCTAACAACCGACGCTGCTCCACAACCAGTGCGGCAGTCGCATAGACCCGCACCACTTGATAGGCGACTCCCTGCTTGGTTCCAAGAACCACGACTTCACTCAATTCCTTGCCCAGAATTGCCTGTCCAACCCGTTTGCGCCGTTTCCCCCAATCGAACAAGCGGTACTTTCCCGAAAGCTTGGTGTCGACCATGTTATGTGTTCCGGTTGAGATCTCGGGCATAGGGGACAGCCAACGGCAGCTTGATCTCTATTTCCGACAACCGTGAGACATAAGTGTATGTCCCGCTTAAATCTATGGTCGGCAGAAAAGCGCTTCGAGCTGCATCAATCCGGCCGTCATTTTCATTAATCCGACTCTCTGCAACAGCAATGGCCCGATTCGATTGAATCGCCTTATCAAGCGCTTCAGCCAAAGTCATCCCGAAGAGATTACTGCAAAGAACGAAAACCAGACCCACTATTGCTGCAATTTGAACCATGCGAGGCATATTCAAATATTGTGAAGGTGAAGGTCACAAGCAAGTGATTTTCATTACCGGCGAACATTCCCGTTGGAATTTCGTATATCATTGGTGAGCTTCGGCTCATCGACAATTCGTTATAATCCGAGACTCTTGTTTAGGACAATTCCAATGCTTAGAAAATCCGCACTCATCATCTTCCTGGTTCTGACAATCTTGGCAGTCGTCGTGGCGCTCAAAGACGATAAACGAGTCACCACAACTTCCAACGAAGCCTACGAACATTATCTCGCCGGCACTGAATGGATGGAGAATTTCTATTTCCGTCAGGCAATGGAAGAACTTGAACAAGCAGTTAAGCTCGACTCTAATTTTGCCATGGCACAAGCCAGTCTCGCCCAAGTTTATGCTTCCCGTGGATTCACAAAGAAATTCGAAGAAATGAAAGTGACCGCGCTTGCCAATCGCTCCTTTGTTTCGCACCGCGAACAGCTGCAGCTTGATATCTTCAAAGCACAATGGGAGGGTCGTTTGGACGAGGCATTCACATTGACCCAGGATTTCCTTCGCCAATTCCCCGAAGATCAGGATGCCTTGACTACCATGGCTTATCAGGAGTTTGCGCGGGAACATTACGAGGAATCTCTCGCGCTATTTCAATCTGTGCTAAAGATAAACCCCCGCTATGCCCCTGCATTCAATATGATCGGCTACCTGAATTTCTATCTTGGCCGTTATGATGAAGCTCTCGCGATGCTTGACAAATACATCGAACTCAGTCGCGAACAGGCAAATCCGCACGATTCGCGCGGTGAAATCCTTCATTCTGTTGGAAGATACGAAGAAGCAATCGCCGAATTTCGCCAGGCATTCAATATCAACCCCGATTTTGATTTCGCCACGCTTCACATGGCGCAGTCTTATCAGCAACTGGGACAAAATGACCAGGCTGATTACTGCTACCGTATACTCTTCGATCAAGGTCCCGCTGAAGCCAAGAAGCTCCAATACCACATTGGTTGGGCCGGCATGTTGATTCAACGTGAGGACTATGATTCTGCTCGGAGCATGTTAGAGGTCGTATTCCGCGAGGATTCTACCGGCGAAAAGAATGTCCTAGGCGATGCCTGCCGTCTGCTCGGCGCGATCTACTATCGAATTGAGAACCTCGACTCCCTGAAACTCGCTTGGGCGTGCGCTCGCGAATACCTTGACAAGGAAGTAGCAAAGAAGCCACAACTGGCGGACGATCGCGGCATACTGCAGTATCGCCGCTTCATGGATGCAACGGAGTTTGACTTATCGGGACGCAACGAGGATGCGCTAAAAGTGTTCGGCGAGCTCGTGACTACCGCCATGACCCCCGAAGAGAAACTCGGCTACCGAATTTACTATGCCAATGTTCTTCGCCGCAACAATCAGTTGGATTTGGCGATATCCGAACTTCAGAAGAATCTCTCTATCAACCCGAATCACGGCAAGACCCTGCTGAGACTGGCAGACGTTTATGAAACTGCCGGCGATCAGGCATCCGCGCTGGCTTATCGTCAACGAGCTGTCGATCTTTGGAAGAACGCTGATTCCGATTTTATCCCTTTGGTAAAATTGCGCGAGAAGCTCGAATCGTCGCTGGCATCTTCGCCACGAACCGTGGACACGCCGTCCGCCCCGGCTTCAAATAATTAGCTGTTGCTGACTCGACCTACTCGCCGATTATCTTGATCAATACCCTTTTGCGACGTTTGCCGTCGAACTCGCCGTAGAAAATCTGCTCCCACGGCCCAAAATCAAGTTTGCCTTCCGTAATCGCCACGACCACTTCCCGTCCCATAATCGTCCGCTTCAGGTGCGCATCGGCGTTGTCTTCATAGCCATTGTGGCGATATTGCGAATGCGGCTTCTCGGGCGCAAGCTTCTCCAGCCACTGTTCGTAATCCTGATGCAGTCCCGACTCGTCATCGTTAATGAACACACTTGCGGTGATGTGCATCGCATTACACAGTAGCAACCCTTCTCTGACACCGCTTTCATGCAGACATTCCTCGACCTCGGGAGTGATATTGATCAGTTGCCGACGCGACGCAGTTTCAATCCACATTTCTTTCCGATAGCTCTTCATAACAACTCCCGCCTTCCCTATCTATGTCCACCTTCACCATCACGCCGTTTGCGGTACTCCCGAAATTTCACTTCGCCAAGCGGAGTCTTGTCCTTGATCTTCAGACTATCGCGAAGCTCGGCACTGAAATCGCGATGATAGCGCCAGTTGATCACTGCCACAATCGCCATTCCCAATGCCGCACCCAAAGATGCCAGCCCCATATCTTTGTGGGCATCCCAAATGTCGCCTTGGGTGCCAAGGTATGCCATTCCCAGTTCACCGCCGAATACCTCTGCAACCAACCATTCGATCAACTCATAGAGCATCGAAAGCGACATTACCAGTTCTACCGGCAAATAGTAGCTCCAGGCGCCTTTCGCTTGGACAATGCGCATGAAGGTCTCACGAACCGGATAACAAAGTAAGAACCCGAACAAGAAATGTACCATGCGGTCAAATTGATTCCGCTCAAATCCAAACAACTCGTTGAGCGAAAAACCAAGCGTTGAGGTCCAATTCTCGTACGGAACTTCCGCATACGTGTAGTGTGATCCGATCGTATGCAGACACAAGAAGACAAACATCAGGATGTAGGATACATTGCTGAATCGAAATCGGTTGCGGGTATAGATCAGAACAGCGATGAAAACCACTGTTAGGACATTCTCCAGCACCCAATCCGAGAAATGCGAAGGCTGGTATGCCCAAAACAACCACCAGGCGCAGAACAACGCCAGTAGTTTTGTTCTCAATTCGAATCTTGAAGATGCCATCTTACTACCAAATATCACAGAGTTCTTGAAGATAGACAAATTGAGACTTTGATAAATGCATCTCAATCTTGCCGGCTCTTCGGGTGCAACAATTCATTCTCGAATATCTGTGGCTCGATTCGAGCTTGTTCGCTTCGTTTTGTTGTGAATTCAATGGTAAACAAAGTCCGCTTTTGACCGCTAAAAGCTATATGCTCGACCATCCGGGTCGCACTATCCCCCTTCCCAAAAATCGGTTGACAAAGAACTGCCATAGGCGTAATATGCCGAATCTATTTTTTGCGCAAGTTCTAAGCATTGCGCGTCTTGGGAGTAACGGGAGAGTGCGGAAGCCTTAGTGGCGCTCCATTGACAGGCGACAAAGACGCATTTGATCCTGACAGTACAGGTTGACTCATTTTTTTTCTTATCATGGAGACGATAATGAGAATTAGCAGGTTAACGACGCTTTCGCTGATGGTTGTCGTCCTCTTATCCGGGGTGGTTATGGCCGGAGGGTGGCAGTATTCGGGGGTCGGTGCACGGGCAAAGGCATTGGGAGGCGCATATCGCGGACTTTCCGATGACGGCGCAGGTGCCTACTATAACCCGGGCGGGTTGGCATTCTTAACAACCAACTACTTCAATCTCACCGCCGAATTCGCCGGTCCGAGACCCGAAGTTACGCCCAATTTCAACTCCAATGGTTACGAATTCGGCTACCTCAATGGCCAGACTCGTTATCCTGTCAAAGACAATGTCTACCTGATGGGAAACACCGCCTTGTTCTTCAAACCCAAAGGCTCAGATAAGATCACCTTTGGCGCCGCTCTCTATCAAATGTACGACCACAACGCGACGATGAACCTCTTCCAGATCTCCGATGCCTACAACAGTAAGCGTCAAGTCATGGAAGAAAATCATCGCTCCAACGTCGACGTCGTAACCTTCCAGCCGACTATTTCCTATAAGTTCTCTGATAAACTCGGAGTAGGCGTCGGTATTCAGATCAATCGCGGCGATCTTTGGATCGATCAGGTCGGCTTCGTCGATAATCCGTACGGCTATCCGCTTAATGTCCGTCCTTACGACAAGTTCCCGACGATCACGTCCATCGACGGGTTCGGCTACGGAATTGGCGCCAATATCGGTTTCCAGTACAAGCCCAATGAAAAGGTCAGCTTTGGCGCAAACTTCATCTCCAGTTCGAAAATCAAGATCGATGGAGAATCAGTAGAGCGCATCTACTTCCCATTCAATCAAGGTATCGCCAACCTTTACAATGACCCGCAAGTCAACGGCATACCAAATCAGGCTGAAATCCGCGACACCTATTCCAACGGCAACGAGTGGATCGTCCTGAGCAACTTCGATGTCGATATGAAACTGCCGTCAGAATTCGGTGCTGGCGTTGCCATCCAGGCAAACGAACAGACCTTGGTCTCGGCGGATATTACCTATACCATGTGGTCGCAGTTTGATGACTTTGCGGTCGTCATAACTGAACGTGATTTCCTCGGCTCGACTAACCCGCAAGCATCCGATATCTGGAAATCATTGCTTCAGGCGCCGCTGTATCGGTTCAACTGGGACGACGCAATTCGCCTCAGCCTCGGTCTCGAACGTGTAGTGAACGAACGCTGGACCGCGCGCTTCGGCTATATGTATGACGGCTCGCCGATTCCTGATGAAACCTTCAACCAGGTATTTATCGATACCGGCAACAAACATCATCTCAATATCGGCGCCCGGTTCTTCCTCAATGAGAGAATTACCTTCGACGGTGCTTTTGAAGCGGTTTTTGCTGGTTCTCGTGAAGTCGGCGAAGCAACTGATGCCGATGGCAATGGCACTTGGGACAACTTCGGCGGCGAGTGGAAGACTAAGAGCTTCAATTCCACTTGGGCTCTTAACTATCGGTTTTAGGTGAGGTGTTGAAAATGAACAATAGATTCTTCTACATAGTCGCTCTGGGAGTCTTGTTGCTGGTGGCCGCTGGCTGTACACGCCGCGACAATCCGACAATCCCGCAAGATCTGACAGCTGGTGCCGTATCTCAAGGTACGCACCAATTCAAGGGCCTTCACCCTGACAGCGCGATCTGGAGCCAGTTCCCCAGCCGCTGGATTTCTGTTTACACTCCCCCCGGTTATGACTTTAACACTACCGGCGCCCGTTTTCCGGTATTGTATCTGCTTCCCGGTTACGACGGCGAACCGTCTTTCTATTATCGCTTCGGCAATGAAAACTACTATCGCGCCAGTGCGATCGGCGCCGTAGCTGATGAACTAATTGCGTCAGGCGAAATCAAACCGATGTTCATCGTTATGCCGGATGCATCTTTCTATTACGGCGGATCATTCTACAATAACAATGACTTGACCGGCAAGTGGGAAACCATGATGTCTACCGAGTTGATAGATTACATCGACGTCAACAACCAAAGCGGTATTCGCTCAATCGTCGACAAAGAATCCCGCGCAATTGGCGGCCATTCTTCCGGCGGTTACGGCGCTGTGCGCATCGCAATGAAATATCCCGACGTCTACAACTCAGTCTCGGCAATTGACGCCCCGCTGGCATTTTCCGAAGGAAACATGACCGAGTTATTCCAAAGCTACTTGCAGGAATCAAACATCACTACGGAAGCCCAATTCTTCGATGCTGACACTACCGGTTTCCGGGGCGATAACCAGCAGTACAAGATGTTGGTCTATTCCATGGCTGCTTCATTCTCGCCGGCGGCTTACGATAACACCACTCTATTTGGACGTTTGCAGATTGCCCTCCCTTCGATTATCAGGGCAATATCGATCAACCGGTATGGAATCAGTGGTTGGCAAACGACGTGTATAGCTGGCTCGACAACGCCACCTATCGCGCAAACCTGAGCGGACACAACCTCTACTTTGAAACGTCCGACCACGACCAGAATTTCTTTAACTTGCAGACAGAAGCGTTCGTCGAGAAGCTTCACGACCTGAACATCAACCATCAAGATGCTTCATTCACGAAGTATCCTGGTGACGATGCCCAGTCGCGCACCTTCTTGTATGACCGCCTTGCCAATATTCTCAAGTTTCATAATCGATACTTGAAAGACCAAAACGGCAACTTCTAAGGCAATCACAATGCCGGGCTTCAGGCTCGGCATTGTCGTTTAAGGCCAAAAAATGAACGACCATATCTACGATCTCATTTCTATTGGCGCTCATCCGGACGACGTCGAAGTCGGCACCGGCGGTGTCCTGCTCAAAATGTCGCAGGCGGGCAATAAGGTCGGCATCATCTATCTGACCAGAGGCGAAATGGGAACCGGCGGAACGCCGGCAATCCGCGCCGACGAGGCCCTTAAGGCAGCCCAAATTCTCGGCGCCGATCTGCTCGAGACACTCGACTTCGGCGACACCAAGGTCATGGATACCCCTGAGAATCGCAATATCGTCGCAGAGTTGATCCGCAAGTATCGCCCTCGAGTTCTCCTTGCCCCATGGAATCGTGGCGGTCACGGCAAACGCGGCTCCCATCCGGATCACCTTGCAGCCGGCAACATCGTAATGAACGCCTGCTACTACGCGACTTTCAAGAAACTCCCCATAAACGGCGAACCCTACGCTGTCCCGGCTCTGTTCCACTACTTCCTACCGGTCGAGGAACACCCCACATTCGTGGTAGACATCACCGATCAATTCGACGGCTTCATCGCCGCCCTCAAAGCCCATGAGTCGCAATTCCTTAACCCCGAAAAACCCCGAACCCGCGACTATATCTGGACACTCGAAAGCATGGCACGCGCTTACGGCAACATGATTGGTGTCAAATACGGTCAGGGCTTCAAGATTGGCGAACCGCTCAGAATCAATAACATCTTCAATCTGATACCCTGAACCGACCGAACTTAGTACTTCTGGACCTTCAGAATTTTTTTTCAGAAAAAAATGAAACCCTTGACTTAATCTTGCGGTAAACTATACTAAACAATCATTTCGTTAAATGACGAAATGACGAAATAAGAATCAAAACTCTAATAAGGAGTCTATATGGATACCAGCAAGCAAATCAAGGAAACGGTTAAACAGCACTACGGCGATATCGCCCGCTCCGGCGCTTCCTGCTGCTCAACCGGCGAAACATCCTGCTGCGGTCCCGACTGCGGGGATGTCACCAATCTCGCGCACGGTTACGACCTCAAGGAACTTGCCGCCCTTCCCGAAGGCGCCGATCTTGGCCTGGGTTGCGGCAATCCGCTTTCATTGATCCAGTTTCAGAAGGGCTGGAAAGTCCTTGATCTCGGCTCCGGAGCTGGTATCGACGTCTTCATGGCAGCCAAGCGCGTCGGTGAAACCGGCCATGTCACCGGTCTCGACATGACCGATGAGATGCTCGCTCGTGCAAACGCCAATGCCGAAACCGGCGGCTTCAAGAACGTCTCCTTCGTCAAAGGCGAAATTGAATCGATGCCGTTCGAGGATAACACTTTCGATCTCGTCATCTCAAACTGCGTCATCAATCTCGTTCCCGACAAGGCACAGGCTTATCGCGAGATTCGCCGCGTCCTCAAACCCGGCGGCCATTTTGCCATCGCCGATATGGCCACGCGTGGTGATATGCCCACTGACGTGCGCAAGTCTGCCGAAGCGTGGGCTGGTTGCGTTGCCGGCGCGCTTGACCTGGAGGGATATCTTAGAACCATCCGCGAAGTTGGTTTCTCCGATGTCTCTACCAAGTTCGTCAACGAGTACGACTTTGCTCGCAGTGACGAGTTTGCCCTGCTCTCTGTCGGTTTGGTCGGCACCAAAATCTAACCCCCAATAGAAAAGGGCGACCGTTTCCGGTCGCCCTTGCTTCTTTTGCTATCGAGTAAAACCTAAACGGCTCCGGCGCGCACCTGATTGATGCGGGTATTGAAGCGATCAAGTTCACTTGCCGCGCGTGAGGCAAAATCCTGCTCCTTGGACGCAAAGATCACGCCGCGTGAGATATTGATGATCACCAGGCCGTCGCCAAGTGTACCGTATTCGACTGCTTTGTGAAGATCGCCGCCTTGGGCGCCGACTCCGGGAATCAAGAACGGCAGTTTTGGCGCCTTCATTCTGATTTCCATGATCTGCTCCGGCTTTGATGCGCCGACAACCAACCCGAGATTCTCGTTCCGGTTCCACGTGTTGACCTTGTCAACGACGTGCATATACAGCGGTTTGCCGCCGCTTTCCAGATACTGGAAATCCTTGGCGCTTTCGTTCGAAGTCAGGCAGAGGATGAATGCGAACGCATTTTCGTACTCAAGGAACGGCGCAATCGAGTCCCAGCCCATGTAAGGCGACAATGTGACGGCATCGCCTTCAAGATCGTCAAAGATCGCTTCAGCGTACTTTTTGGCAGTGTTGTCAATATCGCCGCGCTTGGCATCGAGAATAACCGGCATCTCTTCCGGGATGTACATCAGCGTCCGCTTGAGAGTTTCCATACCGCGCGGACCCATCGCTTCGTAAAACGCCAGATTCGGCTTGTAACAACAGCACTTGTCCTTGGTAGCGTCTATGATTGCTTTGTTGAATTCGAATACCGGATCAGCGCTGCTCATCAGGTGCTTTGGCATCTTCTCAAAATCCGAATCCAGCCCGACGCACACCAAAGAGTCATTCTTTGCCTGTGCGTTGGTTACTTTCTCTATAAATGCGTTCATATCTTCACTGCCTTTCCAATTAGATCGTTCACATCCGCTATATTCCGCTGCCGCAGGTACTCTGTTAGCCCGTCGATGGCTTTGATCGTGCAATCTGGCTGAATGAAATTCGCCGTACCAAATTGCACACCCTTGGCGCCTGCCAACATAAACTCCACAACATCACGATAATCCATGATCCCGCCGATTCCCACGATCGGGATCTTGACGGTATTATATACCTTCCATACGGCTTGAATTGCAACCGGTTTGATTGCCGGACCAGACAATCCGCCGGTAACATTGGTCAGCTTTATCTTCCAAGTATACGGATCAATTGCCATCCCGTACAGGGTATTAATCAATGCCAGGGCGTCTGCACCTGCCTCTTCGCAGGCTTTGGCGATTGGCTTGATATCCGCAACATTGGGGGACAATTTAGGCATTAACGGAAAATCGCAGATCTTGCGAACCTTGCTGACCACTTCATATGCGATTTCCGGCTTCGAGGAAAACTCCATCCCGTCGCCTTTGACATTCGGACAGGAAATATTTAACTCAACCATGTCGATTTCGTCGTGCCCATTGAGCTTATCTACCACGTAGATGAACTCTTCAATATCAAACCCAGCGACATTGACAACGATCTTGGTCCCGAGCCCTCGCAGGAACTGCAATTTGTCGCGCACATATGCATCCACGCCGACATTGGCCAATCCAATGGCATTGAGCATTCCCGATGCCGTTTCGGCAGTCCGAGGCGGCTTGTGCCCCTTACGCTCGTGTCGGGTTATTGATTTGGTAACGATCCCGCCCAAACGCGAAAGGTCGATGTATTCATTGAATTCTTCGCCGTAGCCAAATGTGCCGGAAGCTGTCATTACCGGATTGGCAAACTCGACTCCGCCGATGTTGACTTTGAGACTGGGTGTGCTCACAGCTCCACCTCGTTCGCTTCAAACACCGGTCCTTCGCGACATACCCGCAAGTACTTGTCCTCGCCGTCCTGCTTCACTACACATCCGAGGCACGTCCCCAAACCGCACGGCATAATCGACTCTAACGACAAATAGCATGGCGTGGCAAACTCCTTCGCCAGACTCTGAATCGATTTGAGCATCCCTTCAGGCCCACAAGCACAGATAACGCTTTTTTTCTCCTGCCATTCCACCGGCAAGATCCGCTCTGAGCAAATCGCTGACAAATCCCTTGTGTCCTCGCGAACCGTCGTCGGTCGAGACCGCTTTGTCAATCGACAAGCCTTCGACTCTTTCGCCCATCACGCAGTCTTCCGCTTTGCCAAATCCCATGTAAAACTTGATCAGCTTGGGATCATGCCCGTTTCGCAGACACGTCTTGGCGAGAAGATAAATTGGGGGGATTCCTACGCCACCGCCCACGAGGAGCAGCTGTTTCGACTTATCCGGAATCGGAAATCCATTTCCAAGCGGTCCCAATAGATCAAGAACGTGTCCCGGCGCAACTTTGGACAGAATTGCCGAACCACGCCCGAAGACCTTGTACAGCACGTCGACCGTGCCGCTTTGCTCGTCGTAATCAAAAATGGAAAACGCCCGGCGGAGCAACGGATCGTTGCCTTCCGATGTCGGTTTGATATGAAGAAACTCGCCCGGATGGGGAAATGATTTCAGTTTTAGCTTAATGGAAAGAAGGTACGCGCCGGCCCCCAATGCCCGATTCTCCACCACCTCACAACTACGAATTATGTCACGCTTATCTATCGATACACCTCTGGCAGCTTAATTTCGTAGTTATATATAAAGTACTTTCCGCTAAGTTTCAAGGGCTCAATCTTCAGCGTATCAAAATAAGTATCCAATAATGCCTTTTCAACCTCGCGGTCGATGGCCACTATTTTGGAACCCTTCAGGAAGATTACTTCACTAACTTTACCGTCAAACTCGATCTTAATCTTCAGAACAACGCGACCCTCAAACTTGCTGGTTGAGGCTTCGACCGGATAGACGAACTCGCCAGTAACTGATGGAATGTCATCAATTAGCGGCCAGGCGTCAATTTCCTGCCGTAACATCTCTTCATCCAATTGCCCTTGCGTCAGGGTATCGATAACTTCGGTCTTTGTTGTGTCGGTTTTCTTGACTGAATCCGCTTGTGCAGCCAATCGCTGCTGTTGTTGCTGTTGCTGAAGCAGCGCTTGCTGCTGCTGAGCGAGTCGATTGTTGGTCTTTCCCGAGCCGCTCGCCAATCGCAGCGCTTCGTCACCAATCTCAGTTCCCGCATACTTTTCCGCCAACTTCTTGAAAACGAATATCATCGTCGAGTCAATGTACTCTGGTTCAGCCGGCTTGGCTTTGACTGCCGTTGAGTCCGATCCCGAGGACGAAACTTTGGTAGAGTCGTTTCCGACGAGAGAGGTTCTGGTCGAATCCTTACCCTGAGCAATTTGCGTCGTATCATTCACCAATTTGCCCTTGGTCGTATCAGGCCTTGGCGCTCTTGCTGCCAAAATCGAATCTCGCTTCGCTGCTGCAGCCATTGTATCGATTGGGATGTCGGTTCGGCCAATCATATCCGCAAGCCTGACAATGCTATCGCCCGCAGAAGCCTTAACACTGTCCTTCGAAGACACAGCGCCCTTAGCCGAATCTGCTTTGGGCTGAGAAGTGCTATCCTTCGCCGCTGGCTTGGCAAGGCTATCCGTCACCAACCCTTTGGCGCTATCAATAACCATCGGATTTTTCACCGAATCTGCGCCGCTGGAAACCTTTGTCGAATCGCCGACCTTGATAGTCACGGTGCTGTCACTATCTGAAGTCATCAGCGAATCGAGTACGATTGGCAATTTGGAAGAATCGAGCACTATCGTAGAATCACCTAACTTTGAGGTGCTGTCTGCAGCAACAGCAACGGGAGTCTCCTTTGGCCGGATGATTGGCGTCGTTGAAGGCACGAACTGCATTAACTGTATCTTCGCCAATGCAAACTCCGATTTCGGAACCAATCGCGATGATGGGAATTCATCAATCAACCGCTGGAAAAGCGACTTGGCCGAATCGAGATTCTCGGCATCAAACAACTGATTCTCTGCCATTCCATACAATTTGTCAGGATAAACGTCGTACGGTTCCGCTCCCGACAAGTCCAACAATTCAACCGCCTTCTGAAGCGCATCTGATTGAGGGTACTGGTCAATAACCTTCTGATACTGCGCGTGCGAGGCGACGGTGTCAGAATAATGATTTTCGAGAATCCAACCGATTGCCAACAACGAACGTGGCGCCAATGGGCTATCCGGACCAAGTTCTATAATCTTGCGATACTCCTGCATTGCCGAGTCGGGACGATTGAGTTCCGTGCGATACATCTCCGCTAACAGGTATCTGCTCTGCAATGCAGTTTCAAGCGAATCCGAACCGACCGCGGCCAGATACGTTTCCACTAGTTGAATATCAGCGACCTTTTCTTGCGCCTTGACCCGCCACTCGCCACCGCGTTGTTCCTTGCCGGCAAGAGAATACATGTCCTTGGCGACTGCCAGATCGCCCCAGTCATCTTGGGCGAGTTCACCCAATCTATAGTATGCTTCCGCGGACTCGACTCGTTTTTCGAAATAGACTCCGATGTCATCATACATCAGGATCGCCTCGCGTTCATTTCCGAGCAGCTTGTTGCCATCCGCTATGCGCAGAAGGATGTTTCCGAGTTGTACTGAGTCCTGTTGTTCATCACGCAATTTCTCAAACAAAGCCAAACCGGCTTGAACGCTGTCAATCTCAAACAGTGCGGTCCCCTGCCGGTAGCGCGCATCAAACTTGGTCTTGTCGACTTGTGTTGTCGTTGACGCTTTGGCAAATGACTCCGCCGCGTCTTCATAACGCTCAAGTTTGAATTGCAGTTCGCCCATCTTGAAGTAGACATCAGCGGTTCGGAAATTGGATGAGTACTTATCCACGAACTGCTTGTAGAATTCTATCGCTTCAGCGTCCAATTCCTGCTTGGCATTCATTTCAGCCATCAGGAATATTGCCTCGGCACGCCACGCGTCGTTCTTGCTCGATTCGATAAACTCAACGAAGACTTCCTGCGCTGGAACATAGTTTTCGAGCTGATAACGCGACTTGCCAAGGAAAAACCGCGACTCGTCCGCGTACTTGGAATCCGGGAAATTTGAGAGCAGCTCGCGGAATTTGCGCTCGCCCTTGGCGAACTCGCCAAGATAATAGAAAGACTTGCCGATTACGAACAACGCATCATCAACCCATTTTGAAGTGGGGTGTTCGCTCAATACCTTTGATGCCTTCTTGATGGCGGTTTCATAACCCTTGATTTCCGCACCCGAGGCCTCGTCGCGATTGGCCTGCCTGCGTGACGACTCTGCGCTATTGAAATTCTTGCGCGCCAGATAGAAGGTGTTGTAATAAACACAACTATTTACCGTCCCTGCCAAGGCCAATAGCAGGCCGATATAAATCAAGAATCTTCCAGATGGCATCGTAATCTTCATAACCGTCCTAATGAGCTACTGTATTCGTACGCGATTCGCCACAGGCTCCGATTTTCTCCCAGAGCGCGGAAAGTATAACTCCTGATGGCGTGCGATACACTTCATCAGCGTGAGGACTTATTCTCGTTTCTTCCAAGTTTATCTCCACCAGGTATGCTCCGCTTCGTTTGGCGACGATCGGTAGATCCGCCGCAGGAAACACCTCTGCCGACGTTCCGATACTGAGAAACAACTCCGCCGCCCGTGACTCTGATATCGCCGTAGAAATCGCCTCCTCCGGCAACATCTCCCCGAACCAGACGACGTCGGGACGGATCATTCCGCCGCAGGAACACAGCGGAAGCTTGTCTTCCGAAAAAACAGCATTCGGAGCCGGTCGCTCACATCGGATGCACTTGTCCCTAAGTATGTTACCGTGCAGCTCTATCACTTGTTCCGAACCGGCGCGTTGATGTAAATTATCGACATTCTGCGTGATAAGAGTAAACTCCGGCAGGTGTTTTTCCAATTTCGCGAGAACCTCATGCCCCGGATTTGGCTTTGATTCGCCGATCAGCTTTCGGCGCCACGAATACCACTCCCAAACCAGTTTCGGGTTCGCCATGAAGCCATCTATCGACGCCAATTCCTCGGGGTTGAACTTCGACCACAGACTATCACTGCCGCCGCGAAAGGTCGGCACTCCTGATTCAGCCGACACACCAGCACCCGTCAAAACTACCGTACGCGGTCGGCCGCGTAGAATCTTGACCAGTTTATCGGAAGGCATCATCGCAGAAATATACCCATTCGCCGATGACTGTCAAGATAACGCTGGTAATAGCTGTTGCTGATGGCTGAAGGCACGATTATTATACATCAATGCGATACCTCTTGCTCCCACTATTCCTTGCATTTGCGTTCTGTGCCGCTCCGGTATCTGCGCAATCAGACAGTTTAATCATCACCGAGTCAAAACCAGTCCTTAAGCCCGAAAAACCGCGCCGATCCCCGATGGGAGCACTATTGCGTTCGGTCGCCGTTCCAGGCTGGGGGCAATTCTATAACCGCAAATACGTCAAGAGCGCGATTGTCTTCGGCGCCGAGTCATTCTTTATCGTCAAGTCGATTCAATGGTGGAAGAAGACTGAGGACCAATATGATCTGGTCACGCAAACTGAATCAGGGCGTGACTTTACCACTTATCTCAACTACCGCGATCGCCGCAACGACTATCTTTGGCTGACTGGACTCTCGGTGTTTATCAGCATGTTCGACGCCTATGTTGATGCTCACTTGTCCGGTTTTGATGTCGACCTTACTCCCGATTTCGAAGGCGACAAATCAGGCGCTCAACTCAAAATCACTTACACATTCTAAGCACTAAGCTTCACATCTTCGTTTGTTTCATCCTGGTACAATCTCGACCCCACCTTTTTCGACTTGTGCCCGCATTGAACCCGTGCGGAATCTGTTGACTGGTGCCGATATAAAGGGAGTGGGGTGGGGCGCCCATATTATTAATGACTAAAGAAACGGCGAACTTATCAGTACCGGCAGTAGCCGGCGTGCGACGGCATTTTGCAGCCGGTGAAGTGATTTTCCGGCAAGGCGACGCCGGTTGCACACTGCTCTTTGTCTTGTCAGGTACCGTCAGAATCGTCAAGGACGACATCGATATCTCTCTTGGCGGCCGCGGAGAGTTCTTCGGCGAAATGTCCCTTTTGGAGAACTCCCCCAGATTCGCTTCAGTGATTGCTGAAGACGAGTGCGATGCCATCGAATACAATCTCGAAGAATTTTCCAAACTCGCCCGCAGTGAGCCGGAGTTTGCCATCGCTGTAATGCGCAATCTCAGCCGCAAATTGCGCGACTCCGATTCGACTCGCGTAGCTGAACTCGAAGAAAACAACGAGCAACTCCAATCCAAGAATTCAGAGCTGGCACGCGTCAACGATTTCCTCGAGAAGGTCATCGACCGCTCGCCGGCAGGCATCGCGATCATCGATCAGGATGGACAGGTTGAACTGCTCAATCCCGCCGGTCGACGGATGCTGGGACTGGAAAACGCCACGCTGCCCGTTCCGTTGCTCAACTTCTTCGTCGAAAGCAATCCGCTCCAAGATCTCCGGACCAGCAAGGTTTCGACCTGGTCAGGACAATACACTGTCAAGCTTGGTTCTGTTGCCAGAACGTTCTTCATGTCGATTTCGCACACACGCGCAACCTCCAGTCATGACCGATATCTGATCAACTTCGAGGACATTTCCGAGCTGATCGAGCTCAACGAACAGATCGTCAAGCTTGATCGTTTCGCAACTGAATCAGAAATGGCATCCGAATTCGCCCACAGCATCAACAACTATCTGACTGTTATCAGTGGAAATCTCGAACTTCTGCAACTTCGTCTCGGTGCTGGCAGCGACGACAAGAGCATGCGTCATTTGGAGACTATGCGCTCCAGCGTCGACTCGATATCCAACTATGTCGAAGGTCTCATGGGCACGCGTAATGACTCGGCAGTCTTCACGCGCAAAAACCTTGCAGAGACTGTACGTGTGATGGTGCGGGTATTGCGTCCGCAGAAGCGCTTCCACAATATCGATGTCGCCACCAATGTTGCGCTCGATTTCCCGAAACTGGTCAACTTCTGCGAAATTCAAATGCAGCAAGTCCTGCTCAACCTTCTGATCAACGCCGCTGACGCGCTGAACAGCCAGGAAGGAAACGACGCCCCGCGCATAGTAATCACGCTGCGTTACGATCCAAAAACGGCATCCGTACTGCTCAGCGTCTCCGACAACGGACCCGGACTTGCTCCGGAACGCCTACCCGAACTGTTTGTCCGGAGGTTCACTACCAAGGCAAAAGGACACGGCATCGGACTGATAACAATCAAGAAAATCATCGACCTGCATAACGGCACAATCACTGTCACCTCAGGCGCCGGTCAAGGCACCACATTCCTGATAACAATCCCTGCTTGAGGTGAATGAAATGCCGGATACCCTATTCTTTTTGATTCTTGGCCACATCTTCGGCGACTTCGCCTTACAGACCGACCATATGGCAAAGTACAAAGGCTCAAACAAGGCTATCCTGTCACTGCACGTTTTGGTCTACGTTGTCACCATCGGAGCATTCTGGTGGATCGGCGAGTATCTGCTCGATCAAAGACCATTCCCGACGCTGTTTGCTGGAGGAATTCTGGCCACACTATATGTTCAGCACTGGCTACAGGATCATATCAAGTCCAACAAGACCAATGGTGGAAAACACGCTTTCTTTGTCGACCAAGCGGCTCATCTCGCCGTGCTTTATATAATCCGCATCATCTATTAGGAGCCGAAGAACTTGAAATCCGCGGTCGTTCGCTACCTGCCCAGACTTCTTCGCGAATGGAAATCCAATAATCGGGAAACGAACCACAACGTCACTCAACATTCGCGCATCCTGCTCTTCGCCGATGCCAGCGGCTTCACTGTCCTAACCAGGAACTTATCATTGCAAGGTCGCGTTGGATTCGAACATCTCACTGACCTGCTCAATAACCTCTTTGCATCGCTCGCCGCTGATGTTGCGCGCCACAATGGCGATATCTTGAAGTTCTCCGGCGATGCCGTTTGGTGCTGTTTCCCCGAAAATACTAACATTCTCAAGGTTTACGCAGAGATGTTGACGACTATCGAGACGATCAATCGTGAACAGGTCGTATGTCGTCAGTTCCCGCTGTCGCTTCATGCCGGCGCTGCCAGAGGGACCATCGACTTGCTTACCGTATCCTCAGACAATGGTCGCGCCGAGTTTGAAATCTCGGGTGAAGCCATTCTCGCTGCATATCGAGCTTGCGATCTTGCGAAATCAGGCGAACTATGCCTTTCGACAGAACTGGCTAACTCATTGCCGACGACAGAAATCACGCGTCGTGAGCAGGACTTCGTCATCGTAACACCGTCGCCTGCTCCCGCAGTGAATCGCAACACACTTGAGTTGCAGCAGATCGAACTTGGCTACAGCGACGACTCACTTCTCAAGTATGTCCCTGATTCTTTGCTAAATCGCATCATGGGGACATCCAACCAGTCGACCATCGAAAGTGAACATCGCAATGTCCATGTTGCCTTCGTCAATGTGCAGCCAGTTTCCAGAGATGCCCAACCGGAGCATCTTCAACAGCACCTTGCAAAAATCATGAACGCGATCCACGACTCCTCCGGCACAGTTGCTCGTATCGACCCTTTCGGCTCCGGCCACAAAGTGTTGGCGCTGTTCGGCGCTATCGTAGCTACCGGCAATGACTCGTTGCGTGCTCTTAAGGCCGCAGTCGAGATATCCAAAATCGAATCTGAGCATTTCGAAACGCGCGTTGGTTTGACATCTGGTCCATTGCTATGCGGCGAGGTCGGTTCGCAACACCGATGCGAATTCACCGTCATGGGCAATGCGGTCAATATGGCTGCCCGCCTAATGACGAAAGCTGATCCTGCCGGACTTCTGCTCGATGAACAGTTCTATCAAGCTGTCGCCGGTTTTTGCAGAGCGCATCCCCTTCAAATGAACTTGAAGGGATTCGATGTTCCAGTCACGGTCTATGCCTTTGAATCACTTCAGGAACAGCAATCGCAATTGCGGCGTCCGCGCCAACTCTTTGGACGCAGCACCGAACTCGAGCAACTTCGTAGTGCGCATGATCACGCCGTATCCTCCGGACCAATCTGGCTATCACTTTCAGGTCCGGCGGGAATTGGAAAATCATCACTTGTCGCAGTTGCCATCGAAGATGTCTCTGCCGACAAGATTCTCTATTTCGATGCCGCAGACAGCCACCTCCGTTACGGCGGTTGGCTGATCTATGAAATCATGCGGCGTTCGCTGAACTTGGAAACTTCCGAAGAGCTTCTGGCTCTAGTATCAACTCGGCTCGATCCGCAATGGCTGCCCTTGATTTCGGTTTTGACCGGTCAGCCGCGAAAAGTTGACAACAGCCTGTCCGACCTGACTCCGGAACTTCGCATCAGCAAGACTGCCGAACTCGTCGCCGATATCATCGGACAATCCCTTAGAGATAAATTGCTGGTTCTCGACAATCTCGAGTCACTCGATTCACTGTCTGTTTCGATTCTCAGGTTTTTGATCGCTCGGCCTAATACGACTCAATTCTTGGCGATATTGATTGATAACGAAACACGCTGGGATGACGCCAGCCCCGCCGTCGTTGCCCTTCCACTGGCAGGACTCTCCGAATCCGAACAGCGCGAGTGGCTCAGTACAGTCTTTGTTCGCGGCAAACGCGAGCTTGACCTTGAGAATCACCTTATCAACGTTTCAAGCGGCAATCCGTTGATTATCGAAGAGACACTGCAGTACTTAATCAAGTCACGTGCAATTGCCAACGTCTCCGATTTGAAGCTCTATGATGTCGTTGCCGGCGTCGGCGAGATCGCACTGAGTGGTCGGCTCGAGGAACTCCAACTGGCGAGGTTCGATCAACTTCCCGAAGAGCACCGCAACCTACTCAAAGCTGCATCGGTCTTTCCACAGTCGTTTTGCTCCGAGGACCTCTCTTCTCTCAAGAGCAATTGGACCAAGGAACAAATCGAATCGACGATTCGATTGCTCTGTCAATCCGATTTATTAACAGCTGATTTTCAGTATGCATCAACAACGCCGCAATATCGCTTCTACCGGAACATTCTGCGCGAGACCATTTATAATCGTACGCCCGTACTCCAACTACAGAATTGGCATTCTTCCATCAGCACTAAGCTGCTGCGTGAACCGGGCGACTCTCGAATTCAAGACTTGGCATACCACCTCGCACGGGCAAACCGCCCCGCCGAGGCGTTCCATTACAGCCTTAAAGCAGCCGTCTACGCTATCGATGCCAACTTGTCATTACCTGCTGACAACTATTTCCGTCAATGTGAATCATGCCTGAAGAATGCCGGTTCAGATTCCATCGACTCCACAATGCTTTTCGAGTTCTGCCACCGGGCGGCTGATTTCTACATCGCGGAAGGCAACTACCGGCAAGTCCGCGCTATCGCGCAACTCTGGCGTCATCATGCAAAGCTGGCCGGTCTTCAAACAGAGCAACACGGGGCTATCAACCGACTTGCACAACTACTCTGGAAACAATCGCGTTATCACCTTTGCCGAATTGCATTGGATTACGTCGAACGTGAATTCCCTTCTACGGACAAATCATTGCTGATTGACACCTACGCATTGCGCGGTGAACTCCAACGGCGCACCGGCAAGATCAAAGAAGCTCAAGAATCGTGTAAACAAGCCGTCACCTTATCCGAGTCTGTTGGCGACATTCAAAGGCAAGCGCACTCGCTTAACAATCTCGGGCTTGCATATTGGACCGGCGGAAATCTCGATGAAGCCTCCAGATGTTTCGAAAAATGCCTAAGTCTGCACGAAGCCAAGAACTCTCGCTATCTCGGCGCGCGAATCGCCAACAACCTGGCAATCATCTCAGAAGAACGCGGCAACTACGTTCGCGCACGTCAACTCGCCAATCGCGCACTTGAAGTTTTTGCCGAGTATGGCGATCGCCGCAACCAGTCGTATGCGTCCGGCAATCTCGCCAACTTGCTTGTTCACGCCGGTCGTATTCGCCAAGCCATCGAGCTTTTTACGACTGCTGATCGCATCTTTGTCCATCTCGGCGAAAATCATCCCCACTTCTATACCATAGGCAATCTCGGCGATATCGATCTCATCCTCGGCCGGCTCGATGAAGCCAAAGCCAAGTTTCAGTCGGTTCTCGAATTCGCCCGGAGCGCTGGCGACAAAGAGCTCGAAGCCGAAACTGCTGTCCGTCTGACCGAATGCGCATTCTACGGCGGAGAGAGTGTTGGGATCGAGAATCTCTATCGCTCAGCAATAACGATGGCACAGGAAGCCGGTTCGCTTGAGTATCAAACGCGCGCGACGGTTGGTCTCTGCCGCTACCTTATTGGTGTTCGCGATGCTGACTCAGCCCGAGCGCATATTGGCGAATTGCGCGCCTTCGCTGACGAATCCAAGTCATTGCGTACTCAGAATGAGTCTGAATTCTTACAGGGAGAAGTCGATCGAATCGCCGGTTCAATCGATCTGGCAGTTGCGTCATATCGTCGTTGCTGTGACTATGCCCGTACGCAGGAACAATTCGAACTGCTCTTGAAATCGCTGGTAAGATTATCCGAGACCGACACTGTGAACGCCGAATCTCATCTTAGGGAATTGGCGTTGTTGCTCAACAATTTCGCCGTTTGGAATGATCCTTCCTTATATAAGGATCTGCTCGGCTCCAGATATTATCGATATTTTCAGTCCACTTTGGTGAAGGCGCAAGCCACAATTTCTATCGAATCCACCCAACGCTCTATTGGTTGATTCCCCCTCTTTTTCCCGGAATTTTCACTGTTCAAAAAAGTGTCCAATAATGAAACACTCATTAAGCACCGTAAACTGCTTGCTAAATAATACATTAACTTTTTCGGGCGAATTTGTTCGCCTGCGAAACAGGATGGCAACCCCTTTGCATTAACCCATGCCGATGAAGAGAAGTGAACTCAACGACGGCACCAGCAACAGTGTCGGTAAGGAGGAGAGAGTGAAGCGTTCAAGTAAGTCCAAGCGGTACGTCTCGATAGTGGGACTTTTACTTGCCTTCTGTTTTTCAGTTTTCATGTTCACCGGCTGTTCCAGCAACTCTGTCACGCCGGAAGACCAGAATCCTGTTGATGAAAAAGTTAATTACCTCTATGAGACTGGTGAAGCCGACAAGAATTTTGCTGGTCCGGGAAAATGCCTTCGAGCTGCTCTGACCCGGGCTACCAGGCTCGAAAGAAGTCGGAAGCTGATCGACGAGCAAGGGCGGATCTTTGGCGATTGAACTCGCAACCGGTTTGCCAGTCCGGTCTGCAGGTGCGCTGAAGCCCGCGACCAAGATCTCTCTTGAGGTCGTTAATGAGTCGACCCCAAGCTCGGATCAATCTTCATATACGATTGCGGTCCAGACGGTACCACGTTCGCGATCACCGCCAAATTGTCCCAGCCAATGCCGGCTGGTCAACCGTTGACGCCTTCCTCTATTACTTCAACGAAGCCAAGGGCGAATGGGAATTCCAAGAGACAGGTCAAGGTCTCAAAGGCGTTGCGACCTTCAAAATCAAGCATTTCTCCAAGTACGGCATAAGCTAGTTAGCCTTCAACAGGAGGTAGCTACTCACAGGGTTGCGCCCCGGGCCGAAATCGGCTCGGGGCGTTTTTTTGTTCGTTACCTTTGTGTGATATTACGACCCTTGACTTTTTTCATAGTTCCAGCGTATTTGTTTTAGTTACAATTCCCACAACGTTCGTCTTGATGTGGACGATATTGATTTGCTTCTAACTTGGGCATCCAAACAATCGAGGAAGCTATGAAAACAACAATCACTATCCTCTCATTGCTCCTTCTTGCGGTCTTGTCCGGCTGCAGCAAAGATACCTCCACCGGTGTCGCGGATAAAGACTCAAACCAAGTCCCCGGCGCCGTGCAGGATCTACTGACAAAACACGCCGTCCCGTTGGCGATTCCGACATCCGAAACTGACCTTGCCCAGCCCGGCGTCGCGCCTGCCGAGCCACCGTACGCAAACTACGACGTTTACGCCGTTACCTTGCTTTGGGGAAGTCTCACCAATACAACTCCAACGCCGGGACCGACTCTCGACTGGAGCGGAACAGCCGGCATCAACGGCGTGGCCACCATCGACGTCACGCATACTATCGACTTTGAACCCGGTCAGGACTCGATCATCTTGTACGATGTCCCTTCGACGGTAGCCTGGGCTTCCAGCACGAACAATGATTTCGACGGCATCAACATGCTGATCTATGTCGACCGCGACATCGCCTACATCACCGCGCCGGTCTTCACACTTGCAACGGCGCAGATCACCAAAACTTATTACATCGAAGAGCTGGCCAATCTCAACGCCTTTTATCTCGTGTCGAATACTGCATCGCTGGCGATCCACGCGCGCAGAATCTATTCGACGTCCTGCCCGACCGGCATACTCTCCGGCGAGTGGATCAAGTCCGACAACAGTGGCCAAACTGGGACATTCCACACCGATTGGTGGGAACAAAACAGCGAACCATACGGCCAGCTTGCCGGAAATTTCTGGACCGAACCTGACGGCGAGAGAATCTTTGAGGGCTGGGTTTCTGAGGGCCTCACTGCCCGAGTCGTTTATCACGTCTATGGCACGTGGTACTATGATGACCCGACAATGTGCCCATTGTGCGGCTCACGACGCGGCCAGTTTATTGGATTCTATTCCGATATGAACAACAAACTCCTGGGCATGGTCAAAGGCCAGATGGGCAATATGTCGCTCGACGCGGCGGAATTACATCTTCCCCTCAGCGGTTATTGGCGAAAATTCTGCGGTAACACCGACTACATGACCGTGACCTGGATGAAATAGCCACCACCACAGCACCATCAATGAAATCGGCGGACAGTTCATTGCGAATTGTCCGCCGTTGCTTTTCTGTGGGCCGAATCTAAGTCGTTACGTCGAACTCACCCGATTCATCTTCATGAACATCGTAATCGCGACTATCAACGCAAACAGCGCCATCGAACCGAATATCAGTTCCGATCCGGCTCGCGCTTCTGCATGCGCGGCTATGCGCTTGATCGTAAGGTAGCTGAGCATGACAGTCAACACAACTACCCAGCCCAGAGTCACTTTGTACAGCATTGCGTTGCCGCCGCCGTTGAAGTAGCCCAACGCAATTGTCACCAACGCAAAACTGCCGTTGATGTACAGCGCTGTCGGCGAACCCGTACGCACATACCCGAGTATCCCCATTGCCAGCATGTAGGCGCCCAGCGCCATGATGAGATAGTGAACTTTCAAAAAAAATCCTCCGTGGTCAATTTCTATCGTCCAATTGATACGGAGAAATTGTCCAAAGAGGATAATGCGTCGCGAAAAATTATTGCTTAATCTATATCGAATCGGTTACCGGTTTCTCCCGCTCGTATGTGCTCAAACTGATCCGTCCATTGTCAATTTTCGAAACGACATTGATATTCACCGGTGCGGTTTCATACAGTGCATTCGTGTAGTAACCGCCTCTGTCGATGAGGTTGAAGATTTCTACTGTCGACTCGCGCAAGTCAGCGCCTTCAATTCTAATCCCTACCGAATCCGGCAGAACCAGATCAACGTCAGTGCTGCGCCCCGTCAACTCGACCTCGATACGCGGCAAAATTGCGCCGAGCTTAAGAAGCAGATTCGACTGGATCGCATCGATGTTCAAGGAGCTGATTCGCAGATCATCGGCAAACAAACGCAAGTCCGCTTCATCAAGCTTCAGTTCATAGCTACCATCCACCGCCGAATTGACATAGCACTTCCAATAATTGTCGCTCGAAGTAAAATTCGACCGGCGAAACAACCCGCGTTCCTTGCTGTGCAAATCAATTTCACAGCGGGCGCCTGAACAATTGCTGTTCATCTCTATGCGAGTCTTTGAACTCCCATCAGTGACGCGCACCAGATCATTGTCGCCCGAGTTGACATAGAATCGACCGTTGCTGAAATCCGCCTTCACATTTACTGCCTGCTCATTCTGGAAAGGCAATTTCGATTCGTTGTCATAGCGGGAATCATACGAGGCACTGCGATCGGAAAGTCCGCCGTCGGCCCAAATCGCCCAACCGAAGGCGCCCAGCAGCAACAAACTTGATAAGTACGCAAAACTCTCGAATCGCGTCTTCTTGAGAATCATCTCCAAACCGATGGCGATAATTATCACCGGCCACAGATAAAGGAAATCGAGAAACACCCACCAGCTTAGCTGATTCAGATTTATTGCGAGGCATATACCGCCGATGACAATCAGCGTCAATCCCCATCTAACTCTCGACGGATTCATTTACACCTCCTGAATGATTCGGGCGATTCAAAATCGCGCTCAAGATTAGCGCCAAACCTGCAACGATGATCAGAACCGGCCAGAGATAGTGCCACTCGAACCAGTAAAATGTCCGCTCGAGCAGAAACACCAATCCGATAAGTACCAATGTAATCCCCGGGAGATATTTCCGTGTAGGCGACGGTTCCGGTTTGGAAACCGGCTCAACTACCACATGATCGGCAGGCACCCGTGGCATAGCAATCCACGCTGCGATATAGGCCAACAGCCCGAATCCGTGCAGGAATACCAGCACGACGAAACCAATCCGAATCAACACCGGATCAATATCGAAATACTCTCCCAGACCACCGCCGACTCCGGCAATCACCTTGTTCTGGTTGGATAAATACATTCGCTTGGCCATTTTACACCTCCTTCAAGTGGTGGGGGACCTTGCTCTGCCTACTTGGACGCGTCGAATCTCAAAAATGTTTCAAGATTACTGCCTTTTTTGGGTGGGCGTTTCGTTCTGAAATCCGATACAAATCAAAGTGAGCACACAACTTCGACAATCTCAGGACACCGTTCGGGCGAGCAAACAATGACTGAACCGGAAGTCTCAAACACTAACTTCTATCTTCAGCCGGTGGCGCTTGCTGAACAGAAGCCATCACAATGGCTCGGCTACGTCATCTTAGGCGTGGTGATTCTCTTTGTTCTTTCCGGTCTCTACTTCTACTTGATCCGCCCGGCTTTGGCGAAAGAAATCCCTGAACACACAGCGCTTCCGCTTGACACTCCGCCTGTCGAGCTGACCAGTTTCGAGATTCGCACCGCCGGCGAAGACTTGACACCACTGCGCTTGGCAGTGTCGGGGGATTCGCTCTTCGTGTCGTACGCGGATAAGTCGTTCATCGAAGTCTACTCATCCAAGCTTCATCTTCTCAACACTATTCGCCTCGACAACCCGGCAGCACTTCAACCGACGGCAATGGCACTGACTGATTCGCTCCTCATCGTTTCCGATACGGTCCTTGGTACCATTGCAGTTTTCGACCGCGATGGTTACTATCGCAGTTCCGCCTCGTGGTATCCCGACCGACACACCCGGCTCAAACCGGTGCATCTCGTCGTGCATGACCGTTTTCTCTACGCCACCGACATGGCGCGCCACCGCGTCGCCAAGATATCGCTCTTCAAGGATGAGCCCTTTTTTGATTTTCTGGAGTTGATTGCTATTTACCCTTCACAACTTTCCAGCGCCGTTACTCTTCCACTTTGCGCGACAGTCGCACCCGATGGTAAACTCTGGATCGGCGACGGCCAACCGGGCGGTGTCTATCTCTGCACATCAGAACTTAGCTACGAAATCGCCGCTGAGAAGCCGGTAATCAACCGCATCGCTATGCCTTGCGATATGGCGATTCAGCCCTCAATCACAGATTCCGCTAACGCTCGCATTCACGTTCTGGACAAAGTTGCCGGGAAGGTGTTGGTCTACGATTTGGAAGGAAAATTGCGGCTTGTATATCCGCGTGAACGCAATCTTCATCGCCCGACCGGAATGGCGATTGAACCGGCCAGCCGCCACATTTTCGTCACTGAACTCGAGACGCGCGAGATCACGGTTTTCGGTTATTAGATCTGCTTGCGTGCAGCCCTACGCGCCAAGTCTTGCCAGCCGCTTTTTCATATCCTTAATTGCGGGAATTTCTATCTCCGGTGCCTTCCAATAGCTGAGCGCCTCCTGATACAGCTTCACTGCTTCGGTTGTTTTACCCAGTCCTTCGTTGGCAATGCCAAAGATGTAAAGAGTGTAGGGATAGAACAGACCAGAGGTCACTGCACCACCTTCAGCAAGGTACTTAGTCAGGAGATCATACGCCTTCTGGTATTGTCCGGAAAACGCCGCCAGTGTCGCAATCGTCCTTGCGGCATCCCCCCGGCAGTGCCTGGTCTTGTCCAACTCATCATAGACACTGATCATCTTTGCTGTGTCAGAGGCGCCGAGTGCATCGTACAACTCGCCAACCTTATCACCCAGCGGCTGGAGCTGCGCCGGCAACCGAGTGCGCATGTTATTCAAGTCGACTTGCATCATAGGCCTGAGAGAATCAGCCATAGTGGGGTCAATCGCGATCAAGACCAGCCAATGATTGACTCGAAATGTCGATCCTGCAAATTCGTACTTATCCGCCAGATAATGTATGGCGCTGTCAGGAAATCCCAGATACTCATAGTGCACTGCAATTGTTTCCCAGGAATTGTAGAATTGACTGCTGTCATTGGTCATCGCCATCTGCTTGGCAGCAGAAATCCTGTAGCCCATTGCGGATCGGAACTTGCCCTGCCAGTTAGCGAGATTTGCTTTGATCTCGAAATAGTCATTCATGTCATAAGGATCTTGACCGTGCTTGCGTGCCAACTCTTCCGCATAGAAGTCCGCTTTTGCGAAGTCTCGCCTGCGAATGGCATTATTGCAGAGATTAGTCAGTGCCGCTGCATCATCCGGGAATCGCTTGTAGTATTCTTCGTATGCAGTCTTCGCCTTGTCATGTTGACCCATTCTGGTATAGATATTCGCTATGCTCAAGTCTGGCGTCGGTGAATCGGGATGATACTCCTTGATTCGATTAAAGACCTCTATCGCTTTGTCATATTCCTTTAGATCAAGATGAATGTAAGCGCTGAAACCAAGGGCGAGTTGGAACTTCGGATCAATCTTGTAGACCTCTTCAAGTTGCTGAAACGCACCGGTAGTGTCTTTGGCGAAAGACCAAACCAGAAGCGCATAGATCGACCGCGCTTCAATATCTTCCGGATAATTATCTACCAACGTCTTGATCTTGACAAACGCATCATCAAACTGCTGCCTCAGCCACAAGTCTGAATATACGTCCAGCAAATTACGGTCGCGAATCGGCATATTCGCTTCAAGCTGCTTTGCTTGCGCGAAGTATGGCGCTGCGTCCGGCATCCGCCCTTGGAATATCTTGACCATTCCCAGTCGCATATAGGCCAGCGCAAAGGTCGAATCTACCGCAATTGCCTTTTCGAAGTTCTCCGTCGCCTCATCCCAAATCGACGACAACAACGCGTTCAGTCCGGTGTGGTAATAACGATAGGCTTCCGGATTTGAAGTCGTCAGTTGCGAGACGTTGCGATCCATCCTCAGAACCTCTTCCATATTCAGCGATGCCGCAATCTTCGAGGTCAGTGAGTCGACAATGGCAAATGCATCGTCGCCGATAACTTTCTCGCCCATAATCACGCGACCAGTCTTGACGTCCTCAAGTCTGGCGTCGATGCGGAACTTGTCGCCAAGTTTGTAAATCGTGCCCGACATGACGTTTACGGCGCCCAGCTTCTTTGCCGCATTGACCTGATCCTCGTAGCTGACACTGCTCGCCGAATTTTCGGAACTGCCCATCGCTTCCAGCAAGCGTCTCTGGCTGATGATGTTCATCATCTGTCCTTGTGCCAGATCGGTCATCAGGATTTCCGGCAGACCCGTTTCCAGCCAATCAAATTGCGGATCGCCCGTCTTGTTCTCAAATCCCAATATCGCAAGACTGTATTCTTTTGCGTCCGCAGTAGCTGTTGCTAGCGGTCCCTTGTCGTGGAACAGCAACCAGTTTAATGCCAGCAGAATGACAACAATCGGCAAAGCTATCATGATGCGTTTGCGTCGTGAGCGGCTGACTTCTTTTTGTACCTCTTTGCGGAATTGCTCCTGATGCTTCACCCCGGATACCGTTGATGACACACCGCTGTCGTATTGCCTCCGCAGATTTCGCAGGTCAATCACCAGGTCGCGCGTGTCCTGATATCGTTCGTTGGCGTCCTTTTGCAGACACTTGTCGATGATACGCTCGATTTCCGGGTCGATGTCGCTGCGATGTTCGCGCGGCGGTGGTTGCTTCGTCTCAAGAATTTTCGCCAGTATCGAAACCTGCGACTGCCCCGTAAACGGCATCTGGCCGGTGAACATCTTGTAGAGGAGCACACCAAAGGAGAATATATCTGACCGCGTATCGACTGTCTCGCCGCGAGCCTGCTCTGGTGACATGTAAGCCACGGTCCCGATAACCGTCCCGATCTTAGTCAGGTTAGCTTTGACCGTCTCGCCGCTGACTGCCTGCTCTGGCGTCTGCAGTGGTGCCATTGGCTTGGCAAGACCGAAATCAAGGATCTTCGGTTCTTCTTGCTCATCGACGATAATGTTTTCCGGCTTGATATCGCGATGGACGATATTCAGTTTATGCGCCGCTGCCAGGCCGGTTGCTATTTTTTCCGATACCCGAATCAGCTTTCCGACATCATTGGAATGCACGGTCAAAAAATCGCCCAGCGATTGCCCCTTCACATATTCCATTACAATGTAGTGAATCTCGCTCTTGCCGCCCGATGGCTGTGCCACGCCGATGTCATAAATCGCCATGACGTTCGCCTGCTGGATTTGCGCCGCCGTCTTGGCTTCACGCTCAAACCGGTCGCGTCGGTCCTGGTCGGAGAAGTAGTCATCTCGCAGCGTTTTCAACGCCACTTGGCGGTTCAATTTGGTGTCTTCGGCAAGGTATACCTCGCCCATTCCACCCTCGCCCAGTTTCTTGACAATCTTAAATTGAGCTAAAACATCGCCGGATAACATCGAATTGAACTCTCCTAAATTTGAGGGAAGTATCACCTTTTATTCGCTTTAATTCAACAAGATTTGAGTCATAAATCGATTATTTGCGCCCGTTTACCTACAAAACTATCGGGCCGTTGCCAACGAAGACATCTTGACAGTCAACTTGTCATCGAATTTATTGGACTCTTAACGTATTGGTTTGGTAAACCATTTTGGGAGATATGTTTGGAACCACAGAATTTACTATACGAAGTCGAATTTAAGGCCCACCGTCGCGAGTTTTACTCCAATCCCTTCGGACTTGTCCTGCCGGAAAAGGAGTGGGTGATTGTCGAAGCTGAGCGCGGCGAGGATATGGGCTTCATTCATATGGAGATCGACGAAAGCACCAACATCAAGGGGCGGCCATCCAAGGCGTTCCCGATCTTGCGGCAAGCCAACTATGACGACCGCGACAAGCTTGCCAAGAATCGTGAGATGGAGGCCGAATCGCTGGATCGCTGCAAGGATCTGATCGAACAGCACCGCCTGCGCATGAAATTGGTCGATGTCGAATACCAGTTTGATCTCAATAAAATGACCTACTATTTCACCGCCGACGAACGGGTCGATTTCCGCTCGCTGGTGAAAGATCTCGCTTCGAGCTATCGCACCCGAATCGAACTGCGCCAAATTGGCGTCCGTGACGAGGCTCGCCGTATCGGTGGTTTCGGAATCTGCGGACTCCAGCAGTGCTGCAATACATTCATTCGCGAATTCGAACCAATCTCGACACAGCTTGCACGCGACCAGGGGCTCTCGCTGAATCCGGCCAAGATTTCCGGCAATTGCGGTCGTTTGCTCTGCTGCCTGCAATACGAGCAGAATCACTATACCGACAGCATGCGGAAATTCCCTGACATTGGCTCTGAGATAGACGGCAAACAAGGTCGCGCCGTTGTCGAAGGCGTCAACGTTTTCCATCAATACATGACCGTTCGCTATCAGGACGGCCTGACCGAAAAACTTAGCTGGAAAGATTACAACCAAATCCTAAAAAAGAAGCAATTTGTCGCCGCGTTGAAGGCGCGTAATAATCCCGAAAAATGAACTTCTATATCACGACCCCGATTTACTATGCCAATGCTGAATTGCATATTGGCCACGGCTACACCTCTGTCATTGCCGATGTTCTCAAGCGCTTTCATTCTCTCTTCGGCGAGGAATCATTCTTCCTCACCGGCATGGACGAACACGGCGCCAAGGTTGAAGAAGCCGCACTTGCCCTAGGCAAGACTCCCCAGCAGCATTGTGACGACAATTATCAGAAATTTGTCAAGTCGCTCGAAACGCTCGGCATTTCGTACAACCATTTCATTCGCACCACATCCGATCGGCACAAGAAAGGCGTCCAGAAACTACTGACAACTCTCTGGAACACCAAAACACCCGACGGCCAAAGCGCCATCTATCAGGGCAAGTATGAGGGCCTCTATTGCATCGGCTGTGAGAAGTTCATCACGGAAAAAGAGCTCACTCCCGAAGGCCTCTGTCCGAATCACTTGAGCAAACCCAAGCTTGTCTCTGAGAACAACTGGTTCTTCCGGTTGACATCCTATCTCGACAAGGTCGAAGAACACATCCGCAGCGGTCGCATTCGCATCATGCCCGAGGGCCGCCGCAACGAAGTTCTCGGCTTGCTCAAGCAGGGACTCAACGACTTTTCGATCTCACGCGAACGCTTGAATTGGGGCATCGACATCCCCTTCGACCCGTCGCAGAAAACTTATGTCTGGGTCGATGCATTACCCAACTACATCACTGCCATTGGTTATGGCGATGATCCGGAAATGTTCGATAAGTGGTGGAACAAGTCGCAGGTCGTCCATCTCATGGGCCGCGACATCCTCAAATTTCATGCAATCTTCTGGCCCGCGCTTCTGATGGCAGCTGAACTGCGCCTGCCCGACATAATGTTCATCCATGGCTATCTGAGCTTGAACGGCCAGAAAATCAGCAAGTCGCTCGGCAATGTGATTTCCAATGAACATCTCGCCGAACAGTTTGGCCGCGATGCCGCCCGCTATCTGCTTGTATCGCAGTTTCCGTTCCATCTCGACGGCGACATCAGCTATCCGCGTCTGTACGAAAAATACAACTCCGACCTTGCCAATGATTACGGCAACCTCGTCAGTCGCGTCGTGAAATTGACCATCGCCAACTTCGACGGCAAGATTCCCTCAAGTGATGGCGCCGCCGATGACCACAGCGACGAACTCGCGGGCTTGATCGCAACAACGCCGCAAAAGGTAAATGAACAGATTCGCAACATCGATGTGCTTAGCGCCGTCGAGTCGATCTGGTTGCTTATTCGCGCCGCCAATCGATACTTCGATTACAACAAGCCGTGGGAACTCGCCAAGCAAGGCAACACCGCCAAACTTGCTAATGTCCTGCATCGGTCGCTGGAGGCTATTCGCATTGCCGCGACGCTCACCTGGCCGATTATGCCGCAGAAATCTGAAGTCGTGTTCAACATGCTCGGCTTTGCGCCCGGCTACCAGCCGTCAATCGATCTCGCCGGTCGTCAGGATGTGCTCAAAGCCGGCACCAAACTCAATCCGCTCGATAACATCTTCCCGCGCCTGCAAGCGCCCAAAGAGGAAAAAGTGGAAACCGCCAAACCTGCCGATACCGAACTTCCCGAAGGCATCGTCACTATCGACGACTTCTTCAAGACCAAACTTGTTGTTGCCGAAGTCATCGCTTGCGAAAATGTCCCCGAGACTTCGAAGCTGCTAAAACTGCAGATCGCTATCGGCGAAGACAAACGCCAGATTGTCGCCGGCGTTGCTGAATTCTACAAGCCCGAAGAAATGGTCGGTAAGAAAATCGTCGTCGTCGCTAATCTCAAGCCGACGAAGATTCGCGGCATCGACTCCAACGGCATGCTCCTTGCCGCCAAGAAAGGCAAAGAGCTCAAACTGGTCACCGTCGACGGCGATATCCCCTCCGGCGCTACCGTAGGCTAAACAACAATGCCGAATCACCATTCGACTGTCTCAAATTCCCCCTTGGCAGAGACTGTCGAAAAAGCCCCCAATACTGTCATCCTGAGCGCAGCGAAGGATCTGCTTAAGTTGTTGAACAATTAGATTGTGCGCGCGTCAGCGGGGGCGCGGCGGGCGTGCGTGGTTTTTCAACATTCCCTCAAGGGAGTCACAGTGTCGCATTCGCCCTTTGCTATTCCCTCTTAGCAAAGGGGGTTAGGGGGTTGTATTCCTCTTTCGAACTCGGAATGCCATCCCCATGATCGACACCCATTGCCACCTCGACTTTCCCGATTATAACGACGACCGCGCCGCCGTTCTTACTGCCGCGCGCGAAGCCGGTATCACCAAGATGGTCAACATCGGCTGCGACTTGAAATCGTCCCAAGCCTCCGTCGATCTTGCCAATCGGCATCCGGAAATCTATGCCGCTATCGGCTTTCATCCGCACGATGCGAAAAACTATGACGACCGCATGGAACAGCAGTTGCGCGAGATGGCAAACAACTTCAAAGTCGTCGCCATCGGCGAGGTCGGCCTCGATTTCTATCGCGACCGCTCGCCTCGGGATGTTCAGCGGACTGTCTTTGTCCGCCAGATGAATCTCGCCCGCGAACTGGGACTGCCATTGATTATTCACATTCGCGATGCCTACGAAGAAGCCCTCGACATGCTGATCGCCGAAAAAGCCTACGAGAACAACGTCGTCCTTCACTGCTTCTCCGGCACTCCCAAAGAAGCCCGTCGTGCGCTTGATTATGGTATGTTTTTAAGCTTTGGTGGAGTGTTGACCTTTAGCAATTCGCGCTTGCCAGAACTCGTCCGTGATGTTCCACTCGACCAAATTTTGCTCGAAACCGACGCACCCTTCCTGACACCGCACCCGCATCGCGGCACTCGCAATCAGCCCGCCATGGTGGCGCTGGTGTATCGCAAACTCGCCGACGTGTCGAATCGCGACATAAAAGAGATCGAAACCATCATCGACGCGAACGCGCAAAGATTCTTCGAGTTCGAATGAGACCGAAAAAACGTCTCGGCCAGCACTTTCTCATCAATATTCACGCCGCCAAACGAATAGCTTCTTTGCTTAATCCCCAGCCGGGAGACCGTGTTCTCGAAATCGGCGGCGGCCGCGGCGATCTCACCGTTCATCTCGTTTCAACCGGTGCAGACATCACCTGCATCGAATTTGATCCCGACATGGTCGCTGTCCTGCAAGAGCGTTTTGCCGATGCTGCCAACTTACACGTCATCAAATCCGACATTCTCGAACTCAAGGTTGATGACCACTTCCCTGTCGGCGAAATCAAACTCGTCGGTAATCTCCCCTATAATATCACTTCGCCGATCCTGGAGTGGCTCGTTGACAATCGCGACCGCTTTCCGCAAGCCGCAATAATGATTCAGCGCGAAGTCGCCGAACGGCTCGCGGCCTCTCATGGAAACAAGGATTTCGGTTCATTAACGATCTTTATTCAGCTCTTCTATCAAGTCGAGAAGATCTTCGATGTCAAACCCGGCTCATTCCTGCCGCCCCCCAAGGTCTCATCTTCGGTGCTGATTCTCACTCGCCGGACCAAGTCGCTGGTCGAAGATGGCGAATTTCCCAGTTTGCGCCGCCTGACCTCCGCCTGTTTCCGGTGGCGTCGCAAGCAGTTAATTCGTATTTTGCGGGATGAATACCCTATCAAGCAATCGTCACTCGAATCGTGCCTAACAGAACTGCAAATCGATCCGACCATCCGTCCGGAACAATTGCCGGTCGAGAGTTTCGTGACTCTTGCTCGTCGTCTCTCTTCTCTACTGCAGCAATCCGAGCACTTGCTTTCCTGATACTGCTGCCGCTTACCTCGGCGTATTCGCTTTATTTTAATCTCGATTTCTCGGTTGACCGCCAGACATACAATTGGGCCGACTCCCTATCAACGACTCACTCCATCGGCAAGAAGACTACTTTCGCCCTTCACAATCGTTCGACTGCTACCCTCTTCCAGGAATCGATCTTTGGACAGGGCGGTGACCGTTGGCAGAAGACCGCGTCAACCAAAGGCGCTCTTGAGTATCAACTCCATCCGCGTCTCAAAACCGGCATTTCACTTTCGCAGGACTTCGACCGCCTCGAAGAAAAACGCTTCATCGGCACGCGCGCTCTTATTACATCAAACTGGGAGTTGCCGAATTTGCGCTGGAAACAAGGCGCCGGCGTCATCTGGGAAGAACGTCGATTCGAACCAACATCCAACAGCGAAAACGGCCTGGCTTATGAGGCCGAACTCCGGCTCTTGCCGCGTTCTTCACGTCGATGGGGTGAGGGCAAAATCTCCGGCGAACTCGCCAACGTCGAAAGCACTCCCCGACGTTCAATCGCCCTCAGCTACGAATTGCCGCAACTCGTCTACCACCACGACACGCTTTCGATAATCGGGTCGCAGTCATTTTCTCGCCGCGACTATTTCCCATCCTCCGGTAACTTCGAGACGACGGCACGCCAAACATCACAACAGCGACTTTGGGACCTGGACGCCATTCAGCAACTCCCCCTTCAAAGTCGTCTCAGGTTCACAGCCGCCTATCGCTACAATCGTTACGAGTACGACTACGAAGGTTCTGGCAACGATCTGCTGCGCCAGAACGACAACCTGACTTCAGTCTTCGAGTACAAACTACTTCTCAGCAAACCACTGAGCAGGCGCTTGATGTTCGAGACCGGCTACCTCTTCAATCGCACCGATGAGGACTTCGGCTCAAGCCAGACCAACCAGCTTGCCGAAACCGGCCAGCTCAACGCACGCGCCCAACTTGTCTATCTCGACCCCGATACGATTGAAATCTCCGGTCAGATCGGCGTCACGTCCTATTATGCGCCCTCGACCTCATCCTTCTTTTCCGACCGCGACCGCTCAACCAAGGTCGCTTCAGCCCGAGTCGTCCACAAGTTCAACGACTTCTTCACTGGCTCAATCGACGGCAGCTATCGCGGCTTTCACACGATCTACATTTCCGGCGAGCTTTCGGCGAACAACAATATCAACAATGTCTACATCATCAACCCGACGCTCATCTGGCAGCCGTACCCAGCGATTCGAATTCAACAGAACTATCAAATGCACGCCAACTATTCTTACTACGAATACGAAAAAGACGCTATCAGCCAGCGCAATACTCTCTATCGCCGCGCCAATTTCATTAACAATGTCACGGTCAGCATCTCTCCGCGCACCGACCTCATCTTCGAGTACAGCTATCGCTACGAAGACTTTGGCCGCCTTCTGTGGGAAGACCAATGGAAACAGCAGGTGAGTTGGGATCGTCGCACCCATCGCCCTCGCTTCGGCGTCGAGTACCGTCCCTGGCAGTTCTTCCGATTCTATCCCTACGCTTCCTATGAGATTCAGTCGTCTTATGATCATCTTTTCGATGACGAAGACGTTCTTGGTCAACGTGAAAAACGCGATGAGCTGAGCCGCAAGCTGATCGGTTTTGAACTACAATGGACGCTGTCTTCCAACTCGTATGTCGAATGCAAGCTTGAACGCCGCGTTCAGGACTATACCCAACAACGCAGTCAGGACTACGACTTGTTCACCATTAGCGTCAAGAGGCAATTGTGAAATTACGCAACGTGTTGATTTTGCTATTCGCAATTGTCGCTATCGGTTCATGCGCCAAGGATCCCTTCTCTACTCGCGACAATGAACTTCCAACCACCAAACCGGGCACGTTAATTCCTCCGACTGCGCCACAGATCGTTCTTGAAAACTTGCGCCTATCCTACTCCGAATTGGTCATTGGTAATTTCATCCAATGTCTCGACTCAGCGTTTGTCTTCACCTTTGATTTCATTGAAGTCACCCCCGGTGACACCGTCTGGGACTTCTCCCGCGAAGTCACCTTGACGCAGAAAATGTTCAGCGAGTTCAATGCCAACAAGGCGAACCAGCGCATCACGATTCAATTCGGATTGCTATTGGACCAACCCGACATTCTACTCGATACGACAGCTACCATCATCCGCAGTTATACTCTCAGCGTCACCGATACTCTCGGCACCGTCAAAGACAACTTCCACGGCATCGCCCGATTTCGATATCGTTGAAAGCACTTTCAACTTCTGGTCGTTGCGGCGCTGGCAGGACCTCCACGCCGATGCTCAATCTAATTCGTGGGCGGAGTTCAAAAATGCCTATCGTTAGAATTGCCGCAATTCTCATTGTGATGCTCTTCATCGCCGCCTGCGAAAACCCCTTTGCTCCGGCTGTTGTTGGACCTTCGCGGCTGGTTCCGATCGTGCGCCAAACCGCGCCTGACTCGGTACTGCACAACCTCAAGTATGCCTACGAGCACCGCGACATTGATGTCTATGAAAACTGTCTCGATGAGCAGTTCGTTTTCCGCTACATCGATCAGGATCGCACCGGCCAAATTGAACAGGTCGAAATCCCCCTCAATGGTCCCTCAGGGGACCTGGCTCGCACCGAGCGACTATTCCGGCTCTTCGACGAAATCAAGCTCGAGACGTGGGTACCGGTCTTTGAACGACAGGAGTTCCCCAATGACGAGGTCTGGGAGGTCTATCGCGTCTATTTCAACCTCTCCGTCAAAGACCTCGACGGCGACTTCGGCTATCAGTTCTTCGAGGCCGTAGGGCTCGCTGAATTCAAATTCCGTCGTTCTGCCGCTGACAGCCTCTACCGCATCGTCGTCTGGGACGACCGTCTCAACCAATAGCCGGCCAAAATATGATTGCCCGAAGCGAACTTTTTGATTATTAAAAGGTTACTTATTACTCAATTAATAGCCGGGGCGCCGCACATGTGACCATAGGAGCTTTGCCTTATGTACCGTCTTAAGCGCGCCGCACGAGCGACGCTTACACTAATCACTTTCCTATCAATCGCCGCATTCAGTCAAGTGATCAGCGCGCCACAATTCAAGAAATCAACACCCGAATACGGCATTCGCGACAAAGGCACCGCTCTCGTCGCCTTCACAAACGCTACCATTGTCGTCTCGCCCACCTTGACCTACGAAAAGGCAACGCTTCTGATTCGCGACGGCAAAGTCGCGGCTGTCGGCATCAATGTGACTATTCCCGCTGATGCAGAGATTGTCGATCTCGACGGCAACTTCATCTACCCGGCATTCATTGAACCATACAGCGAATACGGACTCGAAAAAGCTCCTCCTTCGCGCCCCGATCGTGGTGGCGCTCCTCAATATGAAGGTCGTCGCGTCGGTGTCGACTCCTGGAATGATGCTATTCTCTCTGAGTTCAATTGGATTACTGACTTCCAGCCAAACGCCGGCGACGCCAAGGACTTCATGGAAGCCGGTTACGCTGTCGCTCAAGCTTGCCGTCTTGATGGTGTCTTCCGCGGTCGCGGCTACGTAGCACTGCTCAACGACGGACTCCCCAATGATCAAGTGCTCGTCCCATACGCACGTCAGTTCGTGTCATTTAACAAGGGTTCTTCGCGGCAGGAATATCCAAGTTCGCAAATGGGCAGTATCGCCCTGATTCGTCAGACCCTTTATGATGCCGACTGGTACGCCAAGGCACAGGAGTCATTGCGTCGCAATCCAACGCAAACTGCGATCGAAACCAATCTCTCGCTTGCTGCATTGACCGGTATCAAAACTGATGGCGTAATCTTCGATCCCGAGGATGAACTTTCGCTTCTGCGCGCCGACAAAATCGCCAAAGAGTTTGGCATCAATCAGATCTATCTCGGCAGCGGATTCGAGTATCAAATTCTCCCGCAGGTAAAAGCTACCGGCGCATCAATCATCCTTCCGCTGAACTTCCCGAAAGCACCCTATGTCAAAACCGCCGAGGACGCTCTCGACGTCTCCCTTGCCGATCTGCGCCATTGGGAGCGCGCACCGCGCAATCCGGCAGTTCTTGAACAAGGCAAGATTGAATTCGCTTTTACCACCACCAAGCTCAAAGACCGCAGTCAACTGCTCAAGAATCTCCGCACCGCAATCAAGTATGGCCTGACGAAACAGACCGCGCTTGCTGCATTGACCACAGTTCCTGCGAAGCTTTGCGGCGTGGCCGACAAGACCGGCACGCTCGAAACCGGCAAACTTGCCAACTTCATCATCCTCAGTCACGATCTCTTCGATGAGGACGCCGCCATCTACTCGGTCTGGATTGCCGGTAAGGAAAACCGCCTCAAATCGCCGCCGAAATCCGATGTTCGCGGCAACTACAAGCTATCATTGCAGAACAACTCCTGGGAAATGCGCCTCGCAGGAAAACTCGCCAGTCCAACTGGAACGTTGGTAATCGGCGGTGCCAAGAAGAAACTCGGCGATCTCGACACCGACGGCGATCAACTCCAATTCACCGTCGAACTCGATACTGCCGGATACGAAGGCGTATTGCGCTTCTCCGGACTCCGCGCAGATCGCAGCTTCTCCGGAAACTGCGCTTTGCCCGATGGTCGTACCATATCTTGGTCGGCATCGTTTCAGTCTGAGTATTCCGAAGAAGCCGACTCTGCCAAGTCCGACGAAAACGGCAAAGGCAAACGCGACAAGAAAGAATCCGACGAACCCGACACTGTTATCGTATCGAAGCTCACTTATCCGAATCGCTCTTATGGCTTGTCCGAGCGTCCGGCGCGTCAAAATGTGCTGATTCGCAATGCTACCGTCTGGACTTCCGAAGATTCGGGAATCCTCGAAGCAACCGATGTGTTGATAGTCGACGGCAAGTTTTCTGCAGTCGGCAAGAACCTCACTGCTCCAGCAGGCGCATTGGTAATTGACGGCACCGGCAAACACGTAACCGCCGGAATAATCGACGAGCACTCGCATATCGCCATCGCCCGCGGTGTTAACGAAGGCAGTCACTCTGTCACGTCCGAGGTTCGCATCGGCGATGTCCTCAACCCCGAAGATATCAGCATCTACCGCACCCTTGCCGGCGGTGTGACAATGTCCCAGCTCCTGCACGGTTCCGCCAATGCCATTGGCGGCCAGGCACAGGTCATCAAACATCGTTGGGGCAGCGATGCCGACGGGCTGAAATACACACCTGCACCGCCATCGATCAAATTCGCACTCGGCGAAAACGTCAAGCAGTCCAACTGGGGCGACCGCCAAGTTATCCGCTATCCGCAAACTCGCATGGGCGTCGAGACAATCATGAAGGACGCCTTCATTACCGCTCGCGAATATGACGACGCCTGGAAAAAATACAACGCTCTTAGCGGCGCTGACAAACTCAAGACAATCTCGCCGCGTCGCGATATCCAACTCGATGCGCTGTCAGACATCATGAACTCCAAAATGTTCATCCACTGTCATTCGTATCATCAGACGGAAATCCTAATGCTGATGCGCCTCGCCGAAGAACTCGGTTTTCGCGTGCAGACTTTCACTCATATCCTCGAAGGGTTCAAGGTCGCTGACGAAATGCGCGAACACGGCGCTACCGCCGGCTGCTTTTCCGACTGGTGGGCATATAAGTTCGAAGTCTATGATGCCATCCCCTTCAACGCTGCACTCATGGTCGAGAAGGGCGTTGTCACCGGCATCAATTCCGACGACGGCGAAATGGCGCGTCGCCTGAATCAAGAAGCAGGCAAAACCATCCTTTACGGTGGACTTAGCCCCGAGGAAGCTATCAAGCTTGTCACAATCAATCCGGCAATCCAACTCAAGGTCGATGCTTTTGTCGGTAGTATCAAAGCCGGTAAAGACGCCGACTTCGTAATCTGGAACGGCAACCCCCTTTCGACCTATTCCATGGTCGAGCAAACTTGGATCGAAGGATGCAACTACTTCAGCCTTGCGCAAGACTCACTTATGCGCGCCGCCATCCTCGCCGAGAAGAGCGCTCTTACCCAAAAAGTTCTCAAGAGTGGTGGTGGTGAAAAAGACCGCGGCGACGGCGGTGGATTCAAGAAACCTGAACGAGAATGGCACTGCGAAGATGTCCACGATGTCTGGAGGAACGAATAATGAAAAAGCTCACAATTCTACTAGCGCTGTTTGTCTCCTCGATGGCATTGGCAAACTTCTACGTTCCCGGCAAGAAGCAAGATCACCCGATTCTCCTCAAAGGCGGCGACCTCTACACTGTCTCAGGCGGTGTATTGACACAAACCGACCTGCTTTTCGAAAATGGACGTATTACCCAAGTCGCCAAGAACATCCCCGCTCCGGCGAATACGGAAGTCATTGACGTTAGCGGCAAACGCGTTTACCCCGGCCTGATTGATGCCGCCTCAACACTCGGCCTCGCCGAAATTGATCAAGCCCGTGCTACACTAGACAAGAACGAGGTTGGCAACATAACACCTGAGGTTCAGAGCCACATTGCGTATAACCCCGATTCCGAACTAACTCCTACAGTTCGCTCCAACGGTATTCTAACCGCGCTCATCGCTCCCGAAGGCGGCACCATTAGCGGTCGCTCGTCGCTGATTAATCTCGATGGTTGGACCAAAGAAGACGCTATGGAGAGGATGAATGTCGGCCTTCACGTCAACTGGCCCAGTGCCGCGATCATCACGGCTTGGTGGTATGACAAAAGCGCAGAAGATCAGAAAAAGGACATGGTGGAAAACCGTCTCAAGCTCCGCGATGCCTTCGAGAGCGCCCGAGCCTACGCCAAAGCAAAGAAAGCCGGCACGTTGACACAGACCGATTTGCGTTGGGAAGCCATGGCTCCGGTCTTTGACAAACAGCTAACTGTCTTCATCAATGCCAACGATATGCGCCAGATTCAGGAAGCCGTCAAGTTTGCACTGGAGCAGGATATCCGTATCGTTATTGTTGGCGGCGCCGAGGCATATCGCATTGCGCCGCTGCTCAAACAACACAATATCCCCGTCATTCTTGGCCGCACTCAGGCTCAGCCTACGCGCGAGGATGACGACTACGATCTCGCATTCAAACTTCCGAGACTTCTCAAGGAAGCCGGCGTCCGCTTCTGCCTGTCACACAACTATTCAACCTGGGCGAGCCGCTCGCTGCCGTTCCAGGCAGCACAAGCAGTTGCATTCGGACTCGACCGCGAAACTGCACTGCGTTCGCTCACTCTGTCGTCAGCGGAAATTCTTGGCGTCGAGAAGGACCTTGGCTCGCTTGAGGTCGGCAAGAAGGCCACGATTGTCGTCTCTGATGGCGACATCTTCGACCCGATCACGCAGAATGTTGTCCACGCCTTCATCGGCGGCCGCAAAGTCGACTTGAACAACAAACACAAACAGCTCCACGAAAAGTATCGCGCCAAGGCCTACCCGGAACAATAGTTTCGCTCACCAAATGAGAATGCAGGTCTCACTCCGAGACCTGCATTCAACTTCCCGCTCTTGAATGTGGTGCGATTACCCTCTCCCCTCTGAAGTGATACTAAGACCACTACAATATCGCCTGCATCAGCAATGTCAATTCCCCTCTTGAGAGGGGTGGCTCGCCCGGGAACGGGGGGGGGGTGCCACCGGTGCGTAATCACTTCTGCGACGAGCTCGCCTGATTTCATTATCGAGACCCGCCGCGTTGCAAACCGTATCGCTCTATCCAATCACTAATCGCAGCTATCACTCCGGTCATGTTTTCGCGCACGTCACTATCAAGAAATCGTACGACATGTACGCCCAAAGATTCCAACTCTGCTTGTCGCTCTCGATCCGCTGATTCTGCTTCAACACCACTGTGCGTGACTCCGTCAATCTCAATCGCGAGCAGCAACTTAGGACAGTAGAAATCGACAATGTGTTTGCCCAGCGGTTTCTGGCGATGAAAGTCGTACCCCTTCATTTGACGGCCCTTCAACTGTAACCACAGCAGCGCTTCGGCCAAGTTTCCGGCACTTCGTAAGCGTCTCGCTCTTGCCTTGAGATGAGGATTGTATGGTATAAACTTGTTTCGCACTGTCAACCGTCGGCGGTTTGCGTTCAACACACCCCGTCTCGAGCCCGTTTTCTAACAACAGGAGTTCAGGAATCTTCGTCTGAAATCGTGCATAGTGTCACTACCTGTACCCAGCACGGGCTCGATCCACCCCTCTCAAGAGGGGAATTTTAACTCTACGTTTTGAACCATAGTGAATCTGTGATTTATCCGTCAATCCCTTTTTGCGTGTTTAGCTGATTCGTGATATCTTATTCTTTGAAGTCGACCGCGCGACTGCACTCCCCCATCGAGACGGTGTGTTTTCGCCGTTACCCGCAGCAATCGTCCTGGAGTGTATACAAAATCGGCACCAATGGCCCAGTTGATTCCCCTCTTGTCGAAGATCCCGCTTGCGGGAATAGGGGTGGCTCGAACGACTGATCCGCCGCGGCGGAGAAGGCGGTCGAGACGGGGTGTGTCCCCCCTACCCGTAACTCTCCGACTCCGAAGGATACTTGCCCCCGCGCACCTCAGCCACAAACTTCGCCGCCGCTCCCTGAATCAATTCCCCTTGTTTCATATATTGCCGGACAAACTTCGGCACAAAATCATCATTCATTCCCAGAATATCATTGACTACCATGATCTGTCCGTCGCAGTTGATCCCCGCACCGATACCGATCGTCGGAATCGTCAACGTCTTGCTGATCTCCTGCGCGATGTCGCTCTTCATCGCTTCGAGCACAATACTGAAACACCCCGCTTCTTCGAGCGCCTGCGCCGATTCGAGCAGGTAGTTCTTCCCGGCATCGGTCTTCCCTTGCACCTTGTAGCCGCCGAATTTGTTGATCGACTGCGGCGTCAATCCGATATGTCCAAACACCGGAATTCCGCACTCGGTAATCTTCTTGATCCGCACCGCCATCTCAATTCCGCCCTCGAGCTTCACACCGCCTGCACCAGCCTCAGATAGAAACCTGCAAGCATTGGCGACAGCATCAGCGTCCGAACTTTGGTAGGCGCCGAACGGCATATCCCCGATCACCAGAGCGTGCTGTGCGCCGCGTGCCACGGCATCGGTGTGACGCAACATCATATCCATCGTCGCCGACAAGGTATCGCTTTTCCCGTATAGCACCATATTGACCGAGTCGCCAACCAGTAGCCCATCGACACCGGCATGGTCAAGCGCACGTGCGGTATAATAGTCATAAGACGTTAGCCAGACGATCTTCTCGCCCTTCTTCTTCATGGCGCCAAACGATGTGGCTGTAATTTTTGAACGAACACTTGTCATTTAGATTCCTAACGATTGGTCCCCGCGGGTGAAATAACGCGTGCCTTGCCGCATCTCCGCGATCTGGTTGAAAATCTCTTCGAGATGATGTGAATTCTCCACGAAATCCAATTGATCAGTCTTGATCACCAATAGCGGTGTCCGATTGTAGTGGAAAAAATGATAGTTGTAAGCCTCGCTCACCTGTGTCAGATATTCCAAATCAAAGTTGCGTTCGTAAGTAATGTTGCGCCGCTTGATCCGCTGAATCAGCACCTCAATCGATGCCGTCAAGAACACCACCAGATCAGGTTTCGGAAGCGTTTTCTTCAAGAGGTCCGCAACCTGCTTGTATAGCGCAAGTTCTTCTTCCGTCAGATTCACCGAAGCAAACATCAGATCTTTCTCGAAAGTATAGTCCGCGACTATTCGCTTTTTGAACAAATCAAACTCGACCAACTCCCGCTGCTGCTGATATCGCGACAGCAGGAAATAGAATTGCGTCTGCAGCGCATAACGTTTGCGATCCTTGTAGAAATCCTTCAAAAACGGATTCTCCGTCGCTTCTTCCAGCACAAGATGCCCGCCGATTCGATCAGCGAGTATCTTGCAGAACGTGGTCTTGCCGACACCGATCGGTCCATCTACGGCTACATAGTGCAGGTGCGAAAAACGATCATCCATGATACAGTTCCACCAACTGGGTTTTGTCGGTTATGGCTTTGAGACACTCGCGATAGGGCTTGTGATCGACAATACAGAATGCATCCGGCGCTACGTCCAGAAGCGGCACCAAGACAAATCGCCGTTGACAAATCGACGGATGCGGCAACCGCAGATTCTCCGACTTGCTTGTCTGAAGGTGATACGTGAGAATGTCGATATCAATCACTCGTGGACCCTTCGGAATTTTCTTCATTGTATTAAGTCTTGTCTCAACCGCACGGGTTTTTTCCAACAATTCCTCGGCGGTGAGCAGAGTTCGAATCTCGACGACATTATTCAGAAACTCCGGCTGATCGGTCAAATCTACCGGCGACGTCGAGTAGAGCGCCGAGCGGCCAAGCAGTTCGATTGCGCCATCCTGCGTCAGCGAAGCCAGTGCTTCATCGATGTTTGCCGCGCGGTCTCCCAAATTCGAGCCGCAGGAAAGAAATATCGAAATGCTCAGCCTCGCGTTCTTTCCAATTCGACTTCGATGTGATCCAGATTTCCCGGAATCGGCGGAATCATCTTCCTCACGCGCACGACTACTTGTTCGATACGCGCATCGGTCAAGATCTGTTGCGCGATATCCTCGGCGATAGCCTCAATCAGCGAATATCGCTTGTTGTTCATGATATCTTCGACCGCCTGATATACAGCCGCATAGTTGACAGTATCAGAGAGTCTGTCGCTTTTGCCCGGTACCGTCAAATCCAAGAACAGCTCGCAGTCGACTTCGTAGCGCCGGCCCGTTTCCTTCTCGGCAGCGCTGACGCCGTGATAGCCGTAGAATATCATGTTCTGAAGTCGAATTACATCATTCATGGCGAATCCTCTTGATCTGCGAACGGATCGGTTGATAATGCCTGACAATCGCGTCCATCGACTTGCCAAGCGTACTGCTGTCGACATTCGCGCTGATGCGAATCCAGCCCTCGCCCTGCTCGCCAAACGCCGACCCTGGCGCAACCATGATCCCGCGCAAACGCAATAGCGAACGCGCGAAACTCAGCGATACTCTCCGATGCCGGAGCTTAATCCAAACGAATCCAGCATGACACACGGGATAGAACTCGATTCCCTCGCTCTTCAAACGTTCAACAATTACAGCGGTCCGTTTGCCGATTTCCTCGCGACACACGTTGATATGGTCTTCCAAGACTTTGGCAGATGCAAAATACCCTGCCACCGAGTTGACCGTCGCTTCCGACGGTTCCAGACTCAGTTGCTTTGATAACGTCGCCAGCGGCTGAATCAGCGTCTTCTTCCCGACGAGAGCCGTCAACTTGATATGCGGCGCACAGAGCCCGGTAGAGAAACTAAGTAACTCCAGTCCTACCCGAAGGCGTCTGGTGTTCTCGCAAAACAACTCCGGGCGCAGTTTTCCAGCCGAGGAAAGAGCATACGAAGAATCCGCTACAATCAGCAGATTCTCAGTCGCAGCCATCTTGCGCAGCCGCTCATAGAATGCCGTGTCGCACACGGCGCCGGTCGGATTGTGCGGAGAATTGACTACCATCACCCGCGAAATTTTGCCGGGACGCTCTTTCAGTGATTCAAGATTGGGAAGATAGTCCGATCGATGATACAGCGGATAGGTCGCTATCTTGGCGCCGAACAACAGCGCCGGTACCCGGTAGGCTTCGTAGCCGGGATCGGGAAGATAGAATACAGTATCCTGGTCCGCGAGGTACGCCGCCAAGATTAACAGCGCCACCCGCGCTCCGGGTAGAATCAGCATCTCGCGCGTCGGATCAATATCGACGCCGTGTTCTTTCTGAAGATACTCTGAGAAAACGTCTTTGATTTGTGCCGTAGTTGTCTTGGAAGCGGTCGCTTCACCGGCAAGAGGCACCTTGATTGAGTAACGCCCCAGATCGACCACATCGCGACCGCGTCGCCCGAGCGCCGCCTGCAAGTCGCGCAACTCGCTTAAGAAAGGCGCTGGCAGTCGCTGTACTCGTTCTGCCGAGGACAAAACGACTCGTCCCGAAATTCTCAATTTTCTCTCCGTCGGCGTTCGCGTGGGAACGGCATATTCTGAATCTCCGCATCGAGTTCGTCGAAATCTTCATCATCACGCTGATCGTTCAAATCACGCAATGTCCACAACTGCTCGGCAAGATACAGTGACTTCGCGCAATGCTCCGCCATCTCAAGACGATAAAACGCTTTCCACAAATCATCCGCGAGCGAAACCAAACCGTGTCTTTCAAGCAGATAGGTGTGATTCGAGCTGAGATACGATCCAAATGTCTCCGCCAGCTCCACCGAACCCGGTTCTGCATAGGGCACCAGCGGAATCTCGCCAAATGTCGCCACAAACTCCGGCAGCACCTCGCCCTCGATATCCATTCCTGCAATTGCAAACGCGGTTGCGTAACTCGGATGCGCATGCACGACGGCATTGATGTCTTTTCTGAGTTTGTATGCTGTCAAGTGGATGCGATACTCCGAAGATGGCGCAGGTGAGCCATTGCCGTTCTTGTTGTCGGATCTGATTAAAGCGATCTGCTGCGGTTTCAGGTATCCCTTGCAGACCCCGGCCGGTGTTATCAAAATCTCGCCGGAAGATAGCCGACAAGAGATGTTGCCTTCCATCCCAGCAATTAACCCCTTGCTATACAGCAATTTACCGATTTCGCAGATGGCCTCGCGTTGCTCTTTTTCGTCTTGGCTCAAGCTCTTGTTCCTCGCAAAATACAAGTTAGTCCTCACACCGTCGAATTGTCAAGGCAATTTCCTCTGTGCGGTTTCGTTCAATATTTACGGTGTCAAAATCGATATCATCAGCAAAATAGTCATAATTCCCAAAGGAAAAATCAGATTGCACTGACTAGGAAGTCCATTTTGATTTTGTAAGATATTTCTTAGCAATCGGTTAGAAATATCGACAATTTCCGCTTAGCTAACAAATTCCCAAATACGTATATATTGTGTAGCATAACTCATTGATACCACTACCTGTTGTGTTTTTTTAATTTTTATATTTGACACTTTTTGCCCTCGGCGATAACCTGTTCATCCCGTGCACGAAACCGTTTCGACGGACTCTCCGGGTGCGAGGTTAAGTCAAAAGTGATTTCCAACTGACAGGTTGGAGCTTAAACATGTAAATGCTTCGGGTGGCGTTCTCACCATTCGAATGGGTCTAAAATGTTCTACGAGGGAGAAGAACTATGCAAGGATTTCAGAAGAAAGCGCTAACCGAGAACGCTCTTCGCGTACTCGAACGCCGCTATCTCGCCAAGGATGACAACGGAATCATCATCGAATCGCCCGACCAGTTGTTCCGGCGTGTCGCCAATGCCGTTGCGCTTCCGGACAAAAACTATGGAGCTACCGACGAACAGGTCCTGGAGACTGCCGAAGTTTTTTACCAGATGATCGCCAATCTCGAATATGTGCCGAACTCTCCCACCCTGATGAATGCCGGCCGTCCGCTCGGACAGCTATCGGCATGTTTCGTTCTCCCTGTTGGCGACTCGATGGAAGAAATCTTCGAGACTATCAAGCACGCTGCCCTGATTCACAAATCCGGAGGTGGTACCGGTTTCTCCTTCTCGCGACTTAGACCCCGCAATTCGATGGTTGCCTCGACTTCCGGTGTGGCTTCAGGGCCGGTTTCGTTCATGAAAGTCTTCAATGCCGCTACTGAAGCGGTGAAGCAGGGCGGAACTCGCCGTGGCGCCAATATGGGCATCTTGCGTGTCGACCATCCTGATATCGAGGAATTTGTCTCTTGCAAGGATGATCTCTCCCAAATCACCAACTTCAATATCTCCGTCGCCATCACTGATGAGTTTATGCGCGCCGTCAAAGAGAACCGCGACTACGCGTTGCTTAATCCGCGTACCGGCGAACCGTACACCATCAACGGCCAAATCGTTACAAAGTCTGCGACCAAAGTATTCAGTACCATCATCGAACACGCCTGGCAAACCGGTGAACCGGGAATTGTCTATATCGATCGTATGAACGACCTCTCGCCGAATCCCGGCTACGAAGTCATTGAAGCCACCAACCCCTGCGGTGAACAGCCGTTGCCGCCGTACGATTCCTGCAATCTCGGCTCGATCAATCTCGGCACGATGGTCTTTGATGATCTCCCGCGCGACTACAATGCCAAGGTAGACCCGGCTCGCGGAGTCGATTGGGAACGCCTCAGAAAACTCGTTCGCGACTGCGTCCACTTCCTCGACAACATCATCGACGCCAACAAATATCCGATTCCGGAAATCGAAGAACAGACCAAACGCAATCGCCGCATCGGTCTCGGCGTCATGGGTTGGGCGGATATGCTGGTCAAACTGCGCGTACCGTACAACAGCGAAAAGGCTTTCGAACTCGGCGAGCAAGTCATGGACTTCATCAATTCTGAAGGCCACTTCTACTCCTCCGAATTGGCGCGCGTTCGCGGCAAATTCCCGAATTGGGAGCATTCGCGTTTTGAAAAAGACGGCGTCATCATGCGCAATGCCACGGTCACGACCATCGCACCGACCGGCACGATTTCCATCATCGCCGGCTGTTCGTCAGGTATCGAACCCTACTACGCCATTTCTTTCGTCCGCAATGTCATGGACAACACCAAGCTTGTCGATGTCAATCCACTCTTTGAAGAAATCGCCCGCAAGCGCGGCTTCTATTCGCAAGAGCTGATGGAGAAAATCGCCAACGACAATTCGCTGCAGAATTTCGATGAGATCCCTGCCGATGTTCGCGAATTGTTTATCACCTCTGCTGACGTCTCCCCGAATCATCACATTCGTATGCAGGCGGTCTTCCAGAAGAGCTGTGACTCTTCCGTCTCCAAGACCATCAACATGGATCACTCCGCTACTCAGCAGGATGTCTTCGACGCCTACTGGTACGCCTACGAACTCGGCTGTAAGGGCGTCACCATCTATCGCGACGGTTCCCGTCCTCAGCAGGTGCTCTCCACCGGCAAGACGCAGGACCCGACTGCGAAGAAGGATGAACCGAAAATCGAAATCGCCCAGCCGGTCTTGATGACTGTGCCGACTCCGTCCGTTCCGATGGCAGATGCCAAGGAAATTCAGGATCGCCCCGATGTGCTCGTTGGCATCACCGAGCGTATCCGCACCGGTTACGGCAATCTCTACATCACGATCAATACCCACAACGGCAGACCGTTCGAGGTCTTCGCGCAGATCGGCAAATCGGGTTGGTCGACCATGGCCGACACGGAAGCCATCTGCCGCGTTATCTCGCTCGCTTTGCGGTCCGGTGTTCCGGTCTCGGCAATCATCGAGCAGTTGGCCGGTATCGGCGGCGAGTCGCCGTTGTACCAGAACGGCAAGCTTGATCAAGTCGATTCCTGATGCCATCAGCATGGTGCTCAAGAAGCACTTTGGCGCCGGTGTCGATGAAGGCAAAGCTACGCAGTATCATGAATCATGTCCCGATTGCGGCACCCGCCTCGAACACGACTCAGGCTGTGTCACCTGCCGTAGCTGCGGCTTTAATAAGTGTTAGTGAGTTAATCAGTAGAATTCTGTTTTGTCAACGGCAGGTGGAAACACCTGCCGTTTTGATTTTAACGAGCTGTTGATCGAATCGGTAGCCCACCCGGAGCGAAGCGCAGGGTGGGATCCTCTTAAACCAGCACCACCAATTCCCCTCTTGTCGAAGATCCCGCTTGCGGGAAGAGCGGTGGCTCGACCACCCGAAGAATGAGGATGGTCGAGACGGGGTGTGTACCCGTCCGCAGCACGATATCTCCTGATCGGGTTAATTTGGCGCTGGCATCTTAGCTTTGAATCTCTCAAATTGATAATGCACCTGGTATAAGCAATCGCACTCGGCGCTTCGCTTAAGGTGAGCCATAGAGTTGTGAAGGAGAATCGATGCTATCACACTACCAGGGTAAGTTCCGAGTAAGCACCACTATTTCAATGGCGCAAAAATCGACTACATTGATGTTGATGTGCGTCCTGTTGATTCCTCTCTTCCAAAGTTGCCAGAAGTCGGCAGAAGACGACAAGCTTTCACGCATAAGTGTGTTAATGATGGAGTCAGAATCAAGTTTCCAGAAGGGGAATCTTGATCTTGCAGAGGCACAGCTGGACTCCGCTCTTGCGTTCATGAATAGTTCAGGCATGCAGTCGAACTACTTCAAGATTAAGTTGTTATTTGGTCGCAGCCATATCCTAAAAGCTCGAGGTAATTTGGGCGAAGCGGATTCATCATTTTCGGATGCACTCTTCTTAATTTCGGACAAGAGCATATCCGATTCACTCAGGGCGGATGTTTATCTCCAGAAGGCGATTCTTCTTGACGAACTCGATAGTATTTCCAGCGCGTGCAATTTCTATCTCAGATCGCTTGAACTGCGAGAACGAATCTATCCACCCAGAAGTATGGAAGTGGAGAACGGGCTTCTGTTTTTGTCCGTTTGCTATATGAAGCAGGGCAATTTTGAGGCTGCTCTACCGTTAACAACGCGCTTAATGAACTTGTCAGTTCGAAAATACGGAAGTCAGCATCTGTCAACCGCGGATGCAGTCAGTATGCGGAGCACTTGCCTTGTTGCACTTGGTTTGTACGAGGAGGCTGACCAGCTCTTATGGGAATTCTCAATGCTATTTGGGACACGTGAAAACGCGACTTCAAGACAGTACAGGGAGATATTGAGAAATCTCGCCTATGTATCAAGGGCTTTAGGGAAGAAGGAACAAGCCCTGAAGTTCTATGAGCAACTCAAAGAGATGCTCCATGCGCAAGGACTGGATTCAACGTCGGAGGCCGCAAAAGTCCGCAAAGAGGCTGAGAATGCTGCTGCAGATTAGCTAAGTAGGTCCGGCGCCTTTCATTCGGACGTCCCGCTGTTCCGTTCGTTCGTATATCACCACCACATCTCGACTCTCGTCAATCGCTCTTCCCCTCTCCCTGTTCTGGGAGGGATGTGAGGGCCAATTCAATACTTGACATAATTGTCCTCTTTCGTATTATGTAATTACAACTTTTCAATCCCCGGGGGAAAAGCCCATGCGTTACTTTTCATTAATCGCACTGGCGTTGGTTGTCGCGTTTGCCTGCTCTTGCAACGACAATCCAACTGAAGACAATCAACCGCAATTGCAAATCGGCACTCTGCCGCCGCTGCTCAATCAAGTTCCTACCGCACACACTTTTCGCCACCAGTTTTCGTTGGTCAATGCTGACAGCGCCAACACCTACGTCTGGCAAGTTTGGGCAGTTGATCAATTGCCCTCTGGCGTATTCGGAATCGACCAACACGGTTCTTTTGAGTTCACTCCGGAGGAAGCTGACTCTGGATTGACGTATGGCTTTCGCGTGCGGGTACTTCTTGACCACAAAGAACAGGACGTGCAGGAATTCTCCGTGGAGGCGACTGGAACCGAACCATTCGTGCTGCGCCTGCTGCAGTCAGGCCAGCCCTTGTCCCCCGGTTCTCGCGTTGACGTGTCCGTTGTGAAGGTGAGTGGCGAAATCGATTTTGGAAGCGTACAATTGATGTTCACTTACGATCCGGCGGTCTTAACACCGATATCGGCATCGCTTGGAATTGCGCCACTTGAATGCGGCTGGGAATACTTCACCTATCGGATTTTTGAAAACGGCGAGCATTGTGATTCTCAATGTGAAGCGATGATCGTGCTTGCTGCCGTAAGTGATGTCAATAATGGGTCGAGCCATCCAGAGTGTGCATTATTGCAGGACGGCTCAGAGCTGTTTCGAGTCACGTTTGACACCTCCAACGACTCGACTCTGGAATGCACATCAACTCCCCTTCAGTTCATCTGGATCGACTGTTCCAGCAATGCAGTTCATGGCAGTCGTGATCACTTTGAAACTCTCACTGTTGGATCTGCCGTTATGACCAGCGAATGGGACGGATCGTACCCTCTCGACCAATATCGAATTCAACGCTTTGATTGTGACTCGACATACGATGCGTCGCTCTCAGGATGGTGCGAGCGATACCGTTCCAATTGTTATGCCACCGAAATCGTCGATAGAATCATTTTCTGGAATGCCGACGTCCAGTTCATGGGTGATTGATTCCGTGCGCGGCAGACGTCCTCGTCTGCCTTTCGCAACCAAACTCGAATTAGAAGCCCTACCCCTCTCCCTCTTTAGGGAGAGGGGCAAGGGGTGAGGGCATTTAGCCGCGAGAGTGTTTCCTTATGTGGCCGCTCAACACGGCGCCGGTCCGCCGCTAAACAAGAACTGTATCAGATACACCGCATCCGAAATCGTCACACCGCCGCTGCAATTGGCGTCACCCGCAACTGCCGGAATCGGTACCGGACCACCGCCAAACACATAGTTCACCAGATACACGGCATCCACTACATTGAGTATCCCGTCATTGTTGCAATCGCCATAGTTGATCTTCTCATTGATTATCAACTCAAAAGAAACTCGATCAGTGTCGGGCGGCACCGCCGAATCTGTCACGCGCAAAGTGAAGTAGTAAGACGCTGGATAGGTCGGCGTACCGGAGATGATTCCCTGCTCACCGCCTGAGAAGTTTGTGCCGAACGGCAAATCACCGCCAAGAAACGCCCAGTTGTATGGCGGCGTTCCGCCGATTACATCCAGCACCTCGTAGTATGGCGTGTTCTCGGTGCCTTCCGGCAAATCGCGCGACACCATCGTCAGAGCGAACGGCACAGCGCCCGAATTTTCCAGCACCACGTTACCCGGGTCGAACGCGATCGCCGTCACGGAGTCGGCCAATTCGATTTGATATAACGTAAACTTCTTATCATTCCAGAGTGTATCGTCGATACTTCCGTTTGCCGTCTCAAAGCGCATTGGAATCGGCATCGTGAATGTCCCTGCGTTGTTCTGAATCTGCTCGATAATCAAATCGAGTCGATAACCGTCGCCGCTTGGCACGCATTGCCAGCTGTACACATAGTTGGGATTGCCGTGGCCGTAAATCCACTGCTGGAAGAACCAATCCAAGTCCATTCCGGATGCGGCTTCCATATAGCCCTGAAAATCTTCCGTCACCGCTGTGCCGTATTTGAGCGGTGAGTCGCCGTAGTTGCGCAGTCCAGCGAAAAACGCTTCGTCGCCGATCATATTTCGCAACATGTGCAGCACCCAAGCGCCTTTGTCATAAACGATCAGATCGAGAATGTTACCCGATTGCGTGGTGTCATAAACATAGACCGAACCATTGTTGAAGAATTCTATTCCGGTCATGTAGTTGGTCAACTCTTCTTTGCCCAACAGCGATTCGATAAAGAGACCCTCCGTATAGGTCGCAAACCCCTCGTTGAGCCAGATGTGGTGCCAGTCGCGCGTGGTGATCATATCGCCCCACCATTGGTGTGCGAGTTCGTGAACGATAATCAGCACATTGCCGACAGTACCCGGCGACATCGAGGTATTCGTCTGGTGCTCCATCGCGCCGCCCCACATGAAACACGACATCGCATACTTCTCGTTCTTGAAAGGATACTCGCCGAATATGCGCGACAGGGTGTCCATCGCAATTACCGAATACGGGTAAGTCTGTTGGGCGATATTGGTCACCGCTGGATACACCCAGTAGTCGATCGGCAGTGAATCCGTTTCCGTCTTAAGCGCCCAATCGCGCCAGTGATCGAACTCCGCAATCGCCACACTGACCAGATAGGTCGCAATCGGATAGCGCACCGACCAATGCGTCGTGCGGAAGCCGTCGAGATTATCGACATCGCTGATCATCGTGCCATTGGAGGCGCAGAACAACTCCGAAGGATAAGTGATGTGGAAATCAAGCGAGTCCGCCTTGTCATTGGGATGATCCTTGCCGGGCCACCACGAACGAGCATAAAAAGGTTCCGACAGGTTTCCGATAATCGGTTTGTTATCAAATTCCGTATAGTGCAATCCCCAGAAGTTAATTTCCTCTTCGTTCGCACGGTAGAAAGTTCTTACCGTAAATTTTTCCCCCGCCTGATACGTCCGATCCAAATTGACTCTAATAGTCAGAAAATCGCGACTGTATGTCGCCGGGGCGCCGTTGAGCATGATCGAGTCGACGACCAGCATCCCGAACAAGTCGATCTCGCAGACCGAAAGCGGCGCTGTAACATTCGCCGTCATTGCGACATTGCCGATCAACAGCGCGTTGGCGCGGTCAAACTTGAAGTCGAGGTCGTAGTACTTGACATCATACTTCTCCTGATCGACAGTGCCGCCGCGCGGCAACTTGGCCACATCGATCTGCGACTGATGTTGATGCGCGTTCTTGCCTTCGCGGCAAGCTTCATGTGCAGCGTGTGCGTCCGCAATCAGTTGATCCATGGGCGGCAGCTCACGCGCCTTCACTATTGACGCACTCAAGATCATCACCGCAATCAGCGCGATGACTCTCGTTATCATTTTCCGATTCATCCCGAACATTCTCTACTCCTATGTGAATTTTCCTGATAGATATGATTACCGCTTCTCCAAAGCGAGTTTCAATCCGAACGCGATTAACACTGTGCTCGTTGCGGCTTCCAATTTTCTCTTGATGCTCATGCGAGTGACAATTCCTCGCATCCGCGTGACAAATACCACGAGGCTGGCGAGCCAAATCGCCCCGACAAGTTGATGAATGCCTGCCAGCAGGAACGAACGCGAAACGACATCATCACCGGGGCTGATGAATTGCGGAAGAAACGACAGGTAGAACACTGCCACTTTGGGATTGAGGACATTTGTCATCAACCCTTCGACAAAGGCGCGTCGTGCACTCTTGCCGCTGCGAGCAACTGTTGTCGTCGCGTCTTCAACTTCACCTCTTGACCGCCACAGTGACCAGAGACCTTTCACACCGAGAAAGATCAGATACGCAGCCCCGAGCATCTTCACGGCATTAAACAGCTCTGCTGACTTCACCAGTATGATCGAGATTCCCAGTGCCGAAAACGAAGCATGCACCAGGCATCCGCAGATTATGCCCGCAGTCGTCGCCAAACCGGCGGTCTTACCCCCAGCCAGCGAGTTTTTCATTGTCAGGATTGTATCGTTTCCGGGGGTGATCGCCATGATCACCGATGCGATCGTAAACGCGACCAGCTGTTGATCCAGCATGTGCTTCCTTCCTGGGCTCTTCTATCTGCCGCAGCGACCTGTCATGCCGGGGCGTTAGTTGTCCGCTCTGACACTTAGAGCAAACTGATGGACTGAATACTTTGAGATACGGGGTCGAATCGAAATGGTTCAGAATTTAACATATTTTAAAATGAAACATTTTGTGCGGAAAACTGATCGCAAACTATGCAAAGCCTGCGCCAATTGCCGATATATCTAACTGTGGTACTGCATCGTACATACCGGATAGGTAGCCGATTGCAGCCGGAGCGCATTGGGGTAGTCTATGGCTAACTACATACCCAATGGCCGACTCTCGGCTGTCAATCATGGCAACTTGCGAATTGAGATTCAGACGGAATTCTCAAAATACCCCGAGCCGCGTGTAGCAACTGCGGTCAGCATTTCCGGTCAGGTCATCCACAAGATTCAAAAATCGTGGGGTAAGTCGATCGACTCCATCGAGGAAATGCGCACCGTCGAGGAGATAATCAACAAACAGCATAACGAGGTTACTGCGCTGGTACACGAACACGCCGCCACCCTCGTTGCCCACTCGAGTACCAACGCTGAGAAGTCGAGTCAGATGCACTCACCTGAAGTGCTCGAAAAAATCAAAAGTATTACCGAAATCCAAACCGCCTTCATTCTCACTGCTGAAGGCAAACTCGTGTCGATGCAAAAAGTCACCAAAGAGGCCGAACTCATTGCTGAGATGATCGGCAATCTCACCGAAGTGCTCTTCGACATTGCACGGACTACCAACATGGGCGAGTGCGAAGATTGCATCCTCAATCTCGGCACTCATGATTTGTTGCTGCTTCCGTACAAGGGCGGCTATCTCGCGGCGCTGATCGACTCCAAGGTTCGCAAGCGCGAAGTTCTCGATGCACTCTGGAAAATTGCGAGGGCGGCATGAACAAGATTATGGAGACCATCCGCGGCGTTATGGGCGTCTCCGGCGTTATCCTGTGGGAGAAGCAAACCAACGTCTTCCACAAATTGCTGCCGGCCCGTTTCTCCGCCACTGAGGGCGACGCCATGTGTACCCGTTTGGTGCAATTCTGCGGGCACTACCATCACGGTAAAGAGGTCAAAGCCAAGTTCAATAAGGGCTGGCTTTGGTTGCACAATGGCGACTCTTTTGCCCTGCTGATCATCGCCAAACCAGATCTGAACACAACCACGCTCAATCTCGTGCTCAAATCTTCCCTGTCGACCCTTGACTCGAGTCTGCGCCGGCCTTCGCCCAATCCAAACCTCCGGCAGATCAACTTCACAGTCGAGCATGTCGGAGCGATTGCGCGTGCAATCAATCTGGCGCTGGGGCATTTTCAGGGGCAGATTTCGCGCTTTGAGATCGCTGATGTCCTCCGTATGGCAAAGGACCAGCTTCTCGACCACTATCCCGTGCTCAAGCACTTCACGGTCGACGCCAACGGCGGCATTATCGTCATCAAGGGCGCCGAAAAGAATATGGATTCGACTGCCGTTGCTGCAGCCGCGCAGTTGATCGCGGTGTTCATACACATGGTCAGCTTCAAAGCCAATATCACCGGCTTCGACATCGAGAAGATTACTTTGGGATTACAGCTACCACTGTCGGAAATTGGATTCTACAATTACTTCGCATCAGCCAGGCGGCATGCGATTAAATAGGTGTCAGAGGGGCGGCCGGGTTAAATCAGCCTTAGATTTGAAAAAACTCCTCATCCAGTTACGGTAAAGGACTTTTAAAGCCACCACAGTTTTTTGCTCCCGCTACTCATCCTTGAGGGGAGAGGTCACGGCAGGACGCGCAACCATAATTGGGGGCGACCTTCATAATTGAGTTGTTAGAGATTTTTCAAATAAACCCCTCTCTAACACCTGCAAGAATATACGCTCGTTCTTGATTCGCACAATAACCTTTTGGTTAGAAACTGATTATTGTTCAAGCAGGCATGCAATTTGTATCACTTTCCGATTCCCGTCAACCCGTTGTCACATCAACACCTTCCATCAACTGACGCCTGACCCCTTGTGGGCGTCGTTATTTCCTTGCCCCTAATCGATAACCATTATATATGTATGTCATGACTCCAAACCTCCCCCAATCGGTTTCCGGTGTAGGTATCGACTTGCTCGACATCGACCGCATGAAACTCGCCTATCAACGCCACGGCGAAGCCTTTTTCCAGCGTGTTTTCACCAAGCAGGAGATCGAATTCTGTTCCTCTAAGCTCAATCCCTTTCCCTCCTATGCCGTCCGCTTTGCCGCCAAAGAGGCCGTTTTCAAGGCACTTTCGCAGGTCGGAATCCGCATTGTCCGCTGGCAGGATATCGAAGTCACCCAGTCAACCGACGGCGTCCCCGCTTTGTCGGTCATTGGCGCCGAGGATTACTCTTACCACCTGTCGATGAGCCACACGACTACCTTAGCGACCGCGATTGTCGTTATTGAGCGCAATCGCTGATACGATTTAATCTTGGAGCGCCTTGTCGCTTTCACTATTTTCACCATTGACCGGCTTGTTCTTTAGCCGATAGATTAAGGGTATAAGCTAATGTCGCCGGCAACGGCAACATTGTTCGGATGAAGATTGATTGTTTTCATACATGGAGGTAACTCATGCCGCTGAATCTAAAACAAATTGAATCGCTGCTTGGCCCGGATGCCAAAACCCTGCTGACGCACAAATGCAAAGGCATCCCCAAAAATCGCGTCCATCTGCCCGGTCCCGATTTTGTCGATCGCGTCCTTTCGCTCTCGGATCGCAATAACAATGTCATTCGCAATTTGAGCGCGATGCTCACGCATGGCCGTCTCTCCGGTACCGGCTTTATGTCGATTCTCCCGGTCGATCAAGGCATCGAACATTCCGCCGGCGCATCATTTGCACCGAACCCGGATTACTTCGACCCGGAGAAGATTATCGAACTCGCCATTGAAGGCGGCTGCAATGCTGTCGCTTCAACCTATGGCGTGCTCGGAATCATGTCGCGCAAATATGCCCACAAGATTCCGTTCATCGTCAAGATCAATCACAACGAGTTCCTCACCTATCCCAATGCATTCGATCAGGTGATGTTCGGCACAATCAAGGAAGCCTGGAACATGGGCGCTGCCGCTGTTGGCGCAACCATCTATTTCGGCTCACCGGAATCGCGCCGCCAAATTATCGAAGTCTCCCAAGCATTCACGATGGCGCACGAACTTGGCCTTGCCACCGTGCTGTGGTGTTATACTCGTAATTCTGCTTTCAAGATCGGCGATACCGATTACCATACCTCCGCCGACTTGTCGTCGCAGGCAAATCATCTCGGTGTGACGATTCAGGCTGACATCATCAAACAGAAGATGTCGGAAAACAACGGCGGTTTCCCGGCTGTTGAAAAGGCTGCCGGAAAGCCATACTCCAAGTGGAGCAAGAAAGTCTACGAAACGCTGACCACCGACAACCCGATTGATTGGGTGCGTTATCAGGTCGCCAATTGCTATATGGGTCGTGCGGGATTGATCAACTCCGGCGGCGCTTCGGGCAAGAATGACTTGGCGGATGCCGTCAAGACAGCCGTCGTCAACAAACGCGCCGGCGGCATGGGATTGATCTCGGGTCGCAAGGCGTTCCAGCGCCCGATGAAGGAAGGCGTCGAATTGCTCAACGCAATTCAGGACGTCTACCTCTGCGAGGACATCACCGTCGCGTAAGCCGTGTCATTCCGGCCCCGTTAAAACGCGGGGTAGACTTCAGCCGGAATCCAGTTCAGTTCAGTGCCCGCCAGACGTAGACGCTTGGCGGGTTCTTCAATTTGTCTAAGAAAGTCCCGTGAATCGGCGCTTTGCCCGCCACAATCCGAATTCCAATAGTTGTCAGGAACCACAGATCGTTCAGTTTCGGCTTGCGGCATTCCGGAACCGGCTAGCATCCGCGAGTTCTGGAGATTCCCTGCTTGCTCGTAGAGCAAGAATTCGTATAATATAGATACTCTTAGTTTATATTCCATAATCGACTACTGCGATTTAGCGATTGAATCATCGAGAAACTAGACTTGCGAGGAGAACCCATGTGCCCCTTCCACAGAACTTGGAACTTGCTCAGGTATGTACTGCTGGCGTTGCTAATATTGGCCGCACTGAATCCACCATCCTATGCCGCCAGTCAAACTACCACGACTTACCAGGGACGGCTGACTGATGCTGCCGGAATGCCATTAGACGGGGACTATCAGGTGACGTTTGCCCTATACGTGGATTCACTCAGCGTGAGTCCCAGCTGGCAGGAAACACACGAAGTGACTTGCATTGACGGACTCTTCACCGTCGATTTGGGAAAAACGTCGGCATTCCCCTACTGGGTTATTGGCGAATCGGGCGTATTCTTAGGCATCACGGTCGGGACTGACCCGGAGTTGTTTCCGCGACGCAGACTGACAAGCGCTCTTTCTGCTATGCGCGTCGGATCGATTGATCGTGCGGCTGGCGGTACAATCCTCGGAAATGTATATGTCACCAATTGGGTGAGTGGACAGACGGCGGTCCAGGCGTATGGCGGACTTCAGGGTGGACACTTTCAAGCGGCCGATCCAACGACGGATGCGGTTGGGCTCCGAGGATTTTATGGCGGTATTGGACCGCATGATGCTAAGGGAGTAAGCGGAGAAGCTGTTGCCAGCGATGGCTACGGTATCGGCGGAGAATTTACCGGTGGTTGGTACGGTGTCTATGCGCGAGGTGTCGTTCCTTCTTATAGCGAGTGGAGCCATACGGGAGTCCGTGGCATTGCCGAAGGCTATGCCGGCAGCAACTCGAATTACGGTGTCAGCGGCACGGCCGGCGGTGGTTTGTTCAGCTACGGCGTCAAAGGTTACGGATATCATAACGGCACGCCCGGCGCGAATACCTATGGTGTATATGGTAGTGCCGGTTATTTTGATGGTTTCGGCGCCTGGGCTGGATACTTTAACGGCTGGACTACCTGCAATGGCACTCTCGAAGTTATGGGCACGCTCATCAAGCCCGCGGGGTCGTTTCGCATCGATCATCCACTGGACCCCGAAAACAAGTTTCTCCAACATAGTTTTGTTGAGTCGCCCGACATGAAAAATATTTACGATGGCAATGTTGTTACTGATGCCAACGGCGACGCGACCGTCACCATGCCCGATTGGTTCTCGGCACTTAATCGCGATTTTTGCTACCAGCTGACTGTCATCGGTCAGTTTGCTCAGGCAATCGTCTCTGAAAAGTTGAACGGCAACCGCTTCTCTATCAAGACCGACAAGCCAAATATCGAAGTATCATGGCAGTTGACCGGCATCCGGAAGGACGCATATGCCAACGCACATCGGATTGAAGTGGAAGTCGACAAGAAACCGCAAGAGGTCGGGCTCTATATCGATCCGGTGGCTTTCGGCAAGGCGCCGGAAAAGCAGCTTCACTATAAAATGAATAAGGCCGCCGAAGATGATCGCAAAGCCGAAGACGAGCGCTCCAAAGCCAATGCAAAGAAACGCTCTACTCAATCGGAACTGCCTGCACCGACGCAGGAAAAGTAACGAATCTCCACAGGAGATGTAGTGCTCTACTCGACGGGTCCTGTCGCTCATTGATCGGGTCCACAACTCAGCGTGGATTCAAAGAGATTTTGGTGTCGTAGTGGAGCGATCTGAGCGCCATGCCATTCCCCAGAAGCTGAATGGGACAGAAATTCAGCTGAAATCAGTGCCCGCCAGTCGTCTACGCCTGGCGGGTTTTCTTTTCCGTGATGCGCGACGCTTGGTTCAATCTTCGTTGTTGCTCTGTTTCTTTTCTGTGACTCACTTTCGTTTCTCTTTCAAGCTCTTGCTACTCCAATAAATCGGCGTAGTCCGGCGCTAATCGCTTTCGGGAGCCACGAATGGAACCAAAAGAGGAAACAGTGCCCCAACAGTAAATCAGAGTTCGGCGCAAACTGGAATGGCGTATTGCCTCCGTGGCATCACCGCAATACCACACAAAAGTGGTACGCAATAATTGCGCTTGACAAATCGACTACCTTTTCCATTATCTTACTGCAAAATAGATGGAGTAATATACATGAAGGGCAGCGTCAGTAAGGGGACTTCAGAGATTCTGTCAACTGCATTGAATTTGCGGGACGACGATATTCGAGAGATCTTATCGACAAATAAGGGATTTGACAATCCACAACAGTGGATTGACTATGCTCGATTGCATGGATTTAAGGTTGTAAAAGCGCGACATCTACTTGAGTGCCCTGAGTGTGGCAGCCGGAGTTCGCGAGTTCTCGGCCAGTTTGTTTACTACAGCCAATTGTCGCGGTTGCGAAAATGTAGAAAATGCAAACTAATCTACTCAGACGTCGTGGTCGACAGCACAGTAATCCAAAACCATTTTGAGTCGGCATACAAGGACGTAGCATATTTCCAGCGGCGTCAGCGTACGATCTTCAACCACATCGTCGAGATTGTCGAAGAGAACTGCAGAGATCGATCTTCAGTGATTGACATTGGCGGGGGCATGGGTCATCTTGCTTCATTGATACGACCGAGGCGACCTGACTGTGAGATCACATTCAGCGACATCTCACAACGCTCCTGCGAGCATGCTAGCTCGTTCTTCGAAATCAACTCTGTCTGTTGTGCCCTTGAGAATTTGTGGCAAGAAGGCAGGCGCTACGATACACTTTTGATGGTGGATGTGCTGTATTATGTACAAGATCTGCCCGGCGCTTGGCGGTCCATTCTGCCTGCTCATCAAGTGACGCTGAATTGATCCTTCGAATTCCTAACAAGATTTGGTGGATTGAATTGCGTCAGTTTTTCCGTAGGCATATGCCAAGCGCCAAGATGATGGATCGAATCGTTGGGATGAACCCAGAACATCTTTACGTCTTCAGCCATTCATACTTGAAGCGTAAGCTAAAGGAGCTCGGATTCAAGTCTGTGAAATTCATCCCATCGCCGTTTACCGACTCTTCCAATCCAATAAAAAGCAGGCTCCTTCGCGTGGTCTATCTTGCAAGTGTATCAATTCACGCTGCAACGTTGGGACTGTGTTGTTTGACACCCAGTCAGATAGTTATCGCGCGCAGAAAATGAACCATGTCAGCATTGAAGACACATCTTCTGCGGGCCTGGCGATTTCCCCCCTACCACACCATAAAATAATCTGTAGCTACTATGTCGAGATTATTTTTAGCGCCTAATAGTAGAGGCACTGATGTTGCGTTGGCGACGTACAGTTGCCGCCCAGTAAGTGTGACTCGGCAAGTTCGCAACGGCCGTTGCGGTTAAACTAGTCACGACCTTGTCGACAACACTCGCCGGGGCGAGTCAGCAATAGGTAGCCCTTATTGCTGATGCAATGTGTATCGCTATCATGGCATCGGTTTCGGTGAATGGCTTTTGCTGTCCCGATTAACCCGGGTTACGCCGAATTATTGAGAATTCACAAGGAATGGAAACGATAGAAAGAAAGAGATAGAAAAGAAACAAGACTCAAGCTAAGCTGGATTCCCGCTGAAGTCTACCCCGCGTTTTAGCGGGGCGGGAATGACAAACCAGAGGCTATAACTTCCGCGGAAATGACACGCAGATAGATTTCTGCTGCCACGCTCCTATATCCAGCGTTGACAAAATCGCCATTTTTGACTATATTTGACCATAGCAAAATCGGACTTTGTTTAAACTGGGAGGAATCGATGCGAATTCTCGTCCTCAGCACCCTCATTGCTTTCATGTTGGCACACGGAGTGGCACCAGCAGCAGTGATAAACGTACCAAGCCAGGCGCCCACCGTTGAGGCTGCTATCGCCGCAGCATCGTCATATGATGTGATTAGTATTGCGTCCGGAACATATACGGGTCCCGGCAATCGCAACCTCGTTCTCTCCGGCAAGATGCTGTATATCCAGTCTGCAGTTGGCGCTAATGTAGTATTTGACGTTAACGGAACGAGTACAGAAGATCATCCCTGGATCGCTATCAGCGGCAGTCTCGCTTCTGGCACAAGAATCAGCGGAATCACAATCAGAGATTGTTCCCGTTACTACGGCGGAGCGATCTCTATTGATAGCTCCGAAGTATCAATTCAAAACTGCACGTTTATTAACAATGAAGGTGTGTTAGGCGGCGCTATTTTCACCAGTGGCGGCGCTGTATGCAACATAACCGCCTGTAAACTCGAGGATAATAGAGCGCTGATTGGCGGCGCCATATGTGCGGAAGAGGGATCAGTGATCACAGCCGCACAATCACGTTTTAGGCGAAACAAAGCGGATCGCTATGGCGGCGCCATTAGTCTGGACAATTCAATTGGGAATCTCAACTACTGTCTCATGGACTCCAATAGTTGCCCAACAGGCGGAGCCGTCAAGATCGCGGCTGACGCCGTTGTCTATCTGAACAACTGCACGGTGACAAGAAACAAGGGCTTTTATTCCGCAGCCATTGCAAATCATAACAGTTCGTTCTTTTTGAGGCGGAGTATTGTTGCCTTCAACTATAGCTCTGTCACAGTCGAAATCATCAATCCCGATACAATCTTGATAGAGTGCAGTGATGTCTACGGCAATTCAGGCGGCAATTTCGCGGGAGAACTTGCCGGATTTGCCTCGATAAATGGCAATTTTAGCATCAACCCGTTTTTTTGTAGAATAGGTCAGTTAGATTTCGAATTGGGCAGCATCTCGCCTTGTTTGCCGGCAGCGAATCCTTGCGGTTTGCTCGTCGGGGCGTTTGGTCAGGGTTGTTCGATGGATTGTGTCGATTCTGACGGCGACTACTTTGGTGACCCCCACATCCCTCAAAATGACTGCGCCACGGACAACTGCCCTACTACACCAAACTCTGATCAACTGGATCTCGATCAGGATGGCATAGGAGACGCCTGTGATACCTGCACTGACACTGATGGCGATGGAGCTGCCAATCCCGGCTATTCTGTTTCCACCTGTCCAGTTGACAATTGCCCCAGCGTCGCAAATGCGGATCAGTCCGATGTCGATGGTGATGGCTTGGGCGATGCCTGCGACAATTGCCGGTTAGTTACCAATGTTGATCAAGTCGACTTTGATGCCGACTCGACTGGCGATGCCTGCGACGAATGTACCGACACCGATGGAGATGGTTTCGCCAATCCCGGCTATCCTGCTTCGACATGTCCAGTTGACAATTGTCCCAGCCTCGCAAGTACCAATCAAACAGATCCCGACAGCGACGGTTTAGGCGAAATCTGTGACAACTGCCCGTCAGTAGCCAATGTTGATCAAGCCGACTTCGACGCCGACTCGCTTGGCGATGCCTGCGACGAATGTACCGACACGGACGGTGATGGATTTGGTGACCCGGGATTTCCGGCATCAACGTGCCCGATTGACAACTGCACGCGCTTTTCCAATCCCTGCAAGAAGACACTGATTTGGACGGCATCGGCGACGCGTGCGACTACATCTGTGGCGACGCGAATAATTCCGGCAGTGTAACCGTCTCGGATGCCATTTACATCATCATGTACATCTTTGGCGGTGGACCATTTCCAGGTCCATATTGGTTGGCGGACGCTAACTGCTCTGGGGGGATTAGCATCTCGGACGCGGTATATATTGTTAGTTTTGTCTTTTCGGGCGGTCCGGCACCTTGCGCGGCTTGTCCATAATTGGGGATGAAGATGTTAGCTTGAAGGTCGGGATCGCAGTGGTCTCGACCTTCTCGATCTGAACAAGTGTTTCATTACTACTTTCAAAACTGGATCCCAAACGCGCCCGACGTGGACGGCGGGCGCGCACAACCGTGTTTTTTCAACAGTCCCTGAAGTCTACCCCGCGCTTTAGCGGGGCGGGAATGACAACACATTGGGAATGACACAACGGAGCCTCGACCTTCGCGGGAATGACATAAAATGGAAATACAGAGATTGTAGTTACAGCGAATCGGGCGACTTCGGGTCGACCGGTGTGCCGACCTCTTCGGTCTTGGCGGGTATCAGGAATGACACCAGAATTGATGTGCCGATCGTAACGACGATCACACCGAGGGATACAAACGTGGGGATTTTGAAAAAGTCGGCGATCAGCATCTTGACGCCGACATACGCCAGAACGATCGAAAGACCGACCTTGAGGAAACGGAACTTGTAGAACATCCCTGCCAGCGCAAAATAGAACGAGCGCAGACCGAGAATCGCAAACACGTTGGAAGTGTACACGATAAATGTATCCCGCGTAATCGCCAGAATCGCCGGAATCGAATCGACAGCAAACACCAAGTCGGTGGTTTCAATCATCAACAACACCAGAAACATCGGCGTTGCGAACAGGCGTCCGTCGATGCGGGCGAAGAAATGGTCGCCGTGATACTGCGGCGTCACCGGGAATAGTTTGCGCGCCAGCCGGATGATCGGATTCTTGTCGGGGTGGATTTCGGTGTCGCCCGAGGTGAGCATCTTGATGCCGGTAAACACCAAGAATGCGCCGAAGACGTAGATGATCCAATGGAATTTGGTGATCAACGCGATACCGCCGGCAATCATGCCGGCACGCATCAACAGCGCGCCGAGAATACCCCAGTACAGCACTTTATGCTGCAATGTCGGCGCAACGCGGAAATAGGAAAATATCAGCAGGAAAACGAAAAGATTGTCGAGACTTAACGACAGTTCAATCAGATATCCGGTAAGGAACTCCAGTCCGGCCTGGTGCCCCTTGTAGATGTAGGTGCCGATACAAAACAGCGCCGCCAGCGAGATCCAGATTGTGCACCAGATCAGTGCTTCTTTCATTTTGATGGTGTGCGCTTTGCGATTGAAAATGCCGAGATCGATGACAAGCATCGCCAGCACAAAAGCTATAAAACCGGCCCACAGCCAAAATTCTGTCATAAGGTTCGGAATTATCGCGAATCCGACCACAAAGCGCAAGCCGAATCGGAAGTAATTGCTTAGATGAAGGGGTTAATCGGTCGAATTAGCCGCGAATGATCTTGGAAACAATATCGGAAATAACGACAACACCGACGAGTTTGCTGTCGCGCACGACCGGCACCATGCGAAGATTCTTGAAAATCATCAACGCTGCCAGTTCGACGACCGGTGTATCCTCGGTTGTTGTAGCGAGTTCCGGATTCATGATTTCGCCGACATTCTTCTTTTCGGCGGCCTTGAGCAAGTCGTCAAACGGCATGACATCAGGCGCCATCGAGAGATTATTGATAAGCGCCTTGTAATCGGGCAATGCGGCGCGAATCAGATCGCGATTGGAAATCTGGCCGACAACTGTTCCGGCACTATCCACCACCGGCATGGCGCCGACACGATGCTTGTAGAGAAGATTGGCGACTTCCTTAAGGGTTGTTTCGCGGGTGACACTGATAACTTTTTCGACCATAATGTCGCGAACCAGCAGATCTCGATCCACTTTCACTCCCGAGTTAGTAATAACATCAATAACCTCGGCCGGCGTCTGAGCTTCCAGCATTCTCTTTAGATGCTCGCTATTGCGCGCCAATCGCGCGAAAGCCGACAAGGTTTGCAGATAGAGTTGAGAAATATTGGATGGTGTCAGCATCAGGCAGACGACACGCAGCGGGACGCCGTCGGGCGTCTTGTCGCTCAGTCCGCGTTTGCTGACGCCGACCGCGATATACATGCGCTGGACCTCATCGGTACGCGCATGAGGAAACGCAAAGCCGTGGCCGTAGGAAGTATTCTCGATGCGTTCGCGTTCATCGACGGCAATCGAGATTTGATCGCAGTCGAGCAGTGGGAACTGCTTGCTGATCCGCTCGATCAGGAAAGCAATAGCTTCCTTCTTGGTCGTAGCCGGCATGTCAGCGACTACCAGTTCATCGGAGAGGAGTTTTGATAGTTTCAATGTATCAACCCTTCTCCACCGGTATGCTTGACAAGCGAGTCCGGAGCAACAATGCCGCCTGAGACCATAAACTTGACCGCATCTTCCACACTAATAGTGGTCGGATAAACTTCCTCTTTCTTCACAAGATAGGTAAATCCCGTAAACGGAGTTGGCGTCGACGGAACAAACACTGCAACGAAACTATCATTTCCCGGCACAGTGTCAAGTGTAACCTCATTGCTTGCAAAGGCAAAGACATACATTCCTTCGCGCGGATACGGAATAATTACCACCCGCTGGAACATGCTTTCTTTGGGGTTGGTAATCGACTGCAGAAGCTGTTTCGAGGCGAGATAGACTGTCCGCACAAATGGTACGCGCCCCAAGAGCGCATCCCACAATGCTACTACCTGGCGGCCAAGGACGCCGTGGGTCAGAACACCGGTGAGAATGATGAGCAAAACGACGATCGCGATTCCAAGACCGGGAATGTCGTAGCCGAGATATCGAATCAGAAGCGGAGAGAGAATACCATCAACGGAACTAAGCAGAAATCGCAAAACGACATAGGTAATGATCAGTGGGACAATTACCAATACACCAGCGATGATATATTTCTTGAATATGTTGCTAATACTACCTTCGGGGCTCATAAGAAAATCGCCTATACGGCGAAGAAGATTCTACGCAAAAGAGAGGACGAAGTCAACCCTAAAACGGGAACGCTTCAAAAGCGGTGTTGGCAAACTTGATGACGGATTCGGGGAAAATTCCGAACAGGATCGTACCGACGGCAGTCAGGACCAGCGTAATCAACAGCGGGCTGTCGAAGGTCGCTTTGGCAAGCGTGGTTTCGGTGCGATTGAAGTACATCTGCTTGATGATGTTGGCATAGTAGTAAAGCGAGATGACGGAAGTCAAAATACCGACAATGACCAGCCAGGAATATCCCGGCCATCCGGCGAGGAAGATGTAATACTTGGCAAAGAATCCGACCATCGGCGGAATTCCGGCAAGGGATAGCAAAAATATCGTGAAGGTTAGCGCCAAAGCAGGCGAATGCTTTGAGAGTCCTTGATAATCCTTGATTTCATAGGAGCCATAATTTTTTTCGAAAGCAATCGCGCAGGCGAATGCGCCCATGTTGGCAAACAGGTAAGCGAGCATATAGAACATGATTGATGCCGGACCAAGCGGAATGGCATCCATATTCGCGGGCAGCGAGACGAAACCGATCAGCAAGTATCCAGCGTGCGCAATCGAGGAATAGGCAAGCATACGTTTGACATTGGATTGCAGCACGGCGGTGATATTTCCGATGATCATTGCCGCGGCAGCCAGTGTGGCAATCATGATACCCCAGTAGAACTCGCCAAATGACGGCAACGCCGAGTAGAAGACTCGGGCAAATGCCGCAACTCCGGCGCCCTTGGAAGCGACCGACAAGAACGAGGTCACAGGAGTTGGTGCGCCTTCGTACACATCAGGCGCCCACATGTGGAACGGCACCAAGGCAAGTTTGAATCCGAATCCGGCGATCATCATGATCATCGCGATGATAAATGCCATGTTGACTTCCTGCGTCAGAGTCAACATTCCGAGCGACTGTTCGAGCAGACGACCAAATGCCAAGTTGATGAAGGTCGTGCCGGTCAAGCCATAGATCATCGAGATACCGTAGAGCAGTATTGCCGACGAGACGGCGCCGAGAATCAGGTACTTCAGGCCGGCCTCAGAGGACGAGAGGCTGTCCTTGCGGTACGCTGCCAACACGAAAAGCGGAATCGTCGTCAATTCGAGCGCGACATATAGTGTAATCAGTTCATTGGTCGAGATGAGGAACATCATTCCGACGGTCGAGAGCAAAATCAGCGTGAAGTACTCGCCGTGATCGGCTCTTGAGTTTCTCCATCAGCGACGATGATGAAGCGGCAGCAAAGAACGCCGCTCCAAGGAAGATCATCTTAAAGAAGACCGAGACTTTGTCGACGAAGAATGTCCCGCCGAAAGCGATGCCGTAGCCGGTCATGGGAATGCTGAAGCCGGTAATGACGACGCCGAGCATCGCCAGATAGATCATGGTGTTGCCGCCAACGTTTTTGCGGATGACGCCATACATCAGCATCATCATCGCCCACGCAAAGAGAATCAACTCCGGCAGCATCAACCGCAGATCAGCCATTGACTACCTCGACACCATAACGACAATGTTTTCCAACGTCGCTGAGATCATCGTGACCAGCGGCTTGGGATAGACACCGAGAGCGATAGTCAACACGAGCAACGGAATGACAGCGAGAAGTTCGCGTCCGTTGATCTCGGTAAGACCAGCCCACTTCACGTTGAACTCGCCTAGGAACATTTTCTGTACCATGCGAAGGATATAGGCCGCGGTAAGCACCACGCCGATGACGGCGATGCCTGTCATTATCTGATAGGTCGGCGACGCAAAAGCGCCGACGAATACCATGAACTCGGCTACGAATCCCGACATTCCGGGCAATCCCAGCGATGCCATCGCAAAGACGGTCATCAATGCGGTGTACAGCGGCAGTTTAGAACCAAGTCCGCCGAAGGCCGCGATTTCGCGGGTGTGAGCGCGATCGTATAACACGCCGACCAGTAAGAAGAGTGCGCCGGTGATCAAGCCGTGGCTGAACATCTGGAAGATGCACCCTGCAAGTCCGGTGGTGTGCGGCTGTCCGTCTGAATTTATGAAGAAGACCGCCATGCCCAGCACGCAGTAACCCATGTGCGAGACCGACGAATATGCGACAAGCTTCTTAAGATCCTTCTGCGCCATCGACACAAGTGCGCCATAGATAATACCAATGACACCGAGGATGGCGAAAGGATAGGCGAAATATTGCGTCCCGTGTGGCAGCATCGGATAACTAATCCGCAGGAAACCGTATGTGCCCATTTTCAGGAGCACGCCGGCAAGAATAATCGAGACTGCGGTTGGCGCCTCGACGTGAGCATCCGGCAACCATGTGTGGAACGGGAAGATCGGAACCTTGATGGCAAATGCGAGGAAGAAGAACACCCAGACGAGAATCTGTAGTGAGTGCGCGAACTGATTGCCTTGAGCGATCAGTTCTACCATATCGAGAGTGTGCGGTGAGGAATTCAGATAGAGGATCAGAATTCCGACCAGCATGAAGATCGAGCCAAAGAGCGTGTACAGGAAGAACTTGATCGCAGCGTATTCCTTGCGCGGTCCGCCCCAGATACCGATCAGGAAATACATCGGCACCAGCATCACTTCCCAGAAGATGTAGAACAGGAAGAAATCGAGCGCGGCAAACACTCCGATCATTCCAGCTTCAAGCAGCAGGAAGAACGCGAAGTATTCCTTCACGCGATTCGTGATGTGGAACGAAACGATCAATGAAATCGTCGACAACAGCGCAGTGAGGAATAGCATCGGTACGGACAATCCGTCAACGCCGAGGAAATACTGAATCGACAGCGACGGTATCCACTCGTAGCGTTCGGTGAATTGCATCACCGATGTCGATGAGTCGTAGGCGAACCACAACATCACCGACAAGATCAGCGGAATGATGCTGACCGCAACGGAGGTGTACTTGATGAGTTGAGTCTTCTCCTTGTTTATCAGCATGACAAGCAGCATGCCGACAAGCGGGGTGAAGATCATGACACTTAAAATCGGAAAGTCCATATTTATACTCCTGCCTGAAGCAGACTATACAACTCGAGTCACTATGAGCATCAGTACGATGCCGAATATGATAAAGAAACCATACAACTGTACTTTGCCGGTTTGGAACTGACGCAACAACGCACCGGTGGCCCAAATGGTGTAGCCAAGTCCGTTGACTGTGCCATCGACGATGTGAACGTCGAACCAAGTCTTGATAACCGACAGCCAAAGCGTGAATCTGCCAAAGGCGTTTACGACCCAATCGATAACACCGCCATCAAACGACCACAACAAATTGGTGAACGCCAGTGTCGGCTTGATAATTATCGTATCATAAATTTCATCGAAGTACCACTTGTTATAGAGCAGCGTATAAAGACCTTTGAATTTTGCTCCAAGAGCCTGCGGCGAAATCGATTTCTTGATGTACATCAGGTAGGCAAGCCCGATACCGGAGAACGCCACCAATGTCGAGATCAGCATTATGCTGATGTGTGCTTCAGCGTGGTGCGGTTCGTGAACATAGGCGAACATCGAGTACCCATGCGACAGCCACGGAATTGCCACCCAACCGGCACAGACCGACAACACACCCAAAACAATCAACGGCGTTGTCATAGTGCGCGGCGACTCATGTGCGTGTTCGTAGGCATGATGATCGCGAGACTCGCCGTAGAAAGTCAGGAAGATCAGGCGGAACATATAGAATGATGTCATGAACGCGACCAACAGCGTCAGTGCCATGAAAATTGGATGACCGAGAGTCGAGGCCACGATTTCGTCCTTGGACCAGAATCCCGACAACGGGAAGATACCGGCAATCGACAGTGTGGCAATCAGCATCGACCAATAGGTGATCGGCATTTTGTGACGGAGTCCCCCCATCTTCTGAATGTCCTGCGAGTGCACGGCGTGAATCACTGATCCGGCGCAGAGGAACAAGCAGGCTTTGAAGAAGGCGTGGGTCATCAGGTGCAAGGTACCGGCGGTAAACGAACCGAGGCCGAGCGCCATGATCATGTAACCGAGCTGGCTGACCGTCGAATAGGCGAGAATGCGCTTGATGTCATTCTGGACGAGAGCAATCGAAGCCGCCAACAGCGATGTGATGATACCGATAACCGCTACGAACAGTGCGGCGTCGGGACTATGTTCAAAGAGGCTCATCGAGCGCGCGACAAGGTACACACCGGCAGCAACCATCGTAGCGGCGTGAATCAACGCCGAGACCGGTGTGGGACCTTCCATCGCATCTGGGAGCCAGACATGCAACGGGAACTGTGCCGACTTACCGATGGCGCCGCAGAAGATTGCGATGCCGGCGAAAGTCAGAACGGCAGGCGGAATGACACCGCCTGCGACCTGTGAGAAGACTTCCTGGTAATTAAGCGTACCGCAATACGCGGCGAGGAGAATCACGCCGATCAGGAAACCGAAGTCACCAATTCGGGTAGTGATAAATGCTTTCTTGCCGGCGTCGGCGGCGGTCTTCTTCTCAAACCAGAATCCGATCAACAGATACGAGGTCAAGCCGACCAACTCCCAGAAGACAAAGATCAGGAAGAAATTGTTGGCGAGCACAAGGCCGAGCATCGAGAAGGTGAACAGCGAGAGATACGAATAGTATCGCGAGAAGCGCGGATCACCGTGCATGTAGCCAAGCGAATAAATCTGTACGAGCATCGAAACGGTCGTAACCACGACCAGCATGATTGAGGTCAACGCATCGATGTAGATGCCGACTTCGAGTTTGAGAGTCGGGAACGATGCCCAGATATAGTTGAGTTCGAACGGTGTATTGTCGCCGAGTTGTTGGATCAGCAGGCTCACGGCATAAAGAAATGCCGTGCCGATTGCACCGAGTGAAATGGCAGATGAAAGCTTGCGGTTCTCGCGCGTAAAGAAGACGATCAGACAAAATGCTGTCAAAGGCAGAAGCGGTATGATCCAACTAAGTTCGCGCATGACTTACCATTTCATCAGGTTGATGTTATCCACAAAGATATCGCGGAAGTTGCGATAGATCAGCATGACAATCGCCAAACCGACAGTGACTTCGGCGGCAGCGATCACGATCGTGAAAATCGCAAAGAGCTGTCCGGTGAGATCGGTCGGCGTAATGAAACGATTGAACGCAACGAGATTGATATTGACGGCGTTGAACATCAGTTCAATCGACATCAGAATTCCAATGGCGTTGCGACGAGTGAGAGCGCCGAAGAATCCGACGCCAAAGAGAATCGCCGCCAGCGACAGATAATGTCCGAGTCCGATTTCCATATCGCTAATCTCTCCTCGCAATGACAATGGCGCCGATTAGTGCTGCTAACAGCACAATCGAGACAATTTCAAACGGCACGACATAGACGGTCATCAACAGTTTGCCGAGCGACATCACGGTTTCTTCCGGAGGCGCGGCAGACTTGACGTTCCAGATGGTCTTGCCGAGGCCAAACACTGTGATCGCCATAAAGGCAATTGTCGCCAACAAGGCAAACGGGACTTGTTCATTTTGCTGTTTGATTCCGATACCGGAAACGCGCGCAGTCAACATGATGGCGAATATCAGCAGTACCGACACGGCGCCGACATAGATCAAGACCTGCACGGCGGCGATGAAGTCCGCTCCGAGCAAGACATAGATGGCGGCGACCGAGAACATGCAGATGACGAGCATCAATGCGCAATGAAAGATGTCGCGCAAGGTCACGACGAGAATGCCGGACACGACAATCATAAAGGCAAACAAGTAGAATAGATATGGCGCGATTCCGTGATCCATGGCTATTCGCCCTCTCCCTTGGGTTCGACAGGCTTTTCAGGTTCTGTGGCCGGTGCCGGTGCCGGTGTTGCAACGGCGGTTGCCGCGTCGCCTGCTGGAGCCGGAGTTGTGGCTGCCGGTTTCGGAGCGGCTTTCTTGGCGGTCGGAACGAAATCAACATCACGGCCAAGTTCCTGCAAGCGATGGACGTCGTAAATCAAACTGGCTTTATCGTAAGAAGAGAATTCGTACTTCGGCGTAAGTTTGATCGCATCGAAGTTGCAGGCCTCCTGACAGAGACCGCAATAGCAACAGATTGTATTGTCAATTGAGAATGAATCGAGTTTCCAGCGCTTGTCGTCGCCGCGGTGACGATCGATGCGGATTGCGCCGACAGGACAGGCTTTGGCGCAGAGAATACAGGCGGTACAATTGAGATCGCCCGACTCCTTGTCGGAAAGCAGAACTACAACACCGCGGGAACGTTCGGGCATTTCCCAGCGCTCAGTCGGATATTGAAGCGTGATAGATTTGCTGAACAGATGCCGCAACGTGACCCACAAACCGATGAGCAGGTTCTTTATTCCCGAAATGGGATTCAGTTTGTATGCGGTTGGCATCGTTCTTCCCTATCCTCTGAACAAGAATCCGGAGATAATGAGGTTCAAAAACGCCAGCGGCAACAAGACCTTCCAGCAGAATTCCATGAGTTGGTCGACGCGCAAGGCGCGGAAAGGTCCACTTAAACCAGATGATGACGAATATCACGAACGTCGTCTTGAGGATGAACCAGAGCCAGGACGGCAAGAACGGTCCCTGCCAGCCGCCGAGGAACAATGTCGTTGCAATGGCGGAGACGAGGAAGAGATTCAAGAATTCGGCCAGGAAGAACATGGCGAACTTCATGCCGGAGTATTCGATATTGAAACCGGCTACCAATTCCTGTTCGGCTTCGGGAATGTCAAATGGCGCGCGGTTGGTTTCGGCAACGGCGGCCACTAAATAGATGGCAAAGCCCAATGGCTGACGCCAGATGAACCAACTGAAGACGCCCTCTTGCGCTTCGACGATGGCGACCATCGATAGCGATTGGGTCATCATGATAACACCGAGCACGGAAAGCGTGAGCGGGACTTCATAGGAGACGATTTGAGCGGCGGAACGCATGCCGCCGAGAAGCGCGTATTTATTGTTCGAACTCCATCCAGCCATCAGTAGTGAGATGACGACGAAGGTCGTAATCGAGAGCACATATAATATGCCGATGTTCAGATCGGTTGGGATAATGCCCTCGCCCCACGGAATCACAGCGAATGCCGCATACGATGATGCAAAGCAGATCACCGGCGCCCAGAAGAACACCTTGCGGTCGACGTTCGTGGGAATGATGTCTTCCTTTTGGAAAAGCTTGAGTCCATCAGCAACTGTCTGCAGCCAGCCGTGCCAGCCGGTGCGCATAGGGCCGAGGCGCTGTTGGAAGTGGCCGGAGAGTTTGCGTTCCCACCAGACGAGGAAGAGCACAATCAAGAAAGCCATCAAGAGAACGGCGACGGCGGCAAGCACCATTTCGAGCAATTCAGCAAACCAAATGGGCAAGCCGAGCCATTCAACCAATGCGATTAGTTGGGTGTCAATCCATTGAAACAGCGGCGTCAATTCCATGACTATCTATCTACCTCGGGGAGAATCACATCAAGTGAAGCGAAGGTCGCAACCAAATCGGCAATCATCATACCGGAGGCAATCGCCGGAATAAGCTGAGTGTGACAGTATGAGCCGCCGCGCAGTTTGAGACGATACGGTTTGGTGCTGCCGTCGGAGATAATATGGCATCCCATTTCGCCGCGCGCATTTTCAATGCGGGCATAGCATTCGCCAACAGGCGGTTTGAAGACAGCTTTCATTTTAGCTTTGTAGTCGCCCTGCGGAAGATTGTCGAGCGCCTGACGGACGATCTCGTTCGATTGACGCATCTCCTGCACGCGAACCATGTATCGATCCCAGGTGTCGCCGACCGTGCCGGTGGGGATGTCAAACTTGAAACGGTCATAGATTGAATATGGGTCATCGCGGCGAAGATCCCACTTGACGCCGGACGCACGCAGAACCGGACCAGAGGCGGCATAGTTGACGGCGATGTCTTTGGAGATTATGCCGACGTTCTTCGTGCGTGCAAGGAAGATCGGATTCTGGGTCAGGATGGCTTCGTAGTCGTCGATGCGATGTTGGAAGGTGTCGACGAATTTGCGCGCCAACGGCAAGAAGTCCTCGGGAATATCATACGCGACACCGCCGACCCGGATGTAGTTATAGGTGAGGCGCTGTCCGGATGTCATTTCAAAGAGATCGATAATTTGTTCACGTTCGCGCAGACAATAGAGAAACGGCGTGATAGCGCCGAGATCGAGCGAGAACGTCCCCAGGAAAATCAGGTGCGAGGCGATACGGTTGAATTCGAGCATAATAACGCGCAGGTATTCGGCGCGTTCCGGCACTTCGACGGCGGCGAGTCTTTCGGTAGCAAGACAGAAAACTTCCTCGGAAGCCATTGAAGTAACGTACTCGAAACGATCGAGCATTGGTATGCACTGGGCGTAGGTGCGATTTTCGCAGATCTTTTCGATGCCGCGATGGAGATAGCCGATGTAGGGCGTGGCGCGAACAATGTTCTCGCCATTCATTCGAAGCATGAGCCGGAGCACACCGTGCGTTGACGGGTGCTGTGGTCCCATGTTGACCTCAAACTCTTCGCTATATTGAGATGGCGTCGCTTCGTTCATTGCACTTCCGGCATTCTTATAAAGTCCCTACCATCCCAATCACGCAGCATCGGATTGCCTTGATCCCAATCATCCGGCAGGAGGAAACGCCTGAGGTCCGGATGATTCACGAAGTCGACGCCATATAATTCCCAAATTTCCCGCTCGAACCAGTTGGCAGCAGGAATGATGTGTTGAATCGAGTTGATCTTTCCGCCGATGCGGTCGACCTTGGTCTTTATGGTGAGTTTGTGTCTGTATTCAAGTGAAGAGACGAAATAGACAATGCCAATAGATTCCGTGAGGTCGACACCGGAAATTGCAGAGAGATAATTCATCTTTAAATCCGGATTTTCGACTAAGTAAGCGAAGAGGTCGACGATAGCATCAGCCTCGACGGTGACGGCTGTTTGTGCCGGAGCGAGTTCCAGCGCGCTGACCTTACCGGGAAACTTGGCGGTCAAGAGAGCAAGAATGGTATCGTTATCAGCCACGACGGTCGCTGCTCCAGTCCTGTAGTTTTTCTTTCTTGACTTTCTGCTGAACCTTGATACAGGCTTCCATCAGCGATTCAGGTCGCGGCGGACATCCGGGGAGAAACACATCTACCGGAATGATCTGGTCGACGCCCTTGAGTACCGCATAGGTATCGTAGTAGAACGGACCGCCGGAGCAAGCGCAACCGCCCATGGCGATTACGTAACGCGGCTCTGCCATTTGTTCGTAGAGCAACTTGACGCGGGGCGCCATTTTGTGAGTGATGGTGCCGGCGACGAACATCAGGTCGGCCTGACGCGGCGAGGCGCGGAAGAACATTCCAAAACGGTCAAAGTCATATCGCGATGCACCGGCGCACATCATTTCGATTGCGCAACATGCGGTGCCAAAAAGCAAATACCAGAGAGAAGACGCACGCGACTCATTGAGAACTTTCTCTAATGAGGTCGTGACGACGGTGCCGCCGGGCATGTTTTCCATGTATACCGGAAGCTTCGAAATTATGCCCACTTGAGGACTCCCTTCTTCCAGGCCCAAGCGAGGCCGATTACGAGGATGCCGATGAAGATAAGCATCTCAACGAGGGCGAACAATCCCAGAGACTTGTAGGCAACAGCCCACGGAAAAAGGAAGATTACTTCGACATCAAAGATGACAAAAAGGAGCGCAAATATATAGAATCTGGGGTTGTACTGGATCCAGGCGGTGCCGATTGGCTGTTCGCCGCATTCGTAGCTGGCGAGTTTGGCTTCGGATGGGCGGTGCGGACGGATGAGTTTTGCGATGGCGAGGGTCACCAAAACGAAAACAACGCCTAATGTCAGGAATATTCCTACGGGTGCAAAGCTGTCCAGATTCAAAACTATACCCTCCAAAGTTCCTGACGATTGTGATTTACTTCACAAGTAAATCAAGACCAAACGTCCCTTATTTGATCGGTAATTAAATAAAGGGCTTTAGTTTGTCAAGTTGTTTTTCGATAATTTGCTCTATTTATTTCGGACTAAATTAGGCATATCTTTGTGAAAGAAAGCTAACTAGTTGAAGATTTGAGTCTTAGCGAACCGGTCAGAAATTCCGATAGAAATTGTGGCATTCGGACCTCCTTTGTTCCCCCCTGTTGTAGTCTTGGTTCCGCAGAGCATCAGTAAACGGAGAGAAATGTTAGGCTTTGATTAGGATTATTATTGATAAAATATACCGGAGCGGTATATTTAGTTGTGGCGAGAGCCATAGACTTATCTGAACTAACTCTGAAATTGCACAGACTCTAACACTATTCGCAGGAGAAGTGTATGCTTCGCAATGTCCTCTCACGGATTTTCCTATTCGCATTCGTTTGCGCGTCCTTCGCGAGTCATGCTGTGGCAGTACCGCTGGTGTTGTCGCATCAAGGCAGGCTCCTTGACGCTTCGGACGCTCCGATGAATGGCGTGTTCACAATCGTTTACTCTATTCACGATGCTGAAGTTGGCGGAACCCAATTGTGGATGGAAGATCACGTCGGTGTTGTTGTTACTGACGGATTGTTTTCGGTCCAATTGGGAAGTAGCGTGCCATTGACTTCTGATATTCTAACTGGACACGGCGGTGGCGGTGGAGGAGGTTTGCTCCGCTATTTGCAGGTACAGATTTCCGGTCAACCTCCGATCATGCCGCGGACGCAGTTAGTCGCAGCTCCCTACGCGGTGGCTTCGCATAGTGTGTCAGGTGATATCGAGACGTTTCCCAGTGGGTTCAAGACACGCTGTCCAGGCTGCAATGATCCTTGGCGAGGCGATATTTCCGCCGCTTCCAGCGTTGGCGCGGATAGCATCAACGTCATTAGATTAAATGGTCTTCCGCCGGGGACACCGGTTACAGGAAGAGTAGCCATGGCAGTCACTGGTGATATCTCGAGCATCGCTTTGGGTGATATTGATGCCGACGGGCAACTTGATATGCGCTGTGGACCGGATTCGACCGTGTTTGATTTAAGTGCTTCGGAAGGCGGCTCGTTAGTTTCGAGCTACCGTGCCAAGGCAGGAAAGACGGGAGCTACCAGAAGGATGATGCATAGCAGCGGCGGCTTTGTGTCTGCGATGGTCGAAGATTGCAACGATGCGGCTGAAATGAGAATGAGCAGTATGGGAGTTGGCGGGGACGTGAGTTCTTCCAGCATTTACTGTGATCCGGATTCGATAGTCTTTCTCGAACAGATTTCCGATGGTCGCGCCGACGTGATGTTATACAGGGCTACGACCGGTAAGTCAGGAAAAGCCAAACAGTCATTGTTTGTGGTTCCGGGCGGAGGCACCGTTTCCGAAACCGAAGACTGCGATGACGGCGGCACAGAACGCAATCTACGCGTCAGCAATATCGGCTCGAGCGCCCAAGAGAATGGAACATTGGACCGCATTACAGCAGACTCGATCTTGACAGACCAAACGGTAGTGAGTGGCGGCACACTTATGTCATCATACACGGCTAAACAAGGTTCGACCGGCAGAACTAAACGCACAGCAGCATTTACGCTGGATGGTTCACGTTCGCAGGATGACGAAGTCGTTAGCGTTACGAATGGTGCTCGAAGGAAGCTACAAGTACACAATCTCGGTTCGAGCGGCCAAGATGGCGTAAGCGATCTTCGCTGCACTGCAGATTCGATTGTCCACGAGAATACTATCTCGGAAGGCAGCGAGTTGAGAACGGTAACCTACTCCGCCAGACAAGGAAAGACCGGCTCAGCCAGCGGCAAGCGCACAATCAATCCGAATGGCGACACCACTAAGACTGAAGAAGTTTGCGATACGGCAGGAGCCTCATTGAAGTTAACGATTGATTCTACGCCAGCGCGCATCAGCACGAATTTCACCGTTGGAAAGCAATCTTCCAGAATCAGACTTGATTCTGACTCTGATGGAGACACGGTCCCGGAGTCGGAGATTGACCAGATAGTAACTCCGACGACCGCTGGTGTGGCGATCAAGACCAAGGGCACAGGCGCCGATCCAAATCGCGTTTTGGCAATCCAAAATGGCGTCACACCAGACGAACTAAGCAGCGTCAACTCCATTGACGATGACGGCGACACAGTACCGGAGAGCGAGATTTCACAGCATCTGACGCCGACCAAGTCGAGCCTGGCGATCAAAACCAAAGGTACCAGCGCGCAGAGAACTCAATCAATAAGCGGTGACTGCGACGATCAATCGTCGGTGCTCTCGCTTGATACTGATGATGATGGCGATGGCATTTCTGAATTCAGCAGCCAGTTGAGCTGCGACGGATCTTCAGCAAGAGGGCAACTTACCGGCACTGCTCCCGGCACAAGCACTGTTTCTTCAGTGACTTTCGAGGTTGATGGCACCGGTCCGGCAATTTCGCTTTCCGATGGCTCATCTGTTTTTCATGTGATGAATGGCAACGGCTCAGTCTTACGCAGTACTTCCAACATCGTCGTGGCAGACATGGATCGCGATGGCAATTTGTTCCTTGCGAGTAACCTGAGTGTCGGTACCCCAGGTGGCACGCATCACATCGATGTTGTCGGCGGCGCGTATTGTGACGGCACGAACTGGGTGAATGCTTCGGATAAGAATTCGAAAGAAAACTTTGAGCAAGTAAACGGCGAAGAGATTCTCGAAAAGATCTCTGATCTGGAAATCACCAAGTGGAACTACAAGGGTGACGATGATGCCCAGCATATCGGACCGACGGCGCAGGACTTCAAGAAGACATTCGGCGTTGGCGCTGACGACAAGTCGATCTCGACGATTGATCCTTCCGGCATTGCGCTGGCTGCAATCAAGGAGTTGTACTCGCAGCTGAAGCAGAGAGACGAGGAGATTGCCAAGTTACGCAAGGCGAATGCAAATCAGATTGAAGAACTGAAAAAAGAACTTAGCAAGCTTCGCGATGAATTGAAGAAGAATTAGAGCGAAGCAGGCGAGCGCACGGGTATTTCAATTAGCCAAAGCACAAGATCGCAGCGAGTCTGTTTGCAATGGACAGGCTCGCTGCTCTGGCGCTGAAACCGGGCGGTTTTATTAAGAGTCGAAAGTGTCATTTGATATAAGTGAACATCCCTCAAGTGAAAATTGAAGTGAAACCTATTACTCTCACGTCAGAGGAGAAGCATATGCTTAATTCCCCAATCCGCCGATTGTTGTTCACCTTGCTGTTGGTACTGGCCCTGGCCGCGGTTGCGTTCGCTGTGCCGGCGGTTTTGTCGCATCAGGGGCGACTTCTGGATGCCAGTGATACGCCGTTGAACGGAGTCTATACGATTGTGTATTCGATTTATGACGCACCTGTGGGCGGAACGCAACTGTGGATGGAAGACCACGTGGGAGTCGTTGTTACCGACGGACTCTTCTCGGTGGAACTGCGCAGTGTTGTTCCGCTTAGCGCCGATATTGTTGCCGGCAGTGGTGGCGGCGGCGGTGGTGGAGGCGGATCGCTCCGTTACTTGCAGGTACAGCTTTCCGGACAGCCGCCGATCATGCCGCGCACGCAGTTGGTGTCGGCGCCGTTTTCCCTGGCTACAGAGCGTGTCAGCGGAGATTTTCATTCAGGGCCGGGCCAGATAAATGTCAGTGATGCACTTAGCAGTCGGGAAATCAGGATTCGAACCACGGACAGCTTATTGGATGCGAGCAGCATTACGATAGATCAACCCGACGCGCAGATTACCATGAGAATTACTCCGGACAGCACAGTATATGATCAAGGCGATCTTTCCGGAAGTCGCAAGATGATCCATGGAATTCACATGGGCGAGAATCGCATTTCGCAAGTAGTCACGCCAACAACTTCGAGTGTTGCCATCAACACCAAGGGAACCGGCGCCGACAAGGGCCGCTCGATCGGCAGTACTTGTGATGACAGCTCCGCAGTCATAGTGCTCGAACTCGATGATGATGACGACGGGATTGCCGAGGGTCGCGGAATTATCAGCGTGAAGTCTGCCAATGGGTCGGGTTCGATGACCGCGTCCAGCCGTATGTCCTGTGATAGCGACGACGATGGAATCGACGACAACGATGCTTCGATGACGGTCACTCCGACGACCTCCTCGGTGGCGATCAAGACCAAGGGCACGGGAGCTGACGCAAACAAAACGGCTACACTCACAGCGACGGCCACACCTGGAGGTAATGCCGGCATAAGGTCCCGCGTTGACCTTGATGGTGACAACGACCCGGAGGGCGAAATTTCGCAGCTTGTAACACCGACGACCTCAAATGTGGCGATCAAGACCAAGGGAACTGGAGCCGACGCGAACAAAACGGCTAACCTTATGGTAAGCGCTTCACCTGGAAGTGGTGTCAGCTCAATGTCTACTGTCGACCTCGATGGTGACAACGACCCGGAGAGCGAGATTTCACAGATCGTGACTCCAACGACTAGCGGTGTCGCGATCAAGGTTAAGGGAACGGGTGCGGAAAAGAATCGCACGGCTGGTAGCAATTGCGACGATTCGTTGGCAGTGCACTATCTGGACATCGATGACGACGGTGACGGGGTTTCCGAAGCAAAGGCAGTAAGCTCCGTTTCGGCTCTCGCGTCCGGAGGTGGTGGCGCGGCTGCGGCTTCTTATGCCGCTACGGGTCGCTGGTCCACGGACAGCGACGATGATGGAGTCCCGGAGGGTGACATCTCACAGAGCGTGACACCGACAACGTGCGGAGTGGCGATCAAGACCAAGGGAACGGGGGCAGACGCCAATCGTACGGCTCAGCTCTCTTCAACGACCGAGGTCGGAGAGATTTCAACGGTGAGCACCCTGGATGAAGACGGCGATGGTCTTTCCGAGAGTTCCATTTCACAGCGCATCGCTCCGACAACCTCAAGCCTGGCGATCAAAACTAAAGGCACCAGCGCGCAGAGAACACAGACAATAAGCGGTGACTGCGACGACGAATCGTCGGTGCTCTCGCTCGACACTGATGATGACGGTGATGGAATCTCCGACGCAAAGGTCGTGCTTGGCTCAGGCGCCTCACTTCTGGGAGGAGTAATACCGGGTGGCGCAGTTATTTCTTCGCGGTACGACAGCGATGATGATGGCGTAGCTGAACAGGAGATTGACCAGATTGTTACTCCGACAACTTGTTCAGTTGCAATCAAGACCAAAGGCACAGGAGCGGAAAAGAACCGCGTCATTGGATCAACCGATGACACTACTGCAACCATGTTGATGGCAACGGACAGTGCATCCATCTCTATGAAAGTCCGTAAGGGCGGTAATGTCAACGGGAACATTGTAATCAACAATGGCTCTGCGTTGAGAATGGTGGACCTGGGTTCTGACGGCAATGGTTACTTCGGTTCCGGCGTCGGAGTCGGAGTTGACCCGACGCATCACATCGATGTGGTCGGCGGCGCGTATTGCGACGGCACCAACTGGGTGAATGCTTCGGACAAGTACTCGAAAGAGAACTTTGAGCAAGTCAACGGCGAAGAGATTCTCGAGAAGATTTCTGATTTGGAAATCACCAAGTGGAACTACAAGGGCGACGATGATGCCCAGCACATTGGGCCGACCGCGCAGGACTTCAAGAAGACATTCGGCGTCGGCGCCGACGACAAGTCGATATCGACGATTGATCCTTCCGGCATCGCGCTGGCAGCAATTAAAGGAGTTGTATGCACAGCTCTCCGAAATGCAAAAGCGCGAGAAAGAGCAAAGCGCCAGACTACAAGAAAGAGATGCGCAACTGGAGGCACTACAGCTCGAGTTAAAGAAACTTCGGAGCAAAATAGAGAAGAACAAATAGAAACAATACCAATTTGGCCCGAGAAAAGCCTGTCGCATGACGGGCTTTTCTTGTTTCGGGCAGATACGACGCGAGGTCAACGTGCGATTGTTAGTGCCGCGCACAGCGGTCATGTTCATTTTTGAGTTGCTATAATGGAGTAAATAGCTATACTTACTCTCAACGTAGAATCAACTTTAGAAATACAAGTCTAACTCGTAATCAACCAATTTCAGGAGAAGTGTATGCTTCGCAAAAGTCCTCTCACGGATTTTCCTATTCGCTCTCGTTTGCGCGTCCTCCGCAGGACTGAATGCCGCGGCTCCACCACTGTTGACGCATCAAGGACGACTTCTCGACGCGTCCGACAATCCTTTGGATGGAGTCTACGATAATCTATTCAATTCACGACGCTGAGGTCGGCGGGACCCAACTGTGGATGGAAGATCACGTTGGGGTTGTTGTCACTGACGGGTTGTTTTCAGTCGTACTTGGAGGAACTGTACCGTTGTCAGCAGATGTTCTTGCAGGACACGGCGGCGGCGGCGGTGGTGGCGGATCACTTCGTTATCTGCAGGTACAACTTTCGGGACAGCCACCGATCATGCCGCGTACTCAGTTGGTATCAACGCCCTATTCGGTGGCCACAATCCGCGTTGATGGAGATTTGGTAACCGCACCGGGCGAGTTGCATATGTTCAATGCCGATAGCGCGGCGACTGTGGATGTTCAAGCAAAGGAAGAATCCGGCAAGAAGAAGGCGAAGTTCAAAGCGGGTGCCGAACTTGCAGGTTCCGTTAATAGACGCGAAGTCTCGATATCCTCTGATGAAGATTCCGGAAGCATTACGATTGATGAAGGCGGGGTGCATCGTTTGCGCGCTTTAAGCACCGGCAGTGGTGGAGGCGGCGGAACTGTATCGTTGTCACTTTCGAATGTCTGCTGCCTCGATGACGACAGCGATGGTGATGGAGTGCCGAATTATGGCGTGGCGCTACATTCGAATGATTCTGGCAACAGAGTCGCAATCAAGACCAAGGGAACGGGAGCGGACGCTAACAAGACGGCGGCATGCAGCGCGATTTCTACAATTCCGATTGTCGGCGGACTAGTGTCTCGTCTTTCTTGTACCATCGACGACGATAGCGATGGCGATCCTGAGATCAGCGTCATCTCGAGTTGTGATTCTTCCGGAGCGAGCCAGGTGATGGAAAAGAAGGGTCTAAATGCCGTCAACGTCAAATTGGCCAGGACGATCTCCGGTTCAAGCAGTAGTCTTACGGCTATGGACGCTCTTGATATGGACTCCGACGATGATGGATTGATGGACAGAAGCGTGACTTCGAGTTGTGACGCGACAGGCGCAAAGCACGCAATCAACACCAAGGGGACCGGAGCCAACAACGCTCATACAAGGGTGGTCTCTAGGACCTTCGAAGGCGGCGCCGATGTCGACGTCAGTGCTGACGGCGACGGAGACGGACACGACGAAGCAACAATCAAATTTACGGCGCAGGCTGAAGATGCAGACAATGCAGTCGGATGCGACATGGGAATGAGCGTCGACATCGATGATGACGGTGACGATGAGTGCGCCGCAGAGGTGACTACGAGCGATAAATTCGCCCAAGTCAGAGGATTTAAGGTCGATATAGCGGGCGCGAGCCGCAATAGTTTTGAGACTTCCTGTGACAGTGCTGGCGCAAAGCTTGTTCTGGATCGCGATACGGGCAGGTCGAAGGGATTCATGAGAGTGGCACCGGAGGGGCCAAGCATTTCATTGGAGCATGAGTTTTCTCAAGTATTCGACGTAGGTACAGCAGTGGATTCCAACGCGGATGCTTTTGAAGAGTGCAAACGGATTTGGAATGATGCAAGGCCAGGTAGGCAATCAATTCGGAAGTGTCCATTTGTCAGCCGGCGGCAACGAATTGGTTGATATCTCAGTAGACGAAAATTCTGGTCTGGGAGCCCTGCCTTCGTCGTCATTTCGCTTGGGACGACCAGCCGTTAACGAAGGACTATTCGTGTCAGACGCAACTTCGATGTCATTAACCCTGCTGCACGATGAGGGCGGTGCTGGATCAAGTTCAGCTGCAATGTTCTCGGATTTGATTGATTCCCAACTGAACCTGATGGACGACGGCATAACCTCTTATCGAGCCAGCTCATCAAGCGGCTTGGAGATGAGAAGTTCATCAAATGTCGCCACGTGCACTATCGATCGCAATGGTAATCAGTACCTGTCGAACACGCTGAGTGTTGGCGTCGCGGGATCGGGGCACCACATCGATGTGGTCGGCGGCGCGTATTGCGACGGCACCAACTGGGTGAATGCTTCAGATAAGAATTCTAAAGAGAACTTTGAACAAGTCAACGGCGAAGAGATTCTCGAGAAGATTTCTGATTTGGAAATCACCAAGTGGAACTACAAGGGCGACGATGATGCCCAACACATTGGGCCGACAGCGCAGGACTTCAAGAAGACGTTTGGCGTCGGTGCCGACGACAAGTCGATTTCCACGATTGATCCTTCCGGAATCGCGCTGGCAGCGATCAAGGAGCTGTACAAGCAGTTCTCAGACGAGATGAAACAGAAAGACGCGCAAATAGAAGAGCTTCAGAAAGAGATGAAGAAGCTTCGCAAAGAACTTGAGCAGAAGAAGAATTAAGATCTGCGTTTGAGAGAATTTGGAAGGGTTCACTGCAAAGTGAGCCCTTTCTTCAATGAGTCAAAAAGTACCACCAACACCCTTCCCCACTGTGAGGAGATGAAGATGCAACGTAACTACTTCCTGTTCGCCGTGCTTGCGAATGCGCTGGCGCTGATGCTAGCTGTGAGTGCGAATGCGGCCACTCCGCCCAAATTGAGTCACCAGGGATATCTGCTTGGTGCGGGCGATGCTCCGATCAATGGGGTCGTGAGTCTTACTTTCGGAATTTACGATGTGGCGACAGGTGGCGCGGCGATTTGGAGTGAAACTCATCCAAACGTCACGGTAACGGAAGGACTTTTCACGGTGGCATTGGGCACTGTGGTTCCGATTTCCGCGGATGTGTTGTCACCGCCGTCTTCCCTGCCCGGAAGTCCATTAGTGCGGTATCTGGAGATCGCGGTTAACGGCAGTCCGATTGTGCCGCGAACAGAGTTGGTTGCTTCGCCCTACGCACTGACTTCGAGCCGCCTGTCAGGAGATTTGGAAACGAAAACGGGAGGATTGACTGCGACAAATGTACCAGATGAGTTGAGTGTCACGTTGGACGCTTCCGATTTGGAGTCGCAGCTATCATTGAGCCAAAGTGGCGTAAAGAGATTTGGTATCGGTATCCAGCAACCTTCAAATCCGCTGGGAATGCGAATGGTGGTTGGCGATCTGGATCGCGACGGGCTTTTGGATGTTGTAGTCGCGGATGCCGGCAGCAGTATGACGTTGGTGGATTCGACCGGTTCCGGCGGCGCGGTAATCAGCAGTTCGGTGTCATCGGGATTGGGTCTTCAACCGTTAGGCGGCGGGCTGACGATAAATGCCGAAAACTCGGCTGGAGAGAGTCGGTCGACTGTGCATTGTTCACCGGATTCTGCCGTGCACACCCTTTCCCAAAGCAGCGCCAATGTCATCAATAATATGCGCACCAGAATTGACGAACTTGAAGCCCGTTTGACGATGGAAACAAGTCAGAATGGCGACAGCAGGAGCAACGCGAACATTGCCGCAACAATGAATGGCAATGTCGTCATCGGCTGTGCGAGCTTTACGGATGGTTCGGGTATTCCTGATAATGAGAGCGAAATGGTAACCGATGATACAAGTTCATCTTTTGCCGCCCGCGGTTCGAATGGAAAGTATTATGTCCTCGGGATGACACATAAGTTAAGCGGGGGGAGTTCGAGTGTCGGCGTGGTAGCAGATCTCGATGCTGATGGTCATGCCGATCGCAGTATTTGGCAAAAGGTCGACAACTCAATGACAAGTTCGGCAGTCTCCGTTGATGTCGATGATGACGGTGTGCCAGATGTGGGGACAGAGAATTATGCATTAGTTCCCCGCTCGGTTCTCAAGTCGTATTTTCAAACTGGCGACAAGCCGACCAAAAGTCAGTTTCGCGCTGTGTCAGATTCTTCCGGCACGGGCGCAACTGTGGAAGTCGATACCGACAAGGACAACGACCCTGATGGCGGCAGTGCAATGGATGCCAAGGAATCGCGCGCTACCCTGAAAACCTATTTTGAAAACGGCGACATACCAACGCAAGACAATGTCGTACAGACGACAACCGATTCCGATGGCGCCGGGGTTTCGATGCGCGCTCCGACCGCTCTGCTTACGTGGGGTACCGGACTGGCATTTCGAGTTGACGCTACGGGTCCGAGTATTCGGATGGATCAGGATAGCGTTCCGACATTTGCTGTAACTTCGACGGCGAGCTCAACTGAAGCCCGCCTTAACAAGGCGATTGCGGATGGCGACACGAAGCTTGAAATGAGCGCCGGGCAGTCAGAGTGCAGACTCCAACTTGGCGACGTCAACAGTGACGGTTTCGCCGAGATAACGACCTCATCGCCGTCGAGTTTATCGGGACTTCCGCAAACTTCAAGTTTCCGCATGGGCCGGCCGGCGGTCAATACGGCTCTCATTTCTACGGATGCGTTTTCATCATCAATGACACTTGCCCATGCCAGCACCGGTCCTGGCGACAAGCCGACTTCGGTACAATTTGGCAACCTAATTGACTCATATATTCACGTGGAAGATGACGGCATAACACGCATTTCGGCATCGTCGTCAACGGGCGTTCAGCTTCGCGACCAATTTGGGAATCTGCGGGCTTCAATGTCGACAGAAGGCACGGGATACTTTGAGCAAATGATTGGAATCGGAATGACACCATCGCATCACATTGATGTTGTTGGCGGTGCGTATTGCGACGGCGCCAACTGGGTGAATGCGTCAGATAAAAACTCCAAAGAGAACTTTGAGCAGGTTAACGGCGAAGAGATTCTTGAGAAGATATCTGATCTTGAGATCACCAAGTGGAACTACAAGGGCGACGATGATGCCCAACATATCGGGCCGACGGCGCAAGATTTCAAGAAGACGTTTGGCGTCGGCGCTGACGACAAGTCGATTTCGACGATTGATCCGTCGGGTATAGCCTTGGCGGCGATCAAGGAGCTGTATTCGCAGCTTCAGGCGAAGGACAAAGAGATGAAGGAGCTTCGTGAGGAAATGGCGAAGCTGAAGAAAGAGATCGAGAAAAAGAAGTAACTCGCATGCTGTTAGCGCGTTTTCCCCCTTCCCTACTGCGGGAAGGGGGAAATTGATAGCTCTTCCACATGAGAAAGTTAGTAGCTGCTAATCAAAGAAATCTTCAAGAATACTTCCTGAGCGTTAACAACTGATGATTCCGATGCCGATTAATATAATGTAGACAAACATCTCTGATTAACATCTTGAGAGAATTGAAGAAAGAACCTACCGGATGCTGATTACTTGGAACGAAGATTTGAGGACAGGCGATGACCAAATAGATCATCAACACATGTATCTCATAGAGCAGACAAACCGGCTCTACGAGTTGATTGCTAATGGTATCGACCAAGAAGAGTGCCAGCGATTAGCAGCGAAGTTAATTAAGTACGCGAGCAAGCATTTCGCAGCAGAAGAGCAGTTAATGGAAGAACTACTCTATCCGGGTTATCCCGAACACTTGCGGGAGCATCAGGAGTTTAGCAAGAGAGTAGTTGATCTTTTCGAGCGACAAGTGCAAGGAGAGAGGATTACCCCAGAGGCTCTCAAGGGTCTGCTATCCGAATGGTTTACGCATCACATCCGAAACTACGATCTGGCATTGGCGCATTTTGCCAAGAAGAGCAAAGTGAGTCGATAGAGACTGATTGAGTAGTTCGAAAAACAAGTTAGAAGAATCGGAGACGAGCTGTTAAGCCGTCTCCGATTTTTTTGTGCATCCTGAATGAGAGATGATGCTGATTAGCGTTTCTGCAGGGCGTCGCGAATTTCGGTCAGGAGTACGACTTCCTTGGTCGGAGCCGGCGGTGCGGCAGGGGCTTCCTCTTTCTTCTTCTTGAGGCTGTTCATCCCTTTGACAACAATGAATATCGCAAAGGCAACAATGATGAAGTCGAGTACCGTTTGGATAAACTTGCCGTAAGAAATGACTACTGCAGGGGCGTCACCAACGGCATCTTTCACTGTAAACGCAAGATTGGTGAAATCCACGCCACCGAGCAGTACGCCGATGGGCGGCATAATGACATCACCGACAAGTGACGAGACGATTTTGCCGAATGCGGCTCCGATTACGATACCGACGGCCATGTCGACGACATTGCCACGCATGGCAAATTCTTTGAATTCCTTTAACATTGGTATTCCTCCATGGGTTATGAAAGTTGTTGATCGTGCAAGTTGGTATATATAGACCGAGTTACATCAAGACTCAGACGCCGGGATGATTATAGAGAATAGTCGTTGATTTTGTCAACTTAGAACTTGTTGGTAATCGGCCAGCGACGATCCTTGCCGAATGAACGAGGCGTAATTCGCGCACCGGGCGGCGACTGGCGACGCTTGTACTCGGAGGCGGCGACCATGCGAAGGACGCGGCGAACGGTTGCCGGGTCAAAGCCTGAAGCGACGATATCGTGTTCGTCGGTGTCGAGTTCGACGTACAGGCGAAGGATTTCGTCGAGCACTTCGTACGGTGGAAGCGAGTCGGTGTCGAGCTGATTGTCTTTGAGTTCTGCAGTCGGCGGACGTTTGATGATCTCGCGGGCGACGACTTCCCTCTTTCGAGAGCGATTGAGATGTTTCGATATCTTGTAGACGAGGGTCTTGGGGATGTCTTTGAGGACAGCGAATCCACCAACCATATCGCCGTAGAGCGTTGTGTAGCCGACTGCGGCCTCGGATTTGTTACTGGTATTGAGCACAATGGCGCCGAACTTGTTGGAGTAGGCCATTAGCAGATTGCCACGGATGCGCGCTTGAAGATTCTCTCCGGGGAGTCCGGTAGTGCAATCGCCGAAGACGGGGTTCATGAGTTCGGCGTAGTCTTCGAAAAGGTCAACAATCGGCAAGTCGCTCATTTTGACGCCGAGGAGTTGGGCTTGTTTCATAGCTGCACGATGGGATAACTCAGAGGTAAAGCGCGACGGCATGAAAATCAAATGGACGTTGGCTTTGCCGAGGGCTTCAACGGCGACGGCGGCGGTGAGAGCCGAATCGATTCCGCCCGACATGCCGATCACGGTATGCTTGAAGCCGTTCTTGAGCACGTAGTCTCTGGTGGCCAACACGAGTCCCTGATAGACTTCTTCTTCGAGCGGTAGCAACCGCGCAATCCGGGCTGTGACTTTACGGGACAGTTTCCGGCGGTTAGAATCGGAAATTTCGGCGTACTTGATCGGGAATTGGCGATCAGGGTTGGTACCAGCGCGCTTGATCAACTCGAAGGCAAGATTATTGGCGGTGCGGGCTTCGGGGATATCTGCAATTAACAGCTGTTCAGCGAATTGCTCGGCGCGGGCAATGACCTTGCCTTTGGGATCAATACCGAGCGAAGCTCCGTCGAAGATGAGTTCATCCTGACCACCGACCATATTGACATAGAAGACGTGGCTGTTATTGCGAATGGCGCGATCGCGGAGCATCTCGATACGCTCTTCGGCCTTGTGCATATGGTAGGGCGACGCTGAGATGTTCAGGATAACGCGAGCGCCGAACGAAGCCTGCTGTTCGGTAATGCCGGGGCAAAGCCAGATATCTTCGCAGATGTTGATTCCGATGAGGGTATTGCGCAGACGCAGCAACGGCATTTCGCTGCCGGGCTGGAAATAGCGTTTTTCATCGAATACCCCGTAGTTGGGAAGGGCGACTTTGTTGTAGGTTAGCAACAATTTGCGGTTTTGGATCACAGCCGCGGAATTGTAGACGCTATTGCCCTGCGAACCAGCGAATCCGCAAATAACGGCAATATTGCCGACGCGGGAGATTAACTTCTTAAGATAGGTCTTGTTGGCTTCGATGAAGCTACGGTTAAGTAAGAGATCTTCAGGGGGATAGCCGCAAAGCGTCAATTCAGGGAACATGACCAGGTCGCAGCCCTTTGCAATGGCGGATTCGACACCGGCGGTGATTTTATCGAGATTATCGGCGAAAGCACCGACGATTGGATTGACTTGTCCCAAGGCGATACGCAAATTGTTGTCTCCTCATTAATTGCCCTGCAATTAATACGCAGGGAGAAAAGATGCAACAGGTTCTTATGGGGTGCTATTTCGGGAGAGGAACGGTATAAATCATAGACGAGTGCCAATATATTTGCCAATTGGGGTAAATTTACTAAAAAATCCATTTACTTTTGGCACAAACTATATTTCTATTCGTATGTAGAAGTAATTATAGACCGCTTTTGGTTTTGTTGACTCGGCGGTCGAGTATTGAAAAAGTAAACTAAGCTTGGACGTAACATAAGTACGCAACCGCGTGAACAGCGGTATGCGAAGAGGAGACAAAAGAGCAATGAAGATTTCACGGAAAGCCGACTACGCGCTCAGAGCGGTGTTGCATATTGCGCGTCAGCCTAATGAAAAACGCAACTCGATCAATGTCATCGCTGAAACCGAGAGTATTCCTCGCGACTTTCTGGCGAAAATCCTAAAGGAGCTAACCCGCGCTCAGATTCTGAAGTCATATCAGGGCGTGCATGGCGGATATCAATTGGCTAAGACGCCGACGCAGGTAAGCGTGCTGGATGTTATCGAAGCGATGGACGGTCCGTTGGGCCTGAATCTTTGTGTCCGCGGCGATCGCGGCTGCGACTGCGACAAGGCAGATCATTGCAGCATGTACCCGTTCTGGTCGAAGCTGCAGGTGCAGTTCCGTTCGCAGTTGAAGGGTGAGACGCTGGCGAAGCTTAAGGGCGCCGGCAAGAAGAAGTAGTCTTCTTATACAACTGATTGACGAAGGGCATGTGGAAACGTGCCCTTTTTCATTGGTGATGGGCAGGCAGAAATAATCGGCTTGACGAAACGGTCTGAGTGTATATTTTAGGGGGCTGAAGTAAGCCAGCCTTAAGCTGGGTTGAAGTGGAATGTATTGGGGCAGTAGCTCAGTTGGGAGAGCGGTACGTTCGCAACGTACAGGTCAGCGGTTCGATCCCGCTCTGCTCCATTTTAATAAAGAAGACGGCAGTTCCGAGAGGAACTGCCGTCTTTGCGTTTGGGGTGGATTTGCGCTTAACAGGGTTCAGTGCCGCCGGAGAAAATATAGCTCACCATATTGACGAGGTCGGACATGGTTATATCGCCGTTACAGTCAACATCACCCATTTGGAATGGACTTGGTGCTTCGCCTGAGTGGAAGATGTACTGGATCAGGAACACGCAATCAGAGATATTGGATCTGCCATCGCCGTTGGCATCGCCTTTGACCCAGTTCGGTGCGACGACATCAAAGCAGACTGCCGGCAATAAAGGATCGCAATTGGGGCACTCGTGGAAAGAGGGGCGAAACGTTTCGGTGCCAGTCCAGAACTCGAGTCTACTGACTGGGGGAATGAAGATATCGTCGACGCAGAACGGTCCGTCGCCGACAGCAAGGCTTGTGGCATCCAACTTCAGCGAAAGGACGCGCGTCAATTGTTGGTGGTCCGGTAAAGCGTATTCGGCGGACATTGCCGCTCCCCAAATACTTGAGACAGCAGGCATTTGTGATGCATCGACTTGCCATCCCGGGGGAAGTTCCCAAATACCGATGGACTCTTCGTCATCAATCGAAATATAGGGCGACGAAGCCGGCACTGTGCCGTAAGGCGAATGCCAGGCAACCGCGCCGATATTGGATGAATACAGAAGCGGAAGTCTGATCATATAGAGCGGGGTAGAATTTTCAATCCAGATCTCAACATCGTTTAGATAGCCGGCATAGACGACATCGTGGGGATAGTTGACGTGGATGCGGACCTCATAGCCTGCGGATAGTGAGGTCGTAAAGATCGCAAGCAGGATGAAGGTCGTCACGAGTGTTTTTTGAATCGTGAACATAACAGACTCCTATGTCTGAACTATTTCAGCAATACCATCTTTCTGGTTTCGGTGTAGTTCCCTACCGTGGCACGATAGAAGTAGACGCCGCTGGGATAGCTGCGAGCGTTCCAATCAACGCCGACGATACCGATACCGGTGCCGGTGAAGGTTTCGACGACTTGGCCGGAAACGTTGATGATACTCAAGATCCAATCCGATAGAGTCGGCAAGTTGATGTTGATTCGGGTCGTGGGATTGAACGGATTGGGTGTATTCTGATCAAGGGAGAATTCAGTCGGAAGCGACGATTTTGATAGCTCAACGGCGATGGGATTTCCGTAGTAGTCGGCAATCTCGGCGCTGAGGATTTTCGTACCGGGAGCAGTATTCAGCAAGGCGACCGTGCCGCTATTGAGCTGCGCATCGCGGCTGCCTAAGCGCGGCAAAAGGAGCACGCGGGTGATGTTGTCGGTCTTGGCCGCTTGCATCATTTCAAACTCGGCCAGATTGTTGATTACGATCTGCTCCGATGCGGGGCTCTGCAGTTCGAGGAGGATGCCGCCGATGTCGGCGTTGGAATTCAGGACAATTGTGCCGTTCTCGACAGTGAGAAGAGCCACAGCACTCTGAGCCGACTTCGGTACAAGAGGCATGATTTCCCCGGACATGATTCGCATCATGTGGACGATATCTGCAACAGTTAATGTATAGCCGTCGTCGTTGATGTCGCTTCCGCAGATTTGCAATGGCGGAAAGATAGTCAATGCGGGCAGACCATAGAGAAAGTAGTTTGAATAGACGACAAAATCGCCGACTTCATAAGCAATTCGGTTCACGTTCATATCGCCGCGGACGCAAAATGAATCCGCACAAAGGAGATCAATACCGCCATTCCAGAAGTTCACGAAGTTGCGATTCCATAGATCAGGCACGCCTTCGCATTGACCACACGACCCGCCGAAGCGCCATTCATTGTCGCAATCGATATTAGTCAACTCATAGTTGGGATCGACAATGGGATCGGTGTTTCCATAGTCGTACACGCGGCAGGAAGTATTGTGAATATCTGGATAAAGTGTTTTGATGGAATTGTCGAGGCAGTTGTTCCAGACAAAGCGGATTGGCAAGAATTGACAATCGTACCAGTGATTGTGTGCAATACTGAAGTTCATGGTAACAAGCGCATCGCCGGAGGAAACGTAGTTACAGGCAGGGTAGATTTCCCCATTGTTGATATCCGCAATTGCAGAGATTCTGAGTACTGCGGTGGGTCCTGATTCAACAGGGGGACCATCCAGTGAATAGCTGTAGTTGAAGTACTCCCACTGGCAGCCGGACGATCCGAGGCTGCTTCCAAGGTCGACCGACAAGAAGTTCAGGATGTCGGGATTGAAGTTTATGGCGAAGTCGAATCGCTGCATTAGTTCAGCGCCATGATAGGTTATTGGGACTTCAACGCGGTCGCCATATTGGCCGTTGACGCTTGCGATTTTGAGCAAGGAGGGTACGCCGGAAAGAAGCTCCGTCATTATGATGCAACTATCGGCGGCTCCGCAGTTGTCGGTGACAATGATTAAGAATCGAAAAAGATTCCCACCGTCGACAATATCGAAAGCTACTGTAAACACACCGTTCTCATCAATTGAGAATGCACCGGCAGGCTGCACATCGACAGCAACCGCCGACCAAGTTAGAGTTTCGCACCCGGGAGTCGGGATCGCATCAAGATCCCACTCTATGTCATTGCAGACGAAGCCAAACAGAAGAGAAGGCGGACAATTGACAAGTGTCGGCGCATCGAGAGATTGGCTGGCGGTTCCCTCCGCATTGCCGAGCAGGTCACTACCGAGAACCAATGAGTATGAGGATAACAATGAAATCAGAATAATCGAGAAAAGGACCACAGTGAAGTCCTTCAATGGCCTCGCACTCGTATGAGAGAGGTGCACTTGATTGGACATGGTTTCTCCTTGAAAATACCTTGAGTGATAGCAAGGTAATCCAATGGCCCTAAAATGGCAATAAGAATCTATGATAGTCGGGACGGAGCTATGCCCTACGCGGCTGCTACTTCAGCAAGAGCATCTTCTTGGAAGCAGTCCACGACCCGACTTGGACTTTGTAGAAATAGACGCCGCTGGGATAGCTGCGGGCGTCCCAATCAACGCCGACGATCCCGATGCCGGTGCCGGAGAAGGATTCGATGACTTGGCCGGTGACGTTGAAAATGTCGAGAGACCAAGCGGATAGCTCCGGCAAGTTGATATTGATCCGAGTTACAGGATTAAACGGGTTGGGGAAATTCTGAGCGAGCGCGAATTCTGTCGGCAGGGCTCGACGTGATAGCATTGAAGACATCATATTGCCGTGGTAGTCGGAAATTTCGATAGAGTCGAGGGTAGCGCCGTGCACCTTGATAATCTCGTTGACTCCGACTGGTATGCTGGCATCAAAGAGCTCGATTCCCGGCCAAAGCAGGACGTGCAATTTGCCGTCGCGAACGGCGTAGTTCAGTTGAAGCTGAGTGTAGTTGTCGATGAACATTTTTTCCGGCAAACTAAAAGTCATGTGGACTGCTGCGATTGGGTCGGGGCTGTCGATAGTGACAATGCCGCCGAGTGCGTCAACTTGGGCAGTGACCGCGAAGGGATGAAGTTTCGGGAATGGCAGGGCATCGCCCACAATGACACGGAGTAGATAGGCTAGATCGCCGGTTGTAAGTACGAAGCTGTCATTATTGGCGTCAGATTGTGCGACTTGTGCTGCGGTGTTTTTTGTGAAGACACCAAGACCGCCGGTGAAGTAATCAGCTAATAGTGACGCATCGGCGATTTCGTATGGAATTCCGTTGAGGTTGACATCCCCGGCGAAATCAAGCTCGGTACAGCTCAAATCAACGCCGCCATGTTGAAAATAGATGTCGCGAACTCCAGGTAGCGCGTCATCGCAATCAGCACATGCGCCGCCGTAGGAGATTTCGGGACTGCAAACGGAGTCGGTCATTTCGTAATTAGGGTCGTTCAACGGGTCGGCGTTTTCGAAATCAAACACGCGGCTGGAAATCCAAGAAGTATCCCCAGCGATGTTCGTCGTCGAGTTATCGCCGCAATCGAGCCAGGCAAATCGTACCGGGAGGTAGTAGCACTCAAAACTCGGGTCGATTGCGATATAGAATCGCAATTTAACAAGCTCGGCATTTTCGCCAAACTGACTGCAGGAAGGCGATCCGGCGATGTCATTGACGTCGGCAATGGCAGTGATACGCACGAGCGATTCAACGCAGTTCCAGCCACAGGAGTTACTTGTGGGGGTGTATTTATAAGTGAAGTACTCCCAGCCGCAGGCATTGAGCGCATCACCGGGTTGTGCGGAAATGAAATTCAATGGTAGCGAGTTGAATGCAATGAGAAAATCGAAGCTGCCGATTTGCGCGGAGCCGATCCTGCGGATGATGCTGACCTCTTCAACAGATCCAAGCTGACCGCTATGCGTCTTCTCAATAGCCAAGACTTGGGGAACATGATCGAGAACCTGCACAGAAAATGCCGCGGTGTCTGCCCCACCGCATTGGTCGGTAATTGTTGCATAAAACGACTTGGTGAGTCCTGCCTCGGAAGGGTCGGTGAGCCATTTGAAGAAGCCGGTGCCGGCGATTGTTGGTGGATTGACCACGGCGTCAGAAGCAGTGATAGTCCAGTATGCAGCGTCGCAGGGGTCGGCATCGACGGAATTGAAGTCGTAGCTTGCCTGCTTGCCGGCTGGACAAACGAGGCCAGAGGACGGGAGATTCATGGTCAAGTTTGGTTTGGAATTGGTCCACGTGATTTCGAAAGTATGATCGGCGGTCGAGTCGCAGGAATTGGTCGCGGTGACAGTAACCGAGGTCGAACCGCAAGTCATTATCGTCGGCACAGAGAGTTGGCCAGTCGTGGGATTGATCGTGCCAACGGTAGTAGAGAAAGTCACCGGGTCGGCGGGATGATCGTTGCCGCCCTCGGTGGCATTGAAATCGAATGTATAGGCAGAGCAGTGGTTCTTGTTAATCGACAACGCGGGCGCCGATGTGAAGATTGGCGGATTGCAGTCGGCTACGGCCACGGATGTCACGAATGCGAGAACAAGAATTGCTGTTAATAGAAACGTGCGCGAGAGGTAAGTAAGAGAACTCGTCATTGCCGCCCTCCGGAAATGTGAGGAGATTGCTACGTGGATAATATCGGTAAAATCGTCAGAAGAGCAAGGAGAAAGTGGGCTGGCTGAATGCTGGGCGGGAAGCAACGCGTTGGGAGCGTTGAAATGGACAGGGCGGAAGGCACGCTTCCGATTAATCTGGATTGCCCCGCAAACGCGGGATTCGCCCTTAACTCGGGGCTCGCAGAGGGTCGCGTTTGCTTCCAGCGCCGGTATCAGATTTCGAAGTCAGCAGCGGCGGAAGATGGGCTGGCCCAAGGATGATGCAGGCGAGGTCAACCCCGGATTCGCTCCAAAGATTGAATGGTACCGGCAGGATGACCAAGCGCGGTTGATGTCAGGATGCCGCCGATGACCACAGTCGCCAGAGGGCGTTGGACCTCGGCGCCGACACCGGATGAAAGTGCCATCGGAATGAAACCGAATGCTGCTACGAGAGCGGTCATTAGTACGGGACGCAGTCGCGACTCGCTGCTGGTGCGAACGGCAGTTAACAAGTCAGCGCCCTCGGAGCGTTGACGTTTGATGGTGGATACAAGAACCAGACCATTCAGTACTGCGACGCCGGATAGTGCGATGAAGCCGACGCCGGCTGAGATGGAGAACGGCATATCGCGCACCCAGAGCGCCAGGACACCACCGACTGCGGCGAGCGGAACACCGGTGAAAATGAGAATGGCATCACGCACAGAGGAATAGGTCCAATAGAGCAATGCGAATATTAACAGAAGCGCAATCGGCACCACGATTGCGAGTCGGGTGCGTGCCCGTTCCATGTTTTCGAATTGGCCGCCGAAGCGAACGAAGTAACCGGGATCGAATTTGATTTTCTCGCTGATCTGGTCGCGGACATCATCGACGAAGGTGCCGACATCGCGACCACGAACATTGCATTGGACGACGGCGCGACGCTTGCCCCATTCGCGGGTGATTGTCGAATAGCCGCGGTCGATTTTGGGAATCAGGAGTTCGTCAAGGGTTAGGATAGCACTGCCTGACTTGATCGGAATTCGTTCGATGTCTTCGGGAACAGCGGCATAACTTGAGTCCATGCGGACCATCAAGTCAAATCGTTGTTGGCCCTCGAAGACTTCGCCGACGCGGATTCCGCCCATGCTTTCGACAAAGCCGAGGGCCTCGGCGGCGGGAAGTCCGTGACGCGACAGTTGTTCGCGATTGAGTTCGAGACGCAATTGCGGCTGGCCGATCAACTGCTCGACCGTGATGTCAGCACTGCCGGGAATTGACTCGAGCAGAACGGCGATTTCTTCGGCTTTGGTTTCAAGAAGTTCAAGGTCATCACCGAAGATTTTGATGCCGACATCGCCGCGGATTCCGGCAATCATTTCGTTGACGCGCATTTCAATCGGCTGGGTGAAGACGCGTTTCATGCCGGGAATGTCGGACAACTCAGTATCGATTTGCTGAACCAGTTCCTGCTGAGTGCCGGCGCGGGTCCATTCGCTTCGAGGTTTGAGTGTGATAAACAAGTCGCTCAGTTCGAGACCCATCGGATCGGTTGCAAGTTCAGCCGAGCCGATACGCGTCCAGACTTGGTCAACTTCAGCCGGAAATTTCTGGAGAATGATCTTCTCGATGTTGGTGTTGTTCTTAACCGATTCGTTGATATCGATGCCAGCCAATCGAATGATGTTGACGGCAATTGTGCCTTCGCCAAGCCGGGGAATGAATTCCGAGCCGAGGCGTATAAACATCAACGATCCCAAGACCAGGGTGAGAGCGGTGATGGTCAACATCGCGGCACGATTTTCGAGAGCGAAGTTGATAATCGGGCGATAGAGGCGCTTTGCCCAGAGGATAAGAATCGGTTCGCGTTCTTTGATCGGTTTGGTCATGAAGAGCGCGATCAGTGCCGGGATTACTGTGAAAGATAAGATCAGCGAACCGATGAGAACAAACACAACGGTGAGCGCCATCGGGCGAAACATCTTGCCTTCGACGCCTTGGAGAGTCAACACCGGAAGATAGACGAGGATGATAATCAATTCGCCGAAGAGCGTGGGTTTGCGGACTTCCATGATCGCATCGCGAATGACATCAAAGCGGCTTTTGCCGGCGTTGTCGTGGCTAAGACGCTGGACGGCGTTTTCGACCTGAATGACAGCGTTGTCGACAGCTAAGCCAAAGTCGATGGCGCCAAGACTCATCAGGCTGCCGATGATTCCGACGCGCGACATTAGATCGAATGCGAACATCATCGAGAGCGGAATTGCCGAGGCGACAATCAATCCGGCGCGGATGTTTCCCAAGAAGAGGAACAGGATAGCGACTACCAATGCCGCGCCCATCAGCAGATTGTGCTCGACTGTGCGAAGAACATTGTCAACCAATTTGGTGCGGACATACGTGGAGCGAACTTCGATACCTGCGGGGAGTGACGATTTGATTTCTTCGAGACGAGCGTTCATATCTTCCGCGATCTGGTGCGAGTTGCCTCCGGTAATCATGAAGCCGAGCCCCAATACGACTTCGCCTTCACCCTGGAAGCTGGCGGCGCCGCGACGGATTTCGTGACCGATGACGACATCGGCGATATCTTGCACTTGAATCGGGACATCATCGCGTGTCTCGACGACGAGTTGCTCGATCTGTTGGCGGTTGGCAATGTTGCCGACGCCTTGAACGAGTGTCTGTTCACCGGCGCGCACCATTTGTCCACCGGCGACATTGCGGAGGCCATCTTGTAGACCCTGAATGACAGCTGAGAGGGTCAGGTCGTGTTGTACCAGACGGTTCGGGTCGATGAGGATGTGAAATTGCTTTTCAAAACCTCCCCAGCCGTTGATTTCGGCGACACCAGGCACCGATTGCATCTGCGGTTTGATGATCCAATCCTGCACAGTGCGGGCTTGCGTGGGATCGTCGTTCTTAGAGATCACGACATAGTGAAATATTTCACCGAGACCGGTCGAAACGGGACCGAGGCGAGGCGGTTCGATTCCATCCGGCAGAATAACGGAGAGAAGACGCTCGGAGACTTGTTGACGGGCGAGATAGATGTCAATTTCGTCTTCGAAGATCAGGTTGACCTGCGAGAGGCCGAACTTGGAGACGGAACGGACCTCGGTTAAGCCTGAGAGTCCGGACAATTCGCGCTCGACCGGAAAGGTAACCTGTCGTTCGATTTCGTCAGGCGTCCAGCCGGGGGCCGAGACGTTGACTTGCACCATCACCGGAGTGGTGTCGGGGAATGCGTCGAATGGAAGATCAATAAGCGCAATGGTGCCGACAATCACCATCAAGGCGGCGGCACAGAGAACAAACCAGCGCCGCCGGATTGTGAATTCAATAAGTCTTTCCAGCATCAAACGATCACAGTTCCGGCTCGAGGCCGCAACAGCCGGTGCCCATACTGCCCTTCATCAATTCGGTCTTCAGCAAGTAACTGCCGCCGACAACAACCATTTCTCCGGCCTGGACTCCGGAGCTGACTTTGTAGTGTGACCGGTCGCCGCGTTCTACTGAGACTTTGTGGGGCTGGAACTTGTTCTCCCCTGCCGCGACGAAGACGACATTGCAACAGCCTTCCCACTGCACAGCGTCCTTGGGGACGAGCAGTGCGCCGGAACCTGCGTTACTCTGGACGAGCATGCGTCCAAAGCGATTGGCTCGGGCAAGATTGTTGGTGTCGTTGAGACGAGCGCGGACCATTACCGTTCGCGTTTGCGGGTCAATGTACTGGGCGATCCAGAAGACTTCCCCGCCGACACGGTCGAGAGAGCGGCCATCTGAGGCGAACTCGATTTTTTGACCCGATCGAATTCGACCGGCATCGCGCTCGCGGATATGACCCTGGATCCAAAGCGCGTTTGCGTCGCCGACGGTTGCAATTGTGGAGCCGGCCTCAAGTGTAACGCCGAGAGTGGCGCGACGCTCAAGCAAGGAACCGTCAATACCAGCGCGCAGTTGCCAACGCGATGAGATGCCCTTGGATTCGATTTGTTCGAGTTGATCCTCGCTCATGCCAGCGGCGCGGAGCTGACCGGCAACACCGTTGAGACGCGCGATGGTCATGGCGGTTTCGCCCTGGATTTCGTCATACTCAGCGCGACTGATCAGATTGTTGCGATACAAAGTGTCCGCGCGTGCACTTCCGGAGCAGGTCGACTCTGGATTCGGTCAGAACTGCAAGATAGTCCGACTGGAGAGCGGCCATTTGGGGAGAATCGACTTCACAAATCGGGCTTTGCGAAGTAACCGAAGTGCCGGCTTCACGCAACCACCGAGTCACTGTGGCTGGGATAGAGACAGTCAGGGTTTGAGTGCGAGTTTCATCAAAGACAATCTCGGCTGGAATCTCAAGGACTTCGCCGGAGGATTCTGAACTGAGCACCGGCTCAAGTGTCACACCGGCACGGATGACCGTTTCTGCCGAGGCGAACTGTATGACCGCGCGGTCGGTTTCGCAACGGTTGGCGTTTGGCGGGAAGAAGATATCGGGAGGCATATAGAGTTCCGACTTAGCGACAATCGTCTGTTCTTGCGGGAATCGAATTCCCGGATTGCAGAGTCGGCAATGGGACTCGGGAATGCCGTGACCGGCACACCAATCGCCGGAAGCTTTGAAGCCGGCGATGAGCTCTTCATGACAAAGTGTACACTGTGATTCCGGTACACGGTGTTCTGCGCACCAGTCGTTGCCGGTAATCTCCGTGCTGTGATCGTGGCCATCGTCGGTGGAATGTCCGGCTGGGATAGCCGATGCAGTGGCGCCGTGATCGTGGCCGTCGTCAGCGGAGTGTTCGGCCGGGGTGGTCGCCGCTTCGGCACCGTGGCCGTGGCCGTCATCGGCAGAGTGGGTCGCCGCCGGTGCATGCGGCATCAATGTCAAGGTGGTCAAGACACCGACACCTATGCCGAGCGCGGCTATGATTAAGTATAGAAAAATCGTTTTCGTGGACATGAATGGTCCTCGCCTAATTAGATGTCGTAACTGGGCAGCAATTGAATCACGCCAATGCGTGTCAGACAATTCTGCGCATAGCGGGGATGAGTAAACTCACCCAGCTAAATTTGGGCAGTTTTGATGGGGATAAATTAGGATCGAGGAGGGGGGTCAAGCAGTTCCAGGCTTAGAGACTCGAAATTCTGCTCGACAGCAAATTCAATGATATCGCACTCGAAGATCACAGACTGGGTCGGATTTTCCGGGGTGATGGCCGGTGGCACAGCACAACAGCACCAGCAGAAGAGGCAATCGCTGCAAGTGGATTCTTCGCAACAATCGTCGCATTCGCCGATTAACTCGGTAGCCAGCGCCGAACCCATTGATAACATCAGGGCGAACAGGACCAGCAAAGCAATTTTTCGAGTCATCTTCAAGTACATCATTAATCCTTATACTCCTGATAAGATAACATGTTTGCCGGTTTTTTCAAGTATTAGATTATCGGTCCACGTAAATCATCTGTTCAATCGGTGAACAGTTAATCATTGACAAAATCAAGGCATTCCCCTATGCTTGTGGTGGTATCGCCACTTCTGTGAGACTGGCTACTATCCTTCCGGTCTCGCCACTTCAAAATATCTCCAAATTGGGGAGGCCTTATGAACCCGACTTTACGCACTTTTGTCTTTGCCTTGTTTGCGGTTCTGCTTGTGCAGGCGAATGCTTACGCCCAATTCGATGTCAGCGTCCATTTCAATGGGGGCAGTGATGTCGTTTACATTGGTGAAGACAATATTCTCGAAGTCTATATTACCAACAGTTCTCCTGTGGAAGGCATGACCGTCGGATTTGAGTTTTCAAATTCAGCCGGTTCATTTGAACTGGTGAGTCCTTATGGAACCCGGCCACCCGCTCCGAATGCTTCTTTTATCATGGAGCATGGCGATGCGATCGACAAATTTGCAGGCATCGGTCATTTGCTTGTTGTCACCAACCGATTACCGGACAGTGTTTTGTTCGGCGGTGCAGATGCCAGCGCAGGTACGGCAACTGATCTACCGGTTCATATGACGCCTACACTCTGTTACTCGATGAAGATTAGGATTCCTGCAGGTCTCACACCTACGGAGTCTGCGTTTTGTGTAAACAACATCTTCTACCCGCCCGCTGGTACCTGGCTAATGGTCAGTCAGGACGGCTCGGGCACGCCCTATTCTCAAGTTCCGACTTTTCAAGGGCAGTCCAATTCATCCGATATGGTTCCCGATGCGCCGTCCGTCTATTTTGATCTTGTCCAGCGGCCGCCTTGCGATCCACTGCAGTTGACGAACTGTCCGATAGTTCTCAAGGGCGATTCCGTCACGCCGATTGTTTGGAATTTCGATGTAACTCCTGATGACGTCGAGCCGGTAACGTGGACGGTACAAGCGCTCGATGCAGTAATAAACACACCTTCGATTGATGCGGATGGTAATTTCTCGTTCTTGCTTTCGGCTTCTGAAGCCGGTTCGTTCAAGCCCTTCAGAGTAATTGCAGAGAATGAGTGCGGGCTGGATACTTGCGACTTTGACGTCGAGTATATAATCGGCGACCAGCCATTTGTAGTGCAGATCGAAAAGACTCATAGCACGCTGCAGGGCAACTACGAGTATGTTTCGATTACAATGCAACATTCGTCATATTCAATTGGTGGTTTTGATTTTCTTGTTGGCTACGATGCAAGCGCTCTAATTTTCAATACAGCTCAACTCGGTGAAGATTTGGGACCTGCCGGTTGCGGATGGGAGTATTTTACTTTCCGCTATGGAGCACAAGGCAACTGCGGTGGAGTTTGTCCCAGCGGTTTACTTCGAGTCGTAGCCATTGCTGACGCAAACAACGGCGCCAATCATCCCGATTGTTTCAATGTTGCCCCTGGCGGCGAACTGGTGAGACTCAAGTTCTATGTGACGAATGATCGGCTGTATGAATGCCAGTATATACCGATTCAGTTTGCCTGGATGGATTGCGGCGACAACGGCATTTCGAATGTGGGCGGCGATACGCTTTGGATTTCGAGCAAGGTGTTCGCATTCGAGAATACTGATCCGCTGAACGACCCGAGATTCGAAATTACCGACAGTTCGTGCCATTTCGCGATCAGCTACGGCGGCGCCTGCGTCGACTGTAATGTTTCGGCGAAGTATGCGCCGGTGCGGCACGTGATATTCTGGAATGGCGGAATTGATATCGTGTGTGCCGACTCGATTGATGCACCGGGGGATCTTAATTTGAACGGTATCGGCTACGAGATTGCTGATGCTGTGCTCTACACGAATTATTTCCTGAAGGGTCTGAGTGCCCTAAATCCCAATCCGCAAACCCGCGAGGCGCAGATTGCTGCTTCGGATGCAAATCAGGATGGCACGACGCTGACAGTCGGCGATTTGGTGTATCTGCTTCGTGTGGTGGTCGGAGATGCTCTCCCCTATTCAAAATTGGCGCCATTTGCGAATAGCGCAGTTGTGTCGATGAGCGACGGTTTGATCACGACAGAGTCATCGGTCGAGATCGGCGCTATGGTGGCGACATTCAGGGTCAGCGGCGACTATGTTATCAAGAGTGCCAGTGATATGAGTGTTCTGTCGGCTGAAGAAAACGGTGTGGTGAGAGTGCTCGTTTACTCAGGGCTCGAAGATATGTCCAAGCGGTTATCTGCCGGACGCAACGAGATATTCTCGATCAGCGGAGACGTTGAACTGCTGAGTACTGAAGTTTCCGACTACAACGGCAACATGCTGACGACGGCACTGAGTAAGAGCGTCTTGCCAAGTGAATTCAAGCTGTTGCAAAACTCGCCGAATCCATTCAATCCGGTCACCAAGATCGGGCTCGATTTGCCGGTAGTATCAGACTGGACGCTGGAGATATTCAACGTTGCCGGTCAGTTGGTGACGAGCTATTCGGGACGTAATCAAGGGCATACCGACATCGAATGGAATGCAGCCAATCAGCCGAGCGGAGTCTATTTCTACAAGGTTCGCGCCGCGGATTGGACTGAATCAAGAAAAATGCTTCTGTTAAAGTAGCAGGAGCGTTTTAACCGGCTGGGGCGAAGATTTGGTAGATTGCGTATATTAGCATAGCCAATGCGGGCAGTAGCGTGAGAGCGAAAGAAAGGCTGTTCCAATGACTATCGAGACCGGTCCGAATGCTGCGTTACCCTGCTTCCCTATCCGGAAAAGCACCACTTCAACGATCCATCCACCTGTGTAGCAGATATTCGCTGCAATTGCAAAGAGGATAACCAGGCCACTTGCGCAAGAATATCCCATCGGAATCTCGGGATTCAGGGTCTGCCGTGAGCGGTTAAACTCATCAGTATCGCCGCAACTGCACAGAACGCACCCGAAATCAATCCGCTTGCGCCGACGATCAGATTGTAAGGCACTCGTCGAATCTCCCACCAATAAATGATTTCGCGGACAGAATTCGGCGGCGACTCTCGTCTGAGATACTTACTTGCCGTGATCCTGCGCCAGAGACTTGGCTTTCGTTCGGAATCGTTGTCCATTCGCCCTCATTGTTACAGCTATTTCTACGAAAATTATACCAATTGAACCCCGGCCGCAATGACTTCCGGCGAAACTCTCCCTTGCTTCCAAACGTAGTCTCTATTATCTATCTAAATCGATTCATTGAGGAAATGGTCCACAGAACATATAGGAGACACCATCCATGAAGAGTTTCAAAACAATCACATTGGCAATGTTGGCTCTGCTGATAGTCGCCATGCTGCCGATCAATCTTTATGCGCAGGCGAAGGAAGCCCCGACGCGCGATCAGATCGAGGATAAGTATAAATGGAATCTTGCCGATTTCTATGCTTCCGATGACGCGTGGGAAACGGCTTTTGCAGCGTTAAAGGGCCGCATTGGCGAGGCCGCGCAGTATCAGGGCAAGCTGGGTAAGTCATCGACGATGCTGGCCCAGTGCCTGATGTTGAATGACACGTTGGGGATGATTGCCCATCGGCTCTACGTCTACGCCAGTTTGAGTCTGGATCAGGACAATCGCGTCAGCAAGTATCAGGAGCTTGCCGATCGTGCGCGGATGCTGTATTCCGATCTTGGCCAGGCGACGGCTTTTATGGAGCCGGAGATTCTCACGATACCGGATGAGAAGCTCAAATCATTTCTGGCGCAGGACAAGGGGCTGAGTGTTTACACGTTCTACCTGAATGATATTCTTCGCCGCAAAGCGCACATTCGTTCGCAAGAGGTTGAGGAAGTTCTTGCGCTCGCATCGCCGGTAACCGGCGCGCCGAGCCGGATTTTCACGATGATTGATGATGCCGACGTCAAGTTTCCTAACGTCAAAGACGCCGACGGCAACGAGATCGAACTCACCAGAGGCCGCTACGGTCAGATTCTGGAATCGACGAATCGTGAAGCGCGCCGCGCCGCCAGCGAAGCCTACAACGAAACTTACATGAAGTACAAGAACGGACTCGCCGCGACACTGGCTTCATCGGTAAATGCCGACGTGTTTGCTGCGAAGGTTCGCGGGTACGACAATTGCCTTCAGCGCGGGCATGAGCGCGACAGCATTCCAATAAATGTATTCCACAGCCTCATCAAGGCTGCCAGCGAGAATCTGGCGCCGCTGCACAAGTACATGGCGCTGCGCAAGAAAGTGCTGGGAGTCGATACGCTGTTCGGATTTGATCTTTCGGTGCCGCTTGCGCCCGATACCAAGATGGAATTCACCTACGAACAGGCGCGCGAGTATGTCATGAAGGGACTTCAGCCGTTGGGCAAAGAGTACCTTGCCAACGTCCAGATGGCGCTCGACTCGCGTTGGATCGATGTTTATGAGACACAAGCCAAGGGCAGCGGCGCCTATTGCTGGGGTACCTACACTGTCCACCCGGTGATGCTGCTGAATTTCTCCGGCAGGCTCGGGGATGTGTTCACACTTGCCCACGAGATGGGTCACTTGATGCACGGCTATTATTCAAACAAGAATGAGCCGTACATTTATGCCGGACATTCGCTGTTTACTGCGGAAGTAGCATCGACGTGCAACGAAGCGATCATGATCAAATACATGCTGTCGCAAACCAAGGACAAGAACGAGAAGCTGTTCCTGCTCAATTACTACATTGATCAGATCATCGGCACGTTCTACACGCAGATCTGGTTCTCAGAATTCGAGCTCAAGATTCACGAAATCGTCGAAAACGGCGGCGCGCTTTCTGCGGACGGATTGCGGAAGATTTATCGCGAAGTGTACCAGAAGTACTATGGACCGGACATTTTCATTCCGGAGAATCGCGATCTGGGCGGAATGCGCATCAGCCACTTCTATCGCCAATACTACGTCTATCAGTATGCGACCAGTTATGCGGCCTCGCAGATGTTGTCGCGCAAGATACTCGCCGGCGACAAGACGGCAGTTGCGGCGTATATGGATTTCATCAAGACGGGCGCTTCCGACTACCCGGTGAATATCCTGAAGAAGGCCGGTGTCGATATGACGACGACCGAGCCGTTTGCTCAGACGATCAAGACGTTCTCGGAGTTAGTTGACGAATACGAGAAGCTGCTTCTGTCGAAGTAGTCGCGTAAGATCATAGTTTGTGAATATGCAGAGCGGTTGGAAGGAGACTTCCAACCGCTTTGTGGTACTGCGCTATCCCAAAGCGAGAGGGAGAAACACGAGTTGGATAGCGAAGATTCGTACAGATAGAAGACTTAAACTTATAGGAGGCGAATACAACCCCCTAGCCCCCTTTGCTAAGGGGGAATTGCGGCGGGAATGTGTTTGTTATACGTAGTGGCAGAGAACACACCCCGCCTTGAGCGTGCTCTCCGCCGTGGCGAATCGCACACTCAAGGCACCCCTCTCGAGAGGGGAATCAACTAAGGGTATTGACCGAGTGCATGGGTTACAAGTCAGATCAGTTTGGAAGTACATGACGCCCTCACCTCCCGCGAAGCGCGGGATCTTCGACCGACCCTCTCTCCCGCAAGGCGGGACCTAGTCGGCCACAGGGAGAGGGAGAAACATTGCTGACCGGGGGCGGGGGCATGGGTAACACTCACTGAGTAACAGTGCGAATAGGGTTGTGGTGTTTGGGGGCTATGAGTCGGAAGTTGTGTCGGACGATGTGTCGGGTGGGGGTTCGGAGTCGGATTTGGCGGGAAGGCGCTTCGCATCACGAAGCGCCTTACGCAGGACAAACTCGATCTGGCCATTGAGGCTGCGCAATTCGTCATCGGCCCAGCGCTGAAGCTGGGCCAATGTCTCCGGATCGATCCGGAGCAGGAATGACTTCTTCTCAGCCACGTCTATTGATACAGCGTTCCGGTGTTGATGACCGGCTGGCTGGAACTCTCACCACAGAGAACCACCAGCAGATTCGAGACCATCGACGCCTTGCGTTCGTTGTCGAGCTCGATGATTTTCTTGCGCGACAATTGTTCGAGCGCCATTTCGACCATTCCGACTGCGCCTTCGACAATGAGCGTCCGTGCCGCGACCACGGCGCCGGCTTGCTGGCGGCGAAGCATGGCTTCGGCGATTTCGGGCGCATAGGCGAGGTGGCTGATGCGGGCTTCTTGCACTTCGACGCCGGCTTGGTCGAGTCGCGCCTGAATCTCTTCGCATAACTGCTGGGAGATAGTCTGTGTGTGGCCGCGCAGAGACACCCGCTGTTCGCTGTGAGAATCGTATGGATGTTGCGTCGCCAGATTACGAACCGCCGACTCGCTTTGAATTTTGACGAACTCCTCGTACTTGTCGACCTGGAAACTGGCTTCGGCGGTATCGACAACGCGCCAGACCACGATCGCACCGATCTCGATCGGGTTGCCGTCGATGTCGTTGACCTTGAGGCGGCTGGTCTCGAAGTTACGAACACGCAGGGAAATTTTGACTTTGGAATAGAGCGGATTCGCCCATCTTAGTCCGGCAGTCTTTGCCGTGCCGACATACTTGCCGAAGATCTGCATAACTCGACCTTCATTAGGATTGACCATGAAGAGCCCGCCCATGAAAAAGATGTCGAGCATGAGTACAATCGCTGCCGTTACTTTCAGGAACGGCGGAAGGATAATCAGCCCGGCGACACTACCTAAGAGCACAATGATGAGGAAGAACAAGACGCCCCAACCGGAGACGACTGCCTTCTCGATTTCTTTGATTGTGCCATCATATTGTTTGATCACGTTAACCTCCTGTGATATCATTTTGATATTACGAAGATATCGTAGAATTGTTACGAAAATCAAGCGGATTTTCTGAAAATCTCGTAATGCGTTGTTATACTATTGGTTAAGTGCAAGTAAATTGAGCCTGAACGGGAAAGCGCGATGGCATTTGGGGACCATCGCGCTTCTTTGTTACGGTAGAGCTACCGAGGGTTAGGTTCTTTATGTCTGGAAGAGATACTGCAATTTCATGAAGAATTGACGTGATGTCAGCCGCCACTTGGAGGGCTCATCCTGATAGAAGTCGACATAGCTGTAGTTGCTAGAGGAGCCGACGTAGAGCACCGAAAAGGGGCTGACCTTGTAGGTGACAAGCGGATCGACATCCCAAGCTTTGGCGAAGTCGTTGTATTGGACGATGACGCGAAGAGACAGCGCGCGTGTCGCCTGATACAAGAATCGCGAGCGGCTGATATATCCGCTGAAGAGTTCAGTTTCGGAATCCCAGTCATCAGCGCCGGAATAACTCAAATCGGATTCAACGATGAGGCGGTCAAAAGGTTTCAGGCTTACTGAGAATCCGATATTGGACTCGCTTGTCTCGGTAAGAGCGAATCGTGCAATACCGCGAGAGCGCGAACCGTAGAGACCGAATCCGAAACCGGCGGTTGGCCGGGCGTTGACATTGAAGCCGGTTTCCCAGAGATCAGCGTAGCGCGTGCCGAGATAGTGCTCGGTGTTCTTACTATAGTAAAACGAGAGATATGTCTGGGCTGTACGGAGTTGCAGGTCGGTACCGACGTTTAGAATCGAAGCCTTGGGACTGCCGTTCCAGAACCAGCGTTTGAGATTGTATGTCTTGGGGATGATACGTTCGATCAAGCCCGACTTGGTATAGAATGTGTACTGCGAGTAGAGTGACAGATTGCGATAGTCATTGAGCGGGTCGTAGCCAGTCTCGGTGCGATACGACGGGCTGACGTGGTCGTAGTCCAGCGTGAAACTCCAACTGCGAGCCTGACGGCGGAAGCGCGAGATCAAGCCGGTGCCATAGAATTTCTCTTCATCGAGTGCGGTGCTGTACTTGCCGTCGTCAAAGCGCATTCCTTCCATGTATTGGTTGGCTTCGGGGTCGAACAATTCGCGGGTGTGGGTACCGATATACTGGCCGTCAATGCTATATGATTTGGAAAGCCGGAAGTCGCCATCGATAGCGGCAACGGTTCCCGAACCGCCTTTGTCCCACCGGCGATCAGTGAGGATCATTCCGAGGCGCGAGTCATTGCCGAGTGCGTGGGAAACGCGCACGACGTTGGCGGTGCTTTTGCCCGAATTGAAGAGCAAGCTCCGTTCCGGGAGAGGAATCAGGTAAGGAGTATTTTCTTCGTATGCCGTCAGCACACCGATAGTCGTTTTGCCGGTGCGCCCGGTCATCTTGGCGGCGAAGATCGGGTCGTTGATTGTTCGCGTATAGAAGGAATTGAACAATGTCCGGAAGATATCACTTCCCTCTTGGAAGAACGGACGACGTTCCGGGTACATTAGGGCGATCGTGGAGTTGACATCGATCTGTGCGGCATCGGCTTCGATCTGGCTGAAGTCAGGATTGTAAGTGGCTTCCACGGTGATGTCTGAAGTCAACGCATACTTGCCGCCGAGCGCAAGTTCGCCTTCGGGGTTGGTGTTTTCGAATCGAGAAGATGCACCGTCGGGACGAGAGAGACTTCCCGATTGCGAAGCGACAAACGACGGGAGGATTTCGATTCCCTTTCCGGGTTTGACATCGCGAATTCCGGTGACAGTTCCCCACTGACAGGGCCAGCACTGCTCGTTGCGGTCGTTGGCAGTCCACGAATATTGTTTCATAGTTTCACGCGGACGATTGCGCCAGAAGTCTACTTTCCAAGCTTGCTCGGGACGGTCGGGAAAACGCAGGCTCGAAAACGGAACTGAGATTTCGACGGTGTAGCCGTCAGACGTGCGTTGAGCGGCTGATTCCCAAAGCAGATCGTAGCTGGCGTCGGCATCGGCGACGCTCGTCCAGAGCATGTCTTTTTGGATTCCGTACGGATTGACGAAAAGTTCATACGCGACTGTTGCCGTCCCGTAAGTGTCGATGAGCAGAACAACGGCATCGTCGCCGAACCACTGATCGCGCTGGCTCATGGTTGCGCGAATGGCGGAGGGGTCGTCGTGACAGACATAGGCGACATATAGCGCGTTCTCGTCATAGGCGATGTAGACCTCGGTATGCACATCGGCGGGGAGATTATCGCCCGGATTGCGCTCGATAAAATCGGCAACTTTCGTTGCGGAGCTCCAGCCGTGATCCCCGAGTTTGCCGTCGATGTGAATCGAACCGGTGGAGCGCTGGATAGAAAGATTTGGCCGCACATTGAGGGACTGCGACTGCGAGTAGAGCGATGATGTCGAGAAAAGGTAGAGTGTTGTGAAAGCGACAAACAGGAGTGGGATTCCGACACGATAGCTTGTGCTCATACGATGCATCCTTGGACAAAGTGTTTGAGAAACCGCCAATCAAAGCGGTTTCCGATGGCACCCCCTGTCAGGAATGCAGCCGAATAGGCAACACTACGAGTGCGGCATTTTGATCTAATCTCCTCAACCCACTATGTGGAATTACGGAAGGGTTGCCGCGAGGTTTCACTTTTTTTATGAAAGAGCTTACTTAAACTTCAGTGTTCCGAATGGTCGATTAAATTGTTACGGGAGTAAAGATTGCATTGACCAAACCGCCGATGTTTTCGTATATGACTGCGATGGTCAAATTGACAATTATTTATTCTACCAGAGGATAACTTCATGCAATGGTTTTCTCGACTTCCCCGCGTACTGCCGAAAACTGCGGTCGCGATTGTTAGCGGCTTGGTGATGGTAACATCGCTATCGGCGCAGACGGGCGTAAACACAGCGCATATCGACCGCTCGGTTGATCCGTGTGCTGACCTCTATATGTTCTCCAACGGCACCTGGTACAAATCGACGGAAATTCCCGCCGACCGTGCGACCTGGGGTGCATGGGGCGAGCTGTACGAAAGAAACCTCAATGACCAGAAGTCGGTGCTGGATGCAGCGGCGGCCTCGGGTGGAGCATACGGGAGCCCCGCGCAAAAGGTCGGCGACTTTTTCAAAACGGCGATGGATACAGCAGCGATTGATGCTCTTGGTTTCACTCCGCTAAAGGAAGAACTGGCTCGCATTGCTGCGATTGCGAACGCGACCGATCTTGTCGATGCGTTTGTCCGGTTGCAGAAGAAGACGATATATGTGCCCTTCGCACTTGAAGTATATCAAGACGCCAAAAACAGCACGCGCAATATCATCCAGTTTTCACAGGACGGTATCGGATTGCCTGATCGCGATTACTATCTCAATGAAGATGGCGAGAGCAAAGAACTGCGTGCTCAATATGTGCAGCATATAACCAACATGCTGAAACTGATTGGCGAGTCGGATACGGAAGCTGCGGCAAGCGCGCAAAAGGTTATGGCGCTGGAGACACGATTGGCGAAAGCATCGATGACGCAGGTTCAGCGCCGCGATCCGGATTCGACCTACAACATGACCAATATTGACAAGCTCAAGACCGACGCAGGCGGATTTGATTGGAATCGCTATTTCGCACAAATGAATATCAAGAACCCGGGCGATATAAATGACAATCAGCCGTTGTTCACCAAGGAAGTTGCCGCAATGATGAGCTCGACTCCTTTGGCGGATTGGCGCGCGTATCTGCGCTGGCATTTGGTTAAGGAGACGGCGCCGTATCTAAGTTCAGCCTTTGTCAACGAAGACTTCAGTTTTGACGGAGTAATCCTGAGCGGCCGCAAAGAACTGCGTCCGCGTTGGAAGCGCGTGATGGCGACTACTGATGCCTGTCTTGGCGAGATGCTGGGCAAGCTGTATGTCGAAAAGCACTTCAGCCCGGAATCGAAGAAACACGCCGAACAACTGGTGGTCAATTTGAAGGCGGCACTCCGTGATCGTCTTGCGGCGATTGACTGGATCTCTGAACCCACGCGCAAGAAGGCATTTGAAAAGCTGGATGCGATCAAGTACAAGATCGGATATCCGGATAAGTGGCGTGATTATTCGAAACTCGAAATCAAGACTGATTCATATGTTCAGAATGTTCTGCGCACTTCAGAATTTGAGTTTCAGCGCAACCTCGACAAGCTGGGCAAACCGGTGGATCGCGACGAATGGTACATGACGGCGGCGACAGTGAACGCATATTACGCCTCCAGCCTTAACGAAATCGTGTTTCCGGCAGGAATACTTCAGCCGCCGTTTTTCGACATCAACGCCGATGACGCGCTCAACTACGGCGGTATCGGAATGGTAATCGGCCATGAATTGACACATGGATTCGATGACGAAGGACGCAAGTATGATGCTGACGGCAATCTCAAGGAATGGTGGACTGCCGAGGACGCCGCGAATTTTGAGAAGCGCGCCGCGGCGATCCGAACTCAGTATAGCGAGTACGTCGTTGTTGATACCTTCCGCGTCAATGGAGACTTGACCTCGGGCGAGAATATCGCGGACCTCGGCGGAACGAAGATCGCTTACTATGCGTATCTAAAGTCGCTTGAGGGCAAGCCCCGTCCGCCAGTGATTGACGGCTTCACGCCGGAGCAGCGGTTCTTTATCAACTTCGCCCAATGCTGGCGAGGCAAGATCCGCGACGAAGCGCAGAAGATGTATCTTGCCACGGACCCGCATTCGCCGGACATATTCCGCATCAATGGGACAGTTTCGAATCTTCCGGAGTTTATTGAAGCATTCGGATGTAAGCCGGATGCTCAGGGAGTGCGTCCGGTTTCGATACGAGTGAACATTTGGTAGCAGTGATACTCGCGAGAATGTAGCACTCGAAATGAAGAAGTCTCCCTGTCGTGGACAGGGAGACTTTTTTTGTGACAAAGAGTCGTAGTTAAGTGCTACGACGCGATTGTTTAGTTCTCGGCCAAAGGCGACGGTAAGACCGGCGGCTTCTTGACCTTGGTGTCGATCTTCTTCAACTCCATCTCCTCAATTAAGAGAGACGGTGTCACTATCGTTGCCGGCATTTCATAGTCATTGCCAATCAGGTAATTGTAGACATAGCGGCTGTTGTCGGTTTGCACGATATCGCGAAGGATTCGCACATTGACATCAGTGAATTGCAAACCACGGAGAGGCTCTTCGCGACCGTCGGCATAGACGCGGAAGATTTCATAAGGTTGAGTCAAGCCGGCATCAGGAGTGCCACCGAGTTCCTGACCGAAGAATTGGAAGCCTCCCGTCGGGGTGCCCATATCCTGCAACTTGGTGACTAAGATTCCATATGGAAGATCGATGTCCTTACACATGGCGATCAGGTTCTTCTTGAGTTTGTCGGTGGTGATTTTGTCGGTCGACTCGAAGATCAGATTCGAGGGTTTCGCCGTGACATCTTTGCTGACGGCACCGCGGGCGCTGCCGTTAGCTTCTTTGACCTTCTTGGTTGGTGTAATACCAATCAGGAGGTTGACCAGCTTGCCGTTTTCGACCAGTGTGGCACGCTGCGGTGGATTGCCGGCATCGTCAACTTCGTAGGAACCGATCAAAGGCATGTCGCCGATCTTTTCCAGCGTCGGGTCATTGTAGACATTCATCGTAGTCGGCAAGACGCGGCGGTTAAGCTTGTTTCCAAAGTCGGAGCCTGCACCCATCATTGAACTCATCTGATCATTTTCATAAACCGGTCCGGGCTGATTCGAGACATTCTTGGAGAACAGCTGACGCAGAAATTCACCAGCGGCTTCACCTGAGAACATGATGGGACCGATGTAGTCTTCAAGCGTATCGGCGTTGATCATGCTGTTCATTTTCTCGGCATTGGCTTTTGCCCAAGCGATCAACTGCGCGCGATCGGGAATGCGCTTGAAGTCATTGACGGTGATACGATCAGAATTGATGACATCTTCACCGTCTGTCGAGCGACCCGACATTGACAGGCTAAAACCGTAGATGCGGTCGCCACGCAAGGTGCGCGTGCCTTCACTATTGGCAAGGTACTGATTGACCACAGAGGCGGTGATGTTCAACTCTGAAGAAATGATTGCGGGATAGGCACGGAAGACCTCGGTCATCGGCTTCGCCAATTCTTCGAAGAACTCGGCTTCGACATCGAACACTTCCGGCTTGTCGAGGAATTTGTTCGCCGGAAACTTGATACGATCGTCTGGGCGATCGTTGATAACGCGCGACTGCAAGTAGGCGCGCTTTTTGGAGAGGTTTTCGAGCGCCGACTTATAGACTTTGTCGGTGGCAAGATAAATCGTATTGCGGATGGCGTCGTAGTCATCTTCGATAGGAAGCGACGTGAAGTCGGTACCGAAACTTGAGAATCCAGAGATGAAATTCGAGTTGTCAAGTTTGTAGTCGCCAACACGCAAGTCGGTGGTGAGATAACGGCTGCGCTCCATCCGCGACTGGAGGAGCTGTCCGAGGCTGGCGGAAACTTCCAGTTGCTGGATGTCGTCGACGGTGTAGCCGATGAAGTAAGGACGTTCGAGTTTCTCCATCACTAACTGCGACGTATTACGCTGGATTTCGTCCTCCAGGACTTTGAAGAACAAGTCGCTGCGGACATCGGCGAGAAGTGATGATGCGGCAGTCAGGCAAAGCAGGACGGCCATCAGGATTGGAGCAAAGATATTCATGCGCATGATTAGTTGCCCTCCTGTCCGGCATCGCTGGTCTTAGTAGGCTTGTACGGAGGTGGGAGCAACGGTGGCTTTTCCTGCTCCTTAAACTTCTTCTCAACCTCCAGTTCGGAGACAAGGATACTTGGCGCAGTCGCCGAGACAGGCACCCAACCTGATTCAGCGCCGCAGGTGCCGTTGAAGATTTCGTAATCATTGCCGGTGGCGACGATACGGGCGAAACTCGAAAGCGGGGTGCCGACGATGTCGACGCCGCGGATCGCTTCGTTCGGACGACCGTCGGTGTAGCACTTGTAGACCAACAACGGGATAACTTTGAATGACTGTGGACCAAAGCGAGATGTGGTGGTGAAGCCGCCGGAGATATCATAGAAGATCAATCCGTACGGTTTGTTCTGAGTTCGACATTCTTCACGAAGCATTTCCACCAGTTTGTCAAATGATACTTCGTTTGATGATTTGACCATCAGATTGCCCTGCCGAGCGACAGCATCCATCCCCGCCTGCTTGCGGCCATGGGCGTTGGACTTGGGGAAGCCTTTGACGGGAGAGCGCGAGAGCAGAAAGTTACGGAGAACGCCTTTCTCGACGACGGTAACCGGCGAGGTTTTGACGCCTTCGTCATCATAGCGATAGTGGCCGCGCAGGAATATGCCGTTGAATTCGGCCTGTGTTGGATCGTCATATACATCGATGAAATCGGGGAGGATTTTCTCGCCGACTTTTTTCGCGAAGGTCTGGCCTTCCATTTCAGATTTCTGGCGATGTCCTTCGATGCGATGGCCGAAGATTTCGTGGAAATAGACACCGGTGGCGCGGTTCACCAGAATTGCCGGGCCGATGTATGGCTCGGCAAGCGGCGCTTTGAGAAGTGCGTCGAGTTCGCCGATCAATCGCTGAATCGTAGCAATGATCATTTCGTCGCCGGGCAGATCAGCCGGATCAGAAGCATCAAAACTCTCGTAGCGGCTAATGCGCATTCCATCGGAAGCAGTGCCTTCACAGCGCACGAAAAGGCGGGCATAGGATTGACCAGTCTGGATCATGGAGCCTTCGCTGGAGACGAAGAAGCGATTGTCGTTGGTAAGTTGAAGCTCGAGGCTCGATTCTTCGACAAAGCTGTACTCTTTGAAAAGCGAACTCATCTCGCGAAGACGGCTCTTCCAGACTTCGGCATCAAGAACAGCAGCGGCGGTTTCGCCTATGTAGTTCTCCGGTTGTTCGCGCGAGAAGTCGGCGGCAGTGTCTTCCTGCTCAACCATAACTTCCTGATTAGTCTTGACCTTGGTGTATTGCTGCAAAGCGGCTTTGTAGTCCTGATCGGTGGCATTCCAGATCACCGTGCGAATAGCCTTTTCATCATCGCTGAGCGGCAACTCAGGCGACTGGCTGAAATTGAAGTCGAAACCAAATCCACCGCGGATTTCCCGCGTGTTGTCGAGATCATAAGTTCCGACACGCAGATCGATGTCGAGGACGCGACTGCGTGACTCGTCTTCCTTGGAGAGAGCCCCATAGGACGCCGTCAAGGAATGGCGGTCGGTGTCGGTGACGTGATAGGCAAGGAAGTAAAGTGGAATAGAGTCGGCATTTGCGAGGGCCTTGAATGAGCGGTCAAGCTCAGTCTTCATGGCGGTCAGCAATGGCGCCTGCTGTGCGCCCAGAAGCGGACACACCAAGACAGCGATTGCGAGCAGTGCAATGGGCAGCGCTCTAACTCGTGATTTCATCAAGCCTCCAGAGATGGCTACAAGTTGTTTTCCGTGGCGCCGATTCTGGCGCATAAGTTCTATCATATAGTACGCCAAAACGCGCAATTCGATGACGCGCCTGAGCGTTGTTGAAGATGATACAGGATTATAGATGAATTGAACGGCAGAACCCATTGAAAATATAGGCTGGATCTCGGCGCCAAGATCATTTCGGATAGTTGCCGGTAAGCTTGGAGAAGAAACGATGGACTCGGTGGACATAACCAGTGTCAGAGAGGAACATCATCGGGCAGCGTCCTTCAATCACATCGATATGGTGTTCTTTACAGAACGAGATCGCATTGGGACTCGATGCTCCGGCGCCGGCGGCTCGATACAGCCAAACTGACTTGACACCAACATCGCGACACTGAAGAACGATGTCTTCGGTGACATTGGGCGGTGTCATAATGAGAACGGATTCGACCGGCGGGTGGATTTCCTTTAGTTCCGAGAAGCAATGGTGGTCGTCAATGAGTGAAACCAGCGGATTCACAGGGAAAACTTCGAATTGTCTGGATTGAAACTCGCGGAAAACTGTTCGGCTGAAATCGCGTGGATCCCGGGAGATCCCAACAATTGCCAGTCTTTTTCTGGCAAGGAAATCCTCGATATTCTTGATACCTGTCATAAAGCCTTCCCCGGTACTTGGACCAGCGGAGTTTTCGACACTTGCAGGAGTAATAGCAATAATGGTGTAAGATGTCAAGTATTAGTTTGTACTTGAAAAGCCGGACTAAATCGCGTATCTAATCGTGGGGCAGAAATCACTCATCGTATTGTATTGAATCGAGGACTATACGAGATGCCTTGTAACAGTGTTGTAGAGCTAATTCAGGTTGTTATAGATGACCGCGATCGACTCAAGGACTACCAGTTTGTCAAGAAGTCGTGCGGTCAGGGCGTCGGCAACAACTCGTTGTTAATAGACATCTTGCGCGGAATGAGCGTTGATGAGCTGCTCGAGGTAGATGCCGAGAGTCTGCTGGCAGTTGACCGGACAGACGATGAGGTGCTTGAGTTCTTGCGGTTGAAGCACTTGTTTGCTGTCCAGGCGACGCTGGAAGTACTGACGGGCCGATTGACCGGCGGAAAAGGCGAGTCCTGCGCGGTAGCGGATGTTGCATATGATGGCGACGAGACGATCATGAATGCAGAAATCGATGTCGATGTCATCACTGAACAGATTGCTGCCTGTGCCGGCTGTAAAGGCGGATGCGGACAGCCGATTAAGTCATAGGTTGGACTTCCCTCTTACGTTACCCGCATGAAGAAACTGATCATTGTCATCACCGTGCTTGCAGTCGCCGGAATGGTCTATTGGATCGTAGGGAAAGACAAACTGCAGAACTACTACGAAGATTCCGACAATTCCACACCACAACAGACTTCGAAAACGACCGAGAAATACCGTTTACTGATTGGTCAAAGGTTTCCGACTACCAATTTGACAAACACCGACGGTCACACTGTTAGCACATCGGAATTGCTCAAAGGTGGTAAGGTAGTCTTGTTTCTTGACCCGGGCTGTAACAGCTGTGAAGGGATGATCAGCAAGTGGGTGGGGCTGGTAGATAAAAGGTCGGTGAGCGCTGAGGAAGTGATCGGAATCTGCAATATGGATCCGGTAGACGCGGCGTTGTATAGTCAAGAAAGAAGAATGAACTTTCGTCTTTACTGCGACACGGCGAGATACTTCTGGAACAATCACGACGTGACGGACTTTCCGTTGCAGCTCGTGGTCGGCAAGTCAGGCACGATTCACGAGCATACCTTCGACGTGGGACGGCAGATATTTCCCGATCAACTCAATCGTTGGCTCCAGAACTAACATTTCCGATACAAAAAATCGAAACCCGGGAGGGGATCCCGGGCTTCTCAGGCAGAAAGCGCATCAGGTGTGAAAACACCTACAGGGGAGGTCCGGTCTGCACGTCAAGCGTGCAGTAGCTTGAAAACCGTGTCGGAAGACATTTGGCCCTGAGCAGCAGCTGCAAGGCTCGAATGCTCCTGTACGACTAATTTCATGAATTGCGCCTGCTCAGCGGCTGATTCCCGGTCACGAACTTGTGATCCGGCGGCAGAGAGATTCTGGGAAGCGACCTCGAATTTTCGGACAGTGGCTTCGTACTCGCTCTGAGTCTTTGCCTCAGATGAGACCAGTGCTTCTTTGAGCGACCGCAGTTCGCGGTCAACGTCCTTGACCGCATCCTTTGCACTCTCGGCGGAGGAGACATCAAGCTGTGCCACGGGACGTAGATTCGCGGCAGCATCGGATGAGCCATCGAGGAGCTTTTTCCCGGAGAAACTGGCCTGCGCAAGCATATCATTGTATTCGCTTACAACAGCGTCAAATGAAGCCTGAAATGCCTTGCCACGTTCGGCATTGACGACCACTTCCCCGGCAGCTTCGACAGCCACCTCTCGCATCTCCTTCGCCTTTTCGATCAGTCCGCCGATAGCTCCGGCAGCGGCTTCGTTGCGCCCCATTTTGAACTCCAACGAACGCAGACTGTCGGTCAGCGAACCGATTTGTGAACGCATCTGCTGCGAAATCGCCATCTCATTTGGCGGTTCCGGAGTCTCGACGAGCGCGCTATTCTCATCGATTTCATCCTGGGCAGGAGGAACGCGATGCGAAGTTTTGCTGATACTGCGCTGAATCAATGAGATATTCCGCACCGTATTCATTCCCGCAAAACCGCCCTGCACCGACGACATGACAACCTCCTACCTTCCTTGACGCTACTAATACAAGCAACAGGCTTGCCGCAGCGAGAACGGCGAGGACCCGATTCTGTAAATCATTGTCGAAACACGAGTTGGACAGAATTGCCTAAGAGCACTGTAGGATTTGTTTCATTTGTTTCGAAGAGAAACTAGGGAGAGAGCGCCATAAGAAGTGTATGAATCCCACACAGCGATCAAAATGGCGGGATTGAATAGTAGGATGGACAATGGGAGTTCGCCAGTAATGTGGGATTCACTCCCCACCAGCGGAAGATTGTGCCAAGTGATGTCGTTGCGGTTCAACACCTTTTCGATGGGTACGATTCTTGCTTCTATTTGGTTGGGCAAATGAAATTTAACGACTGGCGAGCAGGAAGTAATGAGTTCGATCAGAGCAAACATCACCAATGTCTACCAATCCGGCGAGAGGATTTCCCGTCAGCTGGGTCTTCATGCGGAGGCTGGTGACGGGAGCGCCAATCAAGTCGGCGCTTCGGATTTGCGAAAAGAGATGTCGGATTCGTCGTCCGCCAATCGACATAAGAGAAGTTCAAGGGTACAGGATTCCGGGCGAGCTGAAACCCAACTGGGATTGCCGGCTGAACCGAATGGAAGCGCCGGCAGAGTCGTCCACTCTGAAAAGAATCAGACGGATGATTTCAAGCGCTCGTCTGAATCATCCACTGCTCCAAAAACCAGTTCAATGGGCGAAGAAGCGAAGGCAGCCTATCAAGATGCCCAAGACGCTGAACTGCAACTGAGAAAGTCGCATCGTGAGGGCATACTCAAACAATATGATGTTGCCAAGGAACGTGTGACCGACAATGCGGTCAAGAATCGTGAATCGGCAGCCCAAACAAAGAGCCTCAGTGTTCTGGAGCAATTCATGCAGAAGTTGCGCGAACAAGCGAAGGCGCGCAGCTTGGAAAGTGATGATGAGCTTCTGAACGGCGGTGAGCCTCACGATCTTTCGAATTCGATGGCTTCAGCTGCCGATAGTCAGGAGCATCAAAGCTCTACTGACGCTACCACAGGTTATGGTGCGGGATCAAACAACGGCATTGCGCCGCAAGAAGATCAGGACATGTACACGATTCGTCGTCGCATTCACGACGATTTTTACAATAGTCTTCAGTTCCAAGCTGCTGGAAGTGTCAAGCCGCAGGCGAACACTACCACCGACGTTACGCCGAAGACGGCTGAAAGTCAGTTACCGGCCCAGCAAGTACCGGTTGCTCAGAGACCGGTCTATGAAGCGATTGAGCAGCCGTACCCTATCGATCTGGAAGATTACGTCAAGAAATTAACACTGGCTTTGATTCCTGAAATGCCGCCGGAACTCGGTGAAGATCCGAATGCTGAAGGAATGAGGGTACTTGAGCATCTTCAACGTGAAGGAGTGTTTGGATTGTCTCCCCAAGGGCGGTATCAATCGGTTAACGATTTCATACGCACGAAGGAATTCGAATTTGAAATGGAGCAGAAGGCCTTCACTGAAGATGAGTTTTTGCTGCAGACCGAAACCGCTATCTATGATGTGTTGCGGCGCGGAAATTCCTCGAGCGTCGCGAAGTCGCTGATTCAGGCAGCGGAGGCAGTGAACTCGTTCCGGAACCACTTGATACATTCTTCTGGAGAAGACTTGAGCGTCGCGCCGGCGGTATACTCAAGCTCACAAGCATTGACTTCAAAGCAGGCAGTCTCGGCTTACAACTCACAAAAGTAATTGCAGACTTAGCCTCTCTACGTTATTATTCCCACAACAATCTTAGCATCGCAATAAGCGATAAACACGAAACTCAAGCATTCAAACATTCAGGAGTTGAACTATGCGGCAGATTGCGGCTGTAGCAATTGTGGTAGTAATGGCATTAACGGTATCGGTGTCGGCGCAACAGGCGGCGCCATCACCGGATTCATTGCAGAAGCTGATGGCGACCTACATGGAACTGGCGCAGCCGGGTCCGGAGCATCAATTACTCAATGACATGGCAGGCAAATGGAACATGGAATTGACAATGTGGCCGCAGCCGGGAGCCGAGCCAATGAAGAGCAATCTCACAGGCGAATTCAATTTGATACTTGGCGGACGATTCCTGCAGTCGACATCCAAAGGCAAGATTTTTGGAATGGACAGCGAGACGATGCAAATCTTAGGATTCGACCGACGCTCCAAGAAATACACATTGGTCGCATTTGACACGCAAGGAACTTATTCGGTTTCGGCGTCAGGGACGATGGATCCCAAGACATCGACGATGACGCTGTACGGTGAAGACGTCGATCCGCTAATGAATATGGTTCAGAAGTATGACTTCGTGATTAAGGTCATCGACAAGGACACTCATTCGTGGTCGATCATCTTCAAGAATCCGGAAATGACCGGCGGCGCAGCAGAATTCAAGATGATTGAAATTCTCTGTAAGCGGGCTAAGTAGTCAAGTAACTTGATTGGCTAACGCACGACAATGAACTTGTCGCCAAAGCGTTGGCCATCAAAGGTGACGTAGTACAGAAAGACTCCAGAGGCAAGACGTTCTCCGGAGGAATTGCGAACATCCCAGCGGAAGTCGCCGACCAGATTGTTAATCTCGGCGACTTTGTCGCCGGATGGTGTGTAGACCTCAAGTCGTGAGTTTTCCGGTAGATTGTGGAAAGTGATTTCCCCATCAAGATATGAAAAGGGATTGGGCGAGGCGAATATCGGTGAATTGACAGAGAAGCTGGCGACATCGGAGTAGCCGCCGTCTGAGACTTTTGCCCGCCAGTAATACGTAGATTCGTTTTCCAGTTCCCGCTTGGGAATCCATTCGGCAAAACCATTGTATCCGACAACATTTCCAGCCTCGTGGATTGCGCTGAAACTGTTATCGAGTCCGATCTCAAAAAGGCACGCGACGGTGTCGTCATTGGAGTTGAGTCCGATGCGAAAGGTCGGCGTGGCTGACATCTCTTTGGCGCCGTTGGCAGGCGAGATCAACGAGACGGAATAGTTGACGTCGAGAACGGCATCGATATGGACGAACTTGCGCGCCGTTGCCCAGTTGCTGTAGGCGGAGCCATCGTATGCACGCACAGTCCACCAATAGGCGGTATTGTGAAGATACGAGCCGGTGGTGTAATAGGAAGTGTAGGGACTTGTTTGCGGGCGATTAGGCGAAAGCTCGACCTGCTTGGTCAAGATCGAGTCGGAGAATACGCGAAAGCTGTAAGTGACAGCGTCGCCGTTCGGGTCGGTCGAGTTGTTGGTCATCAACATGATTGGTGAGCCGACGATCTGCTGGTTGTTGGTCGGGGTCATCAGTACCGGTACGGAAGGCGGCGAGTTGGCTTGCGTGACGACGCGGAAATCGGCGGTCGTCATGTAGCTGGACCAGGCTTGGCCGTCATAAGCGCGCGCACGCCAGCGATAGCGAATGTTGTTAGTGAGATTGATAGTCACCGCCCAACCGGTGGTGCCGGTGCCTTGAGCGACGACCGGTGAAAGCGCCAACTGGGTCGACAAGGTTGAATCGAAAAGCTCGAATTGATAAGTCAACGTATTGCCGTTGGCGTCGGTTGCGTTGTTGACGCGCAAGATCGGGTTGACAGTGTTGACCGTTGCATTGTGCGACGGAGCATTGATTGTCGGCGTCGTCGGCGCGGTGTTGGCGGCAGAAGTGTTGACATAAAATGACCGAGTGGATGACCAGCCGGAGTAGTTAACGCCATCAAATGCACGCGCCCGCCAGAAATAGGTCGTGACGTTGTTCAAGTTGACCGGCACTTGCCAAGTCGTTGTGGTGGCGCCCTGCGCGGCGGCGGTGATTTGGGTAGTTATCGAATTGAAGAGTGAAAACTGCGAGACTTGAAACTGATAGGTCAAGGTTGCACCTTCGGGGTCGGTTGAGTTGTTGACAACCAGACTCGGCTGGCGCGTTGATACTGTTGCACCGGCAGCGGGTGAATTTGCGACCGGCGTTGAAGGCGCGGTGTTGACTCCGCTGGGAGTGACGAAGCTTCGCGAAGCAGACCACGCAGACCAGCTTGTGCCGTTGCCGGAGCGACTGCGCCAGTAATAGGTTGTTGAGTTGCTCAATGCGACAGGGACTTGCCAGCAGGAAGTTCCGGCGACGTGCGCGACGGCGCTGTTTTCTTGTGCGATGGTTGCGAAGGTGCTCGAAGTCGAAACCTGGAAGTGGTAGCGGATGGATTGCGAGCAGTTGGTCTGGGTTGAACTGGTGATGCACAACGAGGGCGTTGTCGAGGGCGCAGTAGCGCCGCTTGCCGGTGTCGTCGGTGACGGGACGGTCGGCGGTGTGGTGCATTCGCCGGTGGTCGCGGGAAGCATGATTGCGCCTTCGCCGCCGCGCAAAGAGATTTGGGTGACGACCGGGCCGAGGGTGGCATCAGTCTGGAGTTGGCGGTAGTTTCCGCCCAGGTTTACGGTGACCGGCGTCGATTGCGATCCCCATTTGGCATCGAATCCGTCAACGGGGCGGATATAGACTACGCCATAGGGATATTGCCGCGACCAGACTTTGTAGGAGCCGCCGGATTGATCGACGGCAGGGCCGGTGGCCGCTAATTGGTAGCGCTGTGCGGGCCATCCAAGTTCGTGCCCCATGGCAGGAATCCATGAGAGCGTATCAAAGCCGGGATTGAGGAATGCACCGTAGGCGTTGCCTACTGCTGGACGAATGAAGAACCAAGTGGAATCTGAACGAGCAGCAAGGTAGAAACAGAAATTGTTGTACATTGCACTTTTTAGTGTTGTGGAGCCTTGCCCATAGGATGTGCGCGGGACCGAACTCCAAAAATAGGTTACTCCCCTACTTGCCGCAAGAGAATCACGCGTATAAAGGTTTTCCATCCGGTGAACGCTGGCGTTATTACAGAAAACCGGATCCCAACCATACTCGTAGTGAACGAGGTCACAACCAGACACTTCGGGGTCTTCAAGAACGGTCTTGTGATAGTTGCCGAAGTTGTAAGAGAGATACTTTTTCTTATGGTCAATAGACCATTGGTCGGCAGTATGAAGAGTGTCTCTGACTTCCCTGCCAAACTGCATCATGAGTTGCCAACCCCAATCACCAAATGTGTCGGTTGCGAAACTCAGCAGGTTTGTGGGGGTGGTTCCGGTTTCGACGACGAGTCCTCCAGAGACAAACCCTGAGCCTTTCATTCCAGCAAAGGCATAGTTGTCGAAATAGACACCATCCCAATAGCCAGTCCGATCAGGCCAGTTGCTCGCACCTTCCGGGCTGAAGATGAGAGTAAGGAATTCTTTGTAAGCTTGCCGAAGTCGCGGACTACTAAAATTAGGGGAGAGTCTCGCCGGAGAGGTGTAGGTGTTCATTGCCATGAACAGATACTGAATGTAGTTGTTCGGGACGCGACTCACTGAGTCTTTGGCAGCAATAGTCATCGAGTAAGTTCCGCGAATTAGTAGCGTGTCCCACGAAGATCCATTCCAATTTCTCAGACGTGTGTCATTGTAGAAGTGCATGTAGGCTTCTTCTTGGATTCCACCGAGTGCAACTATTCTATCGCGAATCCAAGCGGCCTTCTTCCCGCCGTTAAAAAGCGTCGAAGAACTACTCCGATATGACGGCATGTCAGTACCGGAGACGTAGTAGTAAAGTTGACTACCGGGAGATTTAGCTCGCCAATCTTCGATGTTGTTTGGGCATTCTGCGTACGGGACAATGCAAGTGTATCTCTGAAACAGCCAATCAGGATCGCCCGGCTTTTCGAATCTGCATGAACCGTCGACACCGGCAAACGTTGCGCCGGAACGCAAGGATTGCGTGAGCGGTGTCGCCTGTTCTGCTGTAAATAGCAAGTAAGGGACTATTAGAAAGACGAGACTTCGCAATATTGAACGAATCACAAGAACAGCCTCCGCGCTGAGAAACCAAATTGATGAACGACGCTTGACCGCAACCTGAAAATTATTATAGTCGTCTTTATCATTAATAGCGAGCAATCCTCGTGCCCTGATAACGGCAATGGAACCCTCTTCATATCATTGACTTATATCGGACGATCCATTGCGTTGCTGTACTCCGTTTGAACATCAACGTCTAGTTAACGCCAAGGGCTTTGCCAACATGCTCAGTAACAACCATTTGACCATATTGGTCAGTAGGAACACACAATTCAGTATTAGGTACTATTGCGGCCAGCATCTGTTTTACGTCATGAAATGGATCTTGAGCCAACTTTGTCAGTCTGAGACTTAATCTCGTTCATAGATAGCATATACGCCAGCTCGATGCCGGAGGCGGTAGAGTACGCCGCCGGAATTCGTGAACTCACTTCCGCAACGGGTGTCAAAGACACCCTTGTCGGTATTGGGGTAGTCTGCTCGTAACAAGTAATCTGGTTGTCGTGATCTGATGAAGGAAAGCAGCGAGTCGGGCGATGGCCAATTGCAGTCAATAGAATCTGAGTAATCATACAAATCGAGATAGAGCAGTCGATGGTAATAGTTGCGAGTATCGAGAACGAGTCGTTCGCCAGACCGAAGCAAAACTTCGCATTCCCTTAGAGTCTCGAAATAGAAGTCGGGAGGATTAGTCAACGGGCTTACAGCACGGAGTTTCTCGGCAATCGCGTTTTCGCTGGGCCGCGAAAAGAACCCAAGAATCACAGGCGTTGCAATCATCATCCCAATCGCGATTGGGATGATGAGTTTCGAGTTCTTTCTGATAGTCGATCAACCAAGAATGAAACTCCAATTCCGGAAAAGCAAAGGAATAGAACAGTTGGCAGAGTCACGAATCGAGCCAATGGGTAACGGGCTAATGTGAGTACGAATGTCACGAGATAGTAAATGACCATTGCGTTCAAGAGCCAAAACAAAAGCGGAAAGTGCCGTTTTTTGAGGGTTTGAAAAAGGCCGACGGCCGAAGCTAAGAACGCCGGAAATGGAATGCTCAATAGCATAACACCGGGTAGAAAAGCCGTTTGATACAGAATTAGCCCGAACCATCCTCGGTTGGCGAGATGATGCTTAATGACGTTGACGTCAAGACTATCGACCGTCATATGAAAAGGATGTCCAAGGTTAACCCACTGAGCGATTACCCACATAAGAGCGAAGCTGTGACTGATGAGGCCGAAAGTAATCGCCTTAATCACGGCGTTTGTTCGGCTGGTTCCGTGCTGATTTGCGCTATCTTTGAATGCGTAAATGACCAGTAGAATAGTCATCATCGAAATGAGCGGACCGCTATCGTAACGCATCATTGTTGCAACCATGCCCAAAATTGCCGATAAGAACAGATTACGCCAACTTGCCGAGTGACGATATAGCAGGAAGAAGTAGATAGAACAAAATACCAAGAAGAGATTGATACCTTCGCTGGCGGCAATCGCCGCCGGGTGAATGAAGAGTGTGCAGAAGCAACAAGCCAAAGCAGAGTAGAATGCCGCGCGAACACCGAATTCGAAGCGAACGGAATGATACAGCGGAAAGATGGTCAACGAAGTTAGCACTAACGAGAGGATTCGCGGTGAGACAGTTGGTTCGTGCCATATGCTGATTATAGCCGCATTTAGATAGCAGTGGAGCGGAGCGAATACCCATGTGACATCATTCGGACCGTAAATGAAGAATGGCGACTTAAGCCAGTTCAGCGCCATTATCGTACGTGAATGGGTGTCGCCGTCGATATAGTTATGAGACAGCAAATACGCTATGGTATTGATTGCAAGAGCGAGCAAGAAAATAAGAGATGGCCGATTCTGGAAGTGCTCTTCAAATTTGAGTACATTGATTTTCATTCGGACAGAATACGGACTAAATTGATCTGCGCAAGCGCTTGTTGATGACATGTTGTGTCTTGTGTATTAGTTGGACAGGATTTATAGTCAGTAGATGAAAATAATCTCTCGGATTAGAGTATGACGGAGACTTCACTTCGAGATAGACTTCGCACTTGGCAGAAAAAAGTTCGAGAAGGTGGTCTCGATTCTATCTTCTATGCCCTAACATGGCGTTTACCGGCATGGTTCTTCCGATATACACATGCTTACTTAGTCCTTGCAAATGACCTTGATGTAGTCGCACCTGACACTAAAGCATTTCGATTTCGACTTGCCGACTTGTCTGATGCAGAAAACTTCGCCTTACTTGGAGTTAGCGCAAAGACTGTAAGGGAACGACTTGGTGCAGGCGACTACTGCGGGGTTGCCGTCAGAGAGGATGGTATGGTGTGTTCAATGGTTTGGGCATCGACCGGACGGCTTTATCTTGACGGCGCCGGAACTACCCTCGATTGCGAGCCGGAAGGAGTCTACGTATACAATTCATTTACGCTTGCCGAACTTCGCGGTCACAGTTTGTATCGAGGATGTTCGGCCGCCGTCTGCGACTGGTTCAAACGCGAGGGTCGCAGTGTTCGATATGGCATTATTGACAAGCTCAACGAGGCATCTTTTAAGGCAAATGGCAGGATCAACTTGAAGAATGACGGTGAGTCAAGGTACTTTCGATTCTGTGGCCTGCACCTATCATTGCTTACCAATTGGCCAAAAACAAGTCGTCGGCTATTCATCTCCATTGGCAGACGCACTCGCGGAGCGCGTATTGTCTAACTTCGCGACACAAGTGGGGACAGATGGGCGCTGAGATCAAGATAATTAGCGACTATCGGGAGTTTTGCGGTCTTAAGGCGGAATGGAACAGGCTGCTTGAAGGGAGTTCTGCCTCAAGCGTGTGGCTTCGGCACGAATGGTACGACTGCTGGTGGCAGGCTTTTGGCGGCGGCGCCGAGATGTTTGTTGCGGCGCTGTATCGCGAGGACAAGCTTTGCGGGGCGCTTCCGCTGATGATTGTGCCAATGCGGATCAAGGGGATTCGACAGCGGGCGCTGAGATTCATCGAGAACGGGATCACGCCGCGGTCGAGTTTTCTTCTGCCGACTGAACCGGCGGAAAGTCTGGGGCTGTTGTGGGACGAAGTGTTCCGGCTGTCGGGTCGTTGGGATTTGGCGGTTTTGGCGAATTTTGCGCAGGGCAACAGCGGGTACGATGAGTGGACTGCGTATTTGCGCAAACGGGGCGCGCGCTATGTGGAATTGCCGGAACGGATATCGCCCTATTTGGATCTGGGCGCAGGCTGGGAAGCGGTGTCGGGATCGTTCGGGCGGAACTTGCGGCGGAATCTCAATCGCGCCAAAGCCAAGATGGAGAAGTTTGAACTGGTAGAGTGTGCTTCCAGCGGCGATGTGCGCGCGGCGCTGAAGCAGTGTTACGAAATCAGCAAGATCAGTTGGAAAGGTCAACAAGGGGTTGACATGGGCGGCAACGAGCGGCGAATCAAGTTTTACGATCTGATTACAGAAGCGGCGATTGCGAACGGCTGGATCAATATCTGGCTGTTGAAGCTGGGTGAGAAGTATGCGGCTTTCGAGTATGCGTTCGAGGCGGGCGGATATGTGCTGCCGATCGCGGCGGATTATGATCCGGAGTTCCGGCAATATTCGCCGGGGACGGTGTTGCGGGCGCTGGTGCTGGAGCGTCTTTGCGAGCGCGGCATGAGCACGTATGATTTTGCCGGGACGATTTATGACTACAAGCTTTACTGGACGAAAAAGGTGCGGCCACATTCGCAGTTTTGGGTGTTCCATTCGGGATTGAAATCGCGGCTGATGTATCAACTCAAGGCGCGGGTCCTGCCGGCGCTGGAGCGGATGAAGGCAAAACGGGCGCCGAAAGAGGAAGCGGAAGCCGATGGCGACGAATAAGCCGGCCTCGTTTTTGTCGCAGATACTGATTTACGGATCGGGGCTGGCGCTGAATTATGGGATCGGGTTTATACTTCTGCCGATCTATAGCCGCTTAATGCCGACAGACCAGTACGGCACGCTGGAGATTCTCAATCGCACTATCGAAATTGTCTCGCTGTTACTGCTGACGCAGTACGGGATAACCTACATTCGCTTCTTCCGCGACAAGAACGACGAGGACTACCGCAAGCGGGTGACATCGACCTCGATGTACGTGGTGGTGGGGATTGCGGTGCTGGTTGCAGCAGTGATGGCGGTGCTGCGCGTGCCGCTGTCGGAACTGCTGTTTAATACGCCGGAGTTCGGGCTGTATATAGTGCTGGTTGCGGTGCGCTATGTGCTGGATATGAGTTTCGTCGTGCCGTTCCTGTATTTTCAGGCGACGGAACAGCCGAAGAAGTACATCGCGATTTCGACCTCGCGCTTTGTGACGACGCTGCTTCTGAATATAGCATTCCTGACAATGATGGACGACAAGGTTGCGGCGGTGCTGTGGGCACAGATTGTCAGTGTGGCGGTGTTTGCGCTGACAATCGGCGTGTGGGTGTTTTGGAAATCAGCGCGGGTGATGGACAAACAGCTTACCGGGCAGATACTGAAATTTACGTGGTCGTTTTCGTTTCTTGGGCTGTACTCGTTCGTGATTGCATCGGGCGACAGATTTGTATTGAACGAATATTGCGGCAAATCAGAAGTCGGAGTTTACTCGGCGGGCTATCGAATTGCGCAAGTTTTGGGGGTGCTGATTTTCAGTCCGATATTGAGGGCATGGAGTCCGCGCATGGTCGAGCAATTGCGGAGCGACGAGGGTCCCAAGCAGTTGGCGCGGCTGACGACCTATTCGATGCTTGCCTATTGTCTTGCCGGACTGGCGCTGAGCATGTATGCGCGCGAACTGGTGTGGATCATGGTGGGGCCGGATTATCAAGCGTGCTATGTGATCGTGCCGGTGGTGGTGCTTGGCTATCTGTTCCAGGGATTTTCGAGTTTCGTTGACGGGGGAATTTACTATAGCAAGAAGACGCATTTGAAGATTTGGCACGGCGTGACGACAGCGGTGTGCGTTGGGTTGTACTTTGCACTGATACCGAACTATTGCGGTATGGGAGCAGCGTGGGCTTCGGTGGGAACGTATTTCGTGCTGGCAGTGATCAACTGGTACATTTCGATTCGCGTGTATCCGATGCGTTATGAGCTCGGCAAGTTTGTCAACATGACGGTGATTGCAGTGGGTTTGTATGCGGCAAATCTCGTCATTGAGCAGAACGAACTGAAGTACTTCGGCGAGTGGCGAATCATCGGGCAGTTTAGTTTTCCATGGCTGTATACGCTCGTGATTAGCTTCGTGAAGCTGCCGCTGTTATTGGCGTTTGTGGCGCTGGTGAATTGGCTGCGAATCGTCGAGCCGAAGGACAAGGAGCGGCTCAAGGATGTTCTGCGCAAGTTGAAAGAAAAGGTCACTCCGGGCAACAAACCGACAGTGGCAAATGATCCGAATCAGGTCGTTTAAGACACAACTTCTTCCGCCAGAACTTCCCCCAGAATAGCGTCGCCATTCGACTGCCGTCAATGTCGGCATCATTAATCCTCTTTAGCGATGATTTACAGAAAAAATTATTGACACTTGGTGCGATTATGCTATGTTAAGTTTTACTAACTTAATCCTCAGAGGGAAATCATGAATATTCGTATGGCCATGATGGCGCTATGCCTCGTGTGCGCTGCAAATTTGTCATTTGCTCAGTCGCACATCATTATCGGATGGAATGATCTTGGCATGCACTGCAGCAATCAGGACTTTTCAAAGCTTGTCGTTCTTCCACCATTCAACAATGTCAGAGCGCAAGTTGTTCGAGTCGGCGATGCGACTCACCTGCCGGTCGTAGAGACGACGGGCTTTCATGTTACTTATGAGATTCCAGGAAACACCTACTCCATTGGCAAAACTAACTTCTGGGATTGGGAAGATCAGATCTTCGGCGTGAATTTGGCGCCAAATATCGAACTGACCGGTAATGGGCTCAGTGGAACGATGTAGATTACGGAGAATTACTTCTTTGTAACAGGCGTGCCGATTACGCCCTACACTGACGCCAATTTAGTGACCGAAGATCCATTCCAGCTCGGGCTATTGGAACTCTACAACTCATCCAATGAACTTCTTGCGAGCGCTCCACCGGTAGTTCCGGTTTCAAACGAAATTAACTGCGTCAGCTCCGGCTGTCACAGCAGCGAGCAGGATATACTCGATGAGCACGAAAATGAAGGCGGTTTCGATCCCAACAATACGCCAATTCTGTGCGCAAGTTGCCACTCTTCGAATGCACTGGGAACACCGGGTCAGCCTGGGCTTGCTTCGTTATCGGAAGCAATCCACAAACAGCACGGCGATAAAACCAACGACTGCTATAAGTGCCATCCCGGCCCAAACACGCAATGCTTGCGCGATGTGATGGCTACACAACATGGAATGGTGTGCCAGGACTGTCACGGTAGCGTTACTGAGGTTGGCGAGAGCATCAGCGACGGCCGCGAGCCATGGTTAGAGGAACCCTCATGCGGATCAGTGAGTTGTCATGGCGCCAATTTCGCTGAAGAACCGGGAAAGCTATTCCGCGAATCGCGCGGACACGGCGGGCTATTCTGCAGTGCGTGCCACGGCGAGCCCCACGCGATTGTTGCAAGCCGTGTCGACCGCGACAATGTTCAGAATATCGCTCTGCAGGGATATGCAGGAACTTTGAATAAGTGCGTCGTTTGTCACGGAGTAGCGCCAACTGCGGCCGGGCCTCATGGTATTATGGCTCAGAACTGTCTCTGTGGTGACGCCAATAACTCGGGAGATATTAGCATTTCGGATGCAGTTTACATCATTAGTTTTATCTTCTCCGGCGGTCCGACCCCGGCATTGCCGTGCCTTGGTGATGCGGATGGTAGTGGCGCGATTACCATTTCCGATGCGGTATATTTGATTGGGTTTATCTTTGGTGGAGGACCCACGCCACATTGTGCGTAACATCATTTATGGAATTGAAAAACCGGGAGTCTTGAAATAGCCTCCCGGTTTGACTAGATAAATCTGGGCCAAGAAGCAACCGGAACCAGCTTAAGCCATTTGCCGCAATGGCGAATGGGATCAGCGCACGACTCTCCCCCGCATGATTCATGATTCCCCGAATCAAAATACGTTTCAGCTGCGTGGAAACTCGATTTTCAGTTTGGGATATTTCTTCTGCATGAATTCGAGAGCGAGCCAGGTATGGCATTGCTCGAGATTTGGGTTTCTTTCGGTCGGACAGCTACAGCCAAGGAATAAGTCGCTCTCTGCTGCAACCGTCGCCCATTTGTCGAATTCTTCGCGGCGGGTTTCGAAACGTTCCTGAAGAAGGCGCCGGTAATTCTTCGTGAACAGCTTCCAGCCCTTTGGCGTCATGTCATTGAAATACGCTTCGACCATCTCGGGAGTGGGACAGAAAACGTAGTTGTGATTCTTGCGCGTATCGAGGCGTGTGCCTTTGAGCGCCGGATCACCGGGCGGTATCTTGTGAAAGCGGGGAGGAATTTGATATCGTGCTAACATGTACTCAATAGTGACCTGTGAACTGCTATTCGTCGAAAATGATACACGTGAGACGAATTCAATGTTGGACGCTATGGGCTGACGCTCGTTCGTTCGAAGCGTTTGCCAACCTGATAGAAAGCCAGGGTCACAATCACAATCATGATGGTCATCATGCCGAAAAAGTTGCCGGGCGTCGTTTGTGTATAGACGCGCGCAAACAAGCCGGCGAGTATGTCCCCGAGAAACACCGTGAACCAGAACACTCCGGTAATCATTGATTTCATGCTGTCGGGAGCTTCCTCGAACGCCAATTGCAGTCCAATCGCCGAGATACAAAGTTCTGCCGCCGTCATCAAAACATAAGCGCCAACTTCCCAAAGAATTGAAATCTTGGCATTCATTGCCTGATAGCCGGCGATCGTCATCAGACTCATACAGAGAATCACCAACACGAAGCCAATGAGCATTTTGCGCGGCGAAGAGAGCCGCCGCGACTGATTACTATCGCTTTTATTCCACAGCCATGCGAATAACGGTGACATGAGCACTATCAAAATGGGATTAAGCCCCTGAATCGCGTCGGGTGGAATTCTACCGAACCAGGTATCGAGCAACATATAATCGCGTGCGAACAGCGTCCAAGTCGAATAGGACTGATCGAAAACCGACCAGAAGAAGACAATAAGCAGGAAGAGTCCGGATAAACGAATCAAGGTCGCTTTGCGTTCGTGGCTTTGTTGCGGATTCATCGCCGTTGCGGCAAGTTTGCGCATGTCCTCTTTGGGATAGTGCTTCTTCCCGAGATAGAAGATGGCAAGCGCCACCACCATCATAATCGTCGGCGCCATAAACGCCGGACCGTAACCGTAATGATCCCGGATAAACGGCAGAACTGTCATCGTCGAAGCAGCGCCGATGTTGATCGACATGTAGAACCACGAGAAGGCTTGCGACAAGAGATGGCTCTTGCCCTGTTCTTCATACATCTTCCCCATCAAGGTGCTAATATTGGGTTTGATCGAACCTGAGCCGCCGGCAAGAAGGGCCAATGCAATGTAGAGGCCGACCTCGGAATTGAACGAGCCAAGGATGATGTGCCCCATGATGTAGGGAACCGCGAAATAGATTATTGTGCGAAACTTTCCGAGCCAGCGGTCGGCGATGTAGCCGCCGAGAATCGGCAGGAGATAACATGCCGCTGTGAAGAATGAGGCGACGGTGGAGCTATTGGCGTCGGAGTAGCCGAGTTCATCGATCATGTAAAGCACCAGGAGTGCTTTCATGCCGTAGAAGCTGGCGCGCTCTGCCAGTTCACCCCAGAAGACGAACCAGAATCCGGTTGGGTGACGATTAACTGATGTTGTCATGCTATACGGCTTCTCTTGTCGACGATCAGCTTATTTTGGAGATGATGTGCGTGAGAATCAATTCGGAGAGGCAGGGATTCGAACCCTGGATACAGTTTTACCCGTATAACGGTTTAGCAAACCGCCGCCTTCAGCCTCTCGGCCACCTCTCCAAAGACGATTTTGTGAATGGACTTCCCTTTCGGGGAGTGTCCACTATTGAGTCGGCAAGAAATGCAAAACGATTGGTTCTGTCAACCGGAAATTGGAGCACTGCAGGACGCTATTTCTTGACGCCGTAGCAGATTTCAAGAAACTCGCGGATGATAAAGGCGGTCAATCCCCAGACGTTGTGGCGGCCATATTGGTAGAAGTAGACCGGTACTTGCTTGCCACGGTAAGGGCGGGTTTCGATACGGCAGTTTGATGTATCGATAAAGAAGTCCAGAGGCGCTTCGAAGACCTCAGCGATTTCTTCTGTGCTGATCTTGTACCGATACGGGAATGGTATGACGCCGACGACCGGCGTCACGACATGATTGCTCACGGCCATGACGTCATCAAGTTCTCCAAGAATCTCAACACTCGAGGGCACGATACCGACTTCTTCATAGGTTTCGCGCAATGCCGTTTCGCGGATACCGGAATCTGCGGGCTCGAACCCGCCGCCGGGGAATGAGATTTGACCCTTGTGAGAGGCGACGGTATTGGTTCGCAGGGTGAGCAGAATATGCACTTTGCCGCCGCGTTCAAAGAGCGGGATGAGCACTCCGGCGGGTGTGCCGTTTCCGTCACTAATGGCTGCTCTCTGGCGGGCAGCAAGTTTGGTTCTTATCGATTCTTTGAAGTCGATCATTATCTCGATTCGTCGTCTTTCGATTGATTCATGTCGCTTGCGGTCGGAGCCGCGAGGAATTCGATGTTTCTTTTCAGTCCCTCAAAGCGAGTACGGGTGACAGCGGTGTCTTTGAATAAGCGATTATACACATCGCGGGTGATTTCTTCCCAATCTTGTTTTGATTTGTTGAGAAGCTCGTCGGTCGGCTCGAACTGCCTCTCGGAGTGCGGCCGGCTCTTGCGATTCCAGGGGCAAACATCCTGACAGATATCGCAGCCGAACATCCAGTTGTTGAATTTCTCACGCATTGCCAACGGAAGGTCGCCACGGTACTCGATGGTGAAGTACGAAATGCACCTACGGGCATCAAGGATCCGCGGTTCGACGAGAGCGCCGGTGGGACAGGCATCTTGACACTTGCGGCAATTGGCACAAAGATCGCTGATGGGCTGGTCGTAATCCAAGTCAAAATCGACAATGATCTCGGAGAGAAAGAAGTAACTGCCACGTTCGGGATTGAGCAGGAGCGAGTTCTTGCCGACCCAGCCAAGTCCAGCTCGCGCCGCCCAAGCCTTTTCCAGTACCGGGGCTGAGTCAACGAAGACACGGCAATTGAAATCGCCGAATTGCTCGCGGAGTCGACTGACGATTTCCGAGAGTTTCTGTTTCAGCACCCAATGGTAGTCCTTGCCAAGGGCGTATTTGGCGATTTTTGGCGACTCCGGATCGGTTTGCTTCTTTTCGGTGTAGTAGTTTGCCATCAGACATATAACTGATTTGGCGCCATCGACCAGCTTGCGCGGATCGAGCCGTTTGTCGAACCAGTTGTTCATGTAGGCCATATCACCGTGCTTGCCCAAGCGCAGCCATCGCTCAAGGCGAGGGGCTTCATCGGCAAGGAAGTCGGCCTTTGCAATACCGCAATAATCGAAACCGTATTCGTGCGCCAATTGCTTGACAAGAATTGTTCGCCGGGTTGAGTCCATCACCGTATAATCTACAAATTTCTGCGTAACTGAAAGGACGAAGACGATGGAATTGACGAATCCCGCAATCAACGATTATTTGCACAATCTCACGCCACCGCGACACGCAGTGCTCGCTGAGATGGAACAATATGCAAAGGAGAACAAGTTTCCGATAATCGGGCCACTGGTCGGCCGTTTTTTGCATCAACTAGCACTTCTGACCAACGCAACACGGATTTTCGAAATGGGCTCTGGCTACGGCTACTCTGCCGTCTGGTTTTCTTTTGCGCTGAAAGATGGCGGCACTGTCGACTGTACAGAGATGGACAAATCCAATATCGAACGAGGCAAGAAGTATACCGCTGCTGCCGAGGTTGCCGATCATATCACGTGGCATCAGGGCGACGCTTTGGAATCGATGGAAAAAGCGACAGGTGTCTACGACATAATACTGAATGATGTCGACAAGGAACAATACCCACGTGCGCTTGAAATCGCCTGGCCGAAACTCAGGCGCGGCGGAATCATGGTCACCGACAATGTTCTCTGGAGCGGGAGAATTGTCGAGGAGAATCCACCGTCGGAATCAACTGCCGGAATCTTGGAATTCAACAGGCAATCCTATGCCCTGCCAGATTCTATGTGCACAGTAATGCCGATTCGCGACGGGTTGATGCTTGCTGTGAAGATTTGAGTGTTGCAGTGATTGTCCAGGAAGTCGTTGCGCGACTACACGAGTTATCGGATGAGGGGCATCGCTCACGGTTGACGCGATTCGGAATTGTCTATCAGCGGGCGCTTGGCATACCGGTGCCGAAATTGCGAGCGCTTGCCAAAGAGGTTGGCAAGGATCAAAAGCTGGCGGTGGCATTGTGGAAGACTCGCATCCACGAGGCGCGGATATTGGCTTCGATGGTGGCAGTACCATCGGAAATTACTGAAGAGCTCCTCGATGACTGGGTGGCTCAGATTGATTCGTGGGATATTTGCGACGGTTTTTGCGGCGGTCTTGTAGACAAAACTCCCTTCGCTGTCGCGAAAGCATTTGAATGGAGCGGACGCGAAGAAGAATTTATCCGGCGAGCAGGGTTTGTGGTGATAGCGGCTTTGGCGGTTCACGACAAGAAGGCCACCGACCGCAGTTTCGAGCAGTTCTTCCCGCTGTTTCTTGAGTACGCGTCGGACGGGCGTAACTTCGTTCGTAAGGCGGTTAACTGGGCGCTTCGCGAAACAGGCAAACGCAATATCAGATTGAACAAGAAGGCGATCGCGCTTGCGGAACGAATTCGCAAGCAGGACACCAAGTCAGCGCGCTGGATCGCCGCCGATGCGTTGCGCGAACTGCAGAGCGAAAGCGTGCAACAGAGGCTGGCGCGGCGGTCGGGTACGAAGTGACCGACGATATAAGGAACGCCGGGCCGATTGTGCTGTTTGACGGTCACTGCAAGTTCTGCAATTTCTGGGCGAGTTTTCTGCTTGGCGCCAACACGAAAGGCAAGTTGAAGTTCGCGACACTTCAATCGAAAGCTGGAAGTCAGCTCCTCAAAGAATCGGGAATTGAGTCGAGCAGCTTCGATTCGGTGGTACTAGTTCATAAGAATCAAATCGATACCAAGTCGACTGCAGTGCTGAGAGTACTGCGGCTGTTGGGCGGAATCTGGATAGTACCCTATGTGCTGATAGTTATCCCTCGTCCGATTCGCGATTTGGTGTATGATTTCGTTGCCAAGAATCGCTATAGATGGTTTGGCAGGCGCGAGGTGTGCCGGATTCCGACCGCCGAAGAACGGCGACGATTCCTTGATTGAAGCATTGACTGTACGCGTCCATTTTCGTTAAATTGAGCAGAGTATTCACGGAGGAGACTATAAAATGGCCAAAAAGGACACACTTCTTATCGGCGCCCATATGTCGACCTCCGGCGGTCTGCATAACGCCATTCAGCACGGTATCAATACCGGCTGTAATACGATTCAGATTTTCACCAAGAACAATAATCGCTGGGAGCAGCGACCGACAACCGACGAAGAAGCGGAAAAGTTTCTCGATGCGCAGGAAGCCTCGGGAATCACTCCGGTCATTTCGCATACTGCATATCTCATCAACCTCGCGACGCCAAATCAAGATTTCCACGACAAGTCAATCAAGGCATTGATCGACGAAGTGCAGCGCGCCGAACAAGTGCGAATTCCCGACGTGGTTTTACATCCCGGTTCGCCGGTTGACGGCACACCGGAATATGGCATGAAGAAGATTATCGAGTCGCTCAATATCTGCATTGACAAGACACCAAACGCCAAAGCGCGTATTTCCCTGGAGCTGACTGCGGGCCAAGGATCGCACCTGGGGTACACTTTTGAGCAAATTGCCCAAATGATAGCCGGTGTCGAAAACAAAGCACGAATCTCAGTGTGCCTTGATACGTGTCATATTTTCGCGGCAGGATATGACATTCGGACCGAAAGTGAATACGAGAAAACGATGAAGGCATTCGCGAAGATCATCGGGATGAAGTATCTCAAGGTGCTCCACTTGAATGATTCGATGAAAGACCTCGGCTCCCGGGTCGACCGGCATACGCATCTGGGCGAAGGAAAAATCGGCGCGGACGCGTTCAAGTTTATTATGCAGGACTCGCGTCTCGCCAAGATTCCCAAGTTGCTCGAAACGCCGAAAGATGATGAATACGAAGACGATAAGCGGAATCTGGCGCTGCTGAGAAAGTTCGCAGGTTCTGCGTCCGTCAAATGAGTGTCACAGTATGACGATTACTCGAACTATGCCGTCAATTCTGGAACATCGCCCAAGCATTCTCTGTTTTAACCAATGGAAGTTGCCGTTTTCCACGCAACTCCGGAGGTTTTATGCGGAGGCAAGTTTCATTACCGATTTTGGCGTTGATCGCAGTAATTGCCATCGGCATATTGCTGGCAGTGGGAGCATCGAGACGGGATCAGCAAGTCGAGGACCTGTCCCGAATTCTGCTTAACTCCGAACATGAGAGCGAGATCGCGATGACTGATAAGATCAACCGAACCGACGATGAGTGGCGCAAGTTACTCAGTAAAGAGCAGTATCGCGTCATGCGCGAAAACGGCACCGAACGCGCATTCACAGGCGAGTATCATAATCATAAAGGCGTTGGGACTTATGTTTGTGCAGCTTGCGGAAACGAGCTATTCGGTTCCGACGCCAAGTTTGATTCCGGTACTGGATGGCCGAGCTACTTCAAGCCTCTTTCCGAGACGAGCGTCGAGACGGAAGCTGATCTTTCGGGCGGACAGATTCGCGTTGCGCTGATCTGCGCTCGATGTGAAAGCCATCTTGGGCATCTTTTTGAGGATGGACCGCGTCCGACTGGATTGCGATACTGCATTAATTCCACAGCATTGAAGTTCTTGGCTCGAAAGTAGCTGCAGAGACGGGTTGCCGGAATAAGTTCTTATAGTCAATTGGGTTGACAGCATTTTTGCCGATCATGGTAGATCGAACCGCGTTGCGGTTTGGCAGCCTATTGCAACTAACAGCACAATTCGTGTCCACTTAATGGTTTGTATGGCGATACCTGATAAGTACTTGTGCATCGGATTCTTCGAATCTCCTCTAAACGAGCTAACAGCAGCAATACCCGATTGGAGAAACGTCTTGACAAATATGTACTTAGGCGATATTTTTAGATAGGCATACTTGCCAATTGGTACCGAGCCCAAACGCAACCAATCTGATTTGGAGATACAGCTTCATGAACCGTACCGGACGCTTCTCGCCGTTCGCTCTTGCCATTGCAATTTTGTTCGTTGCCGCCTCGACAATTTCATACGCCGCCGATGATCAGCCAGTTCTGCCATCCAATCTTTGGCAGGAAATTGGCCGACTCGACGGTAACCACGTAAAATCGTTCATCAATCAACATGGCGGTGACTGGTGTCAGACCGAAATTCGGTGGCAACAAAAAAGCACCGCGAATCGAGCGCCGCTCGCCTGCCCACCATTGGGACCTTGCGACAATGTTGTGAATCGCGATGCAAACATTCCAGACGTCAATGATCCGTTTACATCTCTGAAAATTTTCTTCAATGTATTTGCAAACGACGACGGGTCGAGCCCTGCGGCAAATCAAGCGAGAGTTGACGCTCAGATGGCGACCTTGAATGCTCAATTTGCGCCCTCCAAGATTCGTTGGACGGCCCAGTGGCGGATTGTCAATTCGACTGCCTATCGGACGTTTACGGACGCCGAGGAGTTTGGAATGAAAAACGCGTTCGCGGTCGATCCGGACTCGCAACTGAATGTGTATGTGACGAATATCAACTCCAGCTACATTGGAGTCGGTACTTTCCCTTGGGACAATGACGCTCTAACCAACATGGGCGGGATCATTCTCGATGACAATTACTTTGGCGGCGGCGAAGGCACTCTTGCGCATGAAGTTGGCCACTGCATTGGACTTTGGCACACCCACCATGGCGTATCCGAGGTTTCACAGTGCGGAGCCTGCTATGAGCGTGCCGATGGGGTTGAAGGCGACGTAACCGGCGATTACTGTTCCGATACAGATCCGACGCCGACGAATTTCAATTGTGCGCCTCCCGGTGGAACCGATGTTTGCTCCGGTCAAAGCTGGGGACCTACTGATACTCAGAACTATATGGGTTATGCGCCCGATGCTTGCTACACCGAATTCTCGCAGCAACAATGGGGAAGATTCCATTGTTGGGTCAATGCCGAGTTAGGTTCATGGCGAAATTGCGGCGGTAACAAGAACCCGGCGCTGGCGCGCGAGATTCTTGCAGATGGCGACGGCGACGGTGTTGACGACGGCGTGGACAACTGCCCTGCCAATTTCAATCCCTGCCAGGAGAACGTCGATAACGATGCGTTTGGCGATGCTTGCGATACTGACATCGACAGCGATGGCATTTTGAACGCCTCCGACAATTGCCCCTTCGTGAGCAATAATAATCAGGCAAACTCTGACGGCGATCAGTTTGGCAACGTCTGCGACAATTGTCCGAATGTTGCCAACAACGATCAGGGCGATCTTGATGCCGACGGTTCGGGTGACGGCTGCGACATTTGCACTGACAGCGATGGAGACGGCACGGCGGATCCGGGATTTCCGGCAAGCACTTGCCCGACTGATAATTGTCCCGACGTGATTAACCCGGGACAGGTCGATGCCGATGTTGATGGAGTGGGCGACAACTGCGACAATTGTGTAAATATCGCCAATCCCGAGCAATACGACGAAAACGTCGATGGTATCGGCGACGCTTGCGACGGTCAGTTGCATATACAGAGCTATGTACTTCCCGAAGGATACCTTGGTGTTCCGTACTCCCATCAGTTTACGGCAATCGGAGGCCTCCAGCCTTATGAATGGATATTCTTTGGCGGCGATTTGCCATTTGGATGTGTTTTCAACGGCGGCGGTGTCGGCACGATAACCGGTACGCCATCTTTCACAGCCGAATATTTCTTCACGATAGTTTGCAAAGATGCGGATGCGCCGCAGAAGACGGACACGATATCATTAAGTGTCCGCATAGTTGATGCACCTCCGCCACCATTTGTTTGCGGCGACGCTGACGGAAGCAATAATGTATCGATATCAGACGCAGTATATTTGATCAGTTACATCTTTGGAGGAGGTCCGGCACCGGATCCGCTTGAAGCGGGCGATGTCGACTGCAGTTCAAATGTGACAATCTCCGATGCTGTCTTGCTGATTGGTTACATTTTTGGCGGCGGACCAGCGCCGTGTGCAGCCTGCAAGTAGTTTAAGGCTGACGACCTTGTGGATTTGATGATAGAAACGTCAATCATATAACCTGCCCAGAAACGAGCACTGGGCATTCCGGGAAAGTGAGCAATAACATGAGTCTGAATGGCAACGTCCTTAGACGATCATTTTTCGCTTGCGTATTGTCCGCCACGGCGTGGCTGACGATTTTTGCAGCGCCGATTCAAGCTGCAAAAACGCCTGATGAAATCATCGAAGAAATTCGCGCCAATCCTGATCGCATTGGCGAGATTATTCGCGAAAATCAGATGCCGTGGTGCGGTACAACGGCGCTGGAATCCGAGGCTTCGCCGGACGAGATCAATCGCGCACCACTGGATTGCCCTGTTCGCGGAGCTTGCGATATTCCTGCTACGAGAAACAACCACCTACCGACTGAATTTCAGACGGTTTATTATGCGCGTGTAGTGTTTCACATCTTCTGTGAAGACGATGGCTCGAATGCTTCCACAACAGTAGCGGAATGCAACCAGGTTTTCAACCGTTTGAATGCCGATCTTGAGCATGCGGGTATTCAGTTCATTCTGGACGGAATCGAAACGCACAATGATTCAGATTACCGAATCCTAAGCAGTGCCGAAGATTTCTCGATGAAGGCTACGTACGCAAATTCTTACCAGACGAAGATCAACATTTACGTGACTGATATCGAACAGACCACCCCGGGTCAGATCACTCTCGGTTACGCGTATCTTCCACAGGATCAGGCCGGACAGGTTCGTTTCGGAATCGTCATCCACACGCTCGGATTCATTCCGAACTCAAGCACGACGACACACGAAATGGGTCACACGCTGAGCCTGTATCACACATTCCGCGGCGTCAGCGAAACTACAGCTTGCGGCACCTGCTATGAATTCGCGGGCAGCCCGAGCGATGTGCGCGGCGATCTGTGTTCGGATACCCCGCCGACTCCGCTGAATTTCAATTGCTCCCCTCCCGGCGGCAATGACACTTGCAGTCCGTTCCAGCCCTGGGGACCGACCCAGCCGACAAACGTGATGGGTTACTCCGATTGTTCGGAGTTCTTCACGGACCAGCAGGAAGCGCGTATGCGTTGTTGGACAAATGCGGTATTGCAGAACTACTTGAATCTTGACGTCGATGCCGATGGTATCGCAAATGCGAGCGACAATTGTCCGTTGGTGTCGAATTTTGGCCAGACCGATGCCGATGCCGATACGGTCGGCGATGCCTGCGACAACTGTCTGAGTACGCCGAATCGCAACCAGCTAGATGCCGACAATGACAATATTGGCGATGCTTGCGATAATTGCACTGACACCGATGGTGATGGTCTGGGCAACCCGGGATATGCACTGAATACTTGCGCTGTGGACAATTGTCCGACTGTTGCGAATGTCAGCCAGCTTGACACCGACAGCGACACATTTGGCGATGCGTGCGATAACTGTCCTCTTGTTTCTAATCCAACCCAAGCAGACCAAAACGGCGACAATGTCGGCGATCACTGCGACGGCAATGTTTACTGTTACCAAAACGACCCGCCGGATGGATTCCTAAACGTGCCCTATTTCTATCAAATGCAGGCCGTTGGCGGCGTTCCGCCATACAATTGGGTATTCCTCGGCGGCGACCTGCCGTTTGGCTGTAACTTCAATGGCGGAGCAGTTGGAACGATTACCGGACCACCGAGCTTCAATGCCGAGTATTTCTTTACAGTCGCGGTTTTTGACGCACAGGATCCAATCAAGTCGGATACAGTCAGCCTTAGCATAACGGTTACGAGCCCGCCGTACATTTGCGGCGACGCAAACCAAAGCGGTGGCGTATCGATTTCCGACGCAGTTTATTTGATCGCCTATATTTTCTCGGGCGGACCCGCGCCGACTCCATTGATCTCTGGCGACGCTGATTGCAGCGGCGGTGTCAACATTTCAGATGCCGTTTATTTAATCGCTCATATCTTCGGCGGCGGACCTGCTCCGTGCGCAGGCTGCTAACGAATTAGCATAGTTAGTTAGGACGACCGGGTGAAGGCAGCTTCACCCGGTTTTCTTTTTAGGTTCAAATAGAGTCGTCGGGGAATCTTGAAACGCAAAGAAGTCAGACTGACTTGGAGAATTCAAACACAGTGGCGTCCGCAACTTTCAAGTAGTCGCTGGTACGCATTACTATTGAATCGGTCAATGATCCGGCGTTGAAAGCGATCTTTTCGTTGCGTAGAATCGACTTATCGACGAACAACTCGAAAGGCAGAATCGGATGCCCAAATGGCGGCACCGAACCGGGGACGAGTCCGGTGAAGTCCAAGAGCTCTTCTGCGTTTGCGAAGCGTGTACTCTTAGATTGGAACTGGCTCTTAACTGCATCGGAGTCGATTTTTAGGGCGGCGCTCAAAACGAACAATCGAAAGACCTCCCCCACTTTCATCACGATCGCCTTACCGCCAATTTTGACCTCTTCACCGCGCGCGCGAGCCGACTCTTCCGATGTGAAGGTTGGTTCATGATGAACGGTACGGTAGGCAATTTGGTTCTCGTCGAGAAAGTTCTTTATCGAGTCAAAGACTGATTTGGTCAAAGTACTATTCCTTCCCAAAAGTACAGAATCGCTCAAAACTGGCTCAGTTGTCAAGTCTATCCTGCGACACTGTTGAAATCAATTGCGAAATTCCTGTTCTTGTTCTCATTGGCACGCGTTATGTTCCCTCCATGCACTCTGAGCAATTCAAGTTCTGTGTTGATATTCTGCCGGCAGTATCGCGCACCTTTGCAATAAACATCCGCATCTTGAAAGGCGATCTGCACAAGTCGGTGCTGTGCGCCTATTTGTTCTGTCGCATTGTCGACACCGCGGAGGATTCGGAGCATCTTTCGTATGAGCAGAGAGCCGAGCTGCTGGAATCTTACAAGGAAATTTTCGCAAAGAGCACCTTTGACCCTGGAAGCATACGCGACTGGCTCACCAACTGGGGCGAACTGGATGCGACAGTTGCTGAGTACAGGCTAATTGCAAATCTGCAGACTGTTGTCGAAGTGTTTACACAACTCCCGGCACCTGTCCGTTTGATTGTGCAGGCCTGCGTAGTCGAAATGGCTGACGGTATGAGCGCAACGGTAACGCGGAAACACCAGCTTGGCGAAAAGCTGTTCACGCTTGCGAATATGGCGGATTTGGAAAACTACTGCCACTATGTCGCCGGGACTGTGGGCAAGATGCTGACCGACCTGTTTGTTTTCTACTTGCCGGAGTTCCCTGCTAATCATGCTGAGAAGCTGCGAACATTGGGGCCGGCGTTTGCTCTGGGTCTGCAGATGACCAATATTATCAAGGATTGCCACAGCGATTATCTGCGAGGCTGGTGTTATCTGCCGGCGGACTTGATGTTATCGCACGGCGTTGAGCCAAGCGACTTTTTCAAACCTGCTTTTCGCCGGCCGGCGCAAAGTACGCTCAATGATTTGATTAAGAAGACCGCCGGGTGTCTTGATGATGCATTCGAGTACACGCTTACTATTCCTTCGTCTCAGCCGCGACTGCGTCTATTCAATTTGTTATCGCTTTTCTTTGCGATTCGAACGCTTCGTCTTGCCTGGGACAATCCGGCTTTGCTCAACGGCAAGGTTCGGGTCAAGATATCACGATTTGAAGTTTATTCGATAATGGCACAGACATCAATCTGCGTTCGATCGGACACACTATTGCGCAAGCTCTATGAGCGCACCGCGAAAATGATCCCAAGGTAGCGCAAGGCCTTGAGGTAAATGGTCCCAGCCGAAAAAAGTTCGCTCAAAACTCAACAATGGCGAGAAATTTCGTCGTAGAAATGACGTGAATAGTCAATTCATCTCACGACTGAACTACCTCATTGATGACTATGACCTGCTTCGGCATCCATTCTATGTTCGCTGGAATCGCGGCGAACTGACCGAATCTGAACTGCAGATCTACACCAAAGAGTACTTCCTGTTCGTCAAAGCCATTCCGACTTATGTCAGCGCGATACATTCCAATTGCAAGGAACATTCGCTACGTCTCTCAATTCTCGAAAATCTGGTTGAAGAAGAAACCGGCGGCGACGGGTTGATTCCGCACGAGGAACTGTGGGTGTGGTTTGCACGTGGGGTGGGAGTTGATCGCGAGGAACTCTACTCCAATTGCGGCGCAGTGGGGACACGCAAGCTGCTGTTGACGTATCGGAATCTTTGCAGTTCTTCGAATTGTGCAGTCGGGGCGGCGGCAATGTACGCTTACGAATCGCGCATTCCGGAGATTGCCGAGTCAAAGATGGAAGGTCTCCAGCAACACTACAATGTCAGTGACGAGGAGACATTGAGGTTCTTCCGCGAGCACATGGTTGCCGATATCGAGCACTCAAAAACGTGGGCACAACTTATCTCACAAATGGCAACTACCGAGGAAATTCAAACGCAAATCGAAGAAGCGGTTTCAAAGGCCGCCCGTTCTCTCTGGCGGATGCTTGACGGCGTCTGCGAACAATGCGGAATCCCTGTAAAAAACGAAGCCTAAAGTAAACGGCCTCGATCCCTCACCAACAGTCTTAACGAGTAGTCAAAAAAAATGAGGTGTGCTTACGCACACCCCATCGTGAAGCGAATTCGCGGATCGAACTACGGACAAAGCAGAATGTAAACTGCACAATTGCAGGGTGCAGGTCCGCCCGAGAAGATGTAATTGATCAGATACACTGCATCCGAGATTGACTCTACACAATCGCAATTTGCGTCGCCATTGCAAGGCGCCGGTCCACCGCTGAAAATGTAGGCGATCATAAAGACTGCGTCAGAAATGGTTAGGACTCCGTTTCCATCGGCATCGCCGGGAATGCATGGACATGAGGGAGTATCACAGGCATCACCAATGCCGTCTCCATCGGTGTCTGTCTGAGCCGGATTGGGAATGGTCAGGCAATTGTCGCACGAATCGCCAACGGCATCGACGTCGATATCCTCCTGAAGCGGGTTATTGTCTGCGATACAATTGTCACAGACATCCCCAAATGGATCACCGTCACCGTTTGCCTGACCCGGATTAGGAATGCCGGCGCAGTTGTCGCAAGCATCGCCGACACCGTCGCCATCCAGATCTCCCTGGCCGGGATTATTGACAAGCGGGCAATTGTCGCAGACGTCTCCCAAGCCATCGCTGTCAACATCGGACTGCCCCGGATTGGGAATCAGCATGCAATTGTCACAGACATCCCCAACACCGTCGAGATCCACGTCAGATTGTCCGGGATTTGGTACGGTCGGGCAGTTGTCGGTGAGATCCGGTATGCCATCGCCATCAAGGTCCGGCGCGCAATTCGGTACAGCTTCGAAGAGAATGTCTTGATCGGCGCCAGAGAAGCGCTCATCGTTCCAGATAGAGCTGAACTTGTTCAGGACATTGAAGTCTGAACCAAGGTAGTGGCCGATATACATCGGCGCAGGCGGCAAGGGGAAGGTCGATGCCGGGGCCGATGGCGGAATGTCGGAAAGGATGCAGTCAGTCCAGGTTACACCACAGTCGACAGAAGTTGATACCCATGTCTGCTTCCTGACATTGCCCGGATCGTTTCGCCGATCATAGTACACGACTCTGATTTCACCAGTGACGGGATGCACTGACATACTTGGCGCCCACTGGTCGAGACCATTGCCGGGGATGTCTTGGTTGACGCGAATAATCCCACCCCATGTTCCTGGTGCACCGGTCGGGCTTGATGAGAAGAATATATCGACGTCACCAAGGACGGTCGAAGTGAACGCGGCGAATACAGTACCAGGGCAAGGACTTCCTGCCGGAGCAGTACCGATTGAAATGCCGTTTGATGCGGCAATACCAGGAATGAGAACCGGCGGTGTCGGAGGAGTTGGAGCAATGGCTGCGACCGGTCCAAATGGTGCTCCCAATGCGGGTGATGATGTAATAAATGCAATCGTGCCATCCGTCCAAGCCACATAGACACCGCCCGGAGGGACCATGACGTTTCCGGGAGGGCCCATGATTGCGACAGAAGGACGATTAGATGCCATTGAGTTACCGAACACTGCTCCTCCACCAATTGCGACTGGAGGACTGAAAGCGGGATAAATCGGGGCCGGACCTGCTGCGGTGCGAGAATAGGCGTATTGGATCGTAAAGCCATCTCCGGCGGGATCATCGAATGGATTGCCGTTGCCATCGGCATCGACACCATTAGTGTTTAGATATTCAACCCAGGCAGAATGAACCGTTCCGACATTGACAAGGGGATTTCCGGCGATGTCATCGACGGCGACATCAGGATAATCGAACCAGCTCATACCCGGAACGTTAAGCGCGGAGACTGCGACTCCCGGGGCAAACGCCGCACCGCCTCCAGGCGATGCGTGCGCGAGGATCTGGTTACCTGCCAGCCATGGTCCGGCCGGACCATAGGCAGCGCCGACGGCAAAGAACGGTCCGCCGGGATGGGCGGAAATTGCCGGATTCCATTCAAATGCGAATGGCGCTGTTGGAGGGATAACTGCCGGCGCCCATACAGCTCCGGCGGTGGCTGAGAATCCCCAACCGATTAGTGACGCCCCAAAGCCGGGGGGTGGGAACTCTGTCCATACGGAGTATAGTTCTGCGGGCGTCATCTCGCTATTTGCGACCTCGGAGTTGTCTTGTTCGGAGAAGGGTGGGCTGGCGTTTACCGGCGTGTTCGGCGCCGCCAACGCCGCGCTGCTAAAAATGCCAAACAGCATCAAGAGCACGACGAGAATTCTCCCCCTGGATCGACTGGGGTTTGATCCGGTCATCTGTTCCTCCTGGAATGTGTATGAGAGGTGATCGAACTTCGTAAAGAGCACACTTGAATTCATAACCGGAGTCAAAGTGCCTGCCTGAAGACACAAACGAGCATGCGACAACGCGCGACGTCGACGCCAGAAATGAACGTTTACTCTGTAGAAATTGAATCGTTGTACCGTAGACAATATAGCTCTACTACTCGTCTTTTGTCAAGTCAAAACTGACGGGAGCGAGAACGCTCCGTCCGCCGAGCGTTGTGTACCTTTTAGGTTGACTTGCCGGCGCAGACTCCGATAATTGTTCGCATGCACCGGATCATCCTTGCCATTGCCTTAGTTATTCTGCCGACTTTTTGCGCTACAAGCGCCGCCGCGAGTCGCTATCGAATTGAATCTACTGACCGAATTCTCAATCGTTACTGGGAAGAACTGGCGTTATTGCAGTCGGGGCAGTCGCTCTATTCCGATGTCTTGCCGCACCTTACGTCGCCGACTTCCGGCACGGAAACATCCGACAATGTAGTTGGAAAGCTGCTGAATGAGAGGATCGCGGCATACGACGACAAGACAAACTTTCAGCTAGATAACTGGGGTCTGTTCAAAAGCAACGGCGACAACTCGTTGCAGTTGATCACACGCTTCATGCCATATCTCGAGCACATCTCCTCTGCTGATACTTTGCCCGTCCATCGCGTCGGTTTGACCAGCGAGGCGTGGATTATGCCCTCGGAACATGTGCAGATTCACCTGCGGATGCGTCTGGAAAACCACGGAGAATTGTACTCGCAGTTTAATGGCAGGGTTTGGGACGAGAAGATCACGGGCTGGCTGGATCATGGCGCAGTTTACTACTACAACAAGGGTTTCTTCGGTTCGATTGGGCGATCATCGATGATTTGGGGACCAGAACAGCGGGATGCATTGTTGCTGTCCGACAACGCTCCGCAATTGGATCGGATTTGGCTCGGCTATGAGCATCGTGCCATTCGTTTCGACTATTTCATTAGCCGGCTGGATGATGTCAAATACAACGATTCGACTTTGGTGCGGTACATGTCGGCGCATCGACTGTCATTCCGCAAGCAAAATGCATTTGAACTTGGACTCTCGGAAGTGGCGCTATTCGGTGGATATGGACGACCCGTCGATTGGCGATACATCAACCCGTTTGTCCCCTACTATTGGGAGCAATGGAATCGCGGGAGCGATGACAATATTTTGTTCGGGCTTGATTTTGCGATATACTGGCCGCATCAATGTCGAATCTTCGGCGAGCTGTTGATTGATGATTTCCAGATCGATCTCAAGTCTGAGCCGCATCAGGTAGGCTACAAACTGGGAATTGACATGATGGAACCGCTCGGACTGAATCGGGTCTTTACTAAAGCGAGTTACACCCGAGTTAACACAACGGTGTACGGACAGAATCAGCCGCAGAATCTCTACCTGTACTACAACAAGCCGATAGGATACTTCGGCGGCAACGACCAGGATCGCTTTCTGGCAATGGCGCGATACCACGCTAGCCGGGCACTTGATCTTGAGTTGGAATTTCAGTTCAACCGGCGCGGCGAAGGCCGAATTGAGAAGCACGATCGGTCCGGTGTTCCGTTTGAGGAGAAGTTCCCGATTGGCATCGTGGAGAAATCGCCATCGGTGCAGGCGACAGCACTTTGGTTCAGTCGAAATCTGATCGAAGCACGGTTATCTGCCCGGTACAGCTATTTCGACAATTACAAACACGTCTGCGGCGACAACCACAGCCGCATCGATCTGAATCTCTTTTTTGCCTACAATATTCAAGGTCTAATCGATTAGTCATGCTGCGCACGGTGACGATTCTTGCACCCGCGAAAATTAATCTGTTCCTGCAGATCCTGGGTAAGCGACCGGATGGATTTCACGAGATCTATTCTCTGATGCAAGCGGTCGACCTTTATGATTCGGTTACTGTTTCGAAGACGACCTCGGGCATAACGCTGACCTGCAGTGAGTCCCATATTCCAGCAGACTCCACGAATCTGACCTGGCGTGCGGCCAAGTTGATGTTCGACAAGACTGGCATCAGCGGCGGCGTGGATATTAATCTGATCAAGCGGATTCCTGTCGGCGCCGGTCTTGGCGGCGGGAGTTCCGATGCCGCGGCAGTGATGAAGGCGTTTAACCAATTGTTCGAACTTGAACTTCCACTGGCACAACTGGCTGAGTGGAGTGCAGAGCTGGGCTCGGATATTCCCTTTTTCTTCTCCTCAGGGTCGGCTTTGGTATCGGGTCGAGGCGAGATTGTGGCTCCAGAAGACCTCTTTCTAGGCTATTTTGTGCTTCTGATCGTCCCTGATTACGCAATTTCTACGAAAGATGCATATCAAGGTCTAAGAATCTTCTTGACAAACTTTTCCACAAAAGCCGATATTAATCTCAAGAATTTAGGCGCAGATTATTTTAAAACGCTGGACCGAGTCGGCAACGACTTCCAAGCGATGGTTGTGCAACAGCACCCGGAGATGGAAGTTTGCATGGAGGTACTGCGAAGGGGTGGCGCCGGTTACGTTGCTCTTTCGGGCAGCGGCTCTGCCTTTTATGGGCTATTTGAGCGGCAACCCGACAGTGAGTTAATGACAACTGTTTCCAGTCAATTCGGCTGGCAGGTATACAGTCTCTCGCCTGTGAGGTTGACTCAAAAATAGGGACAACAGACGGTAATGCTTTGGGAGGTAGGACATGGAGATCACTGACATTCGGGTAACTCTCAAGAACGAGGACAAGCTGAAAGCCTTTGTCAACATCACATTCGATAATCAATTTGTGGTGCGCGGATTGAAGGTCATCAACGGCAAAACAGGCTACTTTGTCAGCATGCCTTCGCGCAAGCGTCCGGATGGGACCCATCAGGACATTGCGCATCCAGTCAACAACGAAGCCCGTCGGTTGATTGAGGATCGTGTTCTCGCAGCGTATGAGAAAGAACTCGCCGAGACCGGTGCGGTAGCGACCTCAGAAGGTTAGTATCGGTTCCGGAGCAGCCGAACAAATTTCGAAATTGAGCGGCTAAGAGTCATTGACTCTTAGCCGCTAACTTTTTATAATGCCCCTGCAATAGGGGTGTCGACAAGTGGTAAGTCAGCAGATTTTGGTTCTGCCATTCCCAGGTTCGAATCCTGGCACCCCTGTTTAGAAATTCAAACCCGCCCGGTAACTTGACTGGGCGGGTTTGTTATTGGCTCCCGAAGTTGTTCCGTGACGGCGAATTTGATTAGAGCGGGTTACTCCTCGCTCTCTTTCATTTTGCGGGCAATCTCCATTAAATGATTGTCGGGGATTGCTGTCCAAGTCTCAACCTGGAAAGCGCCGCTGGCGGAGCCGATCATGGCGATTTTTGCGGCGGTGTGCTCATCGGGGGCTTCATAGATATCCATAAAGTCGTAGCCGCCGAGTAAGGCGTAATGGGCGACGAAGTTTGCTTCGGGAACCAATTCCTTGGCTTTATCAACCCAAGCACGTCCGATTTTCTCGCCATCACGCATCCGCGAGGCGACTTCAATGAGGCTGGGACCCTGCAGACGCAGCCTGCTCATCAATACATAGGTCTTCATGGTACACTCCGGTGATGAATGGTTTAGCTTTTCATGTTCGCCATAACTCTATCGAACAGCGGCTCCATGCCGCAGAATTGGCCAAGCACAGGGTGAAGTACCCTGCCACCGAAGCCGCCCATTTTTGCTGTTTCGACTATGAAAGTCGCTCCTTAAGTCCAGTTATAATATATGCAGAAAGTGGAGAATTGTTACTCTTTTTTTTGGTCGGTACTGAAAAATGAACGATTAGTCTGTGCGTTTGATTCGAATGCGACGCGTAACTGTCTTGCCGTCGGCAGTGACTTTGATGTAATAGACGCCATCGGGAGCGGCGCTAATATCAATCGGGAGCATGACTTCCTTGACACCCTGATAGAGATTATCGAGGACAGTCTCCACCCCGCTTTCTTCGATAATGCGTACTTGCAGCTCGGTGCGACGATTCAGGAATATGTCGATGTCGAAGATACCCTTGTTGCGCGCTGGGAATGGGTTGACGATCGGCAGATCGGCGAATGCGACCTCCGGGATTGTGCCGGGGACAACCCGGAAGGAATGGCGGACTTCGCTGCCAAAGTCGGAGTTGAATGCTTTGAGTAGTCGACCGGGGACATCAAGCAAACGGGCGTAACCATAGCCGCCATCGGGATTGAACCAAAAGTCGAGGCCGTCGCCGGCTGAATCTGAGACAACCAGTTCATAGCAGCCGGGTGGGAGAAACAACGTATCGCGATAGGTAGTATTGATGGTCATTGATCCAAGTTGGCGTTCATAAACGACTTCGCCATCAGAGTTTGTGATCGAGTAGCTGGTTTGACTGGTGTCGGCATTAGTGCGAATTGCCAACACCACCGTCGTGTCATAAACCGGTGTTGCCGGGACTGCCGAGACCGCGATGTTGTCATCCGGATACTCATCTTCGGCGCCGTTGGGAGATTCGAGTTTGACTAAGAACGTCGTTTCGTTGTTGGGAGCGATGACACCTGGAAGTGCTACGGCTGTGATTTCTTGCGAGTAGAGTTCTCCAGCCCAATTGAACGTGTATTGAGGCGGCAGACCGTGACCGTAGCCAATGGTCAATGAGCGCAGAATGTCCCGGCCGTTATTCTTGATGATAATTAATGGGCTGGCGCAAGCCGGGTTCGGCCGCGAGTACTCGTCAAGAGCACTGGGGATTAGGATCTCGGCGATTGACACGTCATTCACTGCCCACGGTTCTGTATAGTGGAACAAATGGGAGTGGATAAAGTAGTTTGCTGTCGGTTTGCTGTTGTTGACGTATGGCTCCATCTCGATGTCAATCTTGTGAGTCGTAATGGGCGACGTAGTTAAGTCATAGATATCGGGTTGGACGATTTCGCCGGGACACCAGTTGGCGCGGTCGAATATCCAAGTACCGGCCTGCGGGTAGAGCGGATTGATGCCGCATTCGCGCCACATGGGCCGCTCATCAATCAACTCGTCATCGTAATAGACGCGACGGTACTTCTTGCAGAACTCGGCACAGTTTTCCACATCGTCCATGCCGTGACCGGTTTGGACAATTCGGAATCGGGCGACTGCGGCACTGTCGGGGCTGGTGAAGTTTCTCGGTGCGAGGATGTTCTCTATCGGGCGAGCAGTATCGCCAAACGGGATCGATCCCTGCCAGAGAGTGTCGAATCCGAGGCATTTCATCGGAGGCGGACCTTCGGTTATTGCAAAATCGAGACTTACCAGCCAGCCGCGATCGGTATTGCTTTCATATCCGGTGTGGACGAAATCGACCTCGACGGAATCGTGGAGGAAAGGCGAATAGTCGGTGATGTCGAGATGCCAGGTAAACGACCAGGTCGAGTCGAAGCGTGCACCGTAGGGAGAAATCAGTCGGGCTATTTCAATGTCGCGAGAAGGCGAGATTTCGTCGCCGAGTCGGCGCAAGTACACACCGTCGATATAGTCCCACTCGCCGCATTTCAAGCCGTCGGGGCATTGATAGGTGACGTAGAGAATCACCTTGCGGTACTCGACATCACGGGACGGAAATTCTGTCCACTTGGGGTAAGAGTTAGTCCCTTTAGTTGGATCGGTTACGACTTTGGTTTGTCGATGTGAGATGACGTGAATTGGATCGGCAGAGTACGCAGCCGTCGCAATAAACAAAAGCAGTAGAAGTCCAGAAACTGTCATCAAGCGTTTTGGCATAATTGCGAAGTTAAGAACTTTGCATTTCGACGCAAGAGAATCTTAGCGGGGCAATTAAGAACGCAACTGTGATTCTATCGTCTGCCGGTACGGCGCGGCGCTTTGCGTCCGAACGTTCTTTCGCGCTCAGGTTGCTGAGCGGCGGGTCGCTGCGGATGCTGATGCGACTGCTCGGAGCCTTGCGGGGCATCGGGACGGCGCTGTCTCGGACCGCGAGGCGCTTCATTGCGGCGCGGGCGCTGATATCGCGGCTGTTCAGATGATCTTGAGGACTCCTGACGTCGCGGACGCGGATAGGCCGGGCGATCACCATGATCGGCCGGTTCCGGTTTTAGGCGCGGACGCTCCGGCGGTAGCTGCGGGAGCTGCATCACGGGAAGCGCGGTACGAATCAGTTGTTCGATACGGCGCACTTCGCCGCGCTGATCAAAAGTCGCAAAGGAAATAGCGCGTCCAGCGAGACCGGCACGACCAGTGCGGCCAATACGATGCACATAGTCTTCGGAATTGGAAGGAAGATCGTAATTGATGACCAGTTCAATACCAGAGACATCGATACCACGGGCGGCAATATCGGTGGCAATCAGGACACGGTACTTACCCGACTTGAATCCTTCGAGCGCGTCGCGACGCTGGCCGAGACTGCGGTTCGAGTGAATTTCGGCGGCATTGTGCCCCATGATTTTGACTTGGCGCGTAAGATTTTTCGCTGCGTGTTTGGTGCGCGTGAAGGTGAGCACCGGGCCGGGATACTGCTGAAGGAGAACTTCGAGCAGACGGCTCTTGGCGCCGCGATCCACGAAGAAAACTTCCTGCGTAACTTTGTCAGCGGCAGTGCCGGGACGTGCGATTTCGACCTGCACCGGGAGTTCCATGTGACGCTGGGCGATTACGACGATTTCTTTCGGCATGGTCGCCGAGAATAACATCGTCTGGCGCGTCTTGGGCAGAAGGCTGAGAATTTTATTTATCTGCGGGGCAAACCCCATGTCGAGCATGCGGTCAGCCTCATCAAGAACGAGAATCTCAATATCGGAAAGATTGACTATGCGTTGTTCGATAAAGTCGATTAATCGTCCGGGTGTGGCGATGATGACTCGCGGCTTCTTCTCGAGTGCGTAGCGCTGCGGACCCAATGGAGTTCCACCGATTAAGACTGCCGTGCGCAATCCCAAGTGTCGACCGACGCCCTGAAGTGCTTCATCAACCTGAATAGCCAGTTCGCGGGTTGGAAGCAGTATTAGTCCACGGCCCTTGATTTGTGCCAGACGCTGAATCATCGGAATGCCGAATGCAAGCGTCTTGCCGGTACCGGTTTGGGCGATGGCGATGACGTCTTTGCCTTCGATACCTATAGGGATAGAACGTTTCTGTATTGGTGTCGGTTCAATAAACTTCAGTCGAGCAATTGCATCCATGAGGTTAGGAGCGATTCCAAGTCCGGAAAATCCGGCTGCAGCTGGTTTCTTGGCAGTTTCTGTTTCTTTGACTTCTTGACGCGGTATTAGTCTATGTGATTTCTGGGGCACGCGGGCGATATCCTCTCTGGAATTATTGCTGGGAGAGCGTTACGAACATTGCAATTAATCAATAGACCGCAAATTGAGGAGTAAGTCAAGGGAAATAAGGGCTGGTGGACGCAAAGCGCACTGGCGCGCAATCGTATTTTCAGTTTATTTTGGCTCGATAATCAGTAAATTAGCGCACCATGATCATAGAGAATGAGTTTCCAAGAGCGCGCGACATCTTCGAACTCGCTGCTGGAGAATTGAATTGAGCGGATCAATGTTCGAGTCGTTAAGACGATGGCGTCACACAATGTTGCCGCTTCCTGTGAAGTATGGAAGCCGATTCCGAGAGGTATATAAGTTCCTTCAGGAGCATCAGAACGCAAGCCGCGAGGAATTGGAGTCTTATCAATGGATGCGGATCAAGGCGGTGCTTGAGTATGCCAACTCACACGTGCCGTTTTACCAAAGGCGATTCAAGTCGATTGGGATGTTGCCAAGTGATATAAAGTCGCGGGAAGACTTCAGAAAGATCCCCTATCTGACGCGCGAAGATGTAACCACGTATCTTGAAGAACTAAAATCGGACGAGTTCGAAAAACTGAAGCCGGTGCAGACGGTCACAAGCGGGACCAGCCGCGATCGGTTGAAGATATTCCGCTCGGCGGAAGGCGAAGTCTGGCGCAAAGCGATGATGTGGCGGCACTTTCACAATATCGGCTATCGGTTTCGCGATCCGAGAGTGCAGTTCACCGGAAAGCTGAGATTTCTGCCCGAGGGCAGATTCACCAATATCGATTACAACGAAAACCTGTTGATGATTGAACAGTATGCGATTAATCGCAAAAAGGCGCCGGAGATCCATCGCATACTGCGTGAGTTCGCGCCGAAATTGATCTACTGCCAGCCGGCCAACATCTCGACGCTCATATTGCATTTTCAGGAATTCAAGCTCGAACCGTTTCATGTGCCTATTGTCTATACGACCGGGGAGATCATTTATCCGCAGTATCGAAAGGCGATTGAGGGGTTCTTCGTGAGCAAGATTGTCGATTACTATGGGAATCGCGAGAACACCGTTGCGGCGGTGCAACTTTCGGATGGCCGCAAGTATGTCCAGACTGAGTACTGCAATCTCGAATTTGTTGATGAGAATGGAGATGAGGTTGTTGGAAAGCCTGCGGATATTGTGGCTACGTCGCTGGTGAATTATGCTGTGCCGCTGATTCGGTATCATACTGATGATGTGGGGATTTGTCATGGCTACCCCGCCGATGCTGTAGGCAATTATCCGATAATGGAGATTGTCGGTGGACGCGGGAAAGATCTGATATTGAGCAAACGCGGTTTGATTTACCCGCAAGTTGAGTTGAGCGTCGGCGGCGAGAAGTTTGAACGGGTGCGCGCGGAACAGATGACAATAGAGCATCTCCACGTCACCTATGCACCAACCGCCAAGTTCAACGGCGCGGACGACGAGGCTATGCTCAAGCGTGCGTACGAGGAATACTTCGGAAGTGAGTTTCAGATTACCATAGAACAAGTGAAAGCCATTCCACCTACCGAGTCGGGCAAAAACAAACTTTATGTTTCGCAGTTGGCAATGGACTACTTGCGGAAACAACAAGCCGATTGACGGAATTAAGGGACAATTAAAATTGAAACTTTTGTCGACTTAATACAGTCGTAATCAGGGTATAGCTGAAGGAGAGATAACGTGAAACACAGCAAGTCAAAGTTAGTGTGGTGTTTGTTTGCGCTGCTCTTGTGCCCTGCATTAGTATCTGCACAGAGCGATGCGTACGACGTTCTAAACAAAAACATCGCCGCCAGCGGCGGACTTGAGAAGCTCAAGGCTGAGAGATCACAATATGTTGAGGGCACGCTTGCAATTGCAGGACTGTCCGGCACAATGAAGATTTGGACGATGAAGCCGAATTTCAGCCGCAACGAAGTGGATCTGAAAGTACTGCGCATCACACAGGGCGAAAATGCCGACGGCCAATGGGTACTCGACTCCAATGGCAAACTGCAACTGATTACCAAACGCGATGAGGCGAGCCTGAAGAGAAAGGACGTCAAACAGCGGATGGCGGAATACGAGTTTCTCGATCCCAAATCAACCGTGTTCAATGTCGAAGCGGCAGGGATGGATACCGCCAACGGCGTCAACTGCCATGTTATCAAGGTATCCAATACGATCAATGCCGATGTGATGACGAGTTACATCAATGCGAGTTCATTTTTGCTCGAACGTGCAACTTCCAGTGAGGGTGAGGAGAGCAGCGATTCCTATTTTGGGGATTATCGCGATGTTGGCGGACTCAAAGTGGCGCACTATACCAAGCAGATCTCGATTCTCACCGGACAAGTGCAGGAATTTAGCATTACCAAGTATGAGTCGAATCCGGTAATTGAAGTGGCATTCTTTGACCCTCCGGCAGAGACTAAGAAAGACTACCGGTTCACCAATGGCAGCAGCGCTGAGAACACTCCTTTCAAGTTTAGCGGCGGTCACATCTATATGCCGGTTACGGTCAACTGCAAGGAGCGCTATTGGGTTCTCGACACTGGGGCGAGCATGTCGGTGATTGGCTCAAAGTTTGCCAAGGAATTGGGGTTAGAAACGATGGGCAATATGAAAGGCGGCGCATCGAATAGTACTGTGGACATACAGTTTGCGACCTTGCCGCCGTTCTCGGTGAAGGGAATCGAATTTGACGCTCAACAGATTGCAGTGATCGATATGGAGCCGCTGAATAAACTGATCAATATTCAGATCGACGGAATTCTCGGATTTGATTTTCTATCGCGATTTGTGACAAAGGTCGACTATGCGCATGAGCTGGTGTCGTTTTATGATCCGAAGACTTTTTCATATGTCGGCGACGGCACAAAGCTGGATGTGCATTTGAAAGATGGCGTATTCGTGGCGAAGACGACGCTTGATGGTAAGCATACCGGGACGTGGCTGTGCGATTTGGGTGCATCGGGAACGTCGCTTGAGGGTGCTTATGCAAAGCGCAGTGGGTTTCTTGAACGCAGTGGTGTTGAATCGATGGGACGCGGAGCTGGCGATGCGTTTCGCACCAAGCGAGTGATGTGCGATAGTATTGCTTTTGCAGGATACACGCTGAAGAATCCGAAAATTGCCTTCCCTATCGACAAGATCGATACGGTTTCGGCGCCGGATGAAATCGGCAATCTCGGCAACACGTTGTTCCGCAATTTCGTGCTGTATGTGGACTATGCCAATGAGCAGATGATTGTCGAGCAAGGCGACAAGTTTGGGATCGAGTGGCCGGATGATCGTTCCGGGTTGCAGTTGATTCGCGGTGATGGCGATGAAATCAAGGTGTGGTTTGCTTCGCCGGGTACTCCTAGCGCGAAGGCGGGATTTCAGGAGAATGATCAGATCATGTCGATTAACGATATCCCCGTCGGGCAGCTTGCAGGCATTGATGCAATCAGGAATGTCCTGTGCGCCAAAGCCGGGACTCAGTATCGAGTGACGGTGAAACGCGCCGGCAAAGAACTGCAGTTGAATTTGACGCTGAAGGAACTGCTGTAGAGTTATAAGACTTCGCCACCAGGGCTAGCGATGTTGCGATAACACACCCCGTCTCCGAGCCTCATTCTTCGGCTCGGAGCCACCCCTCTCGAGAGGGGAACCAAAGCTCCGTCTATCAAACCTTGATCATAGATGCAGGTTCTTTGTTGACAAAAAGGCCGATTCTGGCGATATTGTATACAAGGAGGGTTAGCATGAAAAGGCTTTTCATTATTGGCATTCTGACGGGAATTGCATTCCTGTTAGTACAATGCAGCAAGCAATCCACACCAACAGACGAATCCGAAGTCTCGAATCCAATCACAATTCAAACTAGCGAAACTGCAACTTCGACTTATGCAGGCAGTAGTGCGCTTTGGGCAGAATATCGATGCCTTGAAGATGCGGCAGACAGCACATGCGATGTCCGGATACTTGAGATCGGTGATGCTGATGGCATGTTGTATCAGGTCTACTTAGATTCGGATGCCATTGAGAGTGAGTCAGGCCCGATATTGTTAAGCGGAAGCGGGTACGACTTGGCGGTGACGATCAAGTCGAGCCAGGGCGGCAAGGATGGGAGTTCGGGATCAGGTGGAAAACGGATGTTGACTATGACGATCCAGCCAACGCTGATTCCAAGGCTTCCCTATCCGCCATGTTATTCGACCAGTTCGCTGAGCCAGTCTCTTGCAACAAGACACTACACACTGGATTCGGCGCAGGTATCGCGAGACGATCTACTCACTTGGATAACTTACCGGGGTGGTTCGGCGGCGCCGCAGTTTTCATTGGTTACCTGGTATCCGGGTGTTGCCTCGACCGGCGATACAACGGATTGCTATTTGCGTTTTTCCGCAGCCGATACAAGTGGACCGCTGATTAAAGCACGATTGGGATTCAATCTGAAGCCACTTTCTGATATTATCGCGCAGAAAACTCCATGCCAGTGTTTGTCAACTTTGAGAGTGCTGCGCCCGCAGAACAACTGGCATTCGGGGTTTGAAGTGGCGGAGTTTGAAAGGACGGTGGCAGCAGAGGAACTGGAACCGCCAATGTCTCCAATTCCGCTGACAGAGGGGAGTTATTGGGTTTACCAGGTAAAGAAAACTGGATATGCTGGACAATGTGAGACTTGTGTTGATAGTGTTGCAGTAGTCAGTGTGACGCATGAAGCTTGCAAGGTTAGAATTCGCCTTAATAGGGCATTTGCGTTTCTTCCACGTGAACTCGAATACTGCAACGGCGATTACTTCAGGGACGGTAACTCGTTTGAATTCCCGACCGGTCCGTTTACGGATACAGCCATAGTTCCGATTGGTACTGTCTATAATTGTGCCGACTCTCGAAGTTCGTACTACGGTTCCGGATGGGGAACGCGCGTTACTACACTATCCGATGGTCTCGGAATTGTCCGGCACTCTGATGTTGAGGTCTCCGTGAGGTATGGTGTCGTTTCGAGCTACCTAGCAGAGCTCATACGATATCATATTGTCACAGAGTGAAAAATTGGCAGCGCGTGATCGCCACAAATGCGTTTGACAGGCCAAAGGCGAGTACCTATATTCTGCGCACAGCTAGAAAAGGAGTATTGCTGTTATGGCATCAGTAAATAAAGCCATCTTGATTGGCAATCTTGGCAAGGATCCGGAATTGCGCTATACCCCTGCCGGTGTCGCGGTTTGCACGTTTTCACTCGCCACGACCGAAAAATGGCGCGACAAGACGACGAATGAGCAGAAGGAAAGCACCACTTGGCACAATATCGTGCTGTGGCGGCGTCAGGCGGAAATCGCTAAAGAGTACTTGTCTAAGGGCTCGCCGGTGTATATCGAGGGCCGGATTCAGACGCGCAGTTACGACGACAAAGAAGGCGTGAAGAAATGGATCACCGAAATCGTCGGCGATCGTTTGCAGTTGTTGGGACGTCGCGGCGAAGGCGGCGACCATTCGACGCAGTCGGCGTCACCGGATCTTCCGGAGGCACCGCCAATGTCGGAGGATGACGACGATCTGCCATTTTAGGCGCTTAATCTCGGATTGACAATTTTCGGGGTGGAGACGGAAGTCTTCACCCTGATTTAGTTAGGCCCTCACCCTGCCCTCTCCCGATGGGAGAGGGAGACTCGCATTTCAAAGATAACTGGGTAGTACAGGTTTGCCTATCCTAACGCCTAATGCTCGGAGTTCTCTACAAGCAATGAGGCACCAAACGCAATAGGTCAGACAAGAATGTCTGACCTACCAGATGGATTTCTGATTATTTGCGGGCAAGTGCAGCTACAAAACGAAGGACTCGTCCATCTTGGGTTGGACAGTCTCCCACTTGCGTTCTTCGCGGAGATGCTGCGCCATAGCTTCAGACTGCTCTTTTTCACCGTGCGTAATGAACACTTTGCGCGGTTGATACTCCATTGGTTCGAGCCAATGCAGCAATTCAAACCAATCGGCGTGGCCGGACATTCCCTGGAAGTTAACGATACGGGCTTTGACATCTACAGGGACCTTGTGGATGTAAATCAGATCGGCGCCATCCATGAGTTTGCGTCCAAGCGTACCCTCGGCCATGAAACCAACCAGCGCCACCGTAGTTGTCGGATCGGGTAGGCGGTTGAGCAAATGATGCAGGATACGGCCGCCGGTGAGCATGCCGCTTGATGACAGGATAATCGCCGGTCCTTTAAGTTCGTTGAGAACTTTGGACGATTTGCGCGTGCGGTGAAGTGTGACATGTGGACCATCGAGCATCGAGTTATCACCCTGCAGTTTGTTCTGACCAATTGAGTGGTAGGATGAGAACTTTGAATAGATATCGGTTGCGGCGATAGCCATCGGCGAATCGATATGGACTGGGATTGGCGGAATGAACTTCTTGGCGATGAGCTGATTCACCAAATAGGTGATTTGCTGAGTACGTCCGATTGCAAATGCGGGAATGAGCAGGACGCTTCTTTCCTTCACGACTCGATTGATCAATTCCTCAAACACCGAAAAAGCGTCTTCGGCCGGATGCACTTTGCCGCCGTAGGTAGACTCGCAGACGAGATAGTCGCACATTGGCGGTTTTGACGGGTCGATTGTGAGCGGGTTGGCATAGCGACCGACATCGCCGGAGAAGAATATAGAACGCTTGTTGACGCCGTCATCCATTTCCAGTTCGACACCGGCGGCTCCGAGCAGATGCCCGGCAATGTGGTAGCGGAAACGAAACTCGGTGCCGATTGATTTCCATTCGCCGAAGTTGGCTTTGCGGAAGAGCTTGATTGTCAGTTCGGCGTCGTCCTCATCGAACAGCGGCAATACGGTTTCGTGGCGCGAAAGTTTCTTCTTCTGGCGATACTGGGCGTCTTCCATTTGCAGCATTGCCGTATCGAGGAGAGAAACCGCGGCGAGATCGACAGTTGGTGGAGTCGCATAAATGGGATTGGAAAATCCTTCGCGGACGATCTTAGGAAGGAAGCCAATATGATCGATGTGAGCATGGGTAAGAATTACAGCTTCGATGGCGGTCGGATCGAACGGCAGCGGCAGCCAGTTGCGTTCGCGCAGTTCCTTCGGACCTTGAAACATGCCGCAATCGACGAGGATGCGCTTGTCGTTGACTTCCACAAGATACTTTGATCCGGTGACAGTTCCGGCGGCGCCGTGAAAAGTGATTTTCATCATAGTTAGATCGTTTCCACTGGGATATAGAGTAATTCGCCGCGGCGTTCGACGTGCAGAACGGCCGTTGCGAGTTTGATACCTGAGACTACCGAACGCAATTGTTCGAGGCTCTCGACCTTGGTATTATTGACACTGTAAATGATATCACCGGGCTGTAGCGATTGTTCCCACATCTGCGTGGTTTGCGAGCGAGCGGCAACGACGATGCCCTTTGGATACCGCGTTTCGCCGAGCATACTCTGCAGCTGAGTTGTCAGTTCGATTGCCAGGATACCAAGTTGAGGAATGAGGTTTCGATCTGGCGTGACCATTGTCGTCAACATTTCTTGGAACGCCTGACGCTCGATAATTTCTACCTGCAGTTTCAGCGTGTCACTTCCCCGCAAGGCGGTGACGTTGACCATTGCTCCTTCGGCCTTTCCGTATAGATTGACCAAGAATTGGCGGCCATTTTCCATGGATTTGTTATCGAGCGAGAGAATCACATCGCCGATTTCAAGACCGGCGACATGCGCCGGTGAATTGGGGTAGACATCAGCGAGAATGACTCCTGACTGGCGCGTTAGGTTCAATCCTGCTGCAAGGGCGGGAGTAATTGTCTGCGCGTTTACTCCGATCTCGCCGCGACGGACGTAGCCATGTTCTTTAATCTGCGTGAAGATCGTGCGGACAATATTGCTTGGGGCGGCAAATCCGATTCCCTCGGCGCCACCGCCCTGCGATAGTATCGAAGTGTTGATGCCGATGATTTCGCCGTTTGAACCGACCAGCGGTCCGCCGCTGTTACCGGGGTTGATTGAGGCATCGGTTTGGATGTAGATCATCGGGCTCTCGGGACGGAGCTGCCGAGCGATGGCGCTGACGACACCCATCGTGACGGAATTTTCGAGACCCATCGGCGAGCCAAACGCGAAGACGATTTGTCCTTGCTTGACCTCGTCCGAATTACCAAGCCTGAGATATGGCAGATTGGTTTCGTCGATTTTCAAAAGGGCGAGATCAGTTTCCAGATCGACGCCAACGATTTGTGCGCCAACGACACGACCGCGAGGCTTGACAATTGACTGCGAACGGCTCACATCACTGGCTGTCGGCGACAACATCACCTGGATTCGTTGTGAGCCTTCGATGACGTGCGCATTCGTAATGATGTAGCCGTCAGGGCTGAGAATGACACCAGAGCCGCCGCTGCGCTGGCGAGTAAGGAGTCCTTCTTCGGACCAGAAGCCGCCTTCACCGGGAGTGTAGCCCGTGGCCACAATACCGACGATAGCCGGAGCGGTACGCTCAACAAGATTTCGGGAAGCGGCGCTCAGTTTCTCGATTTCAAGAGCTGTCGACTGCGAGTTGGCGCATTGATAAGTGATAAGCAGAAACGTTAGCAACAATGAGTTGAAGAATAGTGATTTGCATTTGGGCATAGCTATTCCTGCTTGGAAACCGGTATGACAAGAATCGGAATCTGGGTGTCGCGAACGAGCTGTTCCGAGTCTGAGCCGTGTAAATGTTCCCTAAGGTGAGTACGGCCGGTAGTAGTTATGATTATCAGGTCGCATTGATTCTCGTCACCGGTCGCGAGAATCTCATCACGGTGGTTCCCTTCGCGCAGGAGGATTTTGTATGGCAGATCGCCGCCACCAGCTAGCTTGAGCAATTCCTCAAGTCTGGACTTGGCAGTAACGGCGATCTCCTTTTCATCCTTCAAGAATTCCTGGGTCGAAACGCGCAGCATTTCCAGTTCCCCTTTGCGCATGAATTCGGGATGGACGTTGAGAAGGATTAACTCCGAGTCAAGTGCCCGCGCCAATTCCACCGCGGCTCGAATCGACGCAAGCGATTGTTCGCTCAAATCGGAGGGCACGAGAATCTTCTTGAACATTATGGTTACCTCCCTATGTAAAGAAAACAAAAGTCATCAATATGAAGAGCGGGATGAGAATTGCAACCGACCACAACATGTAGCCGAAAAAACTCGGCATTGGAACCTTGGATTCTTCAGCGATTGAACGGACCATGAAATTCGGTGCATTGCCAATATATGTATTCGCGCCGAAGAATACAGCACCAGCCGAAACTGCTGTCAGGTCGATGACAAACTGAGCCGACATGGGATGAGCTAAGGTTCCCGAAAGTATGCCGGTTACCTGCGCGGGAGCAATTCCGAGATCACCAAGCGCCATGTTAAAGAATGTCAGATAAGTCGGAGCATTGTCAAGAAATGATGATAGTAACCCGGACACCCAGAAGTAGCTAGCCGGCGAATGCACTGCGGCGACAATGGCGCTTGCGGCGCCAGTCTTGCCAGCCTGCAGAATCAGCAGTGGCGCGACTATGCTCATGAAAATTCCGACGAAGAGGAACGCGACTTCTTTGATCGGGAACCAGGTGAATCCGTTGGCTTCGCGGTATTCGGCTTTGGTGGTCTTGAGGCTCAATATCCCAAGGACGACAATCAAGACATCACGCAGGATCGACTGATAGGTAAAATGCAGTCCGGCGAATTGAAGTTCTCCCAAATGGAGACTGCCGGAAAGCAAAACGGCAATCACAATTCCAATCAGATACAGGAAATTGGCACCGCCATGAATCTTGATTGGCTGAGGAGTTGAGGGAGTCTGGGCAACACCCTTCGTCTCGCGGCGATAGAGATACATCTCGATCGCTGTATACAGTATTGTCAGATATGCCACAGAGAAGAGGAGCTTATTCCACATCTTGAATGTCCAGAAGAACGGCACTCCGTTCAGGAATCCGAGGAACAGAGGCGGATCGCCCAAAGGTGTAAGTAGGCCACCAACGTTGGCGACAAGGAAGATGAAGAACACGACAGTGTGAACCTTGTACTTTCGTTCCTTGTTCGCCCGAATCAAGGGACGAATCAGCAGCATCGCAGCGCCGGTAGTTCCCATCCATGATGCTAAGATGGTTCCGATAAGAAGTATCACGACGTTGACTGCCGGCTTGCCGACCAGGGAGCCCTTGAAGTAGATTCCGCCCGAGACAGTGTACAGCCCCCATAGGAGTATGATGAACGGCACATACTCGCCCAGCAAGACATGCAGCAACTCATGCATTCCGGTGCCGCCATAGACCATGACAAATGGAATGGCAAACAGCAGTCCCCAGCCAAAAGCAATCTTTGGGAAATGGTGGTGCCAGAACGCTGGGGCAATCATCGGAATCAGTGCGATCGACAAGAGAATTCCGACAAACGGGATACAACTCCACAACGGAAGTTGTTGACCAAGCTGTAGCTTGGCAGCAGCTTGCTGGCGCGCCTCGACAGCCTTTACGTTGCTTTCATACTGCTCTTGGGTGTTGGCAGCAGTCAATGAACCGGCAAAAATGGTCATAGCCACCAGCAGAAGCAGGCTTAATCTGATGAACTTTGTCGACAATGTGAGTCCAGATTCAATCATAATTGGAAGGAATAATAGCCAGAAATCAAGACGAGGTCAAGCAGTCTTCGCCGATTCAGAATGTAGATTCGTGGCTTGATTCTGTGGTCGTGATTGGTTAGAATTGAATCATGAATCTGCTGGTAGATTTGAGAGCGATTGTCTCCCCTGAGAATGTAATCGACAACAGGACCGCGTTGGAAGCGGCCGCGATTGATGAGTCTTCCCTATCTCCGGTGATGCCGGCGGCGATTGTCCGTGTATCAACGACCGATGAGATCCAGAAGGTCGTGCGGTATTGTCACGACAATCGAGTAGCGCTAACTGTGCGCGCCGCCGGAAGTGCACTTGAGGGGAGCGCCATACCCTGCGAAAACGGGATTGTGCTTGACGTATCCGGAATGGACAAAGTGATTCAGTTCTGGCCGGAAGATCTTCAGGTCAAAGTCGAACCGGGAGTCGTTTACGAGAAACTAAACGAGATTCTCAAGCGGGAGTCCCTGTTCTTTCCTCCCTCTCCGGGCGGAAGCTCTGATGTCGCGACGATTGGGGGAATGGTCTCGACAAATGCCAGCGGTATCTACTCGGTGAAGTATGGCGGCACGAAAGATTTCGTGCTGGAGCTTGAAATTATCGACGGCGCCGGGAAATATCATCGACTGGGCAACCGAGCAATCAAGCGGTCATCGGGATACAATCTGGTTGACTTGATTTCCGGATCTGAAGGAACACTGGGTGTGATAACCTCTGTGACGCTTCAGCTACGAGGGATTCCGGAAGGAAATCGCAAAGCGGCTTTCAAGTTTCGATCAGAATACGAAGCGGCACAGGCGGTCTCTGAGATGATGCGTTATGGGCTGGATTTGGCGGCTGTGGAGTTTCTTGACCGCAACGTCATTGAAGCCCTGAACCTTCTGAATCATTACGATCTCGAAGAAGTGCCCTGCCTGTTCATCGAGGCGCACGGATCGGAAGAGGTGCTGGCAAGTAATATTGAATCGGCAACTCAGATTGCGGAGGAGCTTGGCGGTGAAGTACTCACGCTCAAGGGCGGGCAGAATCCGTGGGAGATCCGGCATTATGTTACCAATGCGATCAAGTTGCGTCGCCCCGGATATACGATTATTCGCAACGATGCAGCGCTGCCGATTTCGAGACTGCCTGAGATAATCCAGTATTGCCGCGAGCTGTCCGAAGAATCGGGACTGCTGATTCATGCCTTCGGTCATGTGGGAATGGGGTTGATTCATGCATTGATATTGGCGCGTCGCGATGATTCAGGCGAATGGCAAAAAGGGCTTGAAGTAAATCGGAAGATCATCTTGAAAGCAGTCGAGTGCAATGGAACGATTTCAGGCGAGCACGGAATTGGTCTTGGCCACAAGGCGATTTTCAATGTCGAGCATTCTGAATCAATCGAATTGATGCGTCAGCTAAAGCGAGTTTTTGATCCGAACGGAATACTTAATCCTGGGAAGATATTTGATCCGGCTTAGGTGACACCTTTCTTTCGAATGTAGCAATCAACACTCCTACCAAGATTAGTGCTCCTCCAATCAAGAAGTGGCTTTCAAGCTTTTCATCGAGCAAGAGATAGCCAAGTCCGATCGCAACCAGCGGTTCGAGAAATGTCATCAGCGACAGCGCCACAGCAGACACGCGCTTGAGCAAGTAATACCAACCGATGAAGGCAACACCGGTGCCGAGAATTGCCAGATAGAGCAACGAACCAACGTTGGCGACGTTGATGTCGAATTGAATTGGCAGTTCAAACATCATCGGCGGGATCAGGACCACCAGCCCGGCAGGTATTTGCAGAATCGACAATTGCGCGGCGGGGATTTCCTGCAAGTCGCGTTTAATCAATACAGTTGCCCAGGAGCAGAAGAACGAACTGAGCAGGAGCGAGAGCATGCCCAACACTGGACCAGTGAGAGACAGGTTGTTGGAAAAGAGCGCGACGGTACCTGAGAAACCGACAATCATGCCAATGACTACTTTCTTGGTCAGTCGTTCTTGCGGCAACAGGATGTGAGCAATAATACCGGTGAAAAAAGGCATAGTGGCGAAGAGGACGGCAGCGAGCGAGGAATCGATTTCCTTCTGCCCGACATAGATGAACAGAAAGTTCAGACCGTACATCAGGAAACCGGCGACGAAGATCTTACGGCGAATGTGCGGTATTGCCGGGAGCCGGTAACGCCAGATACGAAATGCAAGTCCGAGCAAGAGAAATGCAATCACGAAGCGAACGACGGCGAAGGTAAATGGCGGGATGGATTCGAGCCCGATCTTGACAACGACCCAGGTCGAACCGAAGAGGATTAGCGTGATTGTATATAGCAGTACTATCACGCTAAATCTGTCGCTTTTCTAAAACTGACCGGAGGAGATTGATCTCGCGGCGGGATCTCCGGGATTGGTTTTGAGATACTCGCGCGCCACCCGAACAGCGTCTTCGCGTCGGCCATTTTGGATATAGAGAGAGACAATTGCCCGGAACGCAACCGGCGACACCGGATCAATGTTATACGCCAATTCACTATAGTGGATAGCTTCAGTGCCACGACCAAGGTACTGCAGGGCAAGCGCCTTGTATTGGTAATAATAGATGTTGTCCGGGTTGAAAGCGATCAACTTATCGATGTACTTGAAATAAGCCTCGTACATTGAGTCGGTTTCCGCCTTTGAGAAGCCACGGATTTTTGCCATGCGCGTGTAGCTTTGCCAGAACTCGGGGAAACTCTCGATCATGTCGTCGGTAACAGTCAGGGCAAGCGCTGTATCACCGCGCGACTCAAGGTAATCGACGAACTCCATACCGGACTGCACAGAACCAATTATCAAAGTAGTTGCAACTTCTTCGCGGAAGACCTTCGGATCATTGATGCCATTGGTTCGATACACGTTCAAGAACAAGTCTTTGCTGGTTTCAATATCCCATGCCCCGCGGCTTTCCTGCGGGACAATCTGGTACAGCCAACCGCGACGCAGATTGTGTTCAGCGAGCGGGTATTTTACCTCGGTAGGAAGCATGCCGGAGAACAGCACCGGATACTTCCACTGGTTAGCCGATATGATCTGCTCGACCATTTGGTGGGCGACCGTCGTGACTTGTCCCGTTTCTTGGTCGCGATAAGCCATCAACAAATGCTCCCAACCGCCGCGAAGGTGGTCGACATACGGTTTGCGCGGCCGGGTCGATTCGAGACTTTCCCATTTCATTTGTTCGTCAGAGAGATTGATTGGCACACCCATTTGATGTTTGAGCTGAAGTTGGTACCAGTCGGTTTGAATAAGCGAGAGATTAGCAATACGGACATCGCGGCGAATTCCGTAGACCTCCTGCAAGCACCAAAGCGGGAATGTGTCGTTGTCGCCGCCGGTGAAGAGGATCGCATCCTGCGGACACGACATCAAATAGTTGTACGCGTAGTCGTAGGCAAGGAAGTTATTGGAGCGATTGCTCATATTGAAATTTGCGCCAACTGTTATTGCCGGGAGAATGAGTGTAATTGTGCCAAGAGCGACAGCGACGATAGTCTTGCCTTGTAATTTGAGCCAGTCGATCAGGAAGTTGAGAACAACGAATAGACCCATCCCGATGCAAAGCGCAAATGTCAGGAAACCGGGCGTGAAGAAGTAATCGCGGTCGCGTACTTCGAGTTTATTAAGGCCGGTGGACGGATCGATCATCGAGCCGTCGGCAAAGTTCATATAAAGAACCAGCCCGATGGTGCCGGCAAAGAGGATGAGTCCGAAGAAAGTCCCTACTCGCCACTTCCACTTGATCAAAGCAATGATGCCGATAATCGCGAGGATGAACGGAATTGTGAATAGTATCCCGCCGATACCAAACTGATCCATCAGAAAACCACCGAAGCCGATGCGCGGGAAGTCGCCAAGCTGGTGTTCCCAACTGCCGCGTCGTTTGAACATCTTTTCGAACATTGACTCAGAGCCATATTGCTTGCGCTGGAGATAGCCATAGAAACGTTCCCAATCGGCTGGGTTGTTCTGATTGATCGCCGGTTTTTCGGCGGCGCGAATCGGAATGTAAGCGTGAGCTGAGAAGCCGATCATCGCGGCAACGCTGAGTCCGAGCGCGAGTCCCCAGCCAGTATCGCGCTTCTGGATGAAACCGATCAAGGCAATCACAAGCCAGACGGGAACCAGTACTAAGAACCAGGCAATGTTCGCAGCAACAGTAAACAAGACAATGCCGCTGATCCAGAAACGATAGTCTCTGCGCAAGCGCTCGTCGACTGAAATGACGAAGATAAATATCGCCGGCATAGCAAGGAACGAAGTCATGTGAACCGCAACGGACAGCAGACTCAGATAGGCGATCATGATCAGGTACTTAATCGACGACGACTGGTGGCGGTTGTCGTACCAAAGCAGCGAGAGCCAGATCAGGGCGAAATAGATTGCCATCGCGATGGCGTAGACTTCTGCCTCTACGGAATTCGCCCAATTCGTGCGGCTAAACGCGAATAACAATGCACCGGTAATTGAGCAAAGGTACGCCAGCAACTGACGGCCGCGATTGTCAGCGACACCAGGGAGAAAACGCAGAAGCCGCACCGAAACGACATATCCGATTGTTGCAGCTGCAACGCTGCTGAATACGGACATCAAGTTAATGCGGTATGAGATGTCGGCTGCAATCGGCAGCATTGAGAATATTCGTCCAAGCAAAAGATAGAGAGGGTTTCCCGGCGGGTGGGCAATACCGAGGATGTAGGAGCAAGCAATGTACTCGCCGCAATCCCAGTAAGGCACCGATCGTTGGACGGTCATCAAATAGACAATGAGCGATACCAGGAATACAATGGCGCCACCGGCAAGATAGGCGTAGTCGCGTGTTTTATTCTGAAACAGTGTCGTGCCTCTCTACTTCACAAAAGGTTCTCTTCAGCCGACAAATATATAGAAAATGGAATAACAAACAACCCCTTTGACGGAGGTTACGATGTTAACCTGGTGTGCTCTATTATTTACTCTCGGGATTGCCGCGTTTCTTGACTCGATTTTCAATTATGGGAATATTTTCCGGCAGATCAATTCGGTGCTTTTCATGCTGACTTCTCTTGGGCTGTTGGTGCGAACGACCACCAAGATGAAATCGCGGACAATCGAAGGTTATCTCAAGCGAATTGATCAGCTTGAACAGGAAGTTCGCGAATTTAAGGGTGAGAAGAAAGTCCGCGTCTAAGACTTAGACTTCGCCGGCTGCAGGCACAAAGTTTTTTCGATTCGCTGTAGTTTCTTGCGGACGTCTTCGACATTGAGGCTGTTGGGGTGATTCAACAGCACCTGTTGATACATGGAGCGCGCCGACTCGCAGTTTTGTTGCCGGTCGGCATACAGGTCGCCCTTGCGTTCGAATGCGATGGGAGCATAGAAACTTGCAGGAAACCTGGCAATGAGCGAATCATACTCAGCCAAAGCCTGTGAATCCTGATCCAACATTTGATACACCTCACCTGAGCTTAACCATGCCAGTTCCGGCAAAATGGCGCCGCTGCGATCCTTGAGTTTCGCCAAGTCAGTCAGGGCTTGTGGAAACTCGAAACGGAATTTGGCAAAGATTGCATCTGCAAAGATGCGCAAGGTTGCTTCTTCCATGCCGGCATATTCACTGATCAGCATAATCCGCCGCAGACAGTCGTTGACGAAGACACTCTTGGGGAATGCATTCATCATCTTGCCGTACGCTTCGCGAGCGGCTTCGAAATTTCCGGTATAGAACTGAAGCTCTGCCCGCTTGAAGAGCAGCTCTTCCTGATTCCGTTGCGGTAGCAGTGTTGCATTGACAAGGGCATAAGTTGAATCTGCGAGAATCGCGTTGCCCTGTGCCAATTGGCAGTCGCCAATGAGCATTTTGGATGCAGCAGCGAGCGGCAAGCGTGGATACTTCACGGTAATTTGCTCAAAAGTACTGATGGCGCTGATCGGGTCGTGAAGTCCTTGAAATGTCACAACACCAAGCGAGTAGAGCGCTTCAGAAATATCCCGGTCATTGGGGGCAAGAGCAATGATTTCATTGTAGATTGTCGCCGCCGAAGCAAAATCACCCCGCTGGTACTTCGATTCCGCTAAGATGAACTTTGACTGGACCAGGAGCGGTGTCTTTGGCAATGCGGCAATCTGCGCGCAGGCCTTGTCTACCATTTCGTGAGCGCCATTATCGCGGGCGACACGGGCGAACAAGAGCAGGTTTTTGCCGCTGCCATTGTCGAGCGAATCGACGAGACGAAATCGGTCGAGCGCCTTGTCGTATTCGCCTTGAGCAATCAGGTAGTCGCCATAGTAGCGGTGCGCATCCTTATGCCGTGGGTTATTCTTGACGATTTCGGAAAGCGCCTTCTCAAGTCCGGTATCAAACTCCTCTTGGGCATCAAGCTTGATGAGGTTCGCGATGCGACCGGTCACATAGATATCCTGCGTGGTGTCAAGCTGTGCCATTGCAAAATACTCGCGCGCGGCATCGCCGTAGTTGCGCATAATTTCGTAAAGTTGTGCCAGCTTGCGCGTGAATTGTTGAGGCTGATTAATCTTGCTCCGCGATTCCTGCAGGAATTTGACCGCATCGGCATAGTAGCCGTTGGTCATCCAAACATCGGCGGCATTTTCGTAGATTTGCGCATCATTAGGCATCAGGTTGATGGCATTCTCGATCTGGCGTCTGCCTTCTTCGAGATTCCCCTGGCGCAAGTAGATGCCGGCAATATCCAATTGGATGGCTGATTTTTGGAATTGCTGACTTGTCGCCATTCGTCGCTGAAGAATTACCAATGCCGAGTCAAAGTCTTTGGTGCAGACATATGCATTCTTGAGGGCGGTACAAATGCGTTCGTCGTTGGGAAAGCGATCATACAGCGGGCGCAATTGGGCGACGGCGTCAGTACACCGACCGGCAAAGATCATTGTTTCGGCGTTTTTGGCGCGCTGCATATCCAGTTGCGACTGCGCGTGCAGAAAGGGCGTCACTGCCATTAGCAGCGACGCCGTGATAATGATAGATGAGAATCTGCGAATGCTCATTTATTTGGTTGGTTGGCGTTAACCGAGCGGAAGTACTCTTTGATGAGTTCTTCATATTCCGGCGGGTAACCTTCGTTCATGTACTTCTGAAGGCGATCTTGATAGCTTTGACGCGATGCGGACTCGAACTTCAATTGTTCCGGCGACGCGCGGAGAATATCTTTGGCGGACTCAGCCCGGCGTTCTTCGGAAAAATCCTGTCTTTCCATCGAGCGCTGGAAATCAAGCATCCGCGAATGGATCTTGTTCTGACGCTCCAACGTCTGCTCTGTTACTTGTCCGCTCTCGAGGTCTTCGACAACTTTTTGTACTTCTTTGTCGAGTTCATCAAGGCGTCCGAGAATTTCTTTGCGACTGCCCTGTTCTTTTTGCAGTTCGCCAAGGCTCTTGCGCACAGCACCTTGTTCGGCGGCAAGACGGCCAAGCTCACCCTGACTCGGATTGCCCTGACCCGGCTTGTTGCATGAAGAAGCAGTCTTATTGTTGAGCTCTTTTTGCTGCTTGGAGAGATTGTTCATCTTCTGGAACATGCTCTCATTATCGCATCGGCCGCTATTGCACATTTGCTGGCTTTGTGTCGACTGCATCAACTGGTTAGCCGCCTGATTGAGAGAGAACATCGCGTCTTTTTGCGAGCGCATAGCGTTAGAACCGTTGCGTTTCATCAGTTCTTCAGTGGATTGATTCATTGACTCGCGCGCTTTGTCCATCAAATTGCCAATATCCTGCGAATAGAAAGGCGACTCCTTGGAAATCTCTTTAAGCTTAGTATCAAGCGATTCCATCGTGCGCTGGAGCGCCTGTTGTTCCGCAGCTAACTGTTGAAGCTGCGGTGAAGTCGGATCAGCCATTTCGGCGCGATCAATGACGTCTTCCTGCTTGTCGGAAACGTAGAGAATCTCGTTGGCAGCTTCTTTCATTTTCTCTGCTGACTTTTGTCCCTGTTCGTTATTGAATGAGTCCTTCGATTGCTGCATCTGCTGCTGCATCTTCTTGAGACTTGCCATCGACTTTTCGCCGGCTTGTTGGGATGATTTCTTGTTTTGCTGCTTAAGTTGCTCGGTCATTTCCTGCATTTGCTCGCCGGCGTCTGGTTCGCGGGCAGCCTCAAGAAACTTCTGAGCATCTTCCTTCTGATCCATCTTCAGTTCTTCAAGCATCTTTTGCAGTTCGTCCGCCTGCTTCTGCAGGTTGTCGAGATCTTCTTTGTTCTGCTTTTCGCGCGGCGACAATTCGGCGAGTTGTTTTTCCGGCGTCGATTCGGTTTGCTCGTTCACCGCTTGCTGTTTCTCGATGAGTTCTTCAAGCTGGCGAACCATGTTTTCCATCTTCTGCTGAGCCTGCATGAACTTGAGCATCGCGATGGTGCGTTCAAGTTTCTCTTTCAAATCTTCTTGCGAGAGCTGCATTTCCTCGGCGGCCTTTTGCATTTCTTCAGGCGACATCTTCTCCATCGCCTCCTGCATCTTGCGCATCGCCTCTTTCATTTCCGGAGTGGCGACTTCCTGGAACAGCTTCTGCAATTCCTGGAGTTTTTGCATGATCTCCAGCGAGGTCATGTTGTTCTTGCGCATTTCCTCTTTCATCTGCTCCATGCGCTCGCCGACTTTTTCCATCGACTCCATCAGCTCCTGCTGTTTTTCGATGGCCTTCTGGAGTTCCTGCTTCTTCTCCCAATCCATCTCTTTGTTGGAGAGGAGTTCTTCCTGCAGTTTTTCGGTGCTTTCGAGAAGTTGTTGCTGAGTCTCGCGGAGTTTCTCGAGTTCGCCGATCTGCTCTTCGCCTTCTTCTTCGAGATAAGCAAACTGCTCGTCAAGCGAAGGCAGGCGGGCTACCAGAAGTTGTGACAGTGCGCTCTTGGGACCGGTGATATTGTCATTGTCAAAAACTTCAAATTGATACTCAACCCAACCGCCGGGTTCGAGGCCGATGTCGCCAAGACTCCACGGGTAGCGTACTTCCATGTTGCGGCCAGCTTTGCCATCGAAGGGGACATCAATCACACGGGCGAAGGTCTCACCCTGAAGTGTAAAAATGCGATAGTGAAGCTTCAGGTCGGAGAAACCATAATCGTCAAAGAGCTTGACGCCCAGATCAAGCGCCATGTCGTCGCCAAGGTTGACCGGGACGCCGGGAGCGAATAGATCGGCTTCGGGGAAGGCATCGGGAATTGCGGTGATTTTGTAGTCAATGCGATCGAGATTTTCATTTCCCAATTCATCCGTGATTTTGAGATGGTAACTGCCGTCTTCGGAGACCTTGATGTTTGCTGTCAGTTTGTGATTTTCGACAACGACCGGGACAAGCTGACCATTCTTCAATTCGATAACTGCAGTCTGCGCCGGTTTGTTGGCGGTAGCTTCGACACGAACTTCGGTTCCTTTAATAGCGGAGATGTTACCGTCGTTTTCGTCAACAACTAACGGTTGCATGCCGGTGTATTTGGGATAGTTGTAAGTCAATTTGACATCCATGATGCGCGGCTTGTCAACAGCCTCAATAGTGTACTTCGGCGACTCGATTTCGCCGGCGCTCACCCAGTATTCGAATGAACGACGCACTTCACGGAACTCGTAGGCAAGGACTGTAGTGTCATCCGGAGCCAGTTTCCCGGCGATTCCGGCGGCGGCTTTGGAGGTGCGGCTCTGAGCGAACTCCTCGGTTTTAACTGCGCCGTCTTCATAGCGCCAATGAAGCTTGGCATTCTGCGGCAGCGATTTGCCGGACAGGAGCGCCTCGACAGTAACAGGCGAAAACTTGGCGACCTCGGTGCTCTTGGGATTGACATCAAGGTGGTACGTCAATTGCCGTTCAACATCGACAGTAGGATTCGTCAACAAGAATACAGTCTCACTAAAAACGGACGGGAAGACAAAGCCGAGCATCACAACAATTACAGCCGCACCGCTGAAGTAGCGAAGACTGCGCTTGAGGTAACTATGATCGACCGATTTCTTGAAGTCGAAGTCTTGACACATCTCCTGCGACTGGCGGATGATGGCCTGAATCATGTCGGTCGAGAAGCCTTCGCGGTTGCGCGAGAGATTGTGCTCCAATTGCAGTGAAGCAATCAGGCGATCTTGTAATTGCGGATACTTCTCTTCTACCTGAAGTGCTATCGCTTCAGTTGATGGCTTGGTCATAATCGGCCAGATTACTGTACGGAACAACAATGCGGCCAGCGCCAGCAGGGCAACCCCGGCAAAAATGAGTCTGAAGGTAGTTGTCAAGAAGAAGGCGGCATTGAAAATGAATCCCAGCACCAGAACTACTGCCAATCCGGTTAGGATCAGCAAAGTTCCGTTGGCGGCGTGTCCGAGCAACATGAAATTGCGAAGCTTTTGTAGTCGCCCAGTCAAATATTGTATCGAGATTTTGGGATCCATAGCTGTACCTCTAATTCATTAATGCCCAAACCAGGATGTTTGTTCCCATCTGGAGAGCTGCGTTGCGCTTATCCGGAGGGTCGTTATGTACACGCGCGTCTTCCCAGCCGTCGCCGATGTCGGACTCGTACACAAATACAGCGACCAATCGTTCGCCCATGAACCAGCCGAATGCTTGCGCGGGCTTTTCGTCGTGTTTGTGTATTTTCGGAAGACCGTTCGGGAATTTGTAGTAACAATTGAAGATTGCGTGATTAAAGGGCAATTCGCGCGGCTCTTGATCGGGAAAGAGCTTTTTCATCTCCCGGAAGAAAGCTTTGCGCATGCCATAGGAGTCGTTGGCGAGCAGAAAACCGCCGGCGCCAAGATACTTGCGGAGAATCTCCAGATCGTCGGCGCGAAAATTGACGTTACCGTGACCAGTCATATAGAGCAACGGATAGTTGAATAGTCGGTTATCCGTTAACTCGATTCGGACCTCTTCCTGACTGATGGGAATCGCGGTATTGGACTTGACGAAGTTGATCAAGTTGGGAATCGCCGATGATCCCCAGTACCAGTCGCCGCCGCCGGGATACTTCAGGCGTGCGATAGTGACGTTGTTCGTCAATTCGGCTGCGGAAGCGCCGGAAAACGACAATGTTATCGCGATTATGGAGCAGGTAAGTAGAGTCTTCATATTACTTCAATTTATACGCAGACAGGGGCTTAATAGTTCATAATGACCGGAGGAAATCCGCTATCTGCGGTGATTTGAGAGAAATCTACCGAATTGCGACAAAAGTTTGCTTGACAAGCCGCCGATATCGTATAACATATGAGCAGTTGTTCATACGTTGAGGTGAAAGAATGATTGAAAACGAAGACATTTGCCAAGTAAAGTTTGTGAACCAATCGACGGTTGGTCGGCTAAAAAAATCGCTGAAAGAACCGCAAACCATCGAGAGGTTGGCGGAAATCTTTGGCGTATTGGCAGACCCGACTCGACTGAAGATATGCATCTTCTTGTCACAAGCCGAGTTATGTGTTTGTGACTTGGCTGCGATGTTGAACATATCGGAGTCTGCGATTTCCCATCAACTGCGATTGCTGCGGTCGCTTCGGCTCGTGAAGTTTCGTCGCGACGGCAAGATGGCGTTTTATGCGTTGGATGATGCCCATGTCACAGCGCTAATCAAACAGGGCATGGAACACGCGGAAGAAAGGGCGAAGTAGCAATGGCACTTGCCAATGTAGAAGCAAGAACAACGCGAATAGACTGTCCCAATTGCGCGAAGACCGCCGAGGAGGAGATTCAGAAGATTTCCGGCGTGGCGGGCGCGCGTGTGGACCTATTGAATGCTAAGGTTTATTACGCTTTCGATTCAGAGAAGACAAGTGCCGAGGAATTACGCCGGCAGATAGAAAAACTTGGACACTTCAAATTCATAGACGAATCAAGATCGACCTCAGGGACGTCGCCGATTTCGCCTTGGTTGGGCTGGACGTTGTTGGCATCAGCAATACTGTACGGGTGTGGAGCGGTTCTAAGTTACGGACTTGACCAAGTGTTTTTCGGCCGCGGATTTTTCTATTTGGCAACGGCAGTCGGCGGCTGGGACATTCTCCGGCGCGCGATAATCGGAATCAAGCATAGGCGGCTGGATATCAACGCACTGATGACAATTGCGATAATTGGCGCGATTATCCTGGGCGATCTCCATGAAGCGGTGGTCGTAGTATTGCTATTTGGGCTGGCGAATATGCTTGAGTCTTATTCGCTATGGCGGTTGTCGAAGACTTTGGGGAGCTTATCTGATTTCACCTCAGAGCAAGCGCTACTTAAGCGAGGTAGTAGGACAATACCGGTCCCGCCGGAGTCTTTGGCGCCCGGAGATACGATCGTTCTCAGGGAAGGAATGCGAATTCCAGCGGATGGAAGAGTCGTTGTCGGCAAATCGTTTATTGATCTGGCAAGTTTGACCGGCGAGTCCCAACCACGATCAGTTGGCGTTGGCGACGATGTGTTCGCTGGAACAATCAATCTGGATGGTTACTTGGAAGTCGCCGTTATGTCGACTGCCGGGGACTCGCGCATGGGCAAGATTCTCAAGTTGATCGGTGAAGCTTCGGCCCGGAAGGCTAAGATTGAGCGATTCGTTGATCGATTTGCGAAGGTGTATACGCCGATAGTCGTGCTCGTGGCTGTGCTTGTTGCGGTCATCCCTCCCCTGCTGTTTGATGCTTCGTTTACTGAGTGGATATACAAGGCGCTGGTGTTGCTCGTTATTTCCTGTCCGTGTGCGCTGGTGATTTCAACGCCGATTGCGGTTACGACAGCGCTGGCGGCGGCTTCGCGAATGAAAGCCGTGTTCAAGGGCGGCGACGCGCTGGAGCGGTTGGCGACAATCAACACAGTAGCATTTGATAAGACCGGAACGCTGACAACGGGACGGCTTCGATTGGTCAAAACCGAGAATTGTGCTGTGGGTAATGAGGCAAAGCTATTGCAGATAGCGGGGTCGCTTGAGCAAATATCACAACATCCGATAGCGCGTTCGCTGACTGCGGCTTGTGCAGAACGCAATTTGTCGATGCTCGTTGTCGAGAATCCGAAAGCGATTGCTGGAGTCGGAGTTGAAGGAACAATTGGCGGAATTGGGTATCACCTTCGCAGTTCAGACCCTAAGGGTAATACTGGATTAGCGCAGTCGGTGGCTTTGATGGGAGACAAGCAAACGCTGGCAATATTCAAGTTTGCGGACGAGATTCGCGAAGAAGCGAGATCAGTGGTAAATGGCTTGCGCGAAATTGGAATCGACAAGGTAGGCATTTTGTCCGGCGACGAGCAAGCGAATGTCGAGCGGGTAAGAGCCGAATTGAACCTCGATTTTGCTCATGGCAATCTGATGCCCGATCAGAAATATGAGAAATTGACGGCTTTAGGCGAAGGTATTGTCATGGTCGGCGACGGCATAAATGATGTTGTGGCGCTCTCAGGTTCGGATGTTTCGATCTCGTTGGCGCGATTCGGAAACGACATTCAGGCGCAACATTCGGATATAATATTCTACGGTGACACTCTCACTCCCCTGCCAAAGGTCATCCAACTCGGCAAGAAGACGCTGGGAACGATCAAGATGAACATCGCAGCGGCATTTGCGATTAAGGCGGTGTTCCTGGTGTTGGCAGCGCTTGGATTCGCCAATATCTGGATGGCGGTGGCGGCAGATATGGGCGCTTCGCTTTTGGTGATCTTCAATAGTCTGCGCTTGCTGAAGTGATTCCTCACTGCCGAGCCTGTGCTTGCGCAATAGCCTTAAACTTTCCAGATTCGACATGTGCTTGATTACAGCGGAAAAATAGCCGGCGTTGTCATTTGCGACAATCAACTGCGCTATGTTACAGCAATACCGAAAGGTATCGGCATTGAGGTATGTGCAGTGGGTGAATTCGGTCTCTCCGAGGCCGACGATTCGCATTTTCTGCCTCTGTTGGGCTGCAAGTGTGTCTACGGAATCAATCGCTCGGAGTATCATCGCAAGCGGTTGTATCTGGCGGATGATTTGGCAGCGTCGGACCCGGAGCAGTTCATGTGGGAATTGTCACGGTCGTCGGCAGACAAGATTGATAACTATCTCTACTCGATGCTGACGCTCAAGCCGACAGACAAAGGGATTCATATTGAGTGCCTGTCGATCAATCGCAGGACATTTCGGCAGATTGGCGAGATGTTTGGGAAGAGACACCTGACATTGGATAAGATGATATTCGAACCGGAAGCGTCGCGCCAATGTATCAAGCCACTCGCGACTGCTGATCGTGCGGTGTTTATGCAAGTCGAGAAGCGGGTCACGAGTCTGCAAATGTACCGCCACGGGCATTTGGTTTCGATGGAAGTCTTGAACGCGTCCAACGGCGACTCTGATTCAGGGGCGGAAACCCTGTTGGACGAGATCGGGATTCTGCTAATGTCAGTTTTCGGCGGTCGTCCGTTGAAGCGCAAGGTAACGCTTCTCATAGCTGGAGATGCGTCACGTTCGAGTGTCAGTGAATCAATGATTCAAACGTTGCCGTACGAGTTTGAGCTTCATGATTTGTCATTCGAAAAACTGAAGATATTCCCCGGAAAGCTGCCTCCTCAGCAATTGCATTATTATTTCTCCCCTCTTTCGCTCTGTTATGCTTATAATATGAGCCAGAAATGCGCATCATCGCCGGAGAAAAACGCGGTCTTGTCCTAAAGACCGCTACGTACGAGGGTTTTCGCCCTACACTCGACCGAGTCAAGGAATCGCTGTTCGGCATTTTGGCGCCGCACATTCACGACGCCCGTGTGCTTGACCTCTTTGCCGGGTCGGGAGCCTTGTCATTCGAGGCGGTTTCGCGCGGAGCTGCATCGGCGCTGATGATTGATAGCGACAAACGCGCCGCGAAAGTGATCGAACAGAATCTTGCGAAGACGGGTTTTGGCGATCGCTGCAAGTTTGCCTTGGCAGACTTCGAAGCAGCGGGAAAAACGGTTGCGCGCGGGATGCAATTTGATTTAGTTTTTGCGGACCCGCCCTACGAAGGCGGATTCGGCCAGCGCATCTTGAATCACTTGCGAACTGTCGATCTGCTTGCACCGGAAGGACTTCTGTCGCTGGAGATGTCGCGCAAAGAGATGGCAGATCTGGACATAACCGGCTATGAGGTTTTGCGCCCCAAGCGATTCGGGTTTACCTTCGTTTGGATAATGAGGAGAGTTTAGTTGAGACGAGCAGTCTATCCCGGAAGCTTTGATCCGATCACATTCGGGCATGTTGATTTGGTCAGACGTGCGGCGGTGATGTTTGATGAAGTTGTCGTGGCCGTAGCGGACAATCCCAACAAAAAGGTGTTGTTCACGCACGACGAGCGACGCGATATGGCGGTGGATGCGCTGAAGGACATTCCCAACTCGCGGGTGATAGTGTTTCGCGGACTGCTTGCCAATTTGGTGGAGCAGCAAGATTGTTGTGCGATTATTCGCGGCATGCGCGCAGTCAGCGATTTTGAATACGAGTTTCAAATGGCGCTGATGAATCGCAAACTTTCGCCCAAAGCGGAGACCGTATTCCTGGTCCCGTCGCTGAGATACGTATATTTGAGTTCGAATACGATCAAGGAAGTCGCCAAGCATGACGGCAAGATCGACGATCTGGTGCCGGAAATTGTGCTGAAGCACTTGAGAGAAAAGTTCGGACATAATAAGTAGATAGAGAGTCGATTGTGCGGCAGAAGCAATCGCTGCGCATTTGCCCGTCAATGGTCAAGCCCCGCGTCGGCCACAGTATCATAGACAAATATTTGGAGGAATCCGCGTGACAGAGAATGCCACCGACCAGCATCAAGTACGAATCCAGAAATTGCAGGCGCTCCGCGAAGCCGGAGTTGAGCCTTTTGCCTATAGCTATAGCAAGACTCACGACTCGGCGCAGCTTGTCGAGAACTTTGATTCCCTCGCAGAAGCGCAGACGACAGTCAGTATTGCTGGACGATTGATGACAATCCGTTCGATGGGCAAATCGATCTTTGCCAACTTGCAGGATGACGCCGGACAAATTCAGATCTATGTTAAGAAGGACGCAGTCGCTGAAGGCGAATTCGAAGTATTCAAGAAAGCGGATCTCGGAGATATCTTCGGCGTTGAAGGATATTTGTTCCTCACGAAGATGGGTGAAAAGAGCGTTCATGTCAGCAAAGTGACATTGTTAGCCAAGAGTTTAAGGCCGATGCCGGAAAAGTGGCACGGGCTTCAAGACAAAGAGACGCGATATCGCCGGCGCTATCTTGACATGATCGCCAATCCGGAAGTGCGGGAAGTCTTTAAGAAGCGGAGCCTGATTGTCCGCGCACTGCGTGATTTTCTCGACGGCGAGGGATTTGTCGAAGTTGAGACGCCGGTATTGCAGCCGATTTATGGCGGAGCGGCGGCGCGTCCATTTATCACGCATCACAACCGGCTCGATGTCGATCTGTTCATGCGCGTGGCGGATGAACTGTACCTGAAGAGACTTATCGTTGGTGGATTCGAAAAGGTGTGGGAGTTCTGCAAAGACTTCCGCAACGAAGGGATGGACCGCAATCACAATCCCGAATTCACGATGATTGAATTGTATTGGGCTTATGCGGATTATCAAGATGTAATGAAGTTGTATCAACGGATGATCACAACGGTTGCGACCAAGGTTTTGGGCACGACGACAATTACATTCGGCGAAAATCAGATCGAACTGGGCGGCGAATGGCGGGTACTGCCGATGCTGGATGGAATCAGCGAAGCGGTTGGACGCGACATTTCCCAAATGGACGAGCCGACGTTGCGCAAGTTCTGCGGTGAAATTGGAGTCAAGACTGAAGGGCTGGTGGGGCGCGGCAAGTTGATTGACGAGTTGTTCAGCGAAAAGCTCGAACACAAGTTGATTCAACCGACGTTTATCACCGACTATCCGAAAGAACTGTCGCCGCTGGCAAAGCCGCATCGGAGCAAAGAAGGATTGACGGAACGATTTGAGGTCTTCATTGGTGGAATGGAGATGGGGAACGCATTCAGTGAGCTGAACGACCCCATCGATCAAAAAGAGCGCTTCCAGAAACTTGTCGAATTGGCGAAAGCCGGCGACGAGGAAGCGCCCGCAGTGCTGGACGAGGATTACATATTCTGTCTTGAACACGGAATGCCGCCGACCGGCGGTCTTGGATTTGGTGTTGACCGGCTATGCATGATGCTGTTGAATCAACATTCAATCCGCGACGTGATTCTCTTCCCGCAGATGAAACCGGAGTAGACTTGGGCTTTGAGCTGTTTATCGCGCGACGGTATCTTCGGAGCCGTCGCCGCGAAAATTTCATCTCCTTCATTTCTCTTATCTCAATTGTGGGAGTGGCAATCGGTGTCGCTACCCTAAATTTCGTCATGGCGATGATGAACGGTTTCGAGACCGAAATCCGCCAGCGCATCATCGACACGACCGCGCATATCACTGTTTACTCCTATGCCGGAGAAGGTTTCGACAACTGGAAGTCGCTTGCTGAAAAAGTAAATGCAGTTCCTGACGTTGTCGCAACAGCACCGAACATTTTCTATAAGTCGGTAATTGGTTCGGGCGACGCCAATGACGGAGTTTTCGTAAAGGGTATTGATCCGAACTACGAATTCGAAGTGTCAAAACTGCGCGAGAATATTGTCGCGGGCGAGATCAATCTTGAAGAGACGGCTGACAGTTTGCCGGGAATCGTCATCGGTCGCGAACTGGCGGGCATTCTGAATGTGAAGCTTGGCGGCGAAGTCGTTCTGGCATCATTGAAGCAGAAGAAGATGACGCTGACGCTTCAGCCGAAGTACAAGAAGTTCGTTGTCACCGGGATTTTCGAGACCGGGATGAACGAATACGACGGCAATCTGGCTTACATCTCGATTCCAGTAGCGCAGGACCTGTTCAAACTCGACAATTTGGTCACTGGATTGCAGGTGCGGGTTAGAGATTTCTACAAATCACAAGAGATCGCTCGCGAAATCGAAGAGATTGTTGGCAGCCCGTATTATGCAGTTGATTGGTCTGAGCGGCACAAAAATCTATTTGGCTGGATGACATTGGAAAAGTATGGGATGTCGATAGTTGTCGGATTGATTGTCGCTGTGGCGGCGTTCAATATTGTGACGACTTTGATTATGCTGGTGATCGAAAAGCGCAAGGATATCGCGATTTTTAAGTCAATGGGAGCAAATCGCAAGCAAGTGATGAAGATATTCATGTTCCAAGGAACGTTGCTGGGATTTGTCGGAACGATTGCCGGTACATTGCTGGGGTTTGTGCTCTGTTGGGCGCAACAAACCTTCAATATTGTATCAATACCGGGAGAAATCTATTTCATCAATAGTCTCCCTATCGACATGCGGCTGGTTGAGTTTGCAATTATCGCTGGTGCGAGTGTGATAATATCATTTCTGGCAACGCTTTATCCATCACGGCGAGCGGCGCGGCTGTTCCCTTCTGACATTCTTCGTCATGGATAAGTTTATCATTGATTTGGGGTTAAGAAAACCCCCGTTTGTGGCGACAATAAACTTGAGACAGGAGTCGTAGGCAAGCTTTGGAAGAGCTAATTTTGGAAACAAAGAGCTTAAGTAAGAGCTTTGTAACAATCGGCGGCGAACTGAAGATCCTCAGTGACCTAAATTTTGGCGTCTCGCGAGGAGATTTTGTCGCTATTACCGGCGCATCAGGAGTGGGAAAAAGCACATTGTTGCACATACTTGGCGGACTCGACCTACCAACATCGGGAAGCGTGACAGTTGCCGGTCAACGAATCGACAACCTAACTGAGGCCCAGCTCTCGGATTACCGCAACAAAAAGTGTGGTTTTGTCTTCCAGTATCACTATCTTTTGGAAGAGTTTAACGCGCTTGAAAACGTGATGATGCCACTCCTCGTTCGAGGCGAATCGCGGAACAATTGTCATGACATAGCGGTTAAACTGCTTGACGAGGTCGGACTCGGACAGAGAATAGACCATCGACCGACGCAACTCTCAGGAGGAGAGTGTCAGAGAGCGGCGGTTGCAAGAGCGATGGCAGGAGCGCCGGAGATCTTGATAGCGGATGAACCGACCGGCAACCTCGATCACGAAACGGCAGAAACTCTCCACGAACTTTTGACGCGCTTAAACGAGCAAAAAAAGATGACGATCATTGTCGCGACACATGACCTGTCGCTGGCAGATCGCGCGTCGCGTAGGTACCGCTTATCAGATGGTCATCTGGCAGAAACGAGCTAGTTATGTTATGTGAAGATTGCCGCAAGCAGGATGCGACCGTGCATATGAAGCAAGTCGTCAACAATCAGAAGATTGTTCTCAACTTGTGCTCAACGTGCGCCAAACGCCGCGGATTTTCAAACCCGCTGAAGAATATCCCCTTCCCGTTGGCCGATTTCCTGACTTCGATGGTATCGGGCTCGATTGCCGAGCCGGATAGCGAGATGATGGGACTTAGTTGTCCCTCGTGTAATTTGACCTACGATAAATTCGCCAAGACTGGTCGACTCGGTTGCGGCGAGTGTTTCAATACTTTCCGGCAGCCGCTTGCAGATTTGCTGCGCAAGATTCACGGATCAAACTTGCATCGCGGCAAGAGACAAAGTTCGACGGCTGAAGGAATGGACACGCTGAAAGAAGAAGCTCGACTGAAGGAAGAATTGAAGTCGGCAATTACTAATGAAGATTTTGAACGCGCAGCCCAGATACGCGACCTGATTAAGGACATACAAGCGAAGATGGAGATGAGCGATGTTCGATAACATGACCGAACGGCTGAGTTCCTGGTTGACGGCGGAAGGCGCCGAAGCTGGAATCGTGTTGTCTTCGCGCGTTCGCTTGGCGCGGAACATCAAGGGATTGACATTCCCGCCCTACGCCGACGACGATTGTCGCGAAAAGGTAGTCGATTTCGTCGAAACGGCATTGCAGAAGAGCCGTGAGCTGGAGCGCGGTGAATTTCATCGCTCGGAGATTATCGATGATCTCGATCGCAGTTTCTTAATCGAGCGTCATTTGATTTCGCCCGAGTTTATGCGCCCGGACACGATCAGCGGTATCTTCATATCGCCGGACGAGAAGATTGCAATCATGGTCAATGAAGAAGACCACCTGCGGATTCAGTCGATGGGTTCCGGTCTAACCCTGACCGACACCCTTGCTCGTGCGATGCGCATCGATGATGACCTGGCACGGACGCTGGATTTCGACTATGACACTGATTTCGGATTTCTTACCTCCTGCCCTACTAATGTAGGAACGGGATTGCGGGCGTCGATATTGATTCACCTCGCCGGATTGGTCCTGACCAAGGAGATTGACTCGGTGATTGACCATATTACCAAGCTTGGACTCGTTGTTCGCGGTTTTTACGGTGAAGGTTCCGATGTCTGGGGCAATTTGTTTCAGATATCAAATCAAACGACATTGGGTCGATCAGAGTCTGATATAACAGAGGCATTGCAGAAAATTACTCGTCAGATCATTGAGTTTGAGAATCAAGCGCGGGAACAACTGGTGAGTCAAGCTCAGGACGAGATTTCAGATAAAATTTGGCGCGCCTATGGAATATTGAAGCATGCGCGCGTATTAACTACAGAAGAGGTGATGAACCTCTTGAGTGCGGTGCGGTTGGGCATAGCGTTAGAAATTCTCAACGAGGTGTCGATGGAATCGGTCAACAAGATGTTGATCCTCAGCCAGCCGGCGCACTTGCAGAAACATGTGGGACGGGTATTAAGCCCTTCCGATCGTGATATCGCCAGAGCCACGCTTGTTCGTGAGACACTGGCTTAATTGGATTAGCATACTATCTCATGCGGAGGTATAGATGAACGAGATGTTTACCGAACTGGCCCGCAAAGCAATCGAATACGCTCGCGACGAAGCGGCCAGACTGCGCCATGACTACATCGGTACCGAGCATCTGTTGCTGGGTTTGATCCGTCTCGGTAAAGGACGCGCTTGCGAGGTCTTTTCGAATATTGGCCTCGACCTAAGCGAGTTGGTCCAGTCAATCGAAGACGTGGTTCAGCCTGCCGGCGGGACAATGACGATGGGTCAGCTTCCACTGACGGCTCGCGCCAAAAAGACGCTTGAAGTCGCAGGCCAGGAAGCGCGCGCTCTGAAATCGAAAGAAATCGACACTGAGCATATACTGCTTGCCTTGCTCAAGGATGAAGAAGGCGTAGCTGCGCAAGTGTTGTCGATGTTCGACATCGACTACAAGGATGTTTACGAAGAACTCAAGAACATCTCGAGCGGCCAACCGTCATCGTACGGCAAGAAGCGCAAGAAATCGAAGACTCCGGCGCTTGATCATTTCGGACGTGACCTGACGGAACTTGCCCGCAAAGGCAAGCTTGATCCGATCATCGGACGCGACAACGAAATTGAGCGCGTGTCGCAGATTCTTTCGCGCCGCAAGAAAAACAATCCGGTGCTCATCGGCGAGCCGGGCGTTGGCAAGACGGCAATCGTCGAAGGCTTGGCGCAGCGCGTCGTCACCGGTCAGGTGCCGGCCGTGCTGGAAAATCGCCGCATTGTCATGCTCGACATGGCGTCGCTGGTTGCGGGCACGAAGTATCGTGGCCAATTCGAGGAGCGCATCAAAGCGGTGATGGACGAGATCACCAACTCACAGGACGTGATTATCTTCATTGACGAATTGCACACGATCGTCGGCGCAGGCGGTGCTGAAGGTTCGTTGGATGCGTCCAACATCTTCAAGCCGGCTCTGTCACGCGGCGAATTGCAGTGTATCGGCGCCACGACGCTGAACGAATATCGCAAGTACATCGAGAAGGATGGCGCACTTGACCGTCGCTTCCATACTGTGATGGTGGAAGAACCTTCGCAGGAAGACACGGTGAAGATTCTTCAAGGGCTCAAAGGCCGCTATGAAGAGCACCACCAGATTTTGATTTCGGATGAAGGCATCCGCGCGGCGGTGGTTTTGTCGAATCGTTATATCACCGGCAAGTTCCAGCCGGATAAAGCAATCGACATCATCGATGAAGCGGGTTCGCGCGCGCACTTGTCGACCTACACCAAGCCGAAGGAATTCGGCGACATGGAAGCGACGATTGCTGAAGTTTCGATTCGCAAGGAAGACGCTGTCAAGAATCAGGAATTCGAGAAGGCTGCTAAACTGCGCGATGACTTGAAACTGAAAAAAGAAGAATACGAACAAATGAAGCGCGACTGGGAAGTTCAGCGCCAGAGCGAGAAGATCACTCTGCGCGAAGAACATATTGCCGAGATCGTCGCCAAGATTACCGGAATCCCGCTCTTCCGTCTGGAAGAGAAAGAATCCAAGCGCCTGATGCGCATGGAAGAAGAACTGCGCAAGAAGATCGTCGGACAAGAAGAGGCCATCACGGCACTCACCCGTTCGATCCGTCGCGCTCGTGCGGGACTCAAAGATCCGCATCGCCCGATCGGCTCGTTCATCTTCCTTGGTCCGACCGGCGTGGGCAAGACCGAGTTAACGCGCGTGTTGGCGGAGTTCTTGTTTGAGAATGCTGATGCTCTGATTCGTATCGATATGTCGGAATACATGGAGAAGTTCGCGGTCAGCCGTTTGATCGGAGCGCCTCCGGGATACGTCGGATACGAAGAGGGCGGACAGCTGACCGAGAAGGTTCGCCGTCACCCTTACTCTGTTGTGTTGCTCGACGAAATCGAGAAAGCCCATCCGGATGTTTTCAATATCCTGCTGCAGCTTCTCGACGACGGCAGCCTGACCGATTCGTACGGCCGCAAGGTCGACTTCCGCAACACGGTCGTGATCATGACGTCGAATGCCGGTACTCGCGACATTCGCTCGGGCAAGACGCTCGGATTCGGTTCGAGCAAACTCGAGGATGATTACGATACGATGAAGCAGTCGGTCATGACCGAAATGAAGCGCATCTTCAATCCGGAATTGATCAACCGTATCGACGAGACGATTATTTTCCATCCGTTGTTGATGGAGCATATCGTTTCAATCGTGGATATTCTTCTGGCAGAGATGGCTACCCGTCTTGCCGAACGCGGTTTGAGCATTCATGTCACGGATGCCGCCAAGAAGTTCATCGCCGAGAAAGGCTTTGACCCGCTCTATGGCGCGCGTCATCTCAAGCGTGCGATTCACAAGTATGTGGACGATCCGTTGGCCGAGGAAATCCTTGCGGGTCAATTCGCCGGCGATTGCCAGATCGAGGTCGACATGGGACCTGATGCGGATAAGCTCGTGTTCCGGATCAATTCTTCGACGGAGTCGCGCAAGATCGCGAAAGTGTAATTAGTTCGAGTTAGATTGTGATACGACGCGGTCGGAAGAGATTCCGGCCGCGTTTTTTTGTTGATGTTCTTTTCTGCTACCCAATAGCCCACCCGGAGCGGAGCGGAGGGTGGGATATGCACGAAGTTTTCGGTGTGGTCCAGACCGACGACATCCCACCTTACGTTATTCGCCTTTTCCGCGAATTCCCATTGCCTGTCTTTGCTGCAACCGCAAGGAGTACTACTATCAGGTATCGCTTCAGGCGGGCTACCCGATGCTCCGGCGGCCTAAGCCCTTGCAGTGCATGCCCATAGATAGGCAACGGAGCGCATCAATCCTGCGTTCTGGCTTCTGTCGTATACCGCAAAATTCCGCTTGACGGTTAGGGCCGGAAAGTTATATTAGGCAACTACCCGACGCAGGTCGGATAATTGAATTTGATTTTTAGGAGGATACCTTGGCTCATAAAAAAGGTTTAGGTTCGTCAAAGAACGGCCGCGACTCGAATGGTCAAAGACGCGGCGTGAAGACCTACGGCGGTGAAGCGATTCTTGCCGGGACGATTATTGTCCGTCAGTGCGGAACGAAGATTCTTGCCGGACGCAATGTCGGTGTCGGCAGAGATAACACGCTGTTCGCCACAATCACAGGTGTGGTTGAGTACGCGCGCAAAGGCCGCGATCGCAGAGTCGTTCACGTTCTACCGTAACTCTCGATTTACAGAGAGACAAGATTGAAGCGTCCCGGAAGCGGGGCGCTTTTTTTGTGCAATTTCCTCCGTTTCAAAGCGGAACAGGCACATTTAATTACTCTTTACTGCTCAAATACTGCTCTGAAAAGCCGATATAACTGGTGTACATGGCAACAGAGATTACTACCATCGGCGCCGCGCGGGCAATGCGGCGGAAACGTCAATCCCATATCAAGGAATATGTTGAAGCGATCTTGATTGCGGTCGTTATCGCAGTCATCTTGCGCATGTTCGTGGTGCAGGCGTACCGGGTATCTTCCGGCTCGATGGAGTACACTCTCCTTGAAGGCGATTTTTTATTCGTCAACAAGTTCGCCTATCGATTTGCCGAACCGCAGGTGAATGATGTCATCGTTTTTGAGTTCCCGATGAACCCGACCAAAGACTATATCAAGCGCATTGTCGCCGGACCGGGACAAATGGTCGAAGTCAAGGACAAGACACTGATGATCGACGGCCAGGTTGTTCCGATGATGGCCGGGATGTTCCACTCGGATCCCGACACACTGCCGGAACTGTTCTCTTCGCGCGACCAGTTCGGACCGATGCAGGTTCCTGCCGATCACTATTTCGTGATGGGCGACAATCGTGATGACAGTCAGGACTCACGATTCTGGGGGTTCCTTGACAAGAGTCGAATCAAAGGCAAGGCGCTGTTCATCTATTTCAGTTGGGCGCCGGATCCGAATGCACCGACAATCGAATCACCGTATGTTTTTGATTTGTTTTCGTCCGCTTGGTACAATGTTGCGAACTTAGGAACGCGACTTCGCGCCGACCGACTTTTCACGCCGCTGTAGAACTCACTCCCTTTCCAGACTCAAAGAACCCGATAGATCGCTTGCGCTGCAGGTGATCGATTACTATTTTGGGATTTGATGACAGACTCATTTCCCAACCCGGTGCGGTGTCAAGTGTCTGACACGCGCGACGGTTATCCAAAGCTATGAATCAGGTTACCCTTGAGCTGATCGGCATTGCCGCTCTGATCTTGCTGAACGGTTTCTTTGCCGGCTCGGAAATCTCGATCCTGTCCGTCCGCAAAAGCCAGCTCCGCAATCTGATTTCGCAGGGCAATCGTTCTGCCAAGAGGATTGCCAAGCTACTAGAACAGCCGGAAGAATTCATAGCGATGATTCAGGTCGGCGTAACGGTCGCCGGGACTCTCGCTTCGGTCATGGGCGGCAGTTCGATTGTTCCGCTCCTGATGCCGGTCTTTCAGGAAATGGGTGCGACAGTCGAAGTTTCAGAGAACTTGGCGGTCACTGCGGTTGTAGTCGTGCTTTCGACGCTATTTCTCGTTATCGGTGAGTTGGTGCCGAAATATTTGGCGGTCAGTTTTCCCGAACAGCTGGCGCTAGGGGTAGCTCCGGCGGTTTCAATCTTTGCCAAAATGGCTTATGTACCCGCGAAGGTGCTCAGCGGGATGGTGCGGATAATCCTGAAGCCGTTTGGCCTGGTCGATCGCAGCGTCGAATCCGCGCACACTGATGAAGAAATCAATCTGATACTTAGCGAAGGACACGATCGAGGACACTTCGACAAAGCTGAACGTGATTTGATCGAAGGCGTATTCGAATTCGCCGATACGACCGTTCGTCAGGCAATGACACCGCGGACGAGGATTGTCGGGCTGGATTTGAGTCTCGATCACGAACAAATACTGCGGCGAATCACGGAAGAGGGCTATTCGCGCTATCCGGTATATGAAGACTCGCTGGACAATATCAAGGGAGTCATTCACACCAAGGACGTCATTAGCGTGCTCGTGTTAGGAAAGCTGATCATAATTCACGACTTGATCAGGCCGCTGTCGTTTGTACCCGATTCAAAAATGATCTCGGCGCAGCTGCACGATTTTCAGCGCGATCAACAGCACATGGCGATTGCGCTTGACGAGTTTGGCGGTACGGCCGGATTGATTACACTTGAGGATATACTCGAAGAGATCGTCGGCGAGATTCGCGACGAGCACGATACCGAACTTGAGCCGTTCCTGTTAGTCAATGACCGACTTTGCCAGGTTCAGGGACAATACCCGATTGAGGATTTCAATAAGCAGTTCGAAGTCGAGTTAAGCGACGAGACTGCCGACACAGTGGGCGGTTTCGTGGTTGACCACATTGGCCGCGTGCCGAAACAGGGTGAGAAGATCTCGGTCGACGGACTGCAATTCGAAATAACGGCGGTGAAGGGTCCTCGGATCGAGCGTATGCGCGTCAGGAAGACGGCATAGAGCCTACTTCAGTTTGAATCTTACCTCGTAACTAACCCAGACCATGATTGGCTGTTTGTTCTGCATGGCAGGACGCCATTTCGAATCATGTGCTGCCGCTACAGCGGCTTCTTCAAAGCCGACATTGGCTTTCGAAGGAATCGCAACGATGACGTCAACGACATTGCCCTCAGTATCGATAAGTACCTTCAGCCAGACACTCCCTTCGACGCTCATCTTCCGCGCAATCTCAGGATACTTTACTGCCGGAAATTGAAGCGCCTTGGGTTGTTCATCGACCGCGACAAAGCTGTCGGGCGATGGGATGATTTCTGAAACGCTGCTTACGGAGCCATCGAGTACAGCGCCCTCTGCGAATCCGGTGTCACCAAGACTGTAGTAGTCGGAATAATCCTGCCTTGATGGCATGACGCGGTCATCCGGGACAAGAGTGTCGTCGACAGCTTCGACTCCGTTGAAGTCCGGAGGAGGTGGTGGTGCACCGTGTATAACTTCCGTCTCCGGTCGGAAGATCCGGGGTGGCGGCGTAAAATCACTTGGTCCGATCGTGACGCGGCCATTGTCAGGCAGTGGAATCGTAGTTCCGTCCCATACCAATGCCGCAATCGCAATGGCAAATCCGATGGCAATGATAATTGAGGTTTCCGCTACGATGAAGTTACGCCGATAAGCTCGCTTCAGGTAAAGCGTTCCGGCAAGAGCCTCACTGTCTCTGTTTCCCAACATAATCTCCTCCCATCCAACATCTGCAACACGATTAGTGAGGATATCGTGATGTTGATGCCCGGTTTTGTGTGATTTTGGCGAGCCAGAAGCTCGACCGTTGTCTCTTCAATCTAAAGACAATTGGAAGTGGGATTTTGTTCCCGGATTTGTTTGTGGTTGCGCCGGAATTTTGCGAATAGTGAAATTCAAGTGTCCATTGTCCCAGCGTCCCGAGATCGGAGTCTTCGACAAGCGCTGGGACAGTAATCTCAGCGACTGAAAACTACGGCTGCACGCCGGAATGGCAGTCGTAGCAGCCGGTTTCCTTCCAGGCTTCGTCAATATCGACCGGGTGGTGGAACTCAAGCCCCTGCCCTGTGCTGTCGCGCATCATCTGGCCGGGATTTCCCTGTGCGGTTATGGTATGACAGGCATTGCAGTCGTGGGTGATTACTGCGCCGGCAGAAGACTTGTGTGTCCCCGAGTGGCAACGCATACAGCCGACATCATTGAAGTGGCCAATGTTGACCGGATAGGCGGTCCATTGGACTTTCATTTCCGGAAAGATATTCTGCGAGTAAGCAAGCTGCACTCCGGCAATTGATTGCTCTATCGTCTTGCGTTTCTCCGGGTCATTGAGGAGACCGGATTCTTGATAGTACTCGGTGATTGAAGAAGCAATGCCGCTTCTGGCTTCATCCTTGGTGGCATACTCTTTGGCCATTGCTTCGACGGCAAGGCGCTTAATTGCGGGCAATGATGCATCAATGAATCCTGACTGGATAGCGCGGTCGACGGCGTAGTCGGGTGAACGATAAATATGGCTCGGGCGATTGTGGCAGTCGATACAGTCCATGACGCGTTTTTCCAGCGAATCAAGCTGCACTGTTTCAAGAGGCTGCTCTTCATTCTCGTATAACGTCACCGTGCCGGTCGTCTTGTCGGTCACTCTTACCCAGGGGATGTCCTGTCGTTCCCGGTCGCGGGCAATGTACTCTATCTGGATATCCGGATTGATGTGCCAATGGATACCGGCCTTTTGACCCTTATGCGGCTCACCAGTGTCCGTTTTAATCAACATGTCGGTAGTCCAGACTGGGTTGCTATCGTCATACTGATAGTGAAGGAATGAACGCATTTCAGCGCCGTAGGTCTTCTCCGGCCAGTGGCACTCTTCGCAGGTTTCACGTGCCGGACGAAGGTCGGCAATCGGAGTCGGGATGGGACGCGGGAAGACATCAGCCATGACAGCGTAAACCTGATAGGCGCCGGACAATTTGGATTTGGCGTACCAACTGGCGCCGGTACCGACATGACATTCGACGCAAGCGACGCGTGCATGAGGTGACTGTTGATAGGCGGTATACTGCGGCTCCATGACATCGTGGCAGGTTTCGCCGCAGAATTGCACTGACTCGCTATAGTGAAATGCCTGATAACTTCCAACAGCAGATATGGTCAGAAAGAGCACTGTCCCAACGACGAAAATGATCGTGGCGTTACGGTGTCCCGGCTTGTTCAGGTCGACTAACGGCCACTTGTTAGCAGATAGATCTTCACCGCGCTTCCAGCGCCGCCACTGGCGGTACATACCGATCGGGATAAGGACCAGGCCGAAAATCAAGATTCCCGGAAGTACCATGTAAAGGAAGATTCCGAAGTAGGCGCTCGTCTGCTCCATTGTGAAGTTGATGATCAGCATGACAACTATGACCAGGGCCATCGAAATGGCGACAAAGGCTCCGAGAGAGCTGATCCAATTGTATGCTAATCGCGGCAGACGTGGCTGTTCCATAACTATGTTCCTCTACTTATGATTTCAAATCGGCGGCATTGTACCGCCTGCACATTCTTGAAAAACACGATAGGCAAACTGTTGAATGATATCAAGGACATATTAGCCCCTTTATTCTCCATCTTGACACACTTCGGGGGCAGAAAAATAGGGATTGACTCGACAGGAAATTGCGACTATTATCCTCCGGCGCGTTGGGATCGCGCGCTGGTCTGACAAAGGCAACCCGAATCTCATTGGGGGAGTTTGAAACAGACCAGGTCCCGCGCAATGCAAGCGTACCGAACCCCGCCAGGACCGGAAGGTAGCAACGGTAGGTAACCGTCTTCATGTGCCGCGGGGTAGCCTGGTCTGTTTCCTTCCCTCTGTGAATGGACCGAACCAACAAAATTGAAAGCTGCCCGAAAGAGGGCAGACTGCAACAGAATCTGCTGATGAGCTATTTCGTATTTTCACGCAAGTATCGCCCGCAGAAGTTCGGTGATGTATTAGCCCAAAAACACATCACTGAGACTCTGACCAAAGCCATCGAGTTTGACCGTGTCAGTCAGGCATACTTATTCTGTGGTGTGCGCGGCACGGGCAAAACTTCGGTGGCGCGCATTCTTGCAAAACGCCTGAATTGTGCTTCGCCTCAGGGTGTCGAACCATGCGACCAATGCGATTCGTGCATAGGTATCGTTAAAGGCAGGTCTCTTGACATTCTCGAAATTGATGCGGCATCGCACACGTCAGTTGACGATATCCGCGAATTGCGCGAAGCGATCAAGTATGCTCCAGTCGGCGGCAAGCACAAAGTCTACATCATCGACGAAGTCCATCGCTTGAGCGGATCGGCATTTGATGCCTTGTTGAAAACGCTGGAAGAACCCCCGGCACATGCGGTGTTTATCTTCGCAACGACGGAAGTCCACAAAGTTCCCCAAACGATACTCTCGCGTTGTCAGCGCTACGATTTCAAACGAATCCCTGAATCGGAGCTTCGCAGCGCTCTTAGTGGAATTGCTGTTAAAGAGAATCTCAAGATCACCGACGATGCCATCGCCGAATTGGCGAAGCGTGGCGACGGTTCACTTCGTGATTCACTTTCGATTTTGGATCAGGTGGCTTCGTGGCAGCATGACGTCATTGATGTCAAGTTGCTCTCGGATGCGTTGGGAATTCTCCCGCGATCTGAGTACCGGGCGCTGATTTCGATGATTCGTTCGCAGGATGCGGCCGGGATAATTGATAAGATTGACAGCGTGCTCAAGGCCGGTGTCGGCGCAGCGGAGTTCATTCGCGGATTCCAGGAAGAGATCCGCATGATGTTGGTTCTCAAGGCGGCGCCGGATATCAGCGGAGAATACGGGATTACAACTGATGAAGCGGCCGAGTACAAGTCAATCGGACAAGGCTATTCGCTTAATGATCTATTGAGAATTCAGAATCTTCTGGTCGCATTGGAACAGAAGCTTCGCGACGGATTCGATCCGGTGATCAATATTGAATTGGCTTTCCTGAAGCTGATGCAGATGGAGAGCACAATCTCGATTGAATCGGCACTGCGATCTTTGGCCGGCGGAGAGCCAATAACTACTTCACCAACATCCGCAGCACCGGCGGAGTCAAAAAAAAAACTCGAATTGACTCGTCCGGCACCTGAGCCGGCACCTAAAACCGCTTCAATTCCGACAACGCAACCGCAACCAGTTCCAACTCCTGCGACTGATACCGACGTTCAAGAGATCTGGCAGAAGTTCATGTTGGCTCTGAAATCACAACATCGGAATCTCCAGATCAAACTTTCAATGGCTCAGGCACGTTCGATTGAAGGAAACAAACTGGCGGTGGCATTTGACCGGCATGGCGAAGTGCACGTACGGTATTTCCAGGACCGCGCGCAGCAACAAACGCTCGAGGGCATCATCCGCGAGGCGACGGGTCGCGAGTTGCGATTTAGTTTCTTTGTAGATGCACAATGGACACCGAAACCGGAGGCCAGTTCTGGAAATTCGGGAGGGCAGCTTGCCGAAGGAGAACGCGAGGACCATCCGCTGGTGGCAAAGGCAGTCGAGATTTTCGATGCGGAGATCATCGCTCGACGCGAGTTGAAAGAAAGATAAGCGCATCTGTATTGCGGCCCAGTTAACGAGCAAGAAAAGCAACTGAAGATAGAAACGGAGTGAACAATGGCCAAAGGTTTTGGCGATATGATGAAGCAAGTTCAGAAGATGCAGGCCAAGATGATGGAACTGCAGGAAGAGCTTGATAATAAGCGCGTCGAGGCAACCGCCGGCGGCGGTATGGTTCGCGCGGTCGTTACCGGCAAGGGTGATCTCAAGGAGATCAAGATTGATCCGGAAGTCCTGAAAGAAGGCGATGTGGAGATGCTTGAAGAGTTGATCGTGTCAGCGATTAGCCAGGCACAGGCAGATGCTAACGCGCTTCAGCAAGAGACGATGTCGGGTCTCACCGGCGGGTTGAATATTCCCGGTCTTGGCAGTCTCGGAATGTAGCTGCGAGGCAGTCTCTACTAAGAATGGCGATGGACGACCAGCGCAGTGCCTGCAATGGCAATATCTGCGCTGCTTGAAGCAAAGCGATTGCGAAGTGTCCACGTCGACCCCATTGTGACTTCGCTCTTATCCAATTCCCATTCTACACCGATGATTGAGACAGCGATCTTCTCGTTCAATGGAATGATCGAAACGAAGTCGCCGGACTTCCCTGCCAACTGCAATTTCTCATTTTCCACCAAGTAGATGTGCTGGCGATGGTCGACTGCACGAACGCTTCTGGCAGTTGCCGGGTCTTTCATCAATCCTCGGGCAAGTTTGAGCAAAAGCAGATTTGCCAGAAGGTGATCTGTCTCGTAACGCGTATCGATAGCACCGTACAGCTCAATATCATCACAGCCCCGCTCTAATGCTGCGCGGATGGCCAATTCGCCGTCGGTTGCGTCTTTTCTTTCCGGGTAGCGGATCATCTCGATTTCATTGTACTTCTGCAATACCGTAGGATCGACAGAATCAAAATCGCCTATTATGAGGTCTGGTTTGAGTCCAAGAGACTCGAACAGCATGGAGTCCGCCGTCGGCGGCGATTACTAAACGCCCTTCGCGATTGTGAACAATGGCACGGCGGTAGAATTCGGCCTGTTCCGTAGGATAGGAACCGTGGAGAAAGACTGAGGCAGAGCGCATTTGTTCTTGGTTATCCATCGTTATCGTTAATTGAAACGAGCGCGAATGATACTTTCATTCAGATTCCAGTATAAGCAGGAATCAGAATTTCACAAAGCTCTATCGCAGAGCTATCGAGTACCACAAAATCAGACTTTGAATGAGAAAATATCCTGCATTCTCACCACCACGCGAGCCCTACAAATAAAGTCGGGCTATCTTTGCTATGAATTCGCAATATCCTATAGGATTTTGCGTATATACCATAGTTAAAGAAGACAATCATTGTAGGATAATTAAAGCATGATAACAAACCGGTCGTACTATGGCATTAGCGCGCTCATTTATCTGGCAGTAAATTCGAAAGGCAAATTCATCGGAATCCGGGGAAATTGCCACCAGACAGAATCTGCCGATCAGGTTTCTGGAGTTGGTGTTTTCGCGGCTCAGAGCCACTGACATCGTGAAGTCAACTCGCGGAGCGGCCGGTGGCTATCAGTTGGCGAGAGTACCACAAGAGATTACCTTGGCCGAGGTAATCTCGGTATGCGAGGGATCAAGCGAGTTTGTGCTGCCAAGCACAGTAACCGAGCGAGTCGGCCCGGACGACCCGATTGGAAAGTCGCTTGTCAAGATCATGAATGAGCAGTTTGCCCTCTTGCACCGTAACCTGGCAGCTACGACATTGGCAGATATTATTCGTTCGTCCGGATTAGCAGCTGAAATGTATTGGATTTGAATTGCGAGGAGAGTGAAATATGAAAATCGCTGGAAGCATTACCGACCTTATTGGCAATACGCCGTTGGTCTATCTTGATCGCGTTGCCGGCAATTTGCCGGGGCGTGTCGTAGGCAAACTTGAATCCTTCAACCCCTGCTCATCTGTCAAGGACCGAATCGGCCTGGCTATGATTGAAGCAGCCGAGCGAGCGGGTAAGATTTCTAAGGACACCATCATTGTTGAGCCGACCTCTGGGAATACCGGCATTGCGTTGGCATTCGTCTGCGCGATGAAGGGCTACAAGTTGATGCTGTTTATGCCGGAAACAATGTCGGTCGAGCGAAGGAACCTGCTCAAGGCGTTTGGCGCTGAGTTAGTATTGACACCGGGGAGCGAAGGAATGCCAGGCGCGCTGAAACGCGCCGAAGATACTGTTGCAAGCGATTCGCGCTATTTCATGCCGCAGCAGTTCAAGAACTCGGCAAATCCAGATATTCATGCCAAGACCACTGCTGAGGAGATCTGGAAAGACACTGATGGTGGAGTTGACGTAATCGTTTCAGCAATCGGCACGGGCGGAACGATCACGGGCTGTGCCCGGGTACTCAAATCGCGCAAACCGGGGCTGAAAGTCGTTGCCGTCGAGCCGGCAGCTTCGCCGTTCCTTTCGAAAGGCACAAAAGGGCCGCATCCCATTCAGGGGATTGGCGCCGGATTTAAGCCGGATGTTTTGGATATCGATTTGGCTGATGAGATTCTCACGATTGAGAATGAGGAGGCGATCGATATGACCAGAAAAGTGGTCAGGCAAGAGGGCATTCTTCTCGGCATTTCGGCAGGAGCGAATATCGCGGCGGCAGTGAAAGTTGCTTCGAGACCGGAAAACAAAGGCAAGCTGATCGTAACCTTCATTTGTGACACCGGCGAGCGTTATCTTTCGACGCCGACGTACACGGAATTCAGTGCCAATTGAAACAGCTGTTTCGATAGTAGTTCCGATTCGATAAAACGAACGGACCAAGCGGATCAACAGCCTGTCGCGCGATTGCGGCAGGCTGTTGTCGTTTAAGCGAATATGGAAGGTGATTGAGTATTCTGAACTATGGCACGAGAATTGCAATAGGTAGGGACAAGAGCATCAAAAGGGGATACTTGAGATGATATAAAGTCTCATGTTCAAAGGGGATAAGGTCCGTCCGTGTTGGAGCTAAGTTGGGGAGCTTCAACACGGTTTTTTTTGCGCCCTGTCAAAGCTTCAGATCAGAGCGGCTACTTGACAATCAGCCAATTCTCCCCTATTCTGGCAGACCCCAACGGGTGAGAGCAGGAATAGGAAGCACTGATGCCGAAGAAGAAGCTGAAAAGATTCGCCGAAATAGCCACATTCCCTCACGTAATCCAGATGCTCACGGACCTGCGCGGAAGCTGGCATCGTGACTTCTTTCACAATGACAACCCCATAACGCTGGAATTGGCCTGCGGTAAAGGCGAATACACCGTCGCCATGGCGCAAATGTATCCTGAACGCAATTTTGTCGGAGTCGATCTCAAGGGCGCCCGGATGTGGACTGGGGCGAAAGCAGCGCTGAATCTCAAACTTGCCAACGTTGCATTCCTGCGCATGCCGATTGAGAGGATAGCGGACTGCTTCGGAACCGACGAGGTGGCCGAAATATGGATCACTTTTCCCGATCCATTTTTGAGCCAGTGCCGCGCCAAGAAACGGCTGACTTCCCCTGATTTCATCAGTCTTTACAGGAGAATCCTGCGCCCCGGCGGGTTAATCCACCTGAAAACTGATGAGCCGAATCTGTTCGCCTACACTCAAAAAGTAGTCACTAACTGCGGCGCGCAGCTAGTTGACAAAGTAGACGATGTATATGGCAGTTCAACGGAAAATCAACTCCTGAAGATACAGACTGCTTACGAAAAACGGCATCTCGAAGACAATCGCACTATTCGCTATCTCTCTTTCCATCTTTAAGTTAACCAATAAACTACGCTCGCAATCGTGGTCTTGTCAAGTCCGAGATTGTGAAAAAAGTAACAAAATCACTCAGTTTTCGCTTGACACTGCCGAACCTGTTAGTTAGTGTTAACTACAACGTCGCCCACTTAGTCAAGTTTAGCCGGGGACGATGGAGGAAAGATGAAGTTAGCGGCAGAAGACAGACGCCATCAGATACTGGAAGAGGCAACCAAGCTATTCTCAGTTGAAGGCTATGACAAGGTAACGACTAAGCGATTGGCAGCAGCGTGCAACGTGACGGAGCCTGCGCTCTATCGGTACTTTGCTTCCAAGGAACTGATTTATGAAGCTGTACTCGACTCACTCGAAAGCCGGCTTCAGTGCGACGATATCTACCCGGAATTAGCGACCGAAAATGATATCGAGCAATTGCTGGCGCGTTTGGCCACCCAACTGCTGGAATGTTCGCAGAAGCACCAGGAAGTCTATCGTCTTCTGCTTTATTCCGCCTTGGGCGGTCATGCCAAAGCCAAGGCTGTCTATCAGGCAATTCGCGGCCGTCACGCAAAGTTCCTTCAGGTTCAACTCGACCGCCTTCAGTCACAAGGACTGATTTCCGATTCGAACACCGAAATCACAGCGCGCTGTTTCATGGGAATGGTGTTTGACTGTGCCCTCGGCCTGACTCTGTGGAAGAATTCGCAGGGTAGAGTTTACCGGTGCGACGAGATTGTAGCCAACAATGTACCGATCTTTGCTGCGGGCCTTTGCCGCAGTCTTCCCCGAAAATGATAATCTTGAATGAGGATATGGCAATGTCAGTGAATCAAACAGCAAGTCGCCCCTTTCGCCTATTGTCAACGACAATATTGGCAATGGCCGCTCTGATACTGAGTGCCTGGGCATTTGTTTATGCACAGGAAGAAGAATCAAAGAAACCGGACAACCAGCTTTGCCTCGATTGTCATTCGGACAACACACTTGAGTCGGAATCCGGCAAGTCTGTATTTGTTAGCGGCGACAGCCTCCATAGTTCGGTCCATAAAGGAATGGCTTGTGTCGACTGCCACAACCAGGAAGGCGCCAATTTCGAAGACGTGCCGCACTTCACCGAATACAAGCCGGTGCAGTGCGAGCCCTGTCATAAGGTTGTCAGCGCGACCTGGATGGAATATTTCTACAAGATGCTTAAGGGAAAAGGGAAAGAGAACATTCCCGATTGCAAAGAATGCCATGGCACGCACAACGCTCAAAAAGAACTAAGCATGAAAATCGTTTGCGAGCGGTGTCACCCGAAGCAGGCTGCCGAATACAAGCAGAGCTACCATTTCCAGAAGTATCAGGAAGACAATCGTAATTATCCCATTTGCACGACCTGTCATGATGCCCACTTCAAATCGAAAAAGAGGTCATGACTGAAACGGAGTACAAGCAGGAGATCGTCGATATTTGCTCCAAGTGCCACCAACGAGACATTGAGACTTACGTTCACTCGCGGCACTTTCATGAAATGGAAGGCGGCAACACTAAAGCGCCGGTTTGCACCAGTTGCCATGAGAAGCATGACATCCGCAAGCCGTCCGATCCGAAATCGCGCGTTGGCGCCGGTCAGATTTCCGATGTTTGCAACAATTGCCACCCCGGGCATAAAGAGAGTCTTCACCGCGAGCCCGGCATAGATCCGGGGTCGATATCGTGTGCATCGTGTCATACCGGACACCAGACGGATATGGCTTCAATTAATGAGTCGATTTTCAAAGAGGGCGGAATTGCCAATCAGTGCAATATCTGCCACTCGGGTGAGCGGCATACCAAAGAGAATCTTGCCCACGGCGAGTTGATGATGCTCAACGCCGACGGCTCGGAAGCGAACTGCACGAAGTGCCATACTTATCACTGGAATCTTCCCGGACTCGACAACGAAGCGGTTAAACATCGCCGTACAGAGTGCATTAACTGCCACGCCGAAGAAAACCGCCAATATAAGCAGTCCATTCATGGGCGCGCACGCGCACAGGGAATTCTCGAGGCGCCGACCTGTACCGATTGTCACGGTGAGATTGACATCAAGAAGACCAAAGAGCAGTTCACACCCGAAGGCATCGTGGCGGTTTGTTCCAAGTGCCATTCCGATAAGGACAAGATGCTGAAGTTCCAGACCAATCCTTATGTGGTTGAAGGCTACAAGGAGACCTATCACGGCAAGCTTTTTGAGACCGGTACGGACGAGGTCAAATTTGCAGTCTGCACAAACTGCCACGGTTCTCACTCGATTCAGGAGCCGGCAGACTCTTCGTCGTCCGTAGCGCGCGGGCATATCGTCGAAACTTGCAAGCAGTGTCATCCACGCGCCAATGATCGGTTCGTGTCATACCTGGTTCACCCGGTCAAACCAAGCGCCGAGGAATTGCAGGCGGGTCTGGCGAGTGCGCGCGAAGACAGTGTCCTAACTTCGCTCGAGCGCGACACCAAGGACGAAAACAGGCAAGTCACCGGAGGCTGGGGCAAATTCAATAGTCTTGTCACGGGAATGATGACAGTGCTGTTGATCGCGGTACTTGGTGCATTTGGTTTCCACACGATGCTGTGGTTCCAGCGCGGCATCAGAACTCGAGTGGTGAAGAAGGAAACCTACTATGGCCGCATTGACGGCTTCCATCGCTTCTTACACATACTTGTCAACATTAGCTTCCTGACGTTGGCCTTCACCGGATTACCGCAATCATACGCTCACACAGATTTGGCGAAGTGGATGTTCAGCAATGTCATGTCACTGCAATCGGCGCAGACGCTTCACTACATTGCGGCTGCGGTTACCGGATTCTACTTCCTTGCGCATCTCATCTTCCTCGCCTTCAAACTGCGCAAGTCGAGTATTCGTGAGATGCTGACTGGTCCGAATACGTTGATGTTCCGAATGAAAGACCTGAGCGACTTTATGGCGCATCTGAAATGGTTCTTCAACAAAGGCAAGCATCCGCAGTTTGACCGCTGGACGTACTGGGAGAAGTTTGACTACTTCGCGGTATTCTGGGGTGTGTTTGTGATCGGGCTCTCAGGCCTATTGAGATGGAAGGAAGAATTCTTCGGGAATCTGCTTGGCGGCGGCGTCATTAGCCTTGCCGACACTGTCCACAAGGAAGAAGCTCTGCTGGCAACGGCATTTATCTTCATCGTTCATTTCTTCAACACGCACTTACGTGCCAGCAAGTTCCCGATGGATGTATCGGTTTATACTGGCCGCATTTCGGAAAAAGAACTCATGGAAGAGCGCCCGCTGGAGTACGAACGACTACGCGAAGCCGGCGAACTTGAACAACATCAGAAAAAGCCGCTGGGGTTGGTATTGTCCATCATTTCATATGTTTGGGGAACAATCGCGCTCCTTACCGGATTCTTCCTGCTCTTCTTGATTATTCTGGGGCATTTGACAGCATGATGAGAGAATTGATAAGTTGCAATATGGGTCGAATTTGTATATTTTCATTTATATGGAGAAGTTATCGTGAAACAGAGTAGGCGATTTTCAGGAAAGCGGCCTCTGATAAAAGAGGTGCTGATTGCCATTGGTTTGTTGGTGTGCTTTCCAGTAATTCTCGCAGCATCAAGCAATGATGCCTGCATGGAGTGCCATTCGGACAATACGCTGACTGGCGCACATCGTGACGGTACCGAAGTCAGTATGTTTGTGCACCTCGATTCCCTGGCGGCATCTCTGCACGGCGGCCTCGAGTGCGTCGATTGTCACACTGACTTGGCAGGCGTTACTGATTTTCCACATGAGGACGCTTTGAAACCGGCGCAGTGCAATACCTGTCATGAAGACGTCAATACGATATTCATGAGTTCGGCGCACGGATTGGCGCTGGATAACCCTAATTCTCCGACCTGTCAATCTTGTCATGGCAGTCACAGTATCTTGCCGCAGTCGAATCCCGCTTCAGCGACCTCGGCGAAGAATCTTCCGAACACCTGCGCGACGTGCCATCACCGAATAGCATTAAAATCAGACACCGACATTAGAATTGCCGATTCGTTTGACCGTTACATTCGCGGTATTCATGCCGAGGGAATTCAAAAAGGAATCGGCTCGGCGGCATCGTGCAATGATTGTCACGGTACACACGATATCAAGAAGGCTTCCGACCGGACCTCAATGGTCAACAAGCAGAATCTCCCGAAGACGTGTGCAAAGTGTCATAATGACATCAGCATCCAATACTTCCGCGGTATACACGGCAAAGCGCTTGAAGCTGGAATTCTGGATGCGCCCAACTGCACCGACTGTCACGGTGAACATGAAATCCGTCGCATCGGCGACCCGGATTCACCGGTCAATCAGTCGAATCTCGCTGATTATGTTTGCGGCAAATGTCACAACGATCCGCAATTGATGGAGAAATTCGGATTTACCGAAGGAAGATTCACGTCTTACCAAGATTCTTACCACGGCTTGGCAATACGCGGCGGATCAATTAAGGCAGCAAATTGTATCTCCTGCCATCGGGCACATGATATCTTGCCGTCCACAAATCCGGCATCATCGGTAAGCAAAGAGAACATCGTTGAAACCTGTCAGACTTGCCACCCGCGCGCGAATCTTGCTTTTGCAACGAGCTATACGCACAGGACGGCGCAGCAGGAGTTCAATCCAATCGACCGCTGGGTGCGCCTCATCTACATACTGGCGATCGTAGTTGTCATTGGCGGAATGCTTGCCCATAACGGTATCATCATTGGAGCTTTTGTCATACAGAAGCATCGTCAAAACAAGGCACAGCCGACGGTGTTGCGTTTCACGGGCAATATGGTATTCCAACATCTTGTCTTGACCGTTGCGTTCATAACATTGGTCATCACCGGGTTTGCATTGCGATTCCCTGACTCGTGGTGGGTCTGGATACTCAACATATTCGGCATTTACGAGGACGCGCGCAGTATCATTCACAGAATAGCGGCCGTGTTCTTAATTTACATTTCGATTCATCATGGTTTGTTCTTGTTCCTGTCACAGCGCGGCAAGGAACAATTGCGCGGTTTGATGCCGGTTAAACAGGACCTCACCGACATCTTCCAGAATCTCAAATTCCATCTTGGAATGACTGACAAGCGTCCGCAGTACGATATGTATGACTACACGGAAAAAGCCGAATACTGGGCACTCGTTTGGGGTACGATTGCAATGGTTCTGACCGGATTTGTACTCTGGTTCCCGACGTTCTTCACCGGCTTCTTGCCGCCTTGGGTGGTCAAGGTTTCAGAAACGATTCACTATTATGAAGCCTGGCTGGCAACGCTGGCAATTGCCGTATTCCACTTCTTCTTCGTGATATTCCATCCGGAGCAGTACCCGATGTCCTTTGCATGGATTACCGGTCGCGTGACAGAAGAGTCAGTGAAGCATCACCATCCGAAGTGGTATCGCCGGATGTTCGGCAAGAAAAACGGCCATGGAAATGGTGAACAGAGCAGCGACGAACAAGGCGATAAAAAGGAATAAGAGATCAGACTAAACTGAGGCGGGGAACAAAAGCCCTGTCGGCCAATGAGTCGACAGGGCTTTCTGCTTATTGGTGGGTTTGCTACTTGCTTACCATCCAGAAATCACGAGGATAGAGACGGTAGAGCTTCGCACCCGGTTCAACGCTCTCTAAGTAGCGTTCGTACGATTCAAACTGCTTCTCCGGTCCGATGACGAAATTCACGGCATTGCTCTTTGCCACCGACTCCGTGCCATTAGGACCATAGTCCGGCAGTAAGAGACCGTAGACAGCTTCCATCCGAGCTTGGACCTGGTCGTAGAAATCGGGACGACCGCGAAGTTCGAGAATCCCCTGGCGGAATCGGCGAACGCTTTGCGGAGAGATGTTATCAACCAGATCACGCGCCATCGACTCGCCGCGGGTTTCATACGTCATTCCTGCGCGATTGGCATTGAACGCCTGTGCGACTGTGTAGGCTCCCAGCGCCGGATCGTGCGGCGCCTTCTTTAGCTCACCGACAACAAATTGCATTGTTTGGGCAAGGTCGGGGCAACGTTCGGCGTAATAGACAATTCGCCCGGTTGATTCACGACTACGCAAGCCGTTGGAGTAGGCAAGGCCGGCGCCCCAGGTTTTCATGAACATGCTGTGCGCACCACCACCGCCATAGAGTCGTGCGGCAAGAAAATCAATCAGCGTTTCCGGCGTATGGTTAGCGAAGTGTGCACAGTCAGCGGTAATGACGAATACTCCCGATCGGGTATTCTCGTTTACAAGTCCCACGTAGATCGGAGCGCCGGTATCTGGTGCGCGCTCGCGCAGGCGATTAACTACCAATGGCTCCGTTCTGTACTTCTGGCGCACTGATGGTTTCGGGTCGAGCTTGCCGATGATTCCGGTCAATCGCGGCATCAGGGCATCCTTGGTCGGCGTACTTGAAATCATGAATGCACGGACATTGTCCGTGTGGCGCAATTTGACAAGGACATCACGAATCTGAGCGAGCGCAGTGTTGTAATCCATTGAAGCGTCGCGCGCCGTTTGCCAACAAAGGAATTGCCAGTCGGTCGCCAACGACGCATCGGGGATGTCGCTGAGAACTCGCTGCAGATCACGGGCGACATCTTGTATCAATCCAGCGTTTCGCGAATCGGCAATCAGGTACTTGGCAGTGAGATCGACGACGATTGCCGAAGCCCAGGCAAATTTCGAATCTCCTGAAAGAGTCGCCAGCAGATCGCCAAGCTGTTTCCGATCAAGCCCGGCGCCTTTGGCAGCAAGCGCCTCAAGGAACTTGACGAAGCTCTCGGGCTTGTTGGGATCACCGGTGTCCTTGAGCATCCACTTGACGCGATAGAGATTGAAGGACTTGGTCATGAAACAGTCGGTGGCCAGAAGCAGCGGATTGGACTGCCGCCAATAGGCATCGGCTGGACCCTCGACCCACGATTCCTCCGAACCACGCATGGTACTGCGAATACCAGCGAGTGAGTAGTCGATAGCATCGCGAATACGCGGCAAGTTCTCCGGTTCGAGATAAGTATCGAAGAGAACGTCATCTAGCCAATCAAGCGATTTGAGACCTTCAGCCTGAGTGCTTCCGGATGCACGCAGCACAAGTTCAGCGCGTTCGGTGCGATAGTTGACGCTTGTGTAAGCGTGAAGTCCGGAGATTTCCGTGCGCAAACGGCTTTGCATCTGGTCAAAGGACAACTTCCCACTATCGGAGATGACACCGATATCAGTCAGAATGATTGGAAGCGCGGCGATGTAGTGCAGATCGCTTTCGGGAATGACATTGAGATTGAATGCAAGGCCAACAGTTGCGTTGGTAACATTCTCAAACTTCGAGGCAACTACAGGTACCTTACCTGCAATTGTATCAATGACAAATTTGAGCGGATCGTCGAGGGTCATCGGCGGATTTTCGACGAATCCCGGCAACTTGATAGTTGCAGCGACGGAGTCGAGCTCAGCGGTTTGGGCGTCATACTCGGCTTTGAATTGTTGGATCGCATCTTGGTCGGAAGCTGCACCGTAAATGACTTTGAGGTTAGCGACATACGCATCGATTCGCGCCTGACGTTCGCTCTCCTGACGACCGATGAGTTCCGGATTTGCGACTGCGGCGACTGCGTATGGCGGACTTTGCACCAATCGCCACGCAGCAAGATAGTCACGCCAGACATTCTGACTCTTGCCGAGTTGTTGGCGGGCAAAGGCGATCTCATCAGCAAATGCCAATGAGCGGCGGAATCCGCCAGTGGCGTGAAGTCGCTGTGTACTGGTCATCCACTGAGCGCCGGAGCTGCGTTCGCCGAATCTCGGCGGTGAGTTCAGGAAGGTGCGCATTGCTCTTTCACGCGATGTCACGCGCTCAAGTGCACGCTGGTTGAACTCCAGAAGTTCGGGAGAGCCATCGGCGAGGTTAGCGATTTGACTGATTTCGGACAGGATGACTTCTCGTATCGAGTCGATCATTTTCGGCGTGCAGGATTCCCGCTTGATGTCGTCGAAGTAAATATGAATCGGGTTGCCCTTTTCATTGCTTACCCAACTCCCGATTCCGGCAGCCCCCACGTCCATCAGGCGCGTCTGCGAATCGATCAAACGGCTATACAAACGCGATGTTTGATCACCAGAGAGGTTCTCTACAAGCAACTCAAGCAAGTATCGATGATTGTTGTTGAGATCAAATTGTGCGGGCCATGAGTATACAAGAAGTCCCGGATCGCTGGGAAGTTGCGCCGGGAAATCGACGACCGAGATTGATCCGACCTCTGCGGCGACTGGTGCCGGTAAGCGATCATTGAGTGATGCAGGATCATTCTGTACCGAAGTGTTCGGCTCGATGCGGCTAAGAATCTGGGAGAGTTTTTCAAGGCAGCTTTCAACCGAGATATCATCAGCAATCGAGATTACAGCACCCATGTTGTTGATGTGATAAGCGCCCTCTTGGAAGCGGCGAAGATCAGCCGGTGTCATTGTACGAATTGCCGGTGGATGGCCGCCCGATTCAAAAGAGAGCGGATGATTCGGACCATAGACCATTCGCGCCAGTTGCAGGAGCAGCTCGCCCCAAGGGCTTTCGAACGAGCGCACCATCTCATTGTAGACAGTGCCTTTTTCTTCGAGTCCGACTGTGCCGGTTGATTGGTCAATTGTAAGTCCTACGTGGCAGACTTCGCGACGGATTTCTTCATCTGAATAGTTGGGGTGAACCAGTGCATCGAGCTTGGTTTCGAACAGCTTGAAGAAATTGTCAGTGCCGGAACCGCAGTTGAAGCTGTAGCAGGTTTGAAGCTGCATCGTAAAGGCCGAGCTCTCGCCAAGCAGCATATCTTCCATCGAGGCGACATAGCGGCCCTTGGTGCCTTTGCCGAGCAAAAGATGTTCACAAGTATGTGGTTCGCCCTGATCGGATGGCGGAATTGTGTTGAACCACATGAAGGCCTGAGGCAGTGACTGAATCGTGAAGAGGTCGGCGACAAATCCGGACGGAATGTGTCGGAAACGAGCGCCGATTGCGACCTTGGCTTCATTTTCGTAAATGCACTCCGTACGGAACTGCGCAAGCTGTTGATCCGGTTTGAGATCGGCATAACCGGCTCCGAGCAGGTTCGCAGTCAGTAGCAGCAATATTGCCGCCAAAGTCAGCGATTTGAGCGTGTTGTGGTTCATGGGTATTCCTTTATGATGCCGCTTTGGGAATCTGCGGCGCAAGTATGATATTATTCCGTTGTCAGTTTGGGCAGTAAGATAACCCGTGGCGCACGTTTCGACAACTGCTTTTGTTTCCGGTCATCGTAGACTCAAGCAGCATTCGACAAAGGCGAATGTTAGTCTTGACGCACGATACTCATTTGGCAATACTTGTTCTCTCTATGACCATTAATCTCAAAGACGAATTGCGGATTCGACCACTCGCTGAGTCGGACTCGCTTGAAGATCTCACCGATATGCTGCATCGGGCATATCGCGTTCTCGCCGATATGGGTCTGCGATTTCTTGCCACCTATCAAGATGTCGACACTACCAAGAGCCGCGTTTCCTCCGGGCATTGCTTTGTGGCAGAGCTTGACGGCAAGGTCGTTGGCACAATCTGCTACTATGAGCCGAGTCGGAAGACAGGATGCGACTATTACAAGAAGAAAGGCGTCGCGCACGTCGGTCAGCTGGCAGTCGAGCCGGCGCTCTCGCGACTCGGGATCGCGACCTATTTGATGAAGCACGCCGAAGACTTCGGGCGTTCACGGGGGATGAAGGAATTGGCCCTCGATACTGCCGAACCGGCGATACATCTGATCGAGTGGTACTCGCGACTTGGTTACAAGATAGTCGGCCACCAGCAATGGGAGGTCACGAACTACCGCAGCGTGCTGATGAGTAAAGCGTTGGACGATAACGCATTACCAACATAGCTTCCAGCCGAGATATCAGAATTATTTTGAGAAAATCTCAAAAAAACACTTGGCTATTTGGCCAAATGACCGATATTGTTTAGGTGAGGAGAAGTGATGGATAAGAAAACTCAAGCACTATTCGAAGCACGCGCCAAAGTAATCAAGGCGATGGGCCATCCGACGCGGCTGTTTATGGTGGACCAACTGTCGAAGGGCGAACGCTGCGTCTGCGAGTTGACTGCAATGATTGGAGCGGATACCTCGACAGTTTCGAAGCACCTCTCGATTCTCAGAAATGCTGGAATCGTATCGATGGAAAAACGCGGCGCGCAGGTGTTTTATCAACTTCGCGTTCCATGTATCTTGAATTTCTTCGGTTGTGTCGAAGGCGTACTGAAATCGACGGCGCGCGATCAGATGCAACTGGTGAAGTAGTATTTTTTTGAAGAATCCTTTGGCGATTTGGCCAAATGACAGACAACGAGGATTCAGTTAGGCGACAATTATGACTGTTTCGTGGAAATCTGAATGGAAAATGCTGACACTGCTCGCTACAGTGTTTGCGGCATTTTACTTCCTTCCCATCGACGCACCAAGAGTCGGAAAGTCGCTTCAGGAAGCCCTTGCTCTGACACAGTGGTATGCCCGCGAACACGTCCTGCTCTGCCTGATACCGGCGTTTTTCATAGCCGGAGCGATTGGCGTATTTGTCCGGCAGGAATCGGTGATGAAGTATCTCGGCGCGAAAGCGAACAAGATACTGGCTTACGGCGTGGCATCGGTCTCGGGAACGATATTGGCAGTGTGTTCGTGCACTGTCCTGCCGTTGTTTGCCGGAATTTATCGGATGGGTGCGGGGATTGGCCCGGCCAGCGCATTTCTCTATTCCGGACCGGCGATCAACGTACTGGCGATCATCATGACCGCGCGAGTGCTCGGCCTGGAACTTGGAATAGCAAGGGCAATCGGCGCCGTGGTATTCAGCATCGTTATCGGGTTGGCAATGCATTTCATCTTCCGCAATGAAGAAGCTGTCCGCAACAATGTACCGATGCAATTGACGGAGTCGCAATCAACTCGCCCGCTTTGGCAAACGGCGACGTTCTTTGCACTGCAAATCTTCATTCTCGTCTTCGCAACTTGGAGTGCACCCATAGAAGCCGGCGGATTTTATGCGACAGTCTACTCCGTCAAGTGGCTGTTGACGGGAGCCGCCGCCGTCGGCCTTGGTATCGTGTTGGTGCGCTGGATGAAGGTTGCACTTTGGAAAATCGCAGCGGGTGGAGCGTTGGTATTGGCCGCAGTGTTGGTGTTTCGGGAACAGCCGTTGATAGCGTTTGTGACTGGTGTATTCGTGATCTCAATCATCACAGCGACCGACAAAGGCGAGGGCGGCGAATGGTTTGCGCAGACCTGGGGATTTGCGCGACAGATACTGCCGTTGTTGTTCTTCGGTGTTTTAGTCGCAGGATTTCTGCTCGGTCGCCCGGGAGAGGAGGCGCTAATCCCGCCGGCGTGGATCAATTCTGCAGTCGGTGGAAATTCGATTTGGGCAAATTTGTTCGCGTCGGTTGCTGGTGCGTTCATGTACTTCGCAACACTTACCGAAGTACCGATTTTGCAAGGCCTGATTGGTTCTGGAATGGGCAAAGGACCGGCACTTTCGCTATTGCTCGCAGGACCTGCATTATCGCTGCCAAGCATGCTGGTTCTCAACGGCATCATGGGAACAAAGAAGACTGTCGTCTATGTGCTACTGGTTGTTGTGATGTCAACGATCACTGGAATGATTTTTGGTTCAATTTACAGATAGGAGTAATCAATGAAACTTATACAGGTACTCGGCACAGGTTGTCCGAAGTGCAAGAAGCTCGAAGAGATGACCAGGCAAGCCGCCAAAGAAGCCGACCTCGAGTGCGAAGTGCTCAAAGTCACGGATATAAACGCTATAATGAACTTCGGCGTGATGATGACCCCGGCGCTGGCGGTTGATGGCGTGGTCAAGGTATCGGGGCGTGTGCCTTCGCTCGATGAGATTAAGGCAATGATTCAGTAGTACACAGGAAACTCTTGGAGATATGTTTATGAAACTGAAATCAATAGTCACAGTTGCGTTGTTGTTGTTCGTCGCAGTCAGCCTCACCGTAGTTGTCATGCGGAACACATCAGACTCTGCCGTCGGCTCGCAGGGTGATTCAGCCGCCGCTGTCGAGGGCGACAAGGTGATTGCTTACTACTTCCACCGCACACAACGCTGTCCGACGTGTAACCGGATTGAAGCGCTGGCGCATGAGATAGTCCATCAAAGCTTCGCCGAGGAGCTTGGTTCGAAAAAGCTGGAACTGCGCGTAGTCAACATCGAAAGCGAAGGCAATGAGCACTTCGAGACGGACTTCAGCCTCGTGTCGCAGTCGATTGTCCTCGTGGACATGAAGTCCGGCAAGATGACCAAGTGGAAGAATCTCGACCAAATCTGGGAACTGATCGGAACCGAAGCTGAGTTTCGCGGCTATGTCGAAACAGAAATTCGCAATTACTTGAGCGCGTCGTAATGGACTCGTTCTTTGTCGCGATTTCCACAGCGCTATGGCTGGGGATATTGACCTCGATCAGCCCCTGCCCTTTGGCGACCAATATTGCCGCAGTGTCGTTTATTGGACGCCGGCTTGACCGGCCATCATTGGTGGTCGCTTCCGGCGTACTCTACACGCTTGGTCGAACGATAGCATATGTCGGACTCGGAGCAATATTGGTCGGCGGCGCACTTTCGGTGCCGGAGCTTTCGCGATTTCTACAAAAGTATATGAATCAGATTCTCGGCCCCTTGCTTATTGTCGCTGGGATGTTCTTGCTAAATTTGATCAGCTTCACGAGTGCCGGCTCAGCAACTGGCGAGCGCTTGCAAAAGAAAATCGGCACTATGGGCATTTGGGGTGCTGTGCCGTTGGGAATGCTCTTTGCGCTCTCATTCTGCCCGATCTCGGCAGCATTGTTCTTCGGTAGTCTGATTCCCCTTTCAATCGAGCAACAGTCTGCGGTGATGTTGCCGCTTGGTTATGGGATCGGGACTGCGTTGCCGGTGATGATCCTTGGAGTTGTATTGGGCGTGAGTGCGCGATCAATCGGCGGATTGTTCAACCAGTTGACGCGAATCGAGAAATGGGCGCGATTGATTACCGGTGTAACGTTCCTGATTGTCGGGATTTACCTGAGTCTGGCCTACATTTTCGGGATAACTATTTTCTAAAAACATTTGACAGCACGAAACTCACTGCTATATTTCGCCATATAACGAATTATGAGTGATGAATTGAACAATCTCACGGAAATCGGACAGGCACTGTCTGACGGCAGTCGCGTCCGGGCGCTGATGTCTTTGCGCAAGCAGGAACTTTGCGTTTGTCAACTCATTGACCTGCTCGACCTCGCACCTTCGACAGTATCCAAACACATGGCGATTCTCAAACAAGCAGGACTGGTTGAGACGCGCAAAGAGGGCCGCTGGGTGTACTATCGCCTGAGCGAGCCGGATGAAAATTCCGCGGCGGCACAGGCTTTGCACTGGCTGCAGGACACGCTTATTCGCTCCCCTCAAATCCGCGAGGATGACCGCAAGTTGCGCGAAATCCTTGCGACGGACCTTGAAGTCATTTGCTGCAGGATCAGATCGTGAAGCTGAAAGTTCTCTTCTTATGCACCGGTAATTCCTGCCGTTCGCAAATGGCGGAAGGCTGGGCTCGCAATCTAAAGGGCTTTGCGATGGACGCCTACTCGGCCGGGACAAAGGCGCAGGGACTCAATCCCCTTGCAGTGAAAGCGATGGCGGAAGCGGGAGTAGACATCTCAGGTCACCATTCCAAGAATGTCGTTGATCTTCTGAACATTGAATTCGACTATGTGGTTACTGTCTGCGACAACGCGCGCGAGTCGTGTCCGTTGTTTCCGGGAAAAGCCAAAGTTATCCATCGCAGTTTCGACGACCCGCCGCACTTGGCAGAAGGCGCCAAGACCGAAGAAGAAGCTCTGCGCCATTATCGCCGCGTTCGCGACGAGATCCGCGATTACATCCTGACCTTGCCGGAGATGCTCGTTGCCAGTTGAATGCAACCCGACAAAGCGGCTCGGCTTCGTCGATCGCTTCTTGACACTCTGGATTTTCCTCGCTATGGGAATCGGTGTGGCCTTGGGTCACTTCTATCCCGGCATTGAAGGATTCATCAACCAGTTTCAGACCGGCACGACGAATATTCCAATCGCAATCGGATTGATCTTAATGATGTACCCGCCGCTGGCGAAGGTGCGTTACGAAGAGCTGGGCAAGGTGTTTCGCAACTGGCGAATTCTCGGATTGTCGCTTCTGCAAAATTGGGTCATCGGACCTATTCTGATGTTCGTGTTGGCGATCATCTTCCTTGCCGGATATCCCGAGTACATGACCGGGTTGATCATGATCGGTTTGGCGCGTTGCATAGCGATGGTGATTGTCTGGAATGAACTTGCAGACGGTGACACTGACTACGCGGCGGGATTGGTCGCTTTCAATTCGATATTTCAGATACTTTTCTACAGTGTTTACGCGTGGATATTCATCACTGTGGTGCCGCAGTGGTTCGGACTACAAGGCAGTGTGGTCGAGGTATCAATGGGGCAGATTGCCGAAAGCGTGATGATCTATCTCGGCATCCCGTTCTTCGCCGGAATGATTACTCGATATGTTCTGGTGAAAGCCAAAGGCAGGGATTGGTACCACACCGTGTTCATTCCCAAAATCAGTCCGATCACGTTGATTGCACTGCTGTTCACGATACTCGTGATGTTTAGTCTTAAGGGGAACATGATCGTGCAGATTCCGCTCGATGTGGTGCGAATTGCGATACCGCTGTTGATCTACTTCGTCGTGATGTTTCTGGTTAGCTTCTATATGGGCAAACGCGTCGGGGCTGACTACTCCAAAGCTGCGACTTTGTCGTTTACCGCGGCAAGCAACAACTTCGAACTGGCAATTGCGGTTGCAGTTGCTGTGTTCGGCGTGAATCACGGGGCGGCTTTTGCGGCAGTGATTGGCCCGCTGGTGGAAGTTCCGACACTGATTGGACTTGTCAGCGTGGCGTTGTACTTCCGCCGCAGGTACTTCGCCAATCGAGCAACTATTCCCGCAGCATAGTCCTCAGCCGACTTCGCTGCGGTTGACAATCGCGGTGATTAGCGGTATCATCCAACAATGCAATTTGAACTACCCGCTGAATTTCGCCAGCGCTACGAATCTCTTTCAGATCAGCCCGAGAAATTCTTTGATGCTCTGCTGCGGCCATTGCCGCGGTCTTGTCGGGTCAATACTCTCAAGGCTGAAGTCGCCCACGTTCGCGAGCGCTTTGCCGGTTACGGCATTCCGCTTCACGATTGTCCGTGGTATGAGCATGCCTTCAGTTCCGATGATGTTCGTCTCGGCGCGACGCTGGAACATTTCATCGGCGCAATCTACATTCAGGACTTGACCTCAATGTTGCCGCCGCTATTGGTTCGCAATCAGTTGGCGAGTGCAACCTCGGTGCTTGACGCCTGTGCGGCGCCGGGCTCGAAGACGACGCAGTTGGCGGCTTTGATGAACAACCGCGGCACCATCGTCGCAAACGATCTTGAGTATGACCGCATTCGAGCACTGAAATTCAATCTCGAGAAGACCGGTGCGCTCAACACTGTTGTCACGAATTACGATTTACGAAATTTCCCGCAGACAGAATTCGACATCATCCTGCTCGATGCACCATGCACCTCCGAAGGCACAATGCGCAAAGATCGCAAGTTGTTCACTTGGTGGTCGGCAAAGCGAATCCCTGCAAGCGCCAATCGTCAGCGGCAGTTGATTACTAAAGCATTTGACCTGTTGCGCGTCGGCGGGACCATGATCTACTCAACCTGCACATTCGCGCCGGAAGAAAACGAAGAGACAATTCAGCATCTCCTGGACAACCGGCCAGCCGAACTTGAGCAGATTGAAATTCCCGGTCTGACCATGACCAACGGACTGACCTCGTGGCAGGGCAAGGACTTTGACCCGCAAATGGCGTTGACCAAGCGCATCTTCCCACACTTCCACGATACCGGCGGATTCTTCCTTGCAAAGGTGCGAAAATGATCGAATTTTGCGAATCGGAAACTCGCGAGCTGGTCTTCGATTATCTTGAATTGCGCTTCGGTTTGTCGAAGAAGCTGTTCGATGATTTTGGATTCTATGCCGGTCCAAAGGGCCGGGTGATTGTGGGTCCAAAGCAGTACGATGAGACAATTGTGCCCGACACTGCCGGGCTTCTGATTGCACGGGTCCATAAGAGCGTGAAACCAACCACCAATCTCCTGCAAATCTTTGGGGCTCTGGCGACGCGCAATACAATTACACTTTCGCGAAACCAGACTTTGAAGTATCTTCAAGGGCTCGATATCAAACCGGGCGACGAAGATATTGTGGACGCGACGCATGGTTATATCCTGCTTCGCTATGACCGCTATGCGCTTGGCTGCGGGCTGTTTCAGGATGGTCACGTCAAGAATATGCTGCCGCGCGCCAAACGAATTGAGCTCGAACACTTATAGCGCCATAATGACTCTTGACAGTCTGTGGCAATAATGCTAATTTTGAAAATTAAGTAACCGCTTACCGAACTCCGTTCGGTAATTCTACATCAGTTCAGGAGAACCACTATGTCCAATGTTGACATTTCGAATAAGTCCAAGGCGGTTTCGCCGAAATGGGACCTCGATTCGATATTTGCCGGCGGCAGTTCATCGCCGGAATTCCGGAAATTCTGCGACGCGGTTCGTGCCGATTTGGCCAAGCTTGCGGAAAGTGTGAAGACACTTCCGGTACAACTTAACGACTCCAGCCGCGCACAATGGATCGGCGCTATCCTCGAATTTCAGCGGATTGGCGCACATCTCGAAATGGCGCGGTCGTTTGCCCACTGCCTTGCGACCCAGAACGTCAAGGATGATAACGCGCAAACGCTCGAAGCTGAAATCGACACCCACATAGCGTCGTGGCTGAATTTACGCACCGGATTTGAGTCCAGCTTCGCCGCACAGTCCGACGGAGAGTGGGAGAAACTCACTGCGGATGCGAAGGTCGTCGAGATCAAATTCCCGCTTGATGAAATGCGCCGCATGGCGAAACACAAAATGTCCCCGGAATTGGAAGCGCTGGCTCAAGAACTCGCGGTAAACGGCTACCATGGCTGGGCGCGGTTGTATGACAAAGTCTCAGGCGAAATCTCCGTCGAATTCGCTGAGAAAGACACAGTTGAGACCATGTCGATCGGCCAGCTTTCGAACAAGTTCCAAAATCCGGATCGCGATATCCGGCGCCGCGCATTTGAGACATTCGAAAAGACCTGGGCAAAAGAAACCGGCGTTTGTTCTTCAGCACTGAATTCTCAAGCAGGATTTCGTCTTGCACTATACCGCAATCGCGGCTGGAAGAACGCTTTAGTCGAACCGTTGATGCTTAATCGCAGCCAGCAAGAGACTCTCGACGCAATGTGGAGCGCGGTCAAGTCGGTGATCCCGGATTTGAAGCGCTACACCGATGCCAAGAAGAAACTGATGGGCACGGACAAGTTTTGCTGGTACGACCAATTCGCTCCGGTCGGGCATCTCGATCTCGAATTCACCTTTGATCAGGCGGTCGAATTCATTGTCCGGCACCTTGGTTCATTCTCCGAAGAGATGGCGACATTCTCTCGCATGGCAATTGACAAACGATGGGTTGAGGCGGAAGACCGCGCAGGAAAAGCCGATGGCGCTTATTGCACAGGTTTGAATCTTCGCGGCGAATCGCGCGTGTTCATGACTTACTCCGATGATTACAGCAGTATGTCGACACTCGCGCACGAACTCGGTCACGCTTACCATCAGTGGGTGCTCAAAGATACGCCTCAACTGGCAACTGAGTATCCGATGGGACTGGCGGAAACCGCTTCCATTTTCAATGAACTTCGCGTAGGCAGTGCAGCCTTGCAGGAAGTCAGCGACAAGCAGGGCAAGCTGATGCTGCTTGATCAGGACTTACAAGGGACATTGATCCTCTTCTGCAACATCTATGCCCGCTACCTGTTTGATAAGCGCTTCTACGAAGAACGGGCAGACGGCATTGTCGGCGTGAGTCGACTCGATGAGATGATGCTGGCGGCGCAGAAGGAAGCATTTGGGGATATTCTGGACCCAAAGGAAGGTTATCACCCGCGCTTCTGGGCGTCAAAACTGCACTTCTATATCACCGACTCGCCATTCTACAATTTCCCCTACACGATGGGATTCTTGTTTGCGGGCGGTGTTTACGAACGCGCCGAACAAGAAGGCAAGAGCTTCGCGAAGAAATATCGGAGCATGCTCGAAGACACCGGCAAGATGACGACTGAACAGGTGGCAAAGAAGCACCTGAATGTTGATTTGACCAAGGACGAGTTCTGGCGTTCGGCAGTGCTTCGTGCGACAGCACGTATTGACGAGTTTGTCAATCTCGTCAATAGCTAAACACATTCATGTAACCTCGAATCTTGCAATTTCAAGCGCCCGGCGTAAGTCGGGCGCTTTTCTTTGTTACTTCGCAGTGACAATGCCGACGCCGTCATCAATATTCTTGACTTAGACTCGTCGCAGAGGTTGATTGCAAGGTCATAAGGTCTAATTCTTCGGAGGAATCAATGTCGTTTCGTTATCTGGCAGTTGCACTGCTTATCTCAATTTTGTCCGTAACAGCCTATGCCGGGTTGCCTTCTACAAAGGTCACTCTGGATAATGGCTTACAGGCGATCTTCGTGGAGAATCACTCCTCCCCGATGATCACATCAATTGTATTTGTCAATGCAGGCGCACGTTATGAGAATCAGTTCAATAATGGCGCGACGCATTTCTTGGAGCATCTGCTGTTTGACGGAACGAAGACCAAATCGCAATCGGAGCTGGACGATTTAATCGAGCGGCACGGCGGATACATCAACGCCTTTACGCGCAAGGATCTGACCGCTTACTTAGTGTTGATGCCGACCGACTACATCGATCAGGGTCTTGATGTCCAGTCGGATCAGCTGTTCAACTCGATACTTCCCGAAGAGCAGTTCCCGAAGGAACGTAAGGTCGTCAACGAAGAAATTCGTCAAGCGCATGACCGTATCGACGACATCGTCGATGACTTGCATCAGTCAGTTGCATTCGCCGGGACACCCTATGCGCGCCCGGTACTGGGGTACGAGAATCTGATTAACACGATAACTCGCGAAGAGATTCTGGACTATTACCAGACCTACTATGCTCCCAACAACATGGTGGCGCTGGTAATCGGCGACTTCAACACCGCCGACATGATCCAGAAGTACAAACAGTATTTCGGTACCACTCCGGCAAAGGCGATTCCTCCGGTGCCGCAATTCTCTGTAAATCTTCCCAATGAAAAGCGGATTGTGAAACAGGAGATGGAGACCAAGAGTTGTTACCTGAGTTTCACTTCACGCGCGCCGCTTTGGTCCGATCCTGATTACTTTGCGTTCTATGTTCTGAACGAACTCCTCAATACTCAAGGTGTTTCGCCATTGTTGAATGCACTATCCGGCACTGATGGAAGTCTCACTCAGTCAGTTTCAGCAGGGATCAATACGCAGAAAGATTTCAGCACCTACGACATTTCGATCAAGACCGATTCGATTCAGAACGTTCAGAAAGTAATCGACGCGTTGAATCTGACGATGGAGCAGACTGTTGCAACATGGGAACCCGGCGAAGCGGACATCAAGTCGGTAATCACTTCGGCCAAGACGAGTGAAATATACATGAAGGAGAAGCTGCACTACTACGGCTTCCAGATTGCTCCTTTGATGGTCGCAACCGGCTACGACTTCATTGATAACATGACTACTAATTTGGAAAAGGTCAAGCCCGCCGATGTCAAACGCGTGGCGGCAAGATACTTCAAACCGTTCAATTATATCGCGACAGTCGTGACTCCGCCTGCCGAGTCAAAAACCTCCTCGGCATCACAGATCAAGAGCAAGTATGCGCACGAAACGCTCCCGAACGGTCTGGAAGTTATCATCAAGTCCAATCCATACTCGCAGGTGCAGGCATTCATGGTGCTCGGCAAGAACCGCGCGGCAATGGAAGCCGAAAGCAAGGAAGGCATCACCGATTTCGTCAACCGCATGCTGACCCACGGTTCCAAGAACTACTCGACGGAATCGATGTCACGGGCGCTTGCGGCGATTGGCGCAAACCTGACGACGAACGACAACCCCTATATTCCCTATGATGACCGCTACACATCGCGGCAATTCTCATTCTTGAAATTCGAAACGATTTCGGATTTTACCGACAAAGGTTTGGAGTTGCTTGCGGAAATGGTCAAGAACGCGACATTCCCGGAGAGTGAAGTTGAACAAGTGCGCGGCGAAGTGATGGGCGTTCTGGGAATGCAGTCAGGTTCGACGTCTGATGTGGCCAAGAATCTATATTATGACATGTTGTTCAAGAATACCCGCTTCACCAGTCCGGAGACCGGAGATATGCGGTCTGTCGGTGGATTCACTGCTGAAGATCTACGCGCGCATTATGCAAAGTTCTATGCGCCGAATAACATCATATTGTCGATTTGCACCGACCTTGAGCCTGAACAGATGCTGGCGAAAATCAAGGCTGCGTTCGGAGACATGCCGAAGGTCGATCTTGGGATAGTGCCGACTGTAGCGCCGGTAACGGTATCGGGCGAAATGAAACAGAACAAGCCGATGGAAAAGAAGCAAGCCTACATGTACATCGGCAATGCAGTCTGCGGCGCTTCGAGCCCGGATGCTGTTGTTCTGCGCGTAGCAACGGATATTCTTTCGACTCGCTTAGGCAAAGTACTGCGCGAACAACAAGGACTTGCCTATCGAGTCGGCGCCGGTGTCGGTTTTGATCGCGATTTCGGTTGGTTCTCGGCGGCTATGGGAACCGGCGTTGAGAACTACGCCGTCGCAAAAGCCGGTATACTTCAAGTCATTGATTCAATGCGCACGTTTGACGTTTCTGCTGAAGAACTTGAGCGCTCGGTCAATTCACTTTGGGGGGCGCAACTGACGGCAAGATTGTCGCGCATCAACCAAGCTTTTACATGGCTGTGAATCAATTTCTCGTCGGTAAGTATGATGTCGAGGATGATCTGATAGTTGCGATGAAAGCAGTCACGCCGGCAGATGTCAAACGAGTTGCGGAGAAGTACTTCGATACGAAGAATTATGTAGTCGCATCCGTCGGAGTTCCCGAATAGCGATCTTAACGACCGACAGCGCGCAAGTCTTCGAGATGTTCGGGCCAGTAGCGGGCGATATCAGATTCGGTAACGAGTCGCCCGGACAACGACAAGAAGACGAACGATTCGCCGGTGTCGTGATACCAACCGGCCGACAGTGCTCCCAAGAATGAAATTGGCCCGACGCTGATTAGCTTCGGCACCGGGTCAACTACTCCCTGCTTATCCAATTCGCGCTTGGCGCCCTCAATTGAGAAGAGTGTCAACTTAAGAGCCTTTACATTAGACTTTGAACAGATCTCAGTAATTGAACTCCGCTTCGGATCGTCGCGGTATACTGAAACCAGCGATCCATTTCGAACTACGGGAACAATCAAGAAATCCCTGTTCTTCTCACCATATCCGCTTACGCGCATCACTGTACCAATAGAGTCTCCGGAGGAGCCGTTGGCCTTTATCTCATCGCCGACCATACGCCGAAACTGGTCAGGGGAAATGTCCTCGGCATTTGAAACAGTGAAAAGTGCAAATGAGATAAATAGAACTACTGCAATGCTAATCCGGTTCACTGAATGTTCCCTTGGGTTGGCGTTTGATTGTAGTGTGCTCCAGGCGCTGATCGGTCTCCAATCCATACCCGGAGATCATGTCCTCGCCCCGGTAGATTTCGACGTACCCTTCTGTCTCAATCAGTTCGGTCTTGGCATTCCAGCGGAGCGAGTCCGCGACGAGACGACGATTATCCTGCGTCCAGGCTTTGACATTTCCAAACACTGACATAGTGCTGGCGCGCTGACTTACCCGCGATGAGTCTGCCGTAAGTGTTGAAGTGTGAGTGCCGGAGCTGTCAAAAACAGCACCTCGACCTTGTATAGTAAGGTCGTGTCGATGCGAGCATAGGTCATCAACGTATCCGATTTGATTGTAGCCTTGCGCTTGCCGCCGCTGGTGAGATAGATTTCCGAATTGGTCATTATCTGATCCGGCGCGTCGATGACGGTGGTCTTGTCCTGAGGAGTCTCTGTAGAGTCCGCGCCGCAAGAGACAATCACCACGACCGACACGATGATTGTCACGAACAACAAGTAGAATCGTTTCATCGCAATATTATACGATATTGAAATGAACTAAGCAGTCGAAATTGCGAGTTTTCGCTCTACGGACGCGGTGCTGGTTAGAGATTGTCGCTCAACTGTTTACGTAGTCGTCGCGATAGCTGCGTTTGACATCATTGCTGCGCAAATCGATCCCATGTTCGAGATAACTCTTGAGATTGGTCAAGAAAAAGGTCCAGCCTTGTGTGCAGCCCTTGTGCATCGACCACTTTGATTCGGGATCAGTTTTCATGTTGTACTGCTTCAACTCGCAGAGAGTGCCTTTTCCGTCTTTCTTAAAGGTCACTGAAACTTCTGTGCCATCGTTACCAAACGGGAAGATGAATTTCTTGTCTTTCAGAATCTGTTTGACCTTGGTTTCGAGTTTGTCCCCAGCCAGCCATTCGAAATAGAGGCGTCCTCCCTTGCGCGGCTCAATGACTGTCTTCTGGGTGAACCACTTGGACACGACCTTGTCATCGGTCCAAGCTTTGAACACCTTTTCGGGCTTGGCGTTGATATAAACCCGCAGAACAAACTGCGACCAGTCGTGCTTCTTGCTTTTGGCTGCCATACCTATCCTCCGCAGTGTAGTTTTCACTGCAAAATAGTTCGATATACTCCAATTTGTCAATCACCGATTATTGCTGTCGATACCACTATCGCCGCTCCTTCGAACGTATAAACGAGTAACTTTAATATTACACGGAGGATTGACATGAGAAAATTGACTACAATAGGCGTGGCCGCAATCTTGTTGGCTGGTCTGGCGTTGGCTGGAACACCGTCACAAATCGCGAAGAAAGAAGCTAAAACGGAGAAATTGATGACCGACCAAGCCGCAGGAAACTACAAAGTTGTTCCCTTCAAGACAATTGATGGCGAAACAACCAATCTGAGTGCGTTTGACGGCAAGGTTGTGCTGATAGTGAATGTGGCCAGCAAATGCGGCTACACCAAGCAATATACTGGACTCGAAGCGCTATACGACAAGTACAAAGAGCAGGGAGTCGTTGTCGTCGGATTCCCGGCAAACAATTTCGGCGGCCAGGAGCCGGGGACTGACGAAGAGATCAAGGAATTCTGCTCCACGAAATTCGACGTTTCATTCCCCATGATGTCAAAGGTCAGTGTCAAAGGTGACGACATTCACCCGTTGTTCAAATATCTGACGGAGTCTTCCGGAATTCCGGGTGAGATTGGGTGGAATTTCAGCAAGTTTCTCATCGATCAACACGGCAATCTCGTGGCGCGCTGGCCTTCAAAGGTCGAACCGACAGGAGATGAGATTACCGGCAAAATTGAAGAACTTCTCAAATCCAACAAAGTGGAAAAGAAGTCGTAAGTTCCCGCCAGAAAAGCAGAAGTGCGGCAGTCTCGCTCGACTGCCGCACCTTGATTCCCTCTCACCTGAATTTATTTATCTCCGAACACCTGTGATAACTTGGCGTCAGTGCGTTCGTCAAGCACCAATACATTGGGGTACTTGACATCGGTCGCCTTGACTTGCGTCGGATATATCTCGAAACTCGCCAATCCATCGACAGTCGGAAAACGCTGCCGGAACTTCGCCGCATTATCAACCTTCTGATTGCGTTCAGGAATCAGCTGGTGCATTTCTTTGGCAAGGAACTCATGCGAGTAGGTCACACCGTGGACGCCGCCATCGGCTGACTGCATGATTCGGGCGATAACGTCAATGTTGCTGTGGCCGGTGAGCGGCTTGCTGAGCGGTTTCAGCGGTTGACGCAATCCCTCCCAGTTTGTCATCGTGCCTTCATCCTCGACATAGCTATTGAGAGGAAGGACAACGTCTGCAAGTTTCGCAGTCTCGGTCATGAATAAATCGGCGACCACAAGGAACTCAAGTTTCTCAATACGTTTGTACCACGCAGAGTCAATTGCCGGATTCTCACCGAGTATGACCGCGCCTTTAATACTGCCATTTTCAAAGTCTGTACGGAAATCCCTGCCATTGCCATTCTTTCAAGCACTCGAGATCATTGTGCCACAATGCCGACAAATTGGAGAAAGACTCAGGCGTGATCAGCGTTTCACCCGGAAGCAATTTCTGGTCAAACCCTGCGATATGCATTCCACGTGTGTTTGCCTGGCTGGTCAGCAAGATCATGCCGTTGCCTTCAGTACCGATACGTCCAGTCATTAGCATCAGCGAGGTCAGCGCCTTGAGATCATTTGATGAACGATCGCGGCGGCTATCGTGATTGTATATTGCGACGACTTTCTTGTTCTTCGCTGAAAGCAATTTTGCGCACTCTTCAATCTTAGTAGTCCGAACGCCAGTGACCGAAGAGACTTCATCGGTATTTATAACTTCGATGTAGCGGCGGAAACGATCATAGTTCTTCGTGCGCGATTCGAGATATGGCTTATCGTCGCCACCGTGACGCACAATTTCAGCCATCAGTCCGTTGAGAAGCAACGTTGCCGTTCCGCGACGCGGGTCAAGCCATTGCGTTGCGAAGCGATTGATGCCGATATCAGCGGAGTTGATCACGATCGCCTGCTTGCCCTTCTTGAGCATGCGTTTGAGTCGGAAACCGAGAACCGGATTTTCTATGAATGGATCGCAATTGACCAACAATATCAAGTCGGCTGCTTCCAACTCAGCCGTGCCGCAAGTCGACACAGTTGCACCCATGACGCTGTCGAGAGCATGAAAGTCAGCCTCGGCCGCCAGATGCTGGAAACTGCCAATCGAGTTGGTCTCGAGTGTGACGCGAGCGAGCTTGCCTGCAAGGTACAACTCTTCATCAGTAAGTTTGGGCGACGCTGATACCATCATTGCCTTGCGTCCGTATTCGAGGCGAAGGTCCTTCGAGCCTTGTTCAATCCGCTCCCAGGCCTCTTCCCAAGTGGCCGGAACCAGATCACCACCCTTGCGAACGTATGGCTTGCGGAGTCGTTCATTGCCGAGCAGTTGTTGATATCCATAACGACCGCGAACACAAAGTTCGCCGAAGTTCGGTTCGCCTTCGAAAGAGCCGGAGACAAAGAACAAGTCGGCGGTCTTGGCATTGATTTCGACATTGCAGCCGATTGAACAGAAGTTGCAGACGTTCTTGACACGGTTCATGACCCAGGGTCCTGAACGGCCAAACGGCAGTTTATTGACTATCGCGCCAGTCGGGCAGACATCGACGCAATTGCCGCAGGAAACGCAGTTCGTGTCGGCGAGAGCTTTTTCAAGCGCCGGTTTGACCATGGTACGGAATCCGCGATTAACGAACCCTAACGCCGAGACGTCAAGAATGTCGGCGCAAGTACGCACACAGCGTCCGCAGTTGATGCACTTATTGGAGTCGAGTGTGATGTACGGATGACGCGTATCTACCTTGTACCGATTAAACTCGCCCACGAATCGTTTTTGATCAGCTCCATACTCACCACAGTAATCCTGCAACTTGCATTCAAGCGCGACCTGACAGCCGCATTCCATACAGCGGCAGGCTTCGAACTTTGCCTGGTCTTCCGTAAGTCCGAGTTCGACTTCCTTGAAGGAATGAATTCTTTCAGCGACGGGCAATTCCTTGATGTGTATTCGTTCGCTCGTTTGCGGATCGCAGAAGTCTTCGGTCGTAAACGCCTTGAGATTATCTTTGCGGCTGGCGAATAGCGGTTTGAGCCGTTCGTAATGGCCAGTCTCGATAAAGCGCTCAATGGCATACGCAGCCATTCGCCCGGCAGCGACAGCATCAATAGCGTCAGCGGGACCGGTGACGACATCACCACCCGCAAATACACCGGGACGATTGGTCCTGAAAGTGCCTTCAGCGGCAATGATTGTGTGCCACTTGCTCAGTTCGATGTGATTGTCATCTTCTTTGTCACCATCGACACCGGCGAGATCGGCCTCTTGTCCAATGGCTGAAATCACAAAGTCGCATTCAAGCGTATAATTGGAATTCTTTTTCTCGACCGGACGACGACGACCGGAAGCATCCGGTTCGCCCAATTCCATTTCGATGCACTCCATCGACTGAAGAACACCATCCTTGGAATTGATGTTGGTCGGCGCCGCAAGATACTTGAATACGATTCCCTCTTCTTCGGCAGCGACGATTTCCATTTCGTTTGCCGGCATCTCTTTGCGTGTCCTGCGATACAGAAGTACGACTTCGTCAGCACCGAGACGCAATGAGGTTCGCGCCGCATCGATGGCAGTGTTGCCGCCTCCGACAACAACGACTCGCCCCTTTATAGCCGGAGCGTTGTCCATTGTAACATCGCGGAGGAAATCCACGCCTCCGAGCACGTTCTTCACCTGCTCATTAGCGATACCCATACTCTTGGCGAGTTGGGCGCCAAGTCCAACGAACACCGATTTAAATCCTTGCTCGAATAGCGCGTCAATCGTGATATCCCGTCCAAGTTTGGTATTGGTGTGTACTTCGACGCCGAGATCCGTGATCCACTTGATTTCTTTATCGAGAATTTCCTTGGGCAGTCGGTACTCTGGAATTCCGTAGCGCAACATGCCGCCGAGTTCGGGTAATGCTTCAAACACTGTCGGCTCGTAACCTTCAAGCGTAAGGTAATAGGCGCAAGTCAATCCGGCGGGACCGCCGCCGATAATGGCGACTCTCTTACCATTGCGCGGCTTCGGAACCGGCGTCCACATGTCATCAAGGTCTTTGTCGGCGGAGAATCGTTTCAGATAGTCGATCCCAACGGCATCGTCAATCAATTTTCTTCGGCATGACAACTCGCACTTGCGAGTGCAAACACGACCGCAGACCGATGGGAACGGATTCTTTTCTTTGATGAGCTGGACTGCCTCGTGATACTTGCCCAGATACGTCAACGACAGATATCCCTGAATGTCGACGTCGGCAGGGCAATTCAATCGACATGCACCGAAGCAATCGGCATGGTGATTGGACACCAGCAGCTCCAGGCAAGTCTTGCGGGCATCGACAACCTTGGGTGAGCGAGTCTTGAGTACCATTCCATTCCACGGTTTGGTGGCGCAGGACGGTACGAGTTTGCTCATACCTTCAACTTCGACAACACACAAAAAGCATGATCCGAACGGTTCGAGCTTCTTGTCGTAACACAGGGTCGGAATTGAATCAAGTTTTTGATCGTGGACGATTTCGAGAATTGTCTTGCCGGGATCAGCGGTGACTTCTTTTCCGTTAATTGTAATCGTAATCATAATTCACCTTAATCCTTGATAACCGCGTCCTGGTTGCAGACGGTGAAACATTTGCCGCACTGGATACACAGTTCCTGAAGAATCTTGTGCGGCTGCTTCTTCTCGCCAATAATCGCATCGGTCGGACAAGAGCGCGGACAGAGCATACAGCCGTTGCACTTTTCCTGGTCAATCGTGTAGGTCAGCAGCGGCGAGCAGACATGCGCCGGGCATTTCTTCTGCCGAATATGCGCCTCGTACTCGTCGCGGAAATATCGCAGAGTTGACAACACCGGATTTGGCGCGGTTTGTCCGAGCCCGCAGAGGGATGCGATCTTTATCTGTTCGCCAAGTTGGTCAAGCGTGACAAGGTCTTCTTCCTTGCCCTTGTCCTCGGTGATGCGCTCAAGTATTTCGAGCATGCGTTTGGTGCCAATTCGGCAGAACGTACACTTGCCGCACGACTCTGCCTGCGTGAAGGCGAGGAAGAATTTCGCGACATCCACCATACAGGTGGTTTCATCCATCACGACCATACCGCCGGAGCCCATGATCGCTCCGGTCTTGTTAATTTGCTGGTAGTCAATCAGAGTCTCGCCAAGCGAAGCGGGAATGCAACCACCCGACGGTCCGCCCATTTGAACAGCTTTGAATTTCTTGTCGTTTACGATACCGCCGCAGATCTTGAAGATGATATCATTGATACTCATCCCCATCGGAACTTCGACCAGACCGGTCCTCTTGACTTTGCCCGCCATAGCGAAGACTTTGGTGCCTTTGCTGTCATCGGTGCCGTAGGCAGCATAAGCAGAACCGCCGTTAAGAATTATCCAGGGGATATTCGCAAATGTCTCAACGTTGTTGATGTTCGTCGGTTTGCCCCAAAGGCCCTGCTGTGCCGGGAATGGCGGCCGGAATCGCGGCATGCCGCGGCGACCTTCAATCGAGGCAATCAGCGCAGTTTCTTCGCCGCAGACAAAAGCACCTGCGCCTTCCTTAACTTTGATATCGAAATTGAAGCTGCTTCCGAAAATGTTTGCACCAAGCAGTCCCTGCTTTTTCGCTTGTGAGATTGCCAGTCGCAAACGGGCGACGGCCTTCGGATACTCTGCCCGGCAATAGATGTATGCTTCGTCAGCGCCGATTGCGAATCCGGCAATCATCATTCCCTCTAGGACAGAATGCGGGTCGCCCTCGAGAACTGAGCGATCCATGAACGCTCCAGGGTCGCCCTCGTCGGCATTGCAGATGATGTACTTCTTCTCAGAGACACTCGCGCGGGTCAGTTCCCACTTCTTCCCTGTAGGGAAGCCACCGCCACCGCGGCCACGAAGTCCGGAAATCTGAACTTCCTTAATGACCTGTTCCGGTGTCATCTCTTTGACAACTTTTTCGACTGCCTTATAGCCGCCGCTTTGGAGATACTCTTCCAATGAGCTTGGATCGATCACGCCGCAGTTGCGAAGGACAATGCGCACTTGTTTATCGAAGAAGCCGACTTCCCGGTCGACGCCGGAAACGAGCCATTCGTCTATCGGAGTATCATTCTGTATGTGTTCAGCGACAATTCGCTTGACGCGATCAGGCGTGACTTCGCCGTACAAGTATGATTCCTGATTTCCATTGGAAATCGAAACCAGCACTTCGCGATAGCACATGCCGACGCAGCCGGTCTCGCGCAGGAGAAAATCTGCACCTTCCTGAAGTTCTTTTTGGAAAGCCTCGAATACTTTTTCGCCACCGGCAGAGATGCCACAAGTTGCCAGCCCTACCATTACTGTTTTTATTGCCATATTAGCTTCGCCTTCCCTACTTCCGCTTCAGGTCGCGCACAAGCTTGCGCGTTTTCTGAGGTGTCAAACGTCCGAATGTCTCATTGCTAACCATAACTACTGGTGCTAATGAGCAACAACCGAGACACGCGACGGAGACCATGCTGAATTTGCCGTCTTCGGTTGTCTCTTCGTAGTTGATTCCGAGTTCGTCGCTGAGCGTATTTGCGATTTCCTTGACGCCGTTGACGTGACATGCCGTACCGTTACAGACCTTGATAACTTTTTCACCAAGAGGCTTTGTGCGGAACTGCGCATAGAATGTGACTACGCCATAGATCTCTGCCGGGGGAATTCCGGTCACATGACTGATATAGTCGATTGCACGTTCGGATACATAACCGTAAGTGTCTTGTGCCGACTGGAGCAACGGGATTAAGGCTCCCGCGTGGCCATCGTGCTTCCAGATATCGATATTAAATGGTCTGAATTCTTTGTCTTTCGTCTCCATCAATCTATCTCCTAATGTAGAGCGCTGAGACGATCACACCGCTAATTCCAAATGGTGTCGGTCGGTAAGCGTTCCCTTTGGCAAAGCTATCTCTTTGTGAAAAAAATCGCAAGCAAAATCGTCCGGTTTATGGATATTTTCCATCCCATTCATGGATTTCTGAGTCAATTTATCTTGTATTAGTGTCGGCTTAGACACCAGCAAGCTTTATGATGCGGCTTTCTTTTGCACGAAGAACACCGGGAAGAGGGCGGATTCTCTCATTTATGATCTTCTCAAGCGTATCGAATGTAGCGGCTTCCATTCGCAAAACGAGCGAGAACTGGCCACTGGCAACTTCGCAGGAAGTTACAGCGCTTAATACACTTATGGCGCTGAAAATGTCCTCAAAGTGCTGTCGGTCTGTCTCGAGAAACAGGAAGCATTCCGCATAGGATTTAGCGGATTTGGCAGACTTGGTGTCGTCATCGTTGACACCATCGACTGTCAATTCAACATGACAGACCTCGACGGAATCGACCTTGTCGATACTGTGAATTGTGTTCCTGACAAACTGGTCGATGCTGGCACCGGGCAGTTCTCGAATGAGAAGTACGATATCATACTCGCCATCAACTGCATCGGCCGAAATGACCTGCCGAAAATCTGCGATAGTTTGAATTACTTTCAATCGTTCCTGGCGATCACGGACTTTCAAAAGCGCGTAACTTCCGGAGAACCGTTCATTATTCTCAAACGTCATTTATGCTCCTGTATGCAGGCTCTAAGAATGTAGAAAGATTGGTAATGTTACCAAACGCCTGCTGACACAAAATATAAGGATAGGATTGCCAAGATTAAAGGTGTTTTTGAGACAAATTGGATAAAACCGTTGATTTTTTTGCGTGTTGCATGGCGCTTGTTCATCGGACAAATGCGATATAGATTGCCTTCGATGATGGTACGCAACATGAAATTGACTTTGGTTTACGTCGGGCGAACTGTCTGCCTGCTGTTTCTATTGGCAGTGTTTCTTTGTGATTCAATCTTGGCACAGAGTAACGTGCAACTTGATTCGCTGAAAAGCGACTCACTCGAATTTGAAAGTCGGTTTGAACTTTACCGCTATCTCCAGCGCGGGTTGGAAGAATACTTCGACGGTGGCGACTCAGCTCAGTTGCTGGAATTGAATAATGCCGCGCAATTCGTGTTCGACAGACTTGGAGATGACTTCTACATTCGGCAGTGCGCAAAATTCAGCAATTGGCGCAGCAAGCAGTGGTCGGCAAGACAACAGCTGAAATTGGAATTCACTACGAATCAGATGGGACTCGGAGGCGAACCCAAGGAACGCAATCGGTTCGTTGCCGATATGCGCGAGTTGGCAGAACGCTTTCTCGCACTTGGCGATTCGTCCTCCGCAGTAAACTGCTGGCATTTTGCCGGAGCTTCGAGTACCGACATGTCCGGCGCTGAGAGTTTGAAACAACTGTTGGACAAGGCAATTACTGTCAGTCGTATGATCGGGGATCAGGATGGACTCTCGCGGGGCTACAGTCTTGTTGGTAGATTTCACGAGCAACGAGGGGAATTCCTCAAAGCCGGCGACTATTTCGACTCGGCGCGTGTCATTAAGACCGAACTTGGCGATCGTGCAGGTACTTCGGACGCGCTCTTCAATATCGCCTCAGTCTACCTCTCGATTGGTGACAAGACGAGCTCCCTTCGATTTGCCGAGCAAGCTTTGCAGTTGCGGCGCGAAATTGGAGATTCGACTAAGGTAATCCAATCACTGTTAATGATTATTCCGGCGTTTGCTCGCGACGTTTCCATTTCGACTGCGCGAGAGTGGCTAAGTGAAGCCCGACAGCTCTCGCAAAGGCAATTGTCACAACAACAAAACGAGCGTTTCCTCTATTGCTCCGCCGTTGTCGCCGAACTTGAGGGTGAAGTCGATAGCGCCTTGAGCCAATACTCGACCGCGCTTGAAATGACACGCAAGTCGCAGAACTCCCGATTGGCGCTGGCAATACTGCAGAACATCGCATCCCTTGAGTCGGCAATGGGTCGGTTCACGGAGGCGATGAGTCATTACGTCACCGCTCAAGAGATGGCGGCGTCCACTCGCAATCGCATCGCACAGGCGACAATCTACCACAATCTCGGTTCGCTGCACCAAAGGCTCGGTGATCTCGAACAGGCAAGCGACTACTATCGTCGGGCATTGGAAATCCGCAACCAGTTTGCGATGCGGATTCAATCTGCTGAGACACTGAGTAATCTCGCAGAACTATTCATGACAACCGGTGATTTGGCGACTGCCGAAGTTTACGTTCGCCAAGCGTTGCAAATCGCAGAACTTGCCGGCGACAATCGGCGGCTCGCATCATCACTCACGCACCTGGCGCACTTACGTCAACTGCAAGGAGACCACAGCGGCGCAATGAGTGCCCTTGATAGTGCCGAATCAATTGGCTCCGAATCACAATCTGTTCAGCGCAGAATCGACTTTCTCTGTTTGCGGGCGGAATTTTCACGACAGAATCGTTCGATAACGGCAGCAAGCAAGTATCTCGCAGAAGCTAAGTCACTTCTCGACTCCTGTTCGACTTACTCCAATGTTCAGCGCGTTGAGATAATCAACGCGGCACTTGCCGCAGACCAAAAGCAGTGGTTGTCTGCATTCCACACTCTTGCCGGAGTCATAGCGCGTTCCGAACAATCGCGTGGAAGCATACCCGATCCGCAATTGCGGACGAGTTTTCAAGGTCGCTCTCGCTTTGTCTACGAACAAATGGTAACAGCGCTTTACCATCTGCGAGAGTCTGGACAACTTGCCGGCGCCGAGGACTCACTTCTTGTCTACATCGAAAAAGCGAAGTCGCGTGGACTTCTCGATGCATTGGGAAGCAACGACGAGATTCCCGCGTCTCCGGCAGAGACGAAATTGAAGAAAGAGGAACTGCGCCTATTGCGCTCGCTGGAACAGATTGAGCAGACTCTTGCAGACGATGGGGATGGCCAATCAATCAAGCGCAAACTTGCTTCGCTGCAAGAGCTGGAACTTCAATTGGCAAACCTGCGCCTGAAGCAGAGTCTTGCAGATCCCGGGTCCGAGAGATCCTTTGCGCCGTCGCCGATGGCGATTCGGAAGATCCAGAAGACTCTCCCGGATGCGCGTACCGCATTGATGTCATTTTTATTGGCGCCGGATGCCGGCTATGTCGTTCGGATCGACCAGAAACAGATTGCTGTACACAAGATTGCCGGACGAAGCGAGATCACCAACTTGGTTTCCGAGTTTGCCCGCTTGATTCAAACATCAATAAAAGACGAATCTCTGCTGGATAACCTTTTGATCATTGCTGACGTCCTGGGTGAACCGCTTCTGCCAGACTCCGTGCTTCCTTTCGGCGACTATGACCACATCCTGGTATCTGCTGACGGAATACTAAACGTGCTGCCGTTTGAAGCACTTCGACGCGATAGCAAGTATCTGATTGAATATGCGTCAGTCGCTTCGATTCCGTCGCTCTTCTTGTATAGCTCGACGAATAGCAAAACGACTGCGCAAGAGAGCCGCAGACTATTGGCGCTCGCCGATCCAAGAAACGACACACAGCAGAAGCAGTTGCCATTTAGCGTCCGTGAAGTCGATTGGATCAGCGACATTTTTGGCAAATCCAACTGCACAATTCTGACTGCCGCCGATGCCACCAAATCAGAATTACTGAAACTGAGATTGTCGGACTACGACATCGTCCATGTTGCAACGCACTCAACGATCAACTACAACAATCCGCGCCGATCAAAGATTTGGCTTTCGACTGATACGCTCTCTACTGACTTTGGGAATGCACTTACCCTGGCAGAGATAGGCGAGCTCAATCTGTCTGCCGACTTGGTGGTTTTGTCATCGTGTGAATCAGGCGGCGGCAAACTCGACATTGGCGAAGGTATCGAGGGCTTTGTGAAGGCATTTATGCAAGCCGGAGCAAGAAACATGCTGGTCTCGCTCTGGGAGGTCGAGGACTTCACAACTGCGACGTTTATGAAAACTTTCTACGAGAATATCAATAAGGGCTATGCCGAGGCTCTTCGGTCTGCCAAACTAGAGATGATAGCATCTCCCCGACTACGCCACCGTCACCCCTACTACTGGTCTCCATTTAGGCTCACTTTGGGTGAATCGCTGCGCTAACGTCGATTTGCGTGTACCTTGCGTTAGTGAATTGTTAGAAATTCGTTAATCAAAGCATTCATCTTGACTTTATTTTCCAACTCAAACTACTTGAGGTCCAGATGACTAGCAAGTTCATGACATTCATTCTGATAGCGTTGCTTTTCGCAGCGTCGGCTCAAGCTGATTCAGTACGTCTCACGAAGTCGTTGAACAATCTCGACGATCTGTACTATTCGTACTTGGCTGACGAATCCGGCATTGATGTTATCCGCTCATATCGCGACGCCATACAGTTTGAACTTCTTGGCGATACACTTTGGGTGAAGGTGTTCATAACTACTGAATCTTCTACTCAATCTGCTGATCTGGATCAACTCAAGTCCAAAGACGTTCGCTCCTTGACTAAGTTCGGCAATATCCTTGCCGCTCGAATCAATTTGTTGCAGCTTCCCGAAATCGAAAACCTGAACTTTGTTCAGCGCATCGAACCGGTTGTGCCGGATGGTTACGCAGCGCGTGCCACCACGCAATTACCCTCCCAAGATAACAGCGTAAAAAAAAAATAGAATCTCTTGATTCCGCAGGTGCGGTAGCAAATTCGCGCGTCATTATCGGCTTGATTGATACCGGTATTGACTTCACTCATCCGGAGTTTCGCCGCCAGAACGGACACAAGATCATTGCGTTATGGGATCAACTCGACTCGTCCCGCAACAACTATGGATTTGAAGACGGTTCCGTGCTCGGCTCGGTTTATACAGGCGCAGAAATCAACTCCAGAGATTGTGCATCGCACGACTTTGACGGCCACGGAACAATGGTTGCTTCGGTTGCAGCGGGCAATACCTGCGGCGCGGCTCCCGATGCCGATCTGGTGGTGGTCAAGGTCGACTACTTCAACTTTGATGAAATGATGCTGGCGTATGGCATCGACTTCATCAAGAAGATAGCAGAAGAACGACAACAGCCCTACATCATCTCCTTGTCATACTTACCAAAGGGCGGCGCCAAAGATGGCGAGACAGGCATTTTGGCACAGATTCTGAAGGGCGAACTTGATGCCAATCTCGGAGGTGGATTACTAAAGGGAATTGTTGCTGTTGCCGGAAACGAGAACTATGAGGAAGACAATCCGTGCCGCGATGAGAACAACCGGATGCACGTGCACAAAGCTGGGACTGCATCGTTTGAGCTCGAGATCGAGACTACGGAAGACAAACCCGCTGACGATGCCTGTATCCTCGAATTGTGGTATCCGGTCGAAAACGCATACACTGTGAAACTGACTTCGCCATCAGGCACGGAATTCGGTCCGATTTCACCAGATGCGCGTACGTTGCGGCAAGTCAGCGATGACGGCTTTGTGATGATATCCAACAATCGCAATCGCATGGAGAAATGGGGAGCGGTGCGGATTATCCTGCGCGACAATGACACCCTGAATTCAGAAACAGGCAGTGCCGGCAACCTACGAAGCGGTGCATGGCAAGTAGAGATGATGGGCGATTCCGGAGTTTGGCACGGATATGTTACATACTTGAATCCACCGGAGCTAACAAAGGCAATCAGCCGCAAGGACCATACGAATCAGTTCAAAATACGATCCGGAGGCAATGTTAGCGATGTGGTGACCGTGGGCTCAATAAACAACGGCGTTGTTTCGTGGCGCGATCTTTTTGGTTCCACTACCGACTATACAACGTGCTATGATCCTGCCGAGATTTCTCACTTCTCAAGCCGGGGTCCTACCAAGGCGGGAGTCAACAAGCCGGACATCTATGCTGAAGGCGCATGGATCAAAGTTGCAGCTTCCAAAGATGTGATGATTCAAGTCAATGACCCCCGACGAAGAAAAACGCTTTTGCGAGACGAGTACTTCGTGATGGAAGAAGGCACCAGCTTCTCTGCGCCACGGGTAGCTGGCGCAATAGCATTGATGGTAGCGAACGACAGCGACGCCTCATTGAGGCATGATCGCATCAAGTACATTCTTGAGCAGACTGCTAAACGTCGTGGGAAAGGTGTGGGATCCTACTTGTGTCTTGATCTTAAGAAGGCACTGGAGATGAGCACCCGTTACTGAGTTGGCTGCTTGAGCCTAAGTATCAAAGGGGAATCGAGAAATGACGAGAATCGCAGCGCCTGTTATTCGCTCACCGAGACATTGAAGTAGAATTCATATTCAGCCGGCACGAGGCTAACGCCTTCAGGGAACTCTTCTCTAATTGAAAGCGAGAAACTTCCGCCTTCCTTCAACACGTTCAGGACGTCCCTATCGGTGACTTTCAGTTCGCACTGATTTAGTAACTCCGTCGGAAGGCACTCAAGCTGTTGGTTTTCCAGATTGTGCGTGCCGCCCCCGCGACGGTTGAGATCTATGCTGTAGTGATAGTCAGGGAGTTCGACCCGATCTGTCGGGAATGCGAATATGAGTTCGCGAGTGCTCTTTTGCAGAGCCACTTGCATCTCAGGTACCTGTCCCTCATCCGCAATGGAGCGTTTTTCATTCTGCATGGTGAGCGAGACGCGAACAAGCAGGGACTCTTCTCCCGGGCGATTCAACATTACCACAGCACTGAGAACAAGAATCAAGGTCAGCGCGATGGGAGCGACAATCTTCGAGATCGCCGCCGATCCAATAAGTTGAGACAGCCAGCTTCGTTTTTCACTGACTGCTTCGGTGCCAGGATCTTCGGGAAGAGACTTGACTGCCAATCGCAGAAGCTCAATATCGCTGCTGCAAGACGGACACTGCTGAAGATGCACGGCAACTTCTGTGTACTCAGAAGAGAATTGATTGATTCGACCAAGCGCGAAACGGTCGAGAGCTTCGACAGCGGGATGGTTGGAGAAGTCGAATTTCGGCATTGAGCGACGGATCGCATAGATACCTTGCCAAAACGAGTATTCAGCTTGTAGAGCTTTGGAATTGGAGATTTCCGCCTCAATTCGTTCGGTCTCTGGCTTGCTAAGTTTACCCTGCACGAGCAGAGGTATCATTTCAATAATCTCGTTGTTGACACTCATCGCCGAGTTCTCCTTTCAAAGAGAACTGTCGAGAGGAGCTTGCTGCGGTTCATTCTAAATCAACTTTTCTTTCATTTCCATGGCCGTCTTCTTACATTCATGAACCTTGCGTTTGACAGTACCCTCCGGCAGTCCGAGTTTTCCGCCTATCTCCTTGTAGTTCAACGACTCAGAGAAGACCATTCGCCACAGCTTCTGGCATTCGGGATCAATAGAGCGGAATATCTTCTGGAAAATTTGGTATTCAACCGAACGCTCGTGGATGATGTCGGGGGCTTCAGATTCGCTTGGCACTGGCAAATCTTCCGGATCTGCATCGCGTTGAACGCGTTGGCTGCGAACCTGATCGATGCAAGTGTATCGGGCAATACGCTGTACATAGGTTCGAAATGTCGATTCTCCCCGGAATTTAGAAGCCTTGAGTGAAGAAAACAGCTTTAAGTGAACCACCGAATTGGTGTCCTCAGTTTCTTCGACAAAGTGCCAAATTGACAGCCGCGTTACTTGATTAATCCAATTGTCAACTTGCCGGTAGACATCGGTTTGGCCGGCAACATAGCGTTTAGCGAGGTAAATCTCCTGCTCTGGAGTGGAGACCTTGGATTTATCAATTAATGCCAGCATACCGGTCAATCTATCCGGCTATTGAGACTTCGACAACTACAAACTATGTCTAGATTTTTTTCGGGAGGTATTTATGGAGGCACCTTGTTAAGTAACCAAGAAAGGAGTAAATACTTGTTACCATGAAGCTGGCGGTTATCTCAGATACTCATTTTGGCGACCCCGATTGTCTGCTCGCAACATTCAAGGATCTATCAAGCAGAAGCGATCCAATAATCGGTTCGCGGTACGAGCAGTTTCGACAGGCCGCGGGACAAGACAACGATTTCTTAGTCGTGCTTGGCGATATTCTCGATTTTTCCGTTTGCAGCTATCGCGAGTCTTTCGAAGTTGCCCGGACGTTCTTCAGGCAGATTCAGAAGGATGGAATTGCCCAAAGCATCATTTACGTTCCCGGAAATCACGATGCCGATGTCTGGCATTTATACGAGTATGAAGTAAACGTCATTCGGCGAATAGCTGCCGGAAAAAACGCACACGACTTCCTCTATTCCGTCCCGGGTGTCCTTGATGGAAGAAGCAAAACGCCTGGCGTGCAATTCCGATTGCATGGAATCAAACCGTCACCCAATTATCGCTACGGCTACGGCGGGACCTTCATCGACAGCATCACCTTGGAGTCGCAAAGTGATGAATCATGTACTGGTGAAGTGTTGAACTTTGCTCTGGCGTACCCCAATCTCTACCTGCTCACAGATCAAGGTTCAGTACTGCTCACTCACGGACATTACCTTGAAGAGTATTGGTCGATGCTCGGAGAGTGGGCACTAGAAATTGCTGGCAAAGACATGGGAATCACAGGCATTCCGACAATTCGGGAATTGGTCGAGATAAACTTCCCGTTCAACCAGTTGGCTTGCAGTGGTGCGGGCCAAGCCGGTCCATTGACGAGGAACGTTATACTTCCTCTTCAGCGCGATGCCCGGAGTCGGGACATAAAGCGAATCGAACGATACTTGGATGGTATTCTCGCCAGGATTGACAAACTGATTCCAGGTAGGTACGTGATTGACGAGATCGTGACTGATGCGCTGTTAAGACAGCTTAGGTCACGAATCATTGATACCATCTTGAAAATTGAACCGACCCGTTTCAACGAAAAGTTCGTGCATGAGGCACACGTGCAAGAGCGGTTCAAACGCTACTTCCGTTCGTGTTGCGCAGAATTGAAGGAAATTGAACCAGAACTAACCGATAATCCGAACCGCTTAGTTTTTGGTCACACCCATCGACCGATTTCGTGGCAAATTGGCGGATTGGAAGGCGCTCCGGCATTTTCAACTGGGACTGGCAGACAAGTCCACTTCTGTAATCTCGGGGGATGGCTAAGTAATTATGGCGCAAAAGAGTTTTGCGGAGCAGAGGTACTCACGTTTGATTCAGATTCGCAAGTTTTCCGGTCGGAACGTATCGAGTAACTTGCTTTAAGCTGACAACAATGTCCACGGGGAGTCCTGTGTTAGCTCTTCAGCGACCTCAAGAAACTGGAGAGATTGGCTGACGTGCCTTCGATCTTTAGCTTTTTGCGGATCTTTTGCCGGAATTTTTCGACTGTCTGTACCGAGATATTGAGGAGATCCGCGATTTCCTTTGAGCGCAGGCCATTCTTGATATGGTTGCAGATTTCCATCTCACGGGGAGTAAGGTTGATGAACTGCCGCTCCACTTCGAATACGAACGGCGATGTGACCTCGGTGAGCGCAGCTTCCAAAGCATCCAGTTGAGGACGACCGCGATCGCCGATTGAGGCTCGCAGTTTTGCCAGAGCCGGCTTGATGATTCGATCCATGTTTTGCGCGATTTGCTGTTTGACTTTGTTGCTTTCTTCCTGAATCTGCGAAAGCACCACGCGCATCGCGATATTTTGTTCTTCAAGCAGTTGATGATCGCGTTTGAGCTTTTCATTGGCGGCAATCAGTGCCAATTCCATTTGCTTGATCTCTGTAATATCGTGAAAATTGCCGATTAGCTTGGCCACCTTGCCGTCTTCGTAAACTGGTGTGCAAATAGCGCGGGTAAACAGCTCTCTGCCCTTACCGGTAATGAATCTAAGTTCCAAATCGAATGGTACGCCGTGATTGATCGCGTTGTCCACAGCACGCTCGATTATGGGCCTGTCATCGGGGTGGTAGAAGTTGATAGCATCCGCCACGCGCGGTTTGTAATCGAACGGCACCTCATGAATGCGGTAGGTCTCTTTTGTCCAAGCCACTTGAAGCGTCTTGGCATCGACTTCCCAACCGCCAACTTTGGCCATTCGCCCGGCGGCGTCAAGGAGGGCTTCGCTTTGCTTAAGATCCTGCTCCGCTTTACGCCGATCAGTCATGTCCGTGTGGGTTCCGATGATTCGCTTGGGAGATCCATCGGTATTGCGTTCGACGACTTTGCCGCGAGCCAGAATCCACTTATAACTGCCGTCCTTGCAGCGGACGCGATGCTCATTGTGGTAGAACGGCACTCTGCCCGAGAAATGTTCTTCGAGATCCGTGAAGCAGCGGGGCAAGTCATCAGGATGAACACGTTTTGACCATTCATCCCGCGAAGTTCCGATCTCATGGTCTTCAAATCCGATCATGGATTTCCAGCGTTTGGAGAAAAAGACTTTCTCGGTTTGCGGATTCCAGTCCCAAACACCGTCACCGGCATTTTCGAGCGCAAACTGCCAACGTTCCTTGCTGATGCGGAGCTCTTCCTGTATTTGTTGGCGATCGGTGATATCGAGCAAGACACCGGACATGTTTACCGCATTACCCAATACATCGCGTTCGACTTCGATTCGACCATGTACCATCGAGTGTCCGCTTTGAGTTTTGACGAGGCGAAACTCCAATTGGTAGTCGCTAATCAATGTGCTCTGGTCAGGCTCGAGAGCCGCCTGAAAATGCTTCAGCAACATCTCCCGATCATCCGGATGCACAACTTTGAGAAACAAATCGTAATTTGGAACGAGACTTTGCGGTTCATACCCAGTCATCCGATAAAGATTGTCTGACCAGTATCCCTGATCCTCTTTAACGTTCCAACTCCAACTTGCCAGACTTCCAAGCTGCTCGGCTTTTTGCAGCATAGCATCGCGGCGACGCAACTCTTCGTCGTGGCTGACAATATCGGTGACATCGTTACAGTGGACAAAGTAGCGGGCAGGGACACCGTCTGTTGATGCTGGAAGTACCCGAACGCGGAGCCAGCGTACACCTTCCGCACCACGGAGAGCCAGCTGGATGTAGTGGATTTTGTGCCCCGAGTATGCATGGTGAAACTGTTGCAGAGTCTCCTGATTGATCGGGTTCAGGTGCTTTAGAAAGTTGTTGCCAGAATCAAGCCCGGGCGCAAGCTCCCTGAAGTGCTGATTGCAGTAGTGAACAATGGACTCAGCATCAACCACGGCGACGGGCTCAGTGGCTGAATCAATCAGTCGCTCCCAATGATCCCAATCATGAACAAATTTTCGTTTGCCCGCTTTTTCATCATCCATTAGGATTACCCCTCCAGCTTATGAACCGCGTTACACACATATAACTACATCCGGTCAACCCAGACTTGTCCAAGAGCTGCGAATTGCAGTGAAGTCCTGTGTTACCCGCCCATTTGATTTACAAAACTCGACACAATTATACTCTTTGCGGCAATCCCTGTCAAGGGCGATGCTCAACAATCCGTGAGGATTATCGCGATACTTAGGACTGCCAGCAGACGGAACTTCTACCGATTGATGAACTTGTTGTCACACAAAATCAGGCAGAAGCGAAGATGCGATCATGTCCGCGCGAAACATGCCCTTGGTGGTCAACAGGAGATGGTCATGCTCTTCGATAATGTCCCCAGCCGACTTGAGTCCATCGATTAGACTGCGGCGGACTCCTGAGATGTCGTAACCAAACTCCGATTTCAAAATGTCTGTGTTCAGGCCGCTGCTTAGGCGCAACGACAGCATAATCGACTCGATTAAGCGCTTAGGAGAGGTGACTTCTTCTTCATCGGCAACGGGCAGTTTGTTCACGGCGAGGTTCTTGACGTATCGAAAAATGTCAGGTTCATTCTTGTAGCGGAGACTTCCGATCGTGCCGACTGCCGCGGGTCCGAATGCGATGTAATCGCGCTGAAGCCAATACGCAAGATTGTGGCGACAACGCTGATTGTCGCGAGCGTAGTTGGAAATCTCGTAATGATCGTAGCCGGATTGCGCAAGGAATTCTACGGCTCGCTGGTAGCGATCGGCAATCAGATCATCAGGCGGCAACGGAACTTCGCGGCGCTCCACTTGATACCTCAGCGGGACATTTCCCTCGAGCATGAGCGAATAGAATGAAATGTGCTGCGGTTCGAGGCTCACCACAGTGCGTAGATCTGATTCAAGAGAAGCGTCCGTTTCGTCGGGTAGTCCGTACATGAGGTCTACTGATATGTTGTCAATTCCAACCTGTCGAGCATTCGCTACCGCTATGCCGACCTGTTCGGCGTTGTGCAATCGCCCCAGTCGTTCGAGATTCGCAGAGTTGAAAGATTGCGCTCCAAAAGAAGTCCGGTTCACTCCAAGCGAAGTCAACAACGAGAGCTTCTCGACTGTGGAAGATTCCGGATTGGCTTCTGAAGTGAATTCTATGTCGGGCGAGAAACCGGCATATCGCTTGAGTCGCGAAACGATTGTCGACCAAGAGTCGCTTGAAAGTACCGTAGGGGTGCCGCCGCCGAAGAATATCGTATCGAGCAGAATTTCTTCGCCGGGATGCGATTTCTGCAACTGCTCAAACCGGATATCCATCTCGGTGCAGATCGCCTCGATATATCGTTTTTCCCATACTGGATCATGCACGATTCGATAGAAATCGCAATAGGTGCAGATACGTGCACAAAACGGCACATGAACGTAACACGAGAGTTTCACTGCCGCAAGATAGTGATATCGGCCGACCGTGGAAAGGACAAACGGCGTAGAATAGGATGGTTCGGCTGATAGCGATTCATCTTGATTGGGAAACTCAGATTCGATATTATTGTAGGCGATGGCGAAGCGAATTCAAGATACGACAGTTACATCTAAGGATCGTCTGCTGGGATCGATTGTCGTGTTTGTCGTTGCATTGGCGGCAAGGCTGATCTACGTCAATGCAGCCGCCGGCACGCCGACCTTCGGCTTCTTGACCTTTGACCTGCTGCAATTCCATAACCTCGCTGTTTCAATATTTCAGGATTCACAGCTAGGGCACGAAGCTGTATTTAAGGCTCCGCTCTATTCACTGGTGTTGTCGCAAATCTACTCAATGGTCAGCAATCCAATCTTCCAGTCTTTCGTGATACAGTGCATTCTCGGCTCGATCTCCGCCATATTGATATACCTGATTTCGGTCCGCTTCTACACGCAACGTATTTCAATCACGGCAGGGTTGATTGCGGCTCTCTACGGTACGTTAATATTCTTCGATGCTGAGCTGCTTCCCGTTAGTTTCACGGTGTTTCTAATCTTGCTCGCAACATACCTGCTGATGAAGTACGAAGAAGGCCACCGAGTTTTCCTCGCAGTGGCTGCGGGAATTACGTTGGCACTTTCCGGCGCCGCAACCCCAGAGACTCTAGTACTTGTGCCAGTGGCCGGATTCTGGATTTATCGAGACGGTGCAGGCAAAAAGAAATTCCGTCTCAGCCACACGTTAGCAATGTTGATCGCCGCTGTGGTGGTCACGGTACCGTTTGCGATTCGCAACAACACGCTCGGCGGTGAAAAAGTCCCTTACCTCACTGATATCGGTGTGAGGATGGCGATCGCCAATCAGGAGGGCGCTACAGGGAGGGACTTCATACTACCCAACGGAGTTCGAGAACTGGGTCAGAGTTATTCTAATGCGCTCGAAGCCACTCAGAGAACCAAGGTGAGTGAATTTTCCGCATCTGAAATGGGCGGAATTTGGCTGGGTCAAGCTGTCGGGTACATATTCAGCCATCCGCTTGACTGGCTCGGATTGGAACTGCGCAAGCTTGCCTGCTTGATTAGTGGCTACGAAATTTCGACAGATCGACCGATCTACTACTTTGCCAGTCAAAATATGCCTCTTCAAGTTTTGTTGTTTGACAAGTTCTTGTCGATTCCTTTCGGACTGATACTGCCTTTCGCATTCCTCGCTTTCTTGGCGGTTAGACATAACAATCGAAAACAGCTTCTGTTGGTATGGTCGGCGACAGGATTGGTGTTAGTATCGCTATTGCTAGCCCCATTCGCATTCCAACGGATATTGTTCGTGCCGTTCATTATCATCTGGTCAGCGGCAGGATTCTGGGGATTGGTGGGCTTATACCAGAAGCAGGAATTCCGTCGTTTCTATACCTGGCTATCGATCTTGGTTGCCGCGGTGGTTATCGTCAACGGCGTCGCAAAGATCCCCGGATTGATACCAACTGTTGATTCTGAGTTTGAAGGAAGGATGTTTGCCGCGAATGCCCATCTGACAGCCAACCGGTTGGAAGAAGCCAAAACAAATTATGATGCTGCATTGCGCATAGATCCAAGATCGCCGCGACCGTACAGCAGTCTTGCCTCGATTTTCGCTCAGCAGGGCAATGATTCGTTGGCAATTGTCTACTACAATCGCGCCGTCGCCGTTGATCCAAGCGATGACCGGCCGCTAAAGAATATTGTCAACCTAATGAAGCGAAAACAGAAACTTGCAGAGTTGAATAATGTACTCGTTCGAGTGATAAAAGAATTCCCAAAAGCCAATTGGGCTTATAATGAATATGCGTCACTTCATGTCAGACTGAGCGAATTTACTCAAGCGGCAGATATCTATGAAAAGTCCTTCGCTGCCGACTCGACCAATATTGAAGCCATATTCCTTAAGGCTGAGGTCTATTTGATGGCTGATATGCGCCAAGAAGCTGAAGAAGAATTTCAGAGATATTTGCAGTACGCGCCAAACTCGGTAGCGGCGCGTGCCAATCTCGGCCAGGTATACGCCCGTCAGCGGCGCATTGAAGAAGCTCTCCGCGAGTTTGGTTTTGTTCGGGAACAAGAGCCGGGAAATCCGGCAACCTATTTCAATCTTGCTTCAGTTTACTATCAAACGAACGACTTGATGCGTGCAGCGAGTTATCTCGACACGGCGGACGCAATTGATCACAATTTCCCGGGACTCGAAGAAATGCGCCAGATGATTGACTCGGCACGAGTCAATCGTTAGTCGGCCTTCGATTGTAGTTAGTCAGCCTTCCAGCCAATTCCCCACGAATCGACGCCAACCTCGGTTGAGTCGAGAACTTTCAACGTAGCGACATCAATCTCATACATGTAACCGTGATTCGGCGGTTGACCTGACGCCGCAACGTAAATCCGTTTGTCATCATCGGACATGGCAATGCCAAAGGGATGGCCGACACCGATGGGAATTTCGGCGACTACCTGGCGTTGGAAAAGGTCAACAATCACAACGGTGTTACCCCAACGAGTGGTGAGAAAAAGATAGTTGCCATTGTGCGAATGGTGTATCATCGCCGGACCAGAGGTGGATATTCCTGCTGTCACCGGAATCTCGATCGAGTCAATGATCTGTCGCGAGTAGATATCGAGAATGCGAACTTGGTTGGCATAGAGACATGAGATGTATGCTTTTTGCAAATGATGGTCGACAGCTACGCAATATGGTCCATAGCGTGGATTAGAAGGATCGGATTGCTGAGCGGGGTCTATCGGCACGAACGTGACGGAGTCCTCGTCGGTATAGACCAGAGTGATGTCATCAGAGCGGAGATTGCAGGCAACGATCACCTTGCCGTCAGTAGTGCTCAAAAGCTCGTGGGTCTGAGCGCCGGACTGGATTTTCTTCTCAACTGCCATTGTCGCAAGGTTGACTTTGTAGATGTGCCCGCGTTCAGAGCCGGCAGTGTAATCGCACATGTAGCCGTATTGGCTGTTACCGGTGATGCACATGCCGGCCGGAATCACGCTGCGCTGATTCGGATAGACTGCCTGCGCAGCGGCAGTTAAGTCAAACTCCGAAATGAACTCGTCGGTCGCGGCACTGAATTTGGCAATCTTGCCGGAAAGGTCGACGGTCATTACGAAGTAATACTGTCCATCCGGTGTAAAGGAAATGTAGTGCGGCTTGGCGATATGAGTATCGATTGTCTTGACCTTGGTCATTGTCTCAGTGTCGTAGACATAAATGGTCGCGTCGGCCTGATTGAGCACGTAGAGTTTGCCATCCGGACCGAGGACTGGATTTTCCGTATCATTTCCTTTGTCGCTGCATCCGGTCATCAGCATCAAGACCGTTATCAGTACTGCAAACCAAGCTGTATAACGCATCAATTCTCAACTCCAATATGATGATTGTTCTACCGAGATATACGAAGACAACCGGTTCTTGTTAAGTACCAGTGCATGACGCACATGGAGCCGGACCGCCTCCAAAAATGTAGCTGATCAGGAACACGGCATCGGAGATGCTCAATCCACCAGTGCAGTTGGCATCACCGCTAAGAAGCGGGTCAGGAGGAGTACCGCCGCCGAAAATGTAGCCGATTATCCGTACCACATCGGAGATACTGATCGACTCAGAATTGTCCGCGTCGCCGATCAGGAATTGGTCGCCGCCATCTCTTCGAAAGAAATTGACGCCGCCGTCTTCCTCGCCAACAAGAAGATCGAGGTCGCCGTCTGAGTCGATATCTCCGAAGGTCATTGCCGCGCGCCAGCCAACGTCGCTGCCGGCGATGATGTCGGGTTGAGCAATCAGAGTTAACGAATCGGGAAAGACACCGCCAGGCGCCGTATTACGGAACCACGTCAGACCCATCAGCCGACCACCAACTATCAGGTCAATCTTGCCATCGCCATCCCAATCAGCGGCGCATGGCAGCGTGAAGTCGCGCGCTGTTTTCTTGATGACGAATTTGGTGATTAGCGTAAGTGCCGGGCTACCGGAGGTGCCGGTGTTTTCATATAGATGGATGTTCGCGAGACCATTAAAGTCCCACTCACCAACGATTAGATCTTTCAAGCCATCGTTGTCGAGATCGACCGGCACAGGTACGGCCAATTGGTCGGTCTTGATCCCGGCAAGCTGATTGGTGATGTTTACGAAGTTTGGCGTGCACTCATCGCCGTTGTTGCCCCAGTATTGAATGAATCCGTTTTCATTTCCTATGAGAATGTCCAAATCGCCGTCGTTGTCCCAATCGACGAAGGCGGGCATAGCCGAAAAACCAACGTCGATTCCGGCGAGGCTGGATGTGATACGAACAAACTTCGGTGCTGTGCGGCTACCAACATTCTGGAAATAGGCAATAGTGCCGTCACCGCCGCCGACTAACAGGTCGAGGTCGCCATCGCCATCAAGATCAGCCATGTCCGGAAATGCGCTGCGGCCGACATCAATATTATCGATGAGATTTTGTTGTTCGAGTACGAAATTGGCGCTCGCCGCTGTGCCGGTGTTGCGCAGAAATTTTAGGTTGTCGATGAATTCGCCATTGGCAGGCGAGAGAATCATGTCGAGATCGCCATCGTTGTCGACATCGGCAAGCGGAGCGTGATTGAATCCGAGAGTCGAGTATGCCGGCGAAAGGAAAGTATCCGTTTGATAAACGAAATCGGATAGTGATGCTGTGCCGGCATTTTCAAAGAGATAGAGATTGGTGTTGAAAAGATCGCCCCACATTATGTCTTGATCGGAATCATCATCAATGTCGACGAAATTGATAGCGCTGAAACCATGCTGGGGATCGGACGGCCTGTTGAAACCTCCGCCGCCACCCGGAAAGGCAAGAATGCTGTCGTAGAAAGTCGATTCCAGTGTAAAGGTCGGCGTCGTTGCGGAGCCGGTGTTTCGGTAGAACACCAATTGTCCCCCTGGATCACCTATGAAGAAATCGAAATCGCCATCGCTATCAATGTCGGTCAAAGCGGGAGTGTTGTTGACGCCGGTGACGATGCCTTCAAATGATGAATTCACCAGAACGAAGTTAATGACATTGCCGACACTTTGATTGCGATAAAACATCACGCCGTTGCTGTTGTTGTCGCAAAGAAGATCGAAATCGCCATCGTCGTCGAGATCGACAAAACGATGCCAGGTACCGATGCTGATCTGCGCAAATCGATCTGCAATCGGCGACCAAATAGGTGTTGTCAACGTGCCGATATTCCCAAGATAATTGAGCTTACCGTTAGTTTCGCCAATGAACAGGTCAAACAGTGAGTCGCCATCGAAATCGACAAGAGAAGGTTTGGGGTTGTTGATACCGCCCCAAAAGGGATAATCAAGCGTATCTGCGCCGATAACGATAGGAAAGGGGTTAGTCTCACGGGTGAATTGGGCGCTGAGACTGCCGGACGATATGAGCCAGGTGAATATCGCAAGTAGCGTGATGTGCTGGAAGCGATTGATAAATTTCCTCATTTGATACATAGTTCGGCACAGAACGCCCGTTAGGCAAGTATCCTGTACCAACATAGTCTATTTTGGTAATTTGTCAATCGGCAGAACCGCCGGAACCGGCGGTCCACCGCAATTGGACTTAGAATATCTCGGCGAAGAAATCCTTCATGGCCTGCCAGGAACGCTTGTCGGCTTTTTCATTGTAGGCAGCGCCTTTGGAATTGTCGTTGCCGGCTTCATTTTGCGTGAAGGCATGGACGGCGCCGCTGTAAGCGATGAACTGGTAATCGGCGCCTGCTGCTCTCATTTCGTTCAAAAATCCTTCTACATCCTTCATCGGTACAAATGGATCATCTGCTCCGTGGCATACCAGAATCTTGGCAGGGACTTTGCCGGCTGCTGCGGGCATGGTAGTTGTTAGACTTCCGTGAAAGGAAACGACTCCAGCGATATTGGCTCCACTGCGTGCCAGTTCGAGAGCCGCCCCACCACCGAAGCAGTAACCAATCGCAGCTACTCGCTTCGGGTCAACGTTTTTGTTCTTGAGAAGCGTCTGAAGCCCGGCATTGATGCGTTCGCGGAACAGCGGCAGATCCTGGCGATACTTGCCGGCCTCTGCACCGGCAGAACCGGCATCTTTGGGACGTACGCCCTTGCCGTAGATATCGATCGCGAAGGCAACGTATCCGAGCTCGGCAAGCATCTTGGCCCGCATTTTTTCATTGTCGGTAAGCCCCAGCCATTGATGAATAATGATGATGCCGGGCCGCGGACCGGAAATGGCGTCGTCATATACGAGATATCCTTCCAAAACAGTGTCGCCCTGCTTGTACTCGACTACTTCGTTCTTGATCGCCGCAAAACACGGGACTGCCAGAATAGCGGCCAAACCAATGGCCAGAATCATAGTTTTCATCATTCCTCCAAAAAAACGCTCTTCCATGAAACCAATGTGTCGTAATTTCGTCATAGCTTGTACGATAAGTATTGAAGAGTTGTAGCACTTTCAAGGAGCAGCAAATGCGATTCGCGAGTTTTTGTCTGATCGTCATTCTTACTGTTTTTTCTTCGGCCCATTCGGAGGATAAGGCAGCAACAGCCAAAGCGTCTCTCGATGCCATGAAGCGCCTTTCTTGGCTCATCGGAAGCTGGAAAGCTTCTATAGGTGGAAATGCGGCGTATGAATCATGGCAAATCGATTCAGAAAACCGATTCAAGGGCATGGGATTTAGCATCAATGGCAAGGACACCGCAATCTCCGAGAAACTGCTGATTGCCGCAACGGACTCAGGACTCTTCTACATATCTGATGTCTCACACAATCCGGCGCCGGTATACTTTAAAATGACGCGTCAGGATTCCGTTACGACAGTCTGGGAGAACCCGAAACACGATTTTCCAACGCGCATTATCTATCGCCATCCCACTGCCGATTCGTTGCATGCCCGCATTGAAGGACTGCGCAAAGGCAAGGAATCGGGCATTGATTTCGTTTTTCAACGCGTAAAGTAGTTTAGACAACTGCCAGCCTTCTGATTATATTGTATTCGTCCTGTGCCAAGACCAGGGCGTATCAATGTTCGAAGTAACTAATACTGGAAGGCAACATTGGCAGCACCAAAACGAAAAAGTAAGAAGTCGTCCCCGGCAACAACTCGCAACCAGCGCTCGGGGCTGAAACGACTGATAATCATCGGAATAATAGCCATCGTGGGTATCGCGGCAGCGATTTTTCTAACACGCGATAGCAAAAACTCGAGCACAACGCAGAATTCTGATGCCGGCGAAGGCAGCTACCAATCGCTGATGCGGCTGGAGTTTCTCAAGGAAGGATTGCTATCCTTCTATTCGGCAAATGGCACGTATATTACGACCATCGATATTGAACTTGCCGAGGCCTTCGAAGAGCGCCGTTTGGGGCTGATGTTTCGTACGTCGATGGAAGATAATCAGGGCATGTTCTTCATTTGGCCGACTGACGTACAGCAGTCGTTTTGGATGAAGAACACAATTCTGCCGCTGGACATGATCTTCATAAATTCCAGCAATGAGATTGTCACAATTCATAAGAATACGACACCGTACGCGGAGACACAGTATCCTTCCTCCCGCCCGGCTCAGTTTGTGCTCGAAGTGAACGCAGGATACTGCGATCGAGTTGGAATCAAGGAAGGCGACAAGATCGGCTGGATGCGCACCAATTGAGTTGAGGTGACAAAGACCCAAGGGAGATATCAGTCGGCGATTTTGCCAAGCCGACTCGCACTCTCCCGCCCCGAGTCCAAACAGGCCCGAGCGGCCTAGGGACGAGCACCTGATCTCCCCAGCGACAGAAAGCACTCACTGACAAAGAAGGCTTCAACGGGGGGGGAAGCACGCAAAAGTCAAAGTCCGGGACTTCTTGAAAACATTGAAGAGAGACAAGCAGGCGTTTGCCATGTTTGAGAAATTCATGAGCCAACTCAGCACGGGAAGCCACTGGAAATACATGAAGCGCAAGTAGCTACATTCGAATCAGTCACTACAAGAACACCATTGCTCTAATTCTCACGTACATGAATACCGGCGGGGGTTCCAGTAGTCCTGCGAATTGAGCAGAACTACTGAAAATCGAAATTAATTCGATTAGCGACCTGAGTAGCGATATGGGTAGTATCTCGGAACCCACATGGCACTTTGAATCAAGCCTGCTAGGTGTTCGTCAGAGACATTCATGCCTATTCCTTCATCCCGCGCTTGTTTAGCGACCGCCAATGCGACGGTGAACGAGACACTGCGGATGTCAGTCAACGGCGGCAAGAGGGCACCCTTCGCCCTGTTTTCAGAGCTTACCATTTCAGAAATCGCGCATGTCGCGGCATAGAACATCGTGTGAGTGACATGTTGTGCCTGACTGACAATGGCGCCGAGTCCCATTCCGGGGAAGACATAGAGATTGTTACATTGGGAAATTATGACCTCGCGACCATCCGGGATAATGAACGGCTTGAACGGACTGCCGGTCGCCATCAACGCTTTCCCATTGGTCGCAGCCATGACTTCTTCGGGAAGGACTTCGCAACAAGAAGTCGGATTTGAGAGAGCAAGTACAATCGGGCGCTCGCAGTTGTTTGCCAACGCGCTGAGAATATCGCCGGTGAATGCACCTCTCTGACCCGAAAGACCGATGAGAGTTGTTATTCGAGCGTGCTTGACGACTTCGGCGAGGTTGGGATTGCGGTCTTTTGAAACCGGCCAGTTTGCAATGGCATCGCTCGGTTGGAGGAAATTTGACTGATACTCATCAGCCTTGTCGCCTTCCATGAGTAGTCCATTGATATCGACCGCGTAAATGTTGCGGCGGGCTTCAGCCTGTGACATTCCACCTTCAGCAACCAAAAGTGAGACCAGCGCGTTTGCAACACCGCTCCCGGCTTGACCGAAACCGAGGATTCCGATCCGCTCGTCCTTGAGTGCACGACCAGTGGTCTTAAACGCAGTTCGAAGTGCGGCAGCGGCTGTAGCGCCGGTGCCCTGAATATCATCATTGAAGCTCAGAATCCGTTTCTGGTAACGATCGAGAAGAGTTGCAGCATGTTGTTTGCCGAAGTCTTCCCACTGCAAGAGTGCTCGCGGGAATACACGCTTCACGCCTTGCACGAATCGTTCAATAACTTCGTAATAGGCATCTCCTGTGAGCCGAGGCTGACGCAAGCCGATATAAAGCGGATCAGCAAGGAGTCGCTCATTATTGGTGCCGACATCAATCATAACCGGCAGAGTCGATGCCGGATGAATTCCGGCAGCGGCAACGTAGAGCGAGATTTTGCCGACTGGAATGCCCATGCCATCGGCGCCAAGATCCCCGAGTCCCAAAATTCTCTCACCGTCGGTTGCTACGATGAGCGATACGTTCGGCAGTCCGACGTTTTCGAGAATCTGTTCAATGGAATCAACGTTGCGCGGCGAGACGAAGATTCCGCGCCAGCGTCTTACGATGTGTGACAGAGTCAGACAAGCTTGACCGACAGTTGGTGTATAGACGATTGGCAGCATCTCTTCGAGGTGCTTCAACAGCGTTGAATAGAACACTGTCTCGTTGCGGTCGAGAAGCGCCAGCAGTGATACATAGCGACCTAAATCCGTTGCTTTGGTTTTGAATATATCATAGTTGCGAGTTAGCTGTTCGTCGAGCGTACCAACCCGATCGGGAAACAATCCGACCAGATCAAATTCGGCCCGTTCGACATTGGAAAAGGCGTTGCCTTTATTCAAAAGTGGGTCAGAGACCAGCGCGTTTCCCTTATGCGGAACAGCGTAGTAAATCTCGTTGGTGAGTGGGTCAACCTTAAGTTCGAAGCGTTTCATTGCAGTTCCTTTCTTTCCGCCCGGCGGCGGAGAACGCTTCGAAAGAAGGCCAGATATTCGGGTGAAGTCAAGGACTCAAAGCGGGTATTTTAGACTGCCGTAAAAAGACCTCTATCATAGACTTAGGTGTGGATCGCGCACACGCTGTGAGGCGCTGAATCGAATTGAGCGCCCAAATCAATATCTCACCAAATTAGCCGAAAGAGCTACTATGGCGAATAAGGTTGAATCGTTCCAGCTTGATCATTTGAGTATGCCCGCTCCGCAAGTACGTATGGCGGGGCACCAAACTGGTCCCAAAGGTGACATCATTTCGAAATTCGATCTGCGTTTTGTTAAACCGAATACAGATGCGATTCCCACTGCCGCGTTGCACACTTTGGAGCATCTGCTGGCAACTTACATGCGCGAATATCTCGACGGCATTATTGATCTCTCGCCGATGGGTTGTCGCACCGGTTTCTACCTGACGGTCTGGGGCGAAGTCGACAGCAAGCGGGTAGAGACGGCGTTAGTCAATTCGCTCAAGCGTGTAACTGCCACAGCTTGGGAGGATGTTCCGGCAACGACCGCCAAGGAATGCGGAAATTATCGCGACCATTCCCTTTTCGGGGCCATTGAGTATGCCAGAACCGTAATCGCAGGGTTTGAATCAAGATGATTGGTATCATTGGAGCGATGGCGGAAGAGATCGAATTGTTCAAGCAGAACATGGAGATCAAGAAAACCTACAGTTACGCCCGAACCGAATACAATGTCGGAACGATAAACGAGCAGGAAGTTGTGTTGCTGCAGGCAGGAATCGGCAAAGTGAAATCCACTATCAGCACGCAGATACTGATCGATCGTTTTGATATCGACATGATCATCTTCACGGGGCTGGCCGGCGCACTGACTTCGAACTTGCGGCGCGGCGACTTAGTGGTCGCGAATCATGTCGTGCAGTATGATTTCGATTTGACCGCGTTTGGCCGCCGCCACGGTGAACTGCCGGATATCGGTCGATTGCTCGAGCCGGATCCGAAGTTGATCAAATTCATGTGCTATGCTTATGACGATATCTTCCAGAATGACAAGAACGCTCCGCATTTAATCGTTGGTTCGATTTGTTCCGGAGACAAGTTCATCACGGACCGACGCGATATTGATTGGTTACAGCGCGAATTCGGCGCGGTTGCCACTGAGATGGAAGGTGCCGCTGTCGGTTACACCTGCTTTGTCAACGATGTGAAGTTCGCGATCCTGCGAACGATTTCCGACACCGGCGGCGACGGCGCGACCGATGACTTCGACGAGTACCTCAAAGTAGCCTCAGCCAATTCCTTCAAAATTGTCAGCACGATGCTTCGCGTGATGTCATATCGCGAGAACGCAATAGGATAGCAGGCAATCAACTCCCTGTTCTTTTCCACACCGACTTAAGCAGATTTACTTTACGATTTCTTTACGCTTCCAAGTAGTGTCTTTACTATCGAGTAATTTTTAATCGTCGTTAATAACACTGAGTTTTCGAGAAGGTCTCGAAAGCCAACCTTTGTATTTCTAAATTATTCGGGTGACAATTATGGAATTCTGGTTAGGTGGAATTGTAGCGGTGCTGCTTCTGATCTACCTCGTGTATTGCCTGTTCAAGGCTGAGGAGATGTAGCACATGATTACCAATGACTTCTTGCAGATTGCCGCTCTAATCGCGGCACTGATCATTCTGACTCCCCTACTTGGGCGTTTCTGCTACAACATCCTGACCGGACAGGGAGCAAAGTACCTTCGACCATTTCAGGTGTTAGAGAATCTGACCTACATAGTAAGCGGCATTGACGCCAAAGCAGAGATGAGTTGGAAGCAATACGCCTCGGCGCTGTTGCTATTCAATCTCTGCGGATTTGTCATCGTGTTTCTGCTCCAGATGCTGCAGCACTTGTTGCCGCTCAACCCGCAGAATCTTCCGGCGACGTCATGGCATCTCGCATTCAATACTGCTATCAGTTTCACGACCAATACAAATTGGCAGGCTTATGCCGGGGAAACGACGCTCAGCTACTTGACTCAGATGATCGGGTTGACGGTGCAGAACTTTGTCAGCGCTGCGACCGGCATTGCGGTTTTGGCTGCTTTGGCACGCGGGATTTCGAGAAAAACATCTGGCACACTGGGCAATTTCTGGACCGACATGACACGGTCGACCGTGCATATCCTCCTGCCGCTTGCAATCGTCTGGACATTGGTACTCGTCGGACAAGGTGTAATACAGAATGTCGACAGCTACCAAATGGCGACGACCATCGAAGGCAAAGAACAAATTTTGCCGATGGGACCGGCAGCTTCGCAAATTGCAATCAAGCAACTCGGCACCAACGGTGGTGGATTCTTCAATACTAATAGTTCGCATCCATTCGAGAACCCAACGCCGATATCCAACTGGTTCGAGGTATTGGCGATTCTGATGCTTCCGGCGGCGCTGGTGTACACTTTTGGTTTGATGGTCGGCTCTCGTAAGCATGCCTGGGTATTGTATGGTGTGATGATGATAATGCTGATTGCATTTATCGGATTCTCTGCATACGCCGAATTCTCGAACAACAGCGCGCTGGGAGTCGCACACCTCGAAGGCAAAGAAACGCGATTCGGAATCGTGAACAGCATCATCTGGTCCAACTTCACAACAGTAGCGTCCAACGGTTCGGTGAACGCCATGCACTCAAGCATGTCGCCGATTACCGGCGGTATCGCGATGTTCAACATCATGCTGGGCGAGATCATCTTCGGCGGCGTCGGGGCCGGAATGTACGGGATGATATTGTTCGTGCTGCTCGCGGTGTTTCTGGCCGGGCTGATGGTCGGCAGGACACCGGAGTACTTCGGCAAGAAGATCGAAGCCTTGGAAATGCGCTGGACGACAATTGCAATCATCTTGCCATGCGCACTCATCTTGATCGGAGCGGCGCTTGCCTCCTCAACGTCAATGGGCTTAAGCAGTCTCGCAAATCGCGGTCCTCATGGGCTGAGTGAAATTCTCTATGCATTCTCGTCGGCAAGCGGCAACAATGGCAGCGCATTTGCTGGACTGAATGCCAACACGCCATTCTACAATGTCGCACTGGGACTCTGCATGTTATTAGCACGATTCGGTGTCATCCTGCCGGTGTTGGTGATCGCGGGAAGTCTGGTGCGAAAGAAAGCGACACCGCTGACGGCGGGGAGTTTCTCTACTGAAGGAATGACATTCGGATTGATTCTGACTGCAACCATTCTCATTGTCGGCGCATTGACATTCTTCCCGGTACTGGCGCTTGGGCCAATACTTGAACATCTACTAATGCTCTCGGGCACTACTTTTTAGGCGGGTGGAAAGTGACTACAACAACGAAATCAAATATGCTGTTAGACGGCGCACTACTGCGACAAGCTTCAATTGATGCTTTTCGTAAATTGAATCCAAAGGCGCAGATTAAAAATCCCGTGATGTTCGTCGTTCTTATCGGAACGATACTCACGGCGATAAGCTTTGTCGTGAATGTGATGAAGGGAAACTACTCGGGCTTCGATCTACAGATTTGCCTGTGGCTGTTCTTTACCCTGCTATTCGCGAATTTTGCCGAAGCAGTTGCCGAAGGCCGGGGAAAGGCGCAAGCCGAAAGCCTGAAACGCATGCGGACGGCAACCATTGCGCGAAAACTCACCGCCGGTGGCCGCGAGGAAAAGGTCAATGCAGGAGTTCTCAAACTTGGCGATCAGGTAGTGTGCGAGGCAGGCGATGTTATTCCCGGTGACGGCGAGGTTGTCGAAGGAATCGCGTCGGTAGATGAATCGGCGATTACCGGTGAATCAGCGCCGGTGATTCGTGAATCGGGCGGAGATCGCAGCGCAGTGACCGGCGGAACGCGCGTAATCAGCGACCGTATTGTGGTAAGGATAACGGCAGAGCAGGGCCGGAGTTTCCTTGACCGCATGATTGGCCTTGTCGAGGGCGCTCGTCGGCAGAAAACGCCGAACGAAATCGCGCTGAGCCTGGTGTTATCAGGGCTTACCATAATCTTCGTGCTTGCTGTCACTACGCTCAAATTGTTCGCGGACTACAGCGGCAATGAAGCGGCCCAGGATTTGTCGGCGGTTGTAACGCTTCCGATCTTGGTTTCACTGCTGGTGTGTCTTATCCCGACGACTATCGGCGGACTGCTTAGCGCGATTGGAATCAGCGGTATGGATCGCATGATCAGAAAGAACGTTATCGCCACCAGTGGCCGCGCTGTTGAGGCAGCTGGCGATGTTGACGTGCTGTTGCTGGACAAGACAGGTACGATCACCTTTGGCAATCGCATGGCAACGGAATTCATACCAGTGCCCGGAGTGCCGGCACAGACCCTTGCTGAAACGGCGCAGTTGGCTTCATTGAGCGATGAAACTCCAGAAGGCAGATCGATTGTCGTATTGGCAAAGGAGAAATTCGGTCTGCGTGCAGAGAATCTGCCGCCGCATCTTGCGCGTTTTGTTCCTTTCAGTGCGCAGACGCGCATGAGCGGTGTTGATGTGCTGGAAAGCGACGAACCGGTACGCACTTTGCGCAAGGGTTCGGGCGACGCGATCAAGAATCACATCGAAAGCAACGGCGGCACTTGGCCTTCGGAGATCAATCCGATTGTAGAGGCCGTTTCAAAGTCCGGCGGCACACCGCTGGTAGTCTCCGAAGAACACTTTGTTCTCGGCGTGGTGCATCTCAAGGATGTCGTTAAGGGCGGAATCAAGGAGCGATTCGCACAATTACGCTCCATGGGCATTCGCACAATTATGGTGACAGGAGACAATCCACTAACGGCAGCTTCAATCGCTGCGGAGGCGGGCGTTGACGATTTCATGGCGCAAGCCAGTCCCGAAGCCAAACTCAATCGCATTCGCGAAGAGCAGGCAAACGGACATCTGGTTGCCATGACCGGCGACGGTACCAACGATGCCCCGGCCCTTGCACAGGCCGATGTTGGCGTGGCGATGAATACAGGAACGCAGGCCGCGCGCGAAGCCGGCAACATGGTTGACCTTGACTCGAATCCCACCAAGTTGATAGAGGTCGTGGAAACCGGCAAGCAGTTGCTTATGACGCGCGGAGCATTAACGACATTTAGCGTCGCCAATGACGTGGCCAAGTACTTTGCCATCGTGCCGGCGATGTTCAGTGTGTTGTATGCTACTGCCGGATCGGTTGGACCTTTGGCACAGCTCAATGTCATGCAGCTTGAGTCACCGCAGAGCGCAATTCTTAGCGCCGTGATTTTCAATGCGCTGATTATCGTGGCTCTGATTCCGCTTGCCTTGAAAGGAATCAAGTATCGGCCCATGGGAGCGGCTGCCGTACTGCGACGGAACCTCCTAATTTATGGATTG